>CAJOFY010000014.1 GCA_905233945.1 uncultured bacterium | reverse complement strand
CCCTTGAATCCGGCAAGCCCCGCAAAATCGTCGCCACAGAAAACCGAAAACTGCCATTCTTTGCAATCTTCGGGCATCGTTACGACTGAATTGACGTAATCCAGAGAATCCTTAACACTTTTTGTAAATTCGACAAACGGAAGCCATTCGCCGAGGTATTCGCGCTGGGAATCTATTGCCTTGAAAATGTGCGCGGCATCACTGATTTCGAGTTCTTTAAGAAAAATATCGTCTTTGACTGTGAGAATTTTCATGATCTGGAATTAAAAAAGGACTATTCCCCTTCTTCAGGTTCAGGTGTCGGCTCAGCTGCTCCGCCTGCCGGAATGACATTGATCATAACAAGCTGCTCGGAAGTGACTTTTCCGCTTAAAACACCTTCGCCTGTAATCGGAGCTTCTGAGTGTCTGTCCATCGTTATCATGTTCATCATCTGAAGCATCTGATCCATCATTCCGTCACCGCCGCCGCCGAAAACAAGTTGGGACGTAAATTCTTCCGGAACTGTGAATTCGCCGTCGTCTTTGACTTTGCAGGTTACAGAAACTACGTTCATAAGCGACTGGGCTGCCGTTATAGTAATATCAATGTAGCCCTTTCCGCCGTTGCTTTCCCACTTGAAAGTGAGCGGCTTCGAGTTATCGACTTCCACTGCCGCACCGAATGTTCCGCCCTCGACCATCTGCGGCTCGATAAGCGAAAGTGCGGGAGGCATCGTGAATGTTGCCGAAAGTGATTCAAGGTCTTCCGGAATCATGGAGTCTGCACTTATCGTATATTCGGTATTGTAGGCAATAAGAGAGCGGTCAATGCTTCCGTCACCGGTTCCGTTGAGTTTGTAAACCTGATCCCCGGGCTCATAAGCGAACTGGTACGGACCGCCGTTGAAACCGGCAATCATTACAGGACCGACATCAAGCGATGCTCTGTTCGGAGTTTCGCAGTGTTCGCTGTTTTCCACCGCCTGTCCCTGGTTGTATTCAGGAACGCACTCCTGCTCCGGCCCGCAGTCTGCATTGCTTGTACATTCCGGAACACGCGGAGAGGATTCGCCGGTGACACAAGTGTCAAGCGTAACATCTTCAGCCTCTTCCTCTTCAAGATCTTCACGCGCCGTCCTCATAAAGTATCCGATAGCCATAGACTGACCCTGTCCCATCATCTCGGTGTCAATGATGTTGAATTCGACAGTGTAGCCCGGATGCTCTCTGGCGAATTCGTTATCCGGATCAGGATTCGGATCCGGCTTGGTATCTGATGACCCGCCCGAACCTTCCGGATCCATCTCTGCATCATTCATCTCAGCATCTTCTTCAGGCGCCGGTTCTTCATTGTTCACTTTTTTTGCGGTTGAGTTTTCACCGCAGCTTGAAAGCACGAATAAACATACAATTGCTAAAAACAGCCAAAATTTTTTCATTTTTTCCTCCCAAAAAAGGTCAACACGCGGATTTTTTATCCATTTTTGAAAAAAAATCAAAAATTTCAGCCGCCAAGAACCCTATCTGGATACCGAAATCTCGTAATCCCGTAATCCCGGAATCTCGAGATCCCGTTATTTTCGGCGGGCATAATTCAGCGGATCGGTGAATCCTGCCTGTCTGAAGCCCTCAAGTCTGAGGCGGCAGCTGTCACACACTCCGCATGAAAGCCCGTCAGGAGTCGGATTGTAGCAGCTGTGCGTGAGAGAATAATCGACTCCGAGCGACATTCCGAGCTCGATTATCTCCTTTTTCGACATGTTGAGAATCGGTGCCTCGACTTTTATTCCGCTTTCGACTCCCTGCTTCGTACCGACAGCAATCGTTTTGTTGAAAGCATCGACAAATTCAGGACGGCAGTCGGGATAACCAGAATAATCGACCGAATTGACACCGATGAAAATTTTTTCAGCGCCTAAAGTCTCAGCCATACCGGATGCAATCGAAAGAAAAATTATGTTTCGTGACGGCACATAAGTCGACGGGATCCTGTTTTCCGCGAATTCCGGTACTTCCAGATTTTTGTTGATGAGCGAACAGTTCACAAACGGCGTCAGATCAATTGAAAACACCGTCTGGCGATTCATAAGCCCGTATTTCTCAAGCGTCCTTTCGGACTGTTTTATCTCGATCGCGTGCCTCTGTCCGTAAGAAAAAGTGAGCGGATAAACATCGTAACCCTGCTTCATCGCATAGACCAGCACAGTCGTCGAATCGAGACCGCCGCTGAAAAGAACGACCGCTTTTTTTAAATTACTCATGTGTTGTCACCATAAATCCGAATTGAATTTCCAACTGTTTATCTTCGTTTAAAAGCACTTCCGGCGGCGGAGCAAAAGGTGCCGCCATTTTGAACGCGTTTATCGCCTCTCTGTCGAGGAAATCGACTCCGCTGCTCGTGATGACTTTTGCTTTTACGAGCTTTCCTTTCGACGAAATGAAAACTTTGAGTTTCGTAAAACGGTCCTTTCTCCCGTACATAGTGCCTGTCGGGTCGTTTACGATTATCGCAGTTCCCGGACTCCAGTTTCTCGAAACCGCCTGCTTTATCTTGTTGAAATATGCCGCATAGGCGAATTTTCTCGTGTTGAGATAGGTTTCGTTCCCTTTTTTGATATCTTCCAGAAAGTCGTTCGACGGGCTCATGAGCACTGCGTCGGAACCGTTGAGATACGGCAGAAGTTTCTTCGGGATCCACCTTCCGCCGACATTCACGCGCCCTTCCTCGTCTTTGTCGTCTTTGGCATCGATTTTACCGGCGATTTCCTTCTCTTTTCCGGCAGCATAGTTTCCGTCAGTTCCCTCAAAACCTTTGAGTTCGCCCTTTTTGATTTTCTGCTCTTTGGCAGGTTCGTTTTTCTCGTTGTTGTTGGCCTGAAGCGGCACGACCATGTTTTCATCAGACTCGGCGTTCACGTTTTCCGCCTTTTTTGCAAGCTGTCTTTTCAGCTTTTCGCCGCGCACATTGATGTTGTCATCGTGCTCGGCTGCAACAGTTTCATTCTCGACAGAGCTGTCAAATTCTGAAAGAAAGCGGCTTTTGGAAGGCTTTTTCTCGATTTTGGGCTTTGCGATATCGACAACCTGCCCTTTCGGCTTAAGATCATCTTTCTTCTTCTCAGGTTTAGGTGGCAGAACAGGGGTCGAAGGCAGTTTCGCTGCGGAATCGTCGATATACCTTATCGAAACAAGGCTTTCCTCGTCACTTTTATCGGTTGAAAGGTCGATTTTTATAAGAAAAACCAGACCGTGGAGAAGCACCGAAAGAAGAATGAAAAGAATCAGTCTTCTGCCTTTTCGAGCTCCATTTCTTCCGAAATTTCCGTAAGCCATCCCTTCATCTCTGAGTTGATAAAAGTCTCATCCAGGCCGTTTTCAATGCAGAAAACAGCGAACTCCTCGAAAATGTTCCCGAGTTCCGCCTGAGCCTCGTCAAAAACCTTGGCGATATATTCGACTTTTCCCGCAGTAAAACCGTGAGTATCGCGGAACTGCACCGTTGCAAAACGGAAAATAAGTTCCCTGACAAGCAGTTTTCCGTTGAGAGCAGCTTCGTTTTCAAAAAAATCGAGGAAACGCTCTTTAAAGATTTCTATTTCGGGAAAAAGTTTTTGAACCATAAGGAGAATCAGTTATTTCGCCGGCTCTTCTTTTGGCGGAACCTGGCATTTGTTGTCGATGAAAAGCTGACCGGTCGGGCAGCATCTTCCCTTTCCTGCTTCATGGTATCCGGCCGGGCAGATAACGTTTTCAACCGTGTCGCTGTATCTCGAGCACTGGCCATCCATGATGAAATTGAAACCCTCTTCGCAACAGAGATGCTCTACAAGGTGTGTTCCGGCATCGCAGTTGTCGAAAATTTTGAACGAAGGAGCAATGCAGGTCTCAGCATCGTCGCGGAGGAAACCTTTCATGCATTCGCCAGAATTGCTGTATTTTCCGATAATTTTGAATTCGCCGAGGTAAAGCTCGCCGCCTTTGAAGCTGCGGTCATACTTGAAAACATAGACATTGTTGTTGTCAGGTCTGTCAACGATCATAATAAAATCATAGTTTCCGGGAGCAAAATCGTATTTTTTCTCGGTGTTGAACTCAAGCTCGTCCCAGATGACAGGCTCTTTGCCCTTCATGAGGAAAAGCATGACATTCGCGCTGGAGATGTAGTCGCTTTTGATGTGGATTCTTGAAACATTGCCGGGGACCTGAATGTTTCTGTTCGGTGATTCCTTAAACTCTGCAAGCTGATGCGGAGCGACCTTTCCTGTGATTTCGGAATAGATCTTCATAACCGATTTCTTTACAAATTCCTCGTTCTCGCCCTTGAGTTTGAGAATTTCAACCATCTGTTTTACCGGTTTGTTCTGATTGTCGTTCTTAATCATCTCGACTTTCTTTTCGATCAAGGAAGTTTTTCCGTCTTTCTTTTCACTGCTGCCGCAGGAAATAGCGAAAAACAGCGAGCAAATAAGCATAACTGACAAAATTTTTTTCATTTTTGACTCCGTAAATAAAGTGTTACAAAAAACATAAGCAAAATATTATAATTATAAAAAAAATAAAATCAAATTTGCTAAAGAAGAAAACGACAGTTATTCGGCCTCGAAACTTATGATTTTGGATTCGATTCCGGTGCCACCGGGAGTGTAGTAAACAACGAGAATTTTATTGTCAGGAAGCTCAACCATGCCGGGATAGCCGCATTCTGCCGCACCGCAGTTAAGAATTTCTATCACATCCGACCATGTTTCGCCGCCGTCAAGTGAATAAATCATCGAGACAGATTCGCTGGTCGCCTTGCTTCCTTCCCATTCAAGCCAGCGGAAAGAACTGATGATGACGCCGTTTTCAAGTTTCAGAAGTTCCGGAGCATGTGCGACAAACCCAAGACTTTTGTACGGCGACCATGTTTCGCCGCCGTCTTCGGAAATGCTCTGTACAAGGTCGCCTTTGTTGCTGGGACTTGCCCCGACACCGGTTCTTACATGGAGAATCCAGCGTTTTTCGGTGACTTTGAGCAGAGCCGGCTCCTGGAGCCAGGTTTTTGCGTCGATCTCGGCTTTGACTTCGTTGGGTGTCCACGTTTTACCGCCGTCTGCGCTTTCGTAGAGAACAACTCTCGTCTTAGGGGTTTTGGCCATCGACTGCCAGTTGAGCGCGTTGCCGAAATAACCGGGAATTATAAGTTTTCCTTCATGTTCAACTATCGAACTTGAAGATGCCGCGACAGTTACTTCGTCTCCGTTTTCATCAACCCAGATTCCGTTTTCATTCATTTCCGAGTTTTCGGAGTAATCAAAAACCCCTGTGTCAACCTGAACTTCATCAGTGAAATTTTTTCCGTTTTTGTCGGCAACCGCAAAAAACAGGTGATGCACCCAAGGTTCAGAATAATCAGCAGGATAGCGGTATTTGAACCAGTTCATCGCAACTCTTCCGTCTGAAAGAACAGTTATCGAAGGATCGCGGTCGTCTATCGTCTCGTCATCCAGCAGAATAGCGGGTTCACTCCAATTTATTCCGTCATCTGAAAAAGAGCCGAGAATTGCACCTCCTGCATCGGTATGGGAAACACCTGTTCTATAGACAACCATCAGTTTGCCACTTTTAAGCTTCACAACATCAGGAAACGCAAAATGCCCCGAAAAATCGGTTACAGCGACTGCTTCTTCCGGAATTGTAAACTTTATCGAAGCAACACTGGCCGAAGGATCATCTTCCACGGTATCATCAGGCGTTTCGACAGAATCGCTGTCATTCTGTATGCTGTCATCATCATTAGATGAATTTGAACTCCCGCCGCATGAAACTACAGAGGTTAAAAAAAAGCAGCAAGCCAAAACTATCAATGTTTTTCTTATTATTTGCATATCGTATACCCCGCTGTCTCAAGTTCTCCGCTAACATCGCCTTCAGGCGTCAGAACCGGAAGATAAATCCCTATTTCCGAAGTCGTGAATTTGAAATTTCCGGCAGATCCGGCGGAAATATTGGCCGAATCGACTTTCAAAGTGCCGTAACCGACAAGCATTACGCAGTCTTTTTCGTTCATAAAATCGACAACAAGAAAGTTGACCTTATTGCTGTCTGAAATCCCGACTTTAAGTTCTGCGCCGGCCTTTAAATCAGAAACCGCAGCACCGAACTGAACAACAGGAGCAGTCAGGGAACATCCTGTCAGATTGTCAATATCAGAACAAAAATAGGATTCTTGAGAAAACATGAAAAATCCGTTTTCATAATAACCCGCAATCCAATGCGCGTTTGCCTGCGAATGAGGAATTGTATAAGTTCCACCTTCCATTGTTATCGAAGTGCTGAAAAGAGCCTGTTTCCACAGTTCGTCACCTTGATTTTCCGCATTTTCATACGCGGTCATTCCGTCGTAAAGATAGGTCAGCTCGTGTGTCCTTGCAGGAAAAGTAGCAAGCGGTGTAGCACCAGACGCGTACCCGCATTTTTCCGTATTCCAACCGCTGCAAGTTTCGTTACAGGTCGCGAAATTAGAATCCGAATACAGCGGATCCACTTCTGAACACTTGAGATAGTCACCTTTTTCGCAAAATTCGCCAGCTTCTTTTGTACCGTTGCCGCATCCGACTTCGTTTTCCCCAGCGTCGTCATCAGAAGTTGAATCTGTAGAATCGCTATCCTCTGTTGAATCTCCGCCGTCAGAAGGGTCGCTGTCATTCTGCTGCGCGTCGTCTGAATCGTTTCCGCTAACTGAAGGATCTTTTATGCAGATATTTTTTTCTTCTGAGCAAATCAGACCGTCGTTGCAGGTATTGTTGGGGTAACACTTCCCGCCCAAAGTGCCCTGAGCCGCAGCAACAGGAGCAGGATCATCACCTCCGCATGCAGCAATCAAAAAAACGGAGAAAAGAACCAAAATGATTTTTTTCATATAATGCCTCGGAATTATTTGGATTAAAAAAAAGAGAAATTATTCAGCCGGTTTTTCGAAGACTTCCTTTCCGTCAACGCATTTCCAGCCCTGTTTCGCAAGCTCTTCGTGGTCGAAGTTGATGCCTTCCTTAGCGCAGTTTGCAAGAAGGAATTCTTCCATCTCTTTGAATTTTCCGACTCTCGAATAAATAAGCGCGGTATTTCCCATCTTTCTCTCTTTATGGTTGATGTTCGCGCCTTTTTTGATGAGAAGTTTTACGATGTCGGTGTGACCGTATTTAGCGGCAAGAGCAAGAACGTGCCAGCCTTCGTAGTCATATTCCTCGATATCGACTTTCGGAGCGGTGACATCTTTCCATTCGGTATCGAACGGGTTCTTTTCCCACCAGTTTTTCGATTTTTCCTTTTCTCTCATCTTGTCGAGTTCTTTTTTGGTAAGTCTGACTCTCTTCGTCCAGGTCTTTTTGCCTTCTTCGATGATGTAGTCGGCAGTTGCGACAAGTCTCGCCTCTTTGCCGGGATCTTTCGGGTCAACTTCCTGAGCTACGACATAGAAAAGCGGTCCGCGGACATTTTCGCCGTCGGTCTCTTCAAGTCTTGCGCCTTTGGAGATGAGGAACTTCATGATTTCGACATATCCGCCTTCAGCCGCATAGTGAAGAAGGTTTTTCTGGTCGCGGTCATAGGAAGTTCTCGTGACTTTTCTCTGGAAAAGCATATCGCGTTCTTCTTCCTTGCCCTGCCCGAATTCATAAATTATCGTTTCTCTGCTCTGCTCGACATCATCAACAAGAACAGGAGAGCCTTTCTGGACGAGAAGTTTTACGAGATCGAGATCACCGGTTTCAACAGCGTAGAAAAGCTCTGTTTTCTGGCGGAGATGGACGTCTTTCTTGTCAAGATTCTCGATGACTTCCTCCATTCCGGGCTGTACTTTGCCTTCGATTTTGAGAACGAGGGGTTTTTCCTTGATTACGAGAGGTTTCTGTTTCCAGACTTTAGCACCTTTGCCGAGCAAATACTTCGCAAGGTCCATTTTGTGCGCTTTCATAGCGAAAATAAGAGCCGAAAGCTCGTATTTGTCAGTTGCGTTGAGGTCTGCACCCTTTGAAAGCATATAGTCAATGAGTTCTTTCGAACCGCTCTGGGCAGCCATCATAAGCGGGGTTCTGCCGAAGTTGTCGGCCTGAGCGATGTCGGCATTTGCATTGACAAGTGCTTCAACGAGTTCTTTGTCGCCTCTTCTTGCAGCAGCCATGAGCGGAGTGTCGCCGTCGTCGCGCTTCGTGTTGACGTTAGCCCCTTCTTCAATGAGATAGGCAGCGACATCTTTTTTGCCTTCCGAAGCAGCCACGTAGAGGGCCGTTCTGCTGCGTCCGTCCTTCGTATCGACGAGAGTTCCCTTGCCGATCTCGGCTTTTACAGCAGCCAGATTACCTTTCGCCGCAGCGTCTACGATTGCAGGAAGCTCCTCTTTGATTTCGTCATCGACGAATTTCGGTTTTTCTTTCTTTTTAGCTTCTTCAGCCTCTTTGTAGGCTTTGTTTCTTTCAGCGGCCTCTTCCATTTTCTTCATCATCGGATCCTTGCCGTCTCCGCATGCAATCATGGAAAGCAGACAAATCAAAATCACGAAAAATTTTTTCATTTTTAACTCCAAAAGTTAAGTAAACACAAAAAACCGCCGCTTTATAACCATAAGATTATATTTTATCAATTTTTTTATACTAAAATGCCTCATGCACTCTCAATTTTTTCCAAAAAAACTTTTTCTTTGCTCTTTTTTTTCTATATTTGCCTGATTTTTTGATTTTTCACAGAAATTTTCAAGCCGGAGGAAAATGTTTACAGGAATAATCGAAGCCGTTTCAGAAATAACAAGAGTTGAAAAAAGTGGAACTGAATGCCGTATCGGTATAAAGAATCCGTTTGGAAATAATATAAAAACAGGGGATTCGATAGCAGTTGACGGGATATGTCTCACCGTTGAAAAGTTTTCCAACGAAAACATATTGTTTTTTGTATCAAAATCAACCCTCAATAAGACGATTGCCGGGAACTATAAACCTGGAACGACTGTCAATTTAGAGAGGGCGATGCCTGCAAACGGCAGATTTGACGGACACATCGTGCAGGGTCATGTAGATTCTTGCGGAAAAGTCGCCGAAATAAACAAAATCGGTGACGGGACAGAAATAAAGATTGTTTTTGACAAAAATTTTGAGAATTTCACAGTGCCGCGCGGCTCGATTGCGGTAAACGGAGTGAGCCTAACTATCGCTGAGCTCGCCGGAAACTCCTTCAAAATCTCGCTTATTCCCGAAACAATGAAACGGACTTCGTTCGGGAAAATCCTTAAAACCGGCACATCAATCAACCTTGAGTTCGATATTCTGGGAAAATATGCGGCGAAAATGGTGAAAAAAGCCGGGAACGCCGATTTTGAATCACTCATTGAAAAACTCTGAATGGCGCGCGCCTTCGATGTCACGTAGTTACGCCTTTACATCGTCACGGCGACATAGCGCGCGGAATTTTCTTTAAATAAAAATTCTTTGAAGTATAGTCTTCAGTCTTTTTGTGTGTGGAGGATTTTATGAAAAAACTGTTTGGGATTTTATTCCTTGTTTTTATTGTCACTTCAGGTCTGTTTGCCGAAACGCTCGTTGTCATGGACACCGCTGACAACACAGGCAAGATTCATCCGGATGTCGTGAAAGGCTCTAAAGAATACATCACGCAGCTTCTGAAAAGTATTGGCAAATACACTATAATTCCCGACAGCACGCTTACCGACGTAAAAAAACGCTCCCCTGAATGGTCAAAATGTAACCAGATGGAGTGCCAGGTTGAAATCGGAAAAGCTCTGAAGGCCGATATTATTGTTCTTCCCTCGGTTGAATATTTTGCCGGAATTTTCACCCTCACCGTAAATTACATCTACGTTGACGGCAAAAGAAAGACTGAAGCAGGAGCAACTGATTTCAACGGAACTGCTGCCGGAATGAAAAGCGCACTTGAAGCAGTTGTTCTGATGATCCACGGCAAAAAGACAGAAACTCCGGTTTTTGTCGAAGAAAACAAGGAACTCGAAAAATACAAAGCCGAAAATTTCAAGGAGACAGCTCCGAAAGAAGATTATGTCGTACCCGAGGAACCTGCTGCTCCGGCACCGGCTCCGGTAGTCATTCTTCCTGGCTCGGCAGCGTTTTCATCCGAAAAACAAGGTGTAAAAGTTACTCTTGATGTTTCCGGAACCTCACCGAAAAGCTGCATAGTTCCGTGCACTATAAACGACATCGAACCAGGCACCCACACAGTCAGGTTCGAGCTTGCAGGTCACACAACAAAAGACGAAGCAATCGAAATCCTCTCCGGCAAAAAAGCTGAGAAAAAAATCACACTGATCCCCGTCATAAAAAGTCTTGAAGACGTCAACAACGAGCTCGTTTCAGCCGCAAAATCGGGTGATCTCGACCATGCGAAAGAGCTTTTAGAAAAAGGTGCAAGCATAAATTACCACGACAAAACAGGGCTTTCGCCGCTTCTCGCATCCGTTCTGGGCGGTCAGAAAATCATGGCAGGCTACTTTACAGGCAGAGGCGCGCTGCTTTCGTCGACAGAATGCGCAGCTCTGATGCGTGTTTCAGTTGAAAAGGACGATGCTTGGCTCGCTTCAATCGTTACAAAGCAGAAAAGTATGCTCAACCTCACATTTGAAAACGGCAGAACAGTTCTCTGGCTTGCTGCGGAAAAGAAGGCGTGGAATGCTTTTGACGAATATCTCAAAGGGGGCGTCAACGTTGAAATAAAGGATTCGGCGGGACAATCGATCCTTGTCTGGGCAATAGAAACAGGAAACACCGAAGTTATCGACAGACTTATAAAATCGGGTGTCCGCTTTGCTTCGCCCGATGCCGATTCGATGCTGAAACAGGCTGTAATCAGCGAGGATGTCGATAAAGTCCGCTCGCTCACTTTCCTCAAAGTCAACGTGAACAGAGTTTATGAAGACGGACTTACGCTTCTCTGGTATGCCGCAGTCAAGGAAAGAACCGATATCGCAGAACTTCTTCTCAAAGCCGGGGCAAAAGCCGACATAACCGACAAAACCGGCAAAAATCTCATCACATACTGCATGGAAAGACGAAAATACGAAATGGCAAAACTTTTAGGGAGCCACGGCGCAAAACTGAAACAGCAGGAAGCAGTATTTCTCATGCAGCGCGGCCTTGTAATCGGCGACGGTGAGCTTGTAAAAGCGCTTATCGAAACGGGCGTCAACGTAAACACCAAGTTCAGCGACGGTCTCAGCGCGCTTTGGATCGCGGCTTTCACCAACAACCGCGACATGATCGAGGTTCTGGCTGAAGGCAAGGCGAACATGAACATCAAAGACAAAAACGGCAAAACCGTCCTTATGTGGGCAGTTGAAAACGACAAGAAAGAAGTTGCCAACACGCTTATCACGCACGGCGCCAACGTCAATCTGATGGACAACAAAAAGAGAACGGCGCTTATGTCCGCAGTCCTTGCCGACAAACCAAGAATGGTCCATATGCTCGTCAAAAACGACGCGAAAATCGACCTCAAGGACAACGAAGGCAACTCACCGATTCTTGTCGCGGCTTCACGAGGCAACACAGGACTTGTAAAGCTCTTCCTTGAGCACGGATCGTTTGTCAACTCCTCCGATATGTACGGCAACACGCCGCTTCTCATTTCGCTTCACAAGAATTTCGACGATATAACGGAGCTTCTTCTCAGCAGGGATGCAGATCTCAACAAGGCTAACAACAACGGCGAGACACCGCTTATCGTTGCGGCAAAGAAAGGACACATTAAATTCGTGAAAACTTTCACCGAAAAAGGTGCCGCGATAGACGCCGCCGACAAGAACGGCGACACTGCGCTCATTCTCGCCAAAAGAGAGAACAGGCACGATGTCGTCCTCTATCTCCTCAACAAAGAGGCGCTTATCGAAAAACGTTCCGAGCAGGACGAACTTCTGGCTTATGCAACGCTGAACAGCTATCACGACATCGCGGAGAACCTCATTCAGCGTCAGATTTCGGTAAACCGCAGATTCCCTGACGGGCTCTTCCCGCTCTGGTATGCGGTACGCAACGGGGACGCAAAGATGATCGACATGCTTCTTGCGGCAGGTGCAGACCTTGAAGCAAAAAACAAAGAAGGCGAAACGGTTCTTCTCTATGCCTGCACGAAACGTGAGGAACATGTTGTTCTTCTGATTCTCAACAAAGGGGCGGACTTCAAAATCCTCGACAAGCAAAAAAGCACTCCGCTGATGATTGCCGCAGGCAGGGGTTTTGAGAAAGTCGTTCAGTTCCTCATTTCCAAGAAAGCCGACATAAACGCAAAGGATGACAAAGGAAGAACTGCTCTGACAAGGGCTCAATACACCGGAAACTACCATATCGTCGATATGCTGAAAAGAGCCGGAGCTTATGAATAACAGCAATAAATTCAAACTATTGTGCTGATGATAAGAAATTTCAGGGAATCAGATCTGCACGACATCAGAAATGTTTACGAAAGGTCAAACAGCGCCGTTTCCCTGAAAGTCGGACCTGATTTTTTCAGACATGACAGCAGAAACTTTATTGCAAAAACCATAAGAAGCTGCCGGAGTCTTGTCTGCGAGCGTGAAGGAAAAGCAGTCGGAATCATCGCCTGTTCGCAGGACTACATCGAAGGACTTTTTGTCCTGCCCGAATACTGGAACAAAGGAATCGGCTCAGAGCTTTTAAACTCGGCGACTGCCGGAAAAGACGAGATTTCACTTCAGGTTTATGCTGACAACAAAAGGGCGGTCGGGTTTTACCAAAAACACGGATTTGAAATTGTGGGAAGCGGAATCTGCCGGATGACGCGCCTTCCCTACCTGGAAATGAGAAAAACTTCCGCATGAAGGAGGCATTCATGAAAACTGCATGTATAAATGTCGATGTCGATCCGCTAGTCTGTTACTACGCGATACACGGAATCGAAACTTCAGGAATCGCCGAAGATCCAGTGTACATTCACGGAATCAGAAGATTCATCGAACTTTTTGACAAAAATTCGGTTAAAGGGACTTTTTTCATTACGGCCCACGGATTCGATGCAAAAAACAGCGGAATTTTACAGGAAATAGTCCGCAGCGGACACGAAATCGCAGACCACTCGTTTTCTCACAACTATCAGCTTACAAGGCTTCCGAAAGAGGAGATTTTTCAGGAAATAAAAAAGAACAAGGATTTTCTTGAAGAGACTGCCGGGATAGTCTGCAAAGGGTTCAGAAGTCCGGGCTACAACTCTTCAGAAGAATTGATTTCAGTATTAAAATCAGTCGGTTACACTTACGATTCATCACTTTTCCCGTCGATTTCATACTACATTGCAAAATGGCTTCTCATAAACCTGAAAAAACTTTCCGGCCACAACTCGAAATCGATAATTTCATCGTTCGCAGACGCTTTCGGGAAATACACGCCTGAATTTATTGATAAAACCGTGCGTGACACGAAAAAAGAGGGAAATTTCGTCGAGCTGCCGATGACTTCGCTCTTTCCTATCGCAAACATCCCGCTCATCGGAACTTCAATAATCACATTCCCCTCATTCCTGCTGGGCTGGATGCTTAAAATCTCGAAAAGCAGAAGTTTCATCAACATCGAAGCCCACGGAATAGACCTCTGCGATGCCGGAGAGTCGTCCGACTTTGATCCGCTGAAAGGAAAGCAGCCCGACCTGGCCTTCTCACTCGGAAGAAAAATAGAAAGATTTCAAAGAGTTATAGATTTTTATAAAAATCAGGGATTTGAATTTAAAACCCTTGCGGAAGTTGCTGAAATGAAACTGAACGGAAAACTTGATCAGCAGAAAAAAGGAGAGAAAAATGGATAATTTGAAAGAAAAAATCACAAAAAGAGCAAAAGAACTTGCTGATATTCTCGGAATTTCACCGGTTGAAGCAAAAAAAATCGAAGAAAATCTGAACACAGGATACACAGTTCCCGAAATTTCAAAAGAAACCGCCGCGAAAGCGATCGACCACACTATTCTCTCCTTCAACGCAGCCGAAAACGATGTTCTCAGAATCTGCCTCGAAGCTGAAAATTACGGCTTCAAAGCAGTCTGCATAAATCCTGTATGGATCAAAACAGCGGCTGATTTCAGAAAAAAAGAGAATGCCTCTTTCAAAATCGCGACAGTCATCGATTTTCCACTTGGCGCTTCGACCGCTGCGGCAAAAGAGGCCGAATCAAAGCAGGCAGTCGCTGACGGAGCAGACGAAATAGATGTCGTAATAAATATCGGCCTTTTAAAAAGCAAAAAATTGAAAGAGTGCTTTGAAATTTTAAAAAGTGCCGTAAAAACGGAAACTTACGTCAAAGTAATACTTGAAACATCTGCTCTTTCGGAAGAAGAAAAAATCGATGCGGCGCTTCTTGCGGTCTTTGCCGGAGCCGACATGCTCAAAACTTCGACCGGAGTAAACGGCAAGGCGGCTGCCGAAGACGTGAAACTTTTAAGAATGATTGCCGGAAACAGGCTCGGAGTGAAGGCTGCCGGCGGAATCAGGGACAAGGAGACACTCGTCGCAATGATGAAAGCCGGAGCCGACAGGATCGGCTGCAGCAGTTCTGTTTCAATAATGGAAAACTGGTAATGTTATGATTTTAAAAAAGATTTTTCTTATTTTTACATTCTTTTCACTGTTTTTTCCCGCATGTACAAAATCGGAAAAATCGCCTGATACCGCGACTCTTTTCATGCAGGCACGTCTTGACGGAAATACGCACAAGGCATACCTTCTGCTTGATACAAACACACAGGCCGCGTTTTCCGAAAAGGATTTTGAGGAATACTGCTTCGTATTCAAACCGTCCGAATTTGAAATTCTTCCCGAAGAAAACGGATACGTCCCGATTTCCTACACTTTTTACGATAAAAAATATAAAAAAGGGAGCACCGAACTTTACACTTTCTATATGACAAAAAATATCGAACGGATCAGAATATCAGGCGGTAAAATTGTTTTTCCGCACGTAGCCTTTGTTTCGCTCCGCAAGGCGATAGAAGAAAAAGACATGAAAAAAGCCAAGTTTTTCTCGGATGTTATGCTTGGAATAGACCGCAGCAACCCCGATGTTCTTGAAACTTCGGAAAATATGGGATTTATTCAGAAAAACGACTGACGGAATTTGAATTGAGACTTTTTTTATTTACTCTATTCCTACTTTTTTCTTTTTCACTTTCAGCCAACATATTTTTTGACGAAAACATCTCCGAAGAACTCCGCGGCAAAATAACCTCTTTTTATAAGGAAAAGAAATTTTCGATAAGCTTCCTTATAGAAATGCAGGACGAAAACACCCTTTCGATCGTTGCCGAAAACGGTTTTGCAAAAAATCTTCCGATAAACGAAATAACTGCCGAAGATGTATGCAATCTCATGGATGAAATGGTTGCCGTGATCTATGAAAAAGACAAGGATTTCGACAAAATTCCAAAAGATTCCAAGAAGCTGGCAAAAATTAAAGACCTTTCTTCGAAGCGGCAGCAGGATGATTTCAAAAAAAGTTTTTATGAAAATGATAATGATATAAAAGAAGAAAAACCAAAACCGATATTTTTAAAAAGCGGCATAAAAGTCACCGAAAATATTGAATTTTTTCCATGGGCAACAAAAAGCGACCGTTTCAGCATCTCGCTTTTCGCGACATCGGAGGAAAAATGGGCTTTCGGAGCGCAGTTCGCTGTCGGATTCTCATTTCTCAGATTCGGAGCGCGCTTCAAAAAGGGAATAAACCTGAAACTTGCCGAAAACTCGGTTCCGTGGGAATCGTACAGCCTGAATATCCAGTTTGACATAACCGACATCTACAATGTCCGCTTCTCTTCAGGCTTTGAGGTTGCCCTTTACAGCGCGAAAGGAGTCCTTTTCCACCGCGAATTTTTTGTTTTCAGGGTTGCCTACCGGATAAAATGGTTTGAAATCGCAACATCTTTCAATGTTTCGCCTACGCACATCGAACTCGGTCTTTTCGGTGCAAGGCACGAAATGCAGACATACAACTTTCTTATGTCTGCGGTTTTTCTCTTCTGACGCAATAAAATTTTGCAATTGAGGCTCTTTAGACTATCTTTGCCGGGCTTTGAAAACGGAGGGGCTCATGCTTGGAAAACTCAAATTGAGAAAGTTGCTTAAAAAGCTGGCTATTCAGGGCAACAGACTTGAATGGATAAAGAAAAAACGCAAAAATCTGCCTGAGCAGACCGAGAAGAAACTTGACGAAAACATAAGAAAAATTTCCGAAGTTTTCGAGGAAAAAAACAAGTTAAAGGAAAGCGGAGGTACCGTAAAAAGCGGGGATTCAAAACTTTCGCCGGAATACATAGGAAAACTGCTCGGTGAAACAAGCTACAATATGGAGCACTACTTCAAACAATTCAGGCAGAACGCACTGTGGGAGCTTTTTGACGAACTCTGGCTCGTTGTCCTTGTTGCGCTGATTCTCAAATTTTTCGTTATCGGTTCTTTCCGGGTTCCAACCGGAAGCATGGTCGATACGATAGAAATCGGCGATAATCTGTTTGTCTCAATGTTCTACTACGGTCTCACTCTGCCTTTTGCCGAGAGCCAGTTTGTCGAATTCGCAGACCCGAAACGGGGCGATATAATCACTTTCACAGAGCCCGGCCCTGACAAAAAAGCGCTTGTAAAAAGAGTTATCGGCGTTCCCGGCGACACGATTTTCATCCACGGCAAGGAAATTTACGTAAACGGACACAAACTCGTACGGGAAGAAACCGGCAAAGTCTCCTACTACTCGTCACGCGGCAGAATCGAAGAAACGACCCAATACGAAGAAACGGACGAGAACGGCAACACCTATAAGATTATCTACAACGACAGTTTCAACGACGAACTCAGGGAGCAGATCAACGCGAAATGCCCCTACTGCAACCGCTCTTTCACCGTTCCCGAAAGAAACTACTTCGTTATGGGCGACAACCGCGACGACAGCCTTGACAGCCGCTTCTGGGGCTTTGTTCCGCGTGGAAACATCCAGGGAAAGCCGCTTTTCGTGTGGTTCTCGGTACAGTTCGGCAACTCGGTTTTTGATGTCAAAGAACTTCGTCTGAACAGGATCGGACATTTCTTCAAATAATTTTTCGTAACGACGTTACGTCGTCTCGGCGTGATGATTTTCCGGCGGCGAAAAAAATAAGAAAAAAATTTCCTTGAGATTTCAAATATTTACAAAAAACCCAAGATATTGTGCATTTTTTTGTTGACAGCCACAATTGCTTGTGTAACATCGCCGTGCTTTTTGTGTTTTACAACTTTTAACCCGAAGGAGAAAAAAACAAATGTTCAAAATCAGAAAAAGAAACAACGCTTTAGCGGATTTCGACCTTAACAAAATCAAGGAAGCTATCAAAAAGGCATTCGTCGCCGCTGATATGCTTTTTAACGACGATATTCTTGACATTCTCTCGCTCAGAGTAACGGCGGACTTTCAGGGCAAGATCCACGACAACGTAATCGAGATCGAAGATGTTCAGGACAGTGTAGAGAACACGCTTGAAAAAGCGGGATACACCACAGTTGCAAAGGCTTACATCCTTTACAGAAAGCAGCGTGAAAAACTCCGTGAGATGAAATCGACCATCCTTGACTACAAAGAAACAATCAACAGCTACGTCAACAACGAAGACTGGAGAGTCAAGGAAAATTCGACCGTTACCTACAGCATCGGTGGACTTATCCTTCACAACAGTGGAAAAATCACTGCAAACTACTGGCTGAGCGAAATTTACGACAACGAAATCGCGCAGTGCCACAAAAACGGCGACTTCCACCTTCACGATCTTTCGATGCTCACCGCTTACTGCGCAGGCTGGTCGCTTAAACAGCTCATTCAGGAAGGTCTTGGCGGCGTTCCCGGTAAACTTACTTCCGCTCCTGCAAACCACCTTTACACAATCGCAAACCAGATGGTCAACTTCCTCGGCATCATGCAGAACGAATGGGCTGGCGCACAGGCTTTCTCTAGCTTCGACACCTATCTCGCTCCGTTCGCACGCGTCGATCAGCTTGATTATAAAGGTGTAAAACAGGCTATCCAGGCTTTCGTTTTCGGCGTAAACACTCCGTCGAGATGGGGAACTCAGTCTCCGTTCAGCAACATCACGCTTGACTGGGTATGCCCGGACGACCTCAAGAACATTCCTGCGATTGTCGGCGGCAAAGAAATGGATTTCACCTACGGCGAATGCCAGAAGGAAATGGACATGATCAACAAGGCGTTCATCGAGATCATGCTTGAAGGCGACGCGGTAGGACGCGGTTTCCAGTATCCGATCCCGACCTACAACATCACGAAGGATTTCAACTGGGAAGGCGAGAACGTTCCGCTTCTTTTCGAAATGACTGCAAAATACGGTACCCCTTATTTCCAGAATTTCATCAACAGCGACATGAAACCGAGCGACGTCAGAAGCATGTGCTGCAGACTCCAGCTTGATAAAAGAGAACTCCGCAAGAAAACAGGCGGTCTCTTCGGAAGCGGCGAGAAGACAGGCAGCATCGGTGTTGTAACGATCAACCTTCCGAGAATCGCATACAACTCGAAAAATGAGGAAGAGTTCTACGCAAAACTCGAAAGACTCATGGATATCGCTAAGAGAAGCCTTGAAATCAAAAGAAAAGTCTGCACGAAACTCCTCAACGAGAACTTCTACCCCTACACCAAAAGATACCTCGGCAACTTCAATTCGCACTTCTCGACGATAGGTCTTGTCGGCATGAACGAAATGTGCCTCAACGCATGCTGGATCAAAGAGAACATCGCAGGCCACAAAGGACTCAAGTTCTCGCAGGATGTTCTTGATTTCATGCGCGAAAAACTTAAAAACTACCAGGAAACAACAGGAGACCTTTACAACCTTGAAGCGACCCCGGCTGAATCGACCGCTTACCGTCTTGCGAAGATGGATAGAGAAAGATGGGACGACATCATCACAGCTGCTACTGGCAAAGACGAGAAACCTTTCTACACCAACAGCTGTCACCTTCCGGTAAACTACACGACCGATCCTTTCGAAGCTCTCGAAATCCAGGACAAGCTTCAGACCAAGTTCACGGGCGGAACGGTTTTCCACACTTTCCTCGGCGAAAAACTTCCTTCCTGGCAGTCGGCTGCGGCTCTTGTCAAAAAGATCGCTTACACCTTCAAACTCCCCTACTTCACGATTTCCCCGACATACACGATCTGCCCGAAATGCGGATACAGCGCAGGCGAGCATGACTCCTGCCCGAAATGCGGCGGCAAAGTTGAAGTTTACAGCAGAATCACCGGTTACTACAGACCGATCGAACACTGGAACGACGGCAAAAAACAGGAATTCGAGAAGAGAACCGAATACCAGATTTCTTCCGACATCGCCAAGGAAGTCAATATCGGCAACGGCGGTAGCGAAGGCGGCAAAACCTGCGAAAGAACTTTCCTAAACTCAACAGTTGCTCCCGAATCTTTCGTTCAGCCGGCAGCTTCAATGTCCTCAGCACCGTGCAGCGACAAACAGGTTTACCTTTTCACCCAGAAAACCTGCCCCAACTGCCCAAAAGCAAAGGAAGAGATGGAAGGAACTCCTTATCTTCAGGTTCTTGACGCAGCAGATCATTTGGATCTTGCGAGAAAATTCGGAATCAGAAGCGTCCCGACAGTCGTTGTCTGCGAAAACAACGCATATAAAACCTATTCCGGTCTTTCCGACATCATCAGCTTCAAAAAGAATCTGAAGTAAGATCAATTGTAATGCCGACATGCGGGTGTTCAGCCTGCAAAAACTTGCCAACATTGCCAAAATATCTAAAATACTGCGTTTTTTGTTTAAAAACCCGGTTGTTTCAGTGAGGTTTAGAATGAAGAGTTTTGGTCTTGTTTTTGCATTGTTTTGTGTAATGGTTTTCTTTTCTGCTTGCGGCAGCAGCTCAAAAAGCGTAAATCAAGGTGATGAACCTGACTCAGGCGAAACCGTGACGGACAATGATACTGCTGATGACAACGATCCGTCAGACGATTCAGAACCAAGTGACACTGAGCCTGACAATCCTGATAATCCGGACACCACACCAGATGACAGTGATACAACGGATTCAATGCCGGATGAGGAAGTCGTAACAACTCCGTGTGATCCCAATCCGTGCTGGTTTATATCTGCTGCGACAGGAAAATGTACTGAAAAAGGGGAAACTTACGAGTGCGAATGTCGGGAAAACTACACTTGGAATAATGGTGACTGCGTAGGTAACACTCAACAGGCTGCATGTGAAGAATTACCCGAAAATGCGGTTTGGAATAGCGTTGGTGAAATCACACAGCAGTGGAACTGGTCAAGATGGATACCTTCAACCATCGGTGTTTACAACGAAGAGGCAAGCACGACGGAATGCCGTTTCAAATGCAAAGACAAATACGAGTGGGACGGTGCAAAATGCGCGGTTTTCATCCCGAAGTGCAATGCCGAAAATGCAGACAAAACCTGCAAAGACTACGAAACAGGCTATATCTGGTCGGCACAGTCTCCTGAAAAATTAGGACAAGAAAATATCGTTACATACTGCGAAGAAGAGTTGAAAACAGACAATCTTTCCTGGAGAACACCGACTATTGATGAACTTCGCAAGATTGTCAGAAACTGTGACAAGACTAAATTCGGCGGAACATGTCCTGTCAGCGTGGAATATTTTGACTATAACACATACTGCAAACCGAACCTTGACGACTGCAACGGATGCGATCCTGAAGAAGGCATTGAATACAGTATTTTCGGCACGAAAAAGGGAGAAGGCAATGATTTCAGTCTGTGGTCATCAACACAGGCTCAGGAAAACAGCATAATGTATTATTACATGACTTTTTCTTCAGATATTCACATGGCAGCAATAAGTGCGAACCACACCGGAACAAGAAATATCCGCTGTCTTGGAAGCGGCAAATGTCCTGAACATTATGAGCTTAACGGCAACTTCGAGTGTGTTCCGGCGACAAAGGAAATCATGTGTTCTGATCTTCCTGAAAACGCAGTCGGCAATCCTCTTCTGAATGATACGATTACACAGACTTGGGATGTGGATAGCGGGCAATGGATCCCTGCAAATACAAAATATGAATATTGTGAAAATAAAAATCCTTATAAATGCTGCTTCCAGTGTTATTCGAATTATAGATGGGATTCGGCGACAGAAAAATGTTTGCAGAAAACAAGACAGGCAAAATGTGAAGGACTTCCTGCAAATGCGGAATGGAACAGTAGCGGCGAAATTACGC
The DNA here is from genome assembly GCA_905233945.1 of uncultured bacterium. GTDB lineage: Bacteria > UBP6 > UBA1177 > UBA1177 > UBA1177 > UBA1177. The sequence goes on along the minus strand of CAJOFY010000014.1, from coordinate 18,422 downwards.
AGACGCTTTGGAGTAACGATACATGGCTGCCTCAAAACAACGGAGTCTACGATACAAATCCAAGTACGGAATACTGTCATTTTAAATGTAAAGACGGATTCTGGTGGAATGGCACAAGATGTGCATCTAAAACAAAAACAGTGCCATGCGAAGGTCTTCCGGCAAGCGCAGAGTGGAACACAGTTTCCCAAATCACACAGACAAGAAGTGACGAAACCGGAACATGGTCGCCTTCGAACGAAGGTGTTTACAACGAAGAGGCAAGCACGACAGAATGCCGTTTCAAATGCAAAAAGAACTATGAATGGAACGGTTCAGGCTGCGGATCTACTGTAAGAAGTACCAGTTGCACACATCTTCCATCGAATGCAGAGTGGAACACAGTTTCCCAAATCACGCAGACGAAAGATTCAACAACAGGTGAATGGCTGCCTTCATCTGAAGGTGTTTATAATGAAACCGCAAGCACCGAAAAATGTGTTTTCAAGTGCAAAAACGGATACGCATGGGACAATGTAGAATCAATGTGCAGGAAAATAGACTGCGGAAGCTACATCGAAAATGCAGGCGTATGCAAAGATATTGAAACAGGGCTTATGTGGATTCCGTATTTTCCTGACATTAAAGTTCATTCAAAAGCTGTCGATTTTTGTGCCAATCTGACTGTCGGAGGATATTCCAACTGGAGACTTCCAACGCTGAACGAACTTAGAACAACCATCAGAAACTGCAATAAAACAGCTTCCGGAGGAAGTTGCCCGATAACAAACGCTTGCTCGTCCATTGATTGTTTCGGTGACGATCTTTACAATTCTTTGTATGACGATAACGGTTCGTGTGGATGCACTGAAGACAAAACAGGCATTTACAGTAAATTCAATTTGGATGGAGCATATTACCACCAAATCTGGTCTTCGACATTGGAGAGAGTATATCATACAGCCTCAAATACAAGTTACTCCCGGTTTTGGTACGTGAATTATGACAATGCTCAGATTGGTAATGCGAATGACACCTCGAACATTCTTGTCCGCTGTGTCAGGTAGTTAATCTTTGTACTTGACTGTCCGCCAAAACTTCCAGCAATGTAAACTTTCTCATAACAAAGGTTAATCTATTTACACTTCAACCTCTGTCCAGTTTTTGTTTATTACTATCTAATGGATTTTGGGTCTTACTGTCGGAGCAACATCGAAATCGAGCGATGAAAAGCGGTCTGCAGAGAAATCATTCATCGCTGCTGCGGCAACCATCGCGCCATTGTCCTGACAGTATTTGAGTTCAGGCAGATAAAGTTCAAGATTGTATTTTGCCGCGATATTTTCGGCCATTCCGCGGACTGCACTGTTTGCGCTTACTCCGCCGGCAACAACAAAAGCGGTGTATTTTTTTCTGCTTAAAGCGAGTTTAACTTTTCTTTCAATGAGTTCTACGATCCTGTTCTGAAACGAAGCCATGAGAGAGGGCATATCAACGTTTCCCTCGTCAAGAAAGCGTTTGACTGCCGATTTTATTCCGCTGAAGGAAAAAACTATGTCATCGGCATACTTATTGTTATTCTTCAATAAATACGGCAGTTTATATTTTGAAGCATCGCCGCTTTTCGCCATTTTGTCGATTATCGGCCCGCCCGGATAGCCGAGATCAGCCATCTTCGCGATTTTATCGAAAGCCTCTCCAGCAGCATCGTCCATCGTTTCGCCAAGCACCGTTCTTTCATCTTCCGATATTTCGATAAGCGAAGTGTGTCCGCCAGAAACAACGAGTGCGAGATACGGGAACTCAGGCCTTTTTTCCCTTTCGAGAAAAGCCGAAGCGATGTGCGCGTTCAGGTGGTTTACCGCAATCAAAGGCTTTTTCCAGCCGACCGCGAGCCCTTTTGCCGCGCTGACACCGATAAGGAGACTTCCGATAAGTCCCGGATAGTTCGTGACAGCTATCGCCGAAATGTCGTCTTTGGTCATTCCAGCCTCTTTCAAAGCGGCGTCGACCGCAGGAATTACCCACGCAAGGTGGTTTCTCGAGGCGATTTCGGGAATAACTCCGCCGAAAAGTTTATGAATGCTGGTCTGCGATACCGTTTTTACCGACAAAACGTGGAAATCTGACGAAACAACGGCGACCGAAGTGTCGTCGCAGCTGCTTTCTATGCCGAGAAGATAGTGTCCGCTCATTTCAGTCCGGAATTAAAGGAATTTTTTGAAAAGTGCGAGGATACCCTGCGCCCATGCGATCCTGTGGGTCGTTCCCGTTCCTTTCGCAATCGAATCCTTGTTGTCGATATACCACTGGTAGCTTCTGATCAGAGCCTGCGACTCGTCGTATTTCGGCTCCCAGCCGAGAACTTTTCTTGCCTTGTCGACAGAGACGAAACTGTCGGTGTGCGCCGTGCCGTAAACCCACTTGTAAAGCGGCGAAAGGTGAAGTTTTTCAAAAATCGTGAGTGCCGGAATTACAAGCCATACCGGAGTGTGCATAACTTTTGAACCGCTTTTCGCGTATTCGCAGAGTGCGCCGACATACTCGTTTTCGGTAAGCGTGCTGACTGCGCCGATGTTGAAAATGTCGTTGGCATCGTCACCTTCGTGCGAAAGTGCGAGATAAACCGCGTCGCAGAGGTCGTCGACTTCAAGAAGCTGGTATCTGTTCTTTCCGTTTCCGATGAGCGGGATCTTGTGTCCTTCCTCGACCCAGTTGTAAAGAATCTGGAAAACGCCGAGGCGGTATGTTCCGATGAAGGTTTTCGGTCTTATTGTCGAAATGTAGAGCCCTTTTTCGCGGTATTCGTTGCAGATTCCTTCAAGCTGCACCTTGCTTTCACCGTAGTTGCCGACACCTTCGAGCTTGTCAGTTTCAAAAAGCGGATGATGGTCCGGAACACCGTAGACAGCGGTCGAAGAAATGACAGCGACTCTTTTGACTTTGTGTTTGTAGCAGAGAGAAAGGACGTTTCTGCTGCCGTCGACATTTGTCGAGAAAATCTCTTCTCTCGTCGCAAGAGGAAGCGCCGCAGCGGCATGGATGACCCAGTCGGTCTGCGAAATAAGCTCGTCCATCTTCTTTTCGTCGCGGACGTCACCGTTTACCAGTTTGACCGATTTGTCGTAATCCTCGGCATGGTATTCGGCAATGTCGAGAAGAGTGACGTCACAACCCATTTCAACACATTTTTTTGTCATATGAAGCGCGAAAAATCCCGCTCCGCCTGTGATAAGAACTCTCATTTTTTCCTCCTATTTGAATTCATTCGGATAAAGTGCAGCCTGTTCCGGGAAAAGCGCGGCACTGTTTTCCTTTACCGCCGTGCAGTCCCACGAAGAATCTATTCTCTTGAAAATAAAAACACTTTCGCTAGGATCGGCTCCGACAGGAGAAGTCGGAGCACCGTTTTCAAGCAGGAAAGTATCTGTCCAAAGAACGCTCTGGGCTTCGAACCATGTCGTAATACCGTAAACTTCACCGTTTTCGTCAAGCTCTCCGTCAAGGATAGTACTTACTTTCTGCACGATTTCGGCCCTGCCGTTCGCTTTTCCGACCATTCCCATATAAAGTCCGTTCATTCCTGAATTGTCGGCATCAAAAACCCTTTCGTCGTTTATGTCGGTCGGAAGAGGATCGTTTTCAGGATCTTCAAGCGTGCATGAGCGCACTTCCCACAACTTGTCCTGATGAAATCTGATTCCACCGTTTTCACCGTACGAAAGATAAAATGTTTTATCCACATTTCCGAGGCTTTCAGCATAACTGTCCGGCAAATACGGATAAACCAGATCGGTTGCCGTTCCTGCTTTCAGGCGGCACATTTCCGTGTGCGCTTTCAAAGTACCTTCTTCCTGCGAATATATGTCAACTTTTGAAACCATTATCGCCCAGGCAGGAAGAGTGGAACCCAAAAGAGGAACCTTTGCCGAGCCTTTGAAAATCGTGAGATTAGCCCAAGTTCCCGTCATATCGGGAAAATCCTGATCGAAATCTTCCGTTGCCGAATAATCACCGTCACAAATGTCGTTATCGCTCAAAGATTCTTCATCTTCGTATTCGACATCGTTTTTTTCGTCAATAACAGCATCGTTTCCGTTATCTGCCGCATCAAAATCGGCAAATTCATCATTATTTCCATCATTGTTTTCATCAAAATCCTCGTCGATATCCTCGACGCCTTCCCTTTCTTCCGGATCCTGATGTGAATTTTTCAGGTTGCACGAACCGATAATGCAGAGAAAAAGCAAATAGCAGTAAAGAAGGTAATGATTTCTGAATCTGCGAACGACTTCCAAAACAATCTCCAATAATATCAAAAAGTTACTTATTCATAAAAAACTTTTTCAAATCGTTTTTTTTCAATTCCGGGTAAACCCTGGAAACAATTTCACAGGCAGTTTTAGCCGAAATTCCCGATTTTGCAACCAAATCAATAAAATCTTTATCGATTTCCGCCGTTTTTTCCTCTTTTTTCAAAGGCTCGGCGACAACTGTAAATTCTCCTTTCTCCTTAATTTCGCCGCCGGTGTAGACAAAAATCTCCTCGAACTGCTTCGTAAGCTCGCGCCCGACGACGATTCTCGAGCACTTTTCTTTAATCATTTCAAGTAGTTCCTTTATTCTTGTCGGAGCTTCGTAAAAAACGACAGGAAGCCCGAAAGAGAGGAATTTTTCACATTCCGCAAGCCTTTCCGCCCCTTTTGACGGGAGAAATCCGGCGAAAACAAATGAGTTTTCCAGAGAACCGCAGCACGAAAAAGCAGAAATCGCGGCACTCGCGCCCGGAACCGGCACAACGGGAATGTTCCCGTCAAGAGCCGCCCGGACAAGGAATTTTCCCGGGTCGCTCACCGCAGGAGTTCCGGCGTCGCTGACTAAAACGATGTTTTTTCCGCTTTTGAGCTCTTCTATATGCTGTTCCAGATACTTTTTTTCGGTGAATTTGTGGTATGAAAAAACCGGTTTTTTTATTCCGAGCCTGCTCAGAAGGTTTCCCGAAACGCGGCTGTCCTCGGCAAGGACCAGATCGCAGCTTTCAAGCACCGAAACGGCCCGCGACGAAATGTCGCCCATGTTTCCGATCGGAGTCGCCGTTACAAAAAGAGTTCCAGCCATGCTAATACCCCGTCGCATCGAAAGCGCCTTCGATGTAGTCGATATCGAAACCGCCGTCGCTCTTTTTAATAAGCCCCGCCGCATCGAAACGGATGTTGAAATCCTGAATGTGGATTTTTTTGCTCTGCATATAGTAAAATGCTGTTTTTATTATGTGTTTTATCTTTGCAGGGTGTATCGTCTCAAGCGGAGTGCCGCCGTCCCAAAATGCTCGGTCCCAGCTTCTCACCTCAACGAAAGCGAGAATATCGCCTTTTTTAGCGATGATATCGAGTTCTCCGCCTTTCATGCAGAAGTTTCTGTCAAGGATTTCCCAGCCTTGTTCAACCAGCCATGCAGCTGCGAACGATTCGGCCTCGGAGCCTGTTTCACGAGTGTTCATCTGTATTTCTCGGTAAATCTTTCGCTGTCTTTCTTAATGTCTTTCTCTTTGAGATCGTCCTTTCTGTCGAACGAAGTCTTTCCCCGCGCAAGGCCGATTTCCATCTTCGCCCTGCCGTTTTTGAAGTAAATCTCTATCGGCACGACAGTAAAGCCTTTCTCGCGCACTTTGGCGTCCCATTTTCTGATTTCCCTTTTGTTTAGAAGCAGTTTCCGGCGCCTGTCGGCCTCGTGGTTCCAGATGTTTCCGGCAGTGTACGGCGCGATGTAGAAACCGACGAGCCACATTTCGCCGTTTATGATGTCGATGAAACTGTCACGGAAGGAGATATTGCCGTCGCGGATCGATTTAATCTCCGTTCCCTGAAGAACGATTCCCGCTTCAAGTTTATCAAGGATTTCATAGGCCCTGAACGCCTTTTTATTTTTTGCGACCGATTTTATTCTGTCCATTTCAACACCAAAAATCAAAAACGCATTATTTTAGGGAAAAACCTGAAAAAGGCAAGAGTCTCTCTCTTGACTTGAGCTTTTTTACCTCTATAATTGCCCGTTTTTGTTTTTTTACTGGTTTTAAGGAGAAAAAAATGGCTGCAAACGATTGGAAAGAAAGAGTAAAAGAGGTTCTTGAAGAAGTACGTCCCGCGCTCCAGAGAGACGGCGGCGATATCGAACTTATTGAAATCACCGATGACGGCATAGTAAAAGTCGCTCTTCAGGGTCACTGTGCAGGCTGCCCCATGAGTCAGATGACTCTCAAAATGTTTATTGAACAGCACCTCAAAAGCCTCGTTCCGGAAGTAAAAGAAGTAGTAAACGTCTAATAATCTTCAACAACGCCCACTGCGACAAGTTTAAAAAGCTTCTCTGTTCGGAGGATGAAATGCTTTCCATAGTTCCGCTCGGCTGCTACGGCAGCGATCTTGAAAATAAAAAATGCATATCGATGCTTGTTACTCCCTCAACTGTCATTGACACCGGTTCAATAATGTCATCTCTCGACAAAACACAGCTTCTTGCGATAAAAAACATCATTATCACCCACTGCCACTTCGACCATATCAAGAATCTCCCTATTTTCGCCGATTTCATGCTTTCGCTCGGAAATCATTCGTTCACAGTCTATACAACGGAAAATATAATGTCGCAGATAATGGACAATATTTTCAACGATCTTGTCTGGCCTGATTTTACAAAACTTCCTACCAAAAAGAATCCGACGATAAAGTTCAAGCCGATAAAATTCGACGAGACTTTTTCCATCGACGGCATCGAATACCTTCCTGTCGAAGTGAACCATGTCGTTGAGTCCCTCGGCTTCATTCTGCGGAAAAACGGGGAAGCAATCGCATACTCCGGCGACACTGGCATATGTGATAATTTTGTCGACCACGTAAACGACGACCATGCAGTAAAAACAATATGCTGGGAGACTTCTTTCCCCAACAGGCTCGAAAAACTGGCGACAGTGTCAAAACACCTGACCCCGTCTCAACTGGACGGCGAACTCAACAAAATAAAACGCAGCTGCACCATCCGCACATTCCATCTGAAACCTAATCTGGAAGACGAGATCATCGCAGACATAAAAAGCATGAAAAGCCCGATGAAAATCATTCCCATGAAACAGAAAAGTCCTATAACAGCATCTTAAAAAACATGAACAGACAGATAATCGTAAACAACACTTACGGCGAAAAAAGAATAGCCATCCTTGAAGACAGGAAACTTGTCGAGCTCCATGTCATACACTCCGACGAGGGAAGCTGTCTCTCCAACATATATTCCGGCGTAATCCGCCGTGTCCTTCCGGGGATGCAGTCGGCGTTCGTCGAATTCGGAGGCACGAGAACCGGATTTATCCACGCCACGGATCTCAGGCTCGACATAACTTACGAGGAGTATCAGAAAAATCTCGAGAGCGATGACGAAGAACCTGCCGAACACGATGAAACGGCGCCGGAACAAAAGAACGAAACCCGCAGACCGGCAGACATAACCGAATATGCAAAAGAGGGAAAACGGATTCTCGTCCAGGTCGTAAAAGAGCCCATCGGACAAAAAGGGGCAAAGCTCACGACGCACATATCGCTCGCCGGAAGATACTGCGTACTCCTTCCGACAATAACCCACATCGGTATCAGCCGGAAGATTGACGACCGCGGAAAACGCGACGAGCTCAAGGAATTCGGCCAGAAAGTCCAGAAAAAGGGATTCGGCATAATTTTAAGGACTCTCGCGGCAGAAACCGATATCAAAACGATTGAAAAAGAAGTCGTTTTTCTGATAAAAAAGTGGATTTCGATACAGAACACTTTCCAGAAAGGCAAAGGAACCGCACTCATCGAACCGGCGCTCGATCCGATGCTCAATTTCGTGCAGAATACCGCCATGGACGAGCTTTCCGAAATTGTCGTTGACAACAGAAACGATGAAAAGACTGTGCGCGACTATTTCGCATTCTACGGCGAAAATCCCGATGACAAAGTGAAATTCTACGATCTCCCATATCCGATATTCGAACACTATTCAATCGAGCCTGAAGTCGCAAAACTTATAAAAAAGAAAATATGGCTCAAAAGCGGCGGTTTTCTGATTGTTGAGCAGACCGAGGCTCTGACTGTAATCGACGTCAACACCGGCAAATTCGTCGGCAAAGGCGACCTCGAAAGCACTGTCGTCAAAACGAACTGTGAGGCAGCAGAAGAAATCGCATACCACCTGAGACTAAGGAATTTGGCCGGGATCATCGTAGTTGACTTCATCGATATGCACAATCAGGCAAACAAGAAAAAAGTCATAGCAAAACTCGAAAAAGAGCTTGAAAAAGACTCGGCGAAATGCACTGTTTTCTATTTCACGCGCCTCGGACTCATCCAGATCACACGCAAAAGAACGACTGAAAGCAACATCTCGTCACTGACCGAACCGTGCCCGTACTGCAGCGGGAACGGCATAATCCGCTCGCGCGACACGGTAACTTTCCAGATTTTCCGCGAAATCAAAAAACACGTGAAACTTTACGGCAGCAAAGTGCTGACAGTTACAGCTCATCCCGACACAGTCTTCGCAATCGAACAGATTTATGCCGACGAACTGGAAAAGCTCAAAAAAGAACTCAAAATATCGGTAAACACGCAATCTGACAATTCAATGCACAGGGAATCCTTCACGGTGGACGGAAAATAGAGCGGAAATCACTCTTCTTTGTCCGGTCCTGTCATATCTTCGCTGTAAACTGTAACCTGGTCGCGCCCGTGTTCTTTCGAGTAGTAAAGCGCTGAATCTGCATTTTTTACAAGATCTCCGGCACTCATGGAAGGCTGTGGATAGGAAGACACACCGGACGAAATAGTCACGCGGAGCGGCGTTCCGTCTGCGTTGACAGTGGTGTCGCGAACAATGTTTCTTATCTTTTCAGCTATTTTTGCCGCGTCTTCGATCACGGTGTTGTTGAGCAGGATTACAAACTCCTCTCCGCCGTAACGCGCTGCGAAATCGACTTCTCTTATGGATTTTTTTATCTTTGCGGAGATAAAACGAATTACATCGTCGCCGGCCTTGTGACCGTAAGTATCGTTGACATTCTTGAAATGGTCTATATCGAACATGATCATCGAAAGCTGGGTTTTCGCCCTGCTCACCTCGCTTATTTTCCGCTCAATCATATTGTTGAAGCAGCGTCTGTTGTAAAGCCCGGTAAGACCGTCGATATTGGAAAGTTCCTCCATTTTCTGGAACATTTCTATATTGTTGAGCGCGGAAGTTACGACTTTAGAAATCATTCTGACCGATTCTGAATGTTTTTTAAGCTCGTCGAAATCCTTCTGGGTGTCGGTAAGGACCGATATTGTCCCCTTCACCTCGCCTTTAAATGTCATACAGCGGATCATAATGCAGCTCTTTTTGTTGAGCTCGTCAAAATCTGCAGGAAACAAAGGCTCGTTTTTCCGCTTGTTCACATCGGCAGCTTCATAATAATCGTCCATTTTTCCGCACGCCATCATCGAGTGAACAGACTGGGCGTCATTTATGTCCGCATTGACAGCATCGCATATATCGGACATTTCAAGCGGCCATTTCCTTTTTGAGTCCGGTTTTACAGAAAAAGAATATCCTGAAAAAATACCGTCCTCGCGTTTTTCTGCGACAAAAACTCCGCTTGCCTCAGGCGCCAGATTGAAAATAGCGAGTGCGGCAGCCTTGAGAAGCCCGTCGTGTTCAAACGAATCAACAATGTTTGAAGTTTCGCGGTAAAGAGTTGCATTTCTCTGCTTCTCGACCGAAATATGGCTGAAAGTCTCGGACTGTCTGAGCTGCTCGATGACATCTTCCTTTATTTCGGAAAATTTCTCGATAAGTTCATCCTTGTCAGCCCTCTCCTTCAGCGTAATATCGACAACAAGAACATATTCGGGCTCGAAATTGTCGGAATCGACCAGGGAAAGCGGGTAGTATATCCTGAAATCGTATTCAGGCATCATCGGAATGTTCTCCCGCTCGTCGAGAGGAGTTTTCGTCGCAAGGGCGGTCTTCTCCTTGACGACACTGAAAAGCAGACCCACTCTGGCAAATTCCGTATCCGAACCGTATATTTTAGCTTTGTCACCGGCCAAAAGCTCTACAAGGCGGAGCGAAACCGGCTTGCCGTCGAAATTTTTCGTTCTGGCAATATATTTTTTCAGCGGTCTGAACGGATCTTCCACAAGAGGACGGCTCACTTTTGACTTCACCTTTACAGATGACGCCGGCTGAGGAGAAAAAACAAACAGTGATGATCTCCTCATAAAAAGCCATACACCGATGACCGCCAGAACAAAGATAACATAAACCGCAAAGACGGAATAATCGTCGATTTTTCCGCTGCATACTATCAGAATGAAGGAAATTACGGCAAATACAACGTAGGAAATATCGTCGCTTTTCTGAAGAATCAACGGAAGCGCAAGAAAGACAAGCGGCAGAACAGGACTCGAACAGGTCCCGCCTGAAACGACAAAAACAGGAAGAATGCAGAGATAAAACGGAATTTTCTTTTTTTCAACAAACTGCACATAGATAACAAAGAGAACAAAGATACTCCAAAGAATTACAAGAAACGGAACGCTGTCTTTCAAATAAAGCGAAAGGAGCGAAAACAACAGCGTCGTGATGTGCCAGAAAAAACGGTATTCTAATAAAAGTGTCATTTTTCGGGAATATACTTGTATTGGTCAGAACGAAGCATTCTGTATTTTCTTCTGAGAAGCTCTTCAGCGGCTCTCGGGTCTTTTGAAAAACGGTCTATGTCATGCTGTATGCGGCCGCTCTCGTGGTTTATAGCACGCTGTCTGGCTTCTATCACCCTGATATTTTCACGGTCACGGCTGAATTCGCCGTAAGAAACGGCTATGTCATAGACAAAAAAAGCCGAAATGAAAATAAACAAAGCACCAACAACAAACCAAATTTTCTTTTTTTTCATTCTTTTGACCTCGTCGCCACTGCTATATTTTCAAATTTCAAGGATTTCAGCACGTCAAGAACCTCCGTCACTCTGCCGTGCGGAGTCGTGACATCGGCCTTGATGACGATAACATATTTTAAACGCATATCCATGTCAAATTTTGCAAGAAAATCTTTTACTTCCTCAATTGAAGCGACTTCCGTTCCGCCGAGAGCGATCCTTCCGTCGGAACTTATGGCTATCTCGAATTTCTCCGCAGAAACCAGCGGAGTATCAGAACTCGCCTTGGGAAGATCGACTTTGAGCCCCGATTCCTTCACGAAAGTGCTTGTCAGCGAAAAGAATATGAGGAGCGTGAAAAGAACATCGACAAGCGAACTTATGTCGATGGAAAAATCCCTGCCTGCCCGCTTTTTAAGCTCCATCAGCGCCTCTTTTCATAAAAAAACGGCGACAAAATAAAGTATAGAAACGGAACGAATCCGATGATCCATTCAGGCAGAACCAGAACAAGGACTGAATAAACAATCCAGAAAAGCGACGGCGACAAAAATGTTTTCAGCAAAGATTCCGGAACGTCTGGCAGTTCATCACGCTGGGAAAGGAGAAAATCCATAAAGCCTAAATGCTTTGCCAAAGCAACGGCAAACATCCCTGCGACAAGCGGCAATCCGACAAAAACCGTGCCACACGCCGGCAAAACAGCCGGAAGAACCGAAAGTATGAAGCCGAATTTCCACGAAAGAAGAAAGTTTTCGTTTTTTACCGCCACGGTTCTTACGTTGCTTCTGATTTTATCGAGATAAAAAAGAAATGTTGAGATAAAAAGCGGCAGAATCGAAAGCCAGGGAAGTGCCTCGAAAAGAGCAACAGCCGTGATCACAAGCGAGACTATGAAAACAGCCACATGGGCGAAATCCCAGTCGAAATGCTCTTTTTTGAAAAGTACGAGAGCCGTTTCCTTTGCGATTTTTATAAAAAATTTGTTTGAAAAGAAATTGGCTGAGTGTTCTCTTTTAAGATAATTGTCGATCAGACGCTCCTCGGCTTCGTTTTTCATCGACGGAGTATCGACATCCTGCCAGAGATGCCCCGTCATTTCGGCACACGCAAACATACCTGATTCTGCTTCCTTTCCCATGACATCGGATATCGAGACATCGCCTTTCGTATCGTAAATCTCCTGAAGCTTCGGAAAAACTGCCGGTTTGCAGAGGAAAAGCCCCGTGTCAACAGCATCGTAAGTGGGCAGTTCCTTGCCTATCGTCGTAATTTCACCGTTTTCGGTAACAACCTTCGTCGCGTCGTCGAGATCGAAAACGCCCTCGATATTCCTGTCAACCGAAAGGACGACCTCGTATTTTTCGAGTTTTTCTTCCGCTTTTTTCAGAAAATCGACAAAAAAATCGTTTGAAAAAATATGATCCGACATTGAAAGAAGAAACGGCTCGTCTTCCAGCAGATCTTTTGCCCTGAGCAGCGAGATACCGTTTTTCTTGTTGTATTCTGAATTGTCGGCAAAAACCACGCCGCCGATATTGCTGTTCCTGATATATTCCTTGATCTGGTCGCCGCGGTAACCGACAACGACGACAATTTTTTCTATTCCGGCTGCCTGCATAAGCGTGATGACGCGCTCGATCAAAGCCATTCCGCCGACAGGCATGAGGGGTTTCGGCTCGTTACGGCCTTCGCTGTTGAGCCTGCTGCCTAGCCCGCTTGCAAGAATAACGCCCTGTCTTATCATTTCTCCTCTAAGCCTTAGGTTTCATATCTTCAGCAATTTCGGCTTTTTTTGCGATGACATATTCCTTGTAGCCGTCAAGATCACCTTTATCGTAGCAGACCGGAGACAAAAATGTGTATACAAGCATATGGAAAAGAAGGCAGTCAAGCAGCCACGGTTCTCCGGTTTTTGCCGTAGCGATACCGCTGATGACGAGCATTACAACCGCAACACTCATAAAGAATTTAAATTTTTTATTGAATTTGCGTCCGTGATGGCTTACGAACGGTCTGAAAGAAAGGTTGTTCCATGCAATCCATATGAAAAGCGGAATCAGGAAATACTTGTATGTCGGAACATACTCATGAGGAAGATACTTGCCGACATGAATACCGGCTCCTATCAAACTCATAAGATAAAAAGCCGAGACAGGACGCGGAGTTCCGAGGAAAAATCGCGGAAAATCGATGTCATAGACCTCGTTTCTCGCATGTCTGACACAACCGAAAACAAGCGGCACCATTCCCATGCAGTAGGCAATGAAAGCATTCAGAAACCCGCTGTCAGGAACCCTGAAAAAAGCGTAAACCACAAACGCCGGACAGACAGCGTAAGTAACGTGGTCGGCAATAAGATCAAGCTCCTTGCCGAACTCGTTGCTCATCTTCGTGAGCCTTGCAACGATTCCGTCACAAAAATCAAGAACAAAAGCGGCCATAACCAGATAACATGCATTCTGGACATCGCCTTCTATCGCCAGAACGGCGGACAAAAAACCGATTGCGACATTTCCTAAAGTTACAACATCCTTGAGATGAACAAGCCTCATTTTTCTCTCCCGAATAGAACAGAAACAAAAAAACGGCCTATAATACGGAAAATTACGGAAAAATCACTTTTTAAGGGAACTTTTTTTGAATTGAATAAAAAATCGCGGAAAGAAGCAGTTTTTCAGAAACGGAACTGAACCTTATTCGTTGCCTTCGCTGCTATTAGCGCCGTTGGCGTCTTCTTCTTTTTCTTCAGGAGCATCCGGAGCCGTTAAAGGACAGCAGACATAATATCCGGTTTCGTCAGCGGATTTTTTAAGTGAGTTGTAAATTACCTCTACTACACCTGCCGCAGCATATCCCGGCGTGTAAGTTCCGCCGTTTGACTCGACAATATATTTTTCCCAATTGGAGTCTCCTGCAAAGCAGTTGACACTTGCCGTGTCCTGGCCGACATAACAGCCGCCGACAACAGGATCCTGGAACGAGCACTGCTCCATAATCTTATCGTATTCTTCCTGTGACAGCTTGTTGCCTTCTGTCGGAGCAGGAAATCCTCCGTCGGGCATAAGATAAACAACACCCTGCTGAAGCGATCCGCCGAAACTCGGCATAATGTTGAATTTAAGCTGATTGGTCTTGATATAAGTGCCGTCTGCAAGCTCACCGATGATTCTGACCTTAACAACAAGCGGACTTGCTATCCAGTCGTAATTATTGACATCATTATTTTCGAGAAGATTTACTATCTGAGCTTCTTCAAAGATATGAATAATACCGGCTACACCGCTGCCGTCAGGACCCGTAACAACACCGTGAAGAGTTTTTCTTTGCTTCTTGTTCCAAAGTTTCTGGTCGAGTTTAAGCTGTCTGCCGTCAACCTGAGGCTGCGGATTCCAGTCATATTCTACTTCAGCCTCTTTTGCATAGAAATAGTTGGCTTCCGCAGTAGCCAGGTCGGTATTTCCGCCGTCACTTGACGGAATGTAGTTCTTAACCTGGAAACCAAGTTGGTAATCTCTAGTGAACGCAAGGTCAATCTTTCCTTCCGTGTAATACTTGTCACCGTCAAACTTGATGGCACAACTGTCCTCAGTTGTAACGGGAACGAATTTTTCAAGGATGACTCTGTTACGTCTTTCAACGCACGAAACCATCATCAAACAAGCAGCCATCAGGGTAAGAATGAAAAACTTTCTCATCTTAATTCCTCCAAATCTTTCAATATGTCATTCGAATTCCTGCAAATTATTCCGGGAACTCCCGTTTTTTTCAGGTAAACCATCGAAATTTTGTCCAAATTCCTCTTTTTATCCAACATTATGAATTTACGCCATTTTTCTTCAGTTTTATACTTCTGCAAATCGTTTTTAACTCCGTGTTTCTGCAGTAATTTTTCAAGTTCCTTAGCCGGAAAGACCTCTTTTGCCCCCGCAATTTCAGCCCATTCCTGCACAAGAACCATGCCGGCGGCAACAGCCAGACCGTGCGGCAGAGAGTAGTAAAGCTCTATCGCGTGGCCGAACGTGTGCCCCCAGTTCAAAACAATTCTTTTTTCAAGGGTATCCGTAAAATCGTCGCGGACTATCTCGTATTTGCCGAGGATCGCAAGCGTCAGAGCCTCTTCCGAAAGCAGATCCTCCGCATTGCAAACCATTTCCGCAAGCCTGCCGCCTTTAATCAGCGCCAGCTTGATGATCTCGGCTTTGCCCGAAGCAACCTGCTGTTCACTCAGCGTCTCGAAGAAATCCCGCACAATCACGACTTCGTCCGCCGGATAGAAAGTGCCTACGGTGTTTTTCGCAACGAAATTCACAGCAGTTTTTCCGCCTATCGCGCTGTCCACAGCCGAAAGCAGCGTCGTCGGAACAAGAACAAGCCTCATTCCGCGCTTGTAAACCGATGCCGCGAAAGCCGCGAAATCAGTTGTAGCGCCGCCGCCGACAGCGACAAGAGTCGTTTTGCGACCCGCGTTAAGATCGATCAGCCATTCAAGACAGCTTTCTGCATGGTTCAGATCCTTTTCCTTTTCAGCGTCAACGTGAAAAACCCGTTCGCTTGGAAGCGTTTTTTCAACAGAATCCAGCAAACTGTCAATCACAAAGCAGCAGTCACCTTTCAACGAAGCGGCAAAAGCGGAAAAAGATTCCGCAAAACCGACTTTCGTCGTGTGCGTTACCGAAAAAGTGAGTTCCATATCTCAAAAACCTCCGACCAGATTTCATTCAAACTGCGTCCGTCGGTATCGACAACAAACGCCGCCGCCTTTTCGTAAAGCGGACATCTCGACTTGAAGAGCCTTTCGTAGCCCTCCAGCCCGAGTTTTCTACAAAGCGGCCTTCCCCCGAACCTTCCGGCAAGATTTTCAAAAGAACTTCTCAAATAGACAAGTTTGAGAGAACTTTCATAAATCTCTTTCCATGCAGGATGGGCGAAGTGGATCCCGCCTCCGAAAGCGGCAAAATCGAAATCAGACTTCAGAACTTTGCTTATAACCAAAGTTTCAAGCGTTCTGAACTCGTCTTCCATGCCGTTTTCAAGCAGTTTGAACGCCTCCGGACTCTGCTTTTCAATCAGAGAATCGGTGTCAACCGTCGTGAAACCGTTCTTTGAAGCAACAGCCGAAAGCGAACTTTTTCCGCTTCCCGAAAACCCGATCAGACCGAGCCGCCTCATTTATGTTTCTCCAGATATACAGCGTAAGCCGATTTTATATCACTCAAACTGTCAGAGCCGAACTTCTCACAGAAAGCACCTGCGACAACAAGCATCGCCATGCTTTCAGCGATCACTCCGGCACGCTCGATGCACCAGAGATCGTTCATTCCTGGCTGACACTTTCCGATTCTGCCGTCAACCGGCGAAACCGATTCAACTTCAAAAGGCTGAGTAGGTATCGGCTTGAAATAGAGCGTCGCAACCAGAGGCATGCCGTTTGAAACGCCGCCTTCAATGCCGCCGCATCTGTTTGTCGCCCGCCCACCGTGCCTTCCAGTGAAAGCGTCGGCTGCGTTGTTTCCTCTCATCCTGTGAAGTTCAGTGTCTCCGAAATAGACCCCCTTAACCGACGGAATTGAAACCAATGCCGCCGCGAGCCAAGAATCCAAGTGATCCGACCACTGGACATTTGAACCAAGCCCAGCCGGAATCCCCGAAACCACGACTTTCAGAACTCCGCCGTAAGTGCCGTTTGCTTTGTCGGCAAGCGCACGCACAGCATCGAAATCGCAGTAAGGAACCCCGCCGATTTCAAGAATCTCGGAAGCTACGGAAACATTCATTTCGTTAAGGAACATTCTGCAGAAAGCACCGGCAGCGACTCTTAAAGCCGTTTCCCTGGCGCTGGAACGCTCCGCCCCGATTGAAATGTTGCCGTATCCGAATTTCCTGAACGTGCTGTAATCCGCATGTCCCGGTCTCGGAAACCCTTTATCAATTACTCCGTTTTCAAAGATCGCGCTTTCCGCCGCGTTTTTCAGCAGGAAAGCTATCGGTGCGCCGGTCGTGACACTGGCTGCGACCCCGGAAATTACCCTGACATCGTCTTTTTCGACATCAAGCCTTTCCGAACGGCCAAGCCCCTCGCGGCGTCTCGCCAAATCATTATCAAAAAGAACCTTGTCAAATCTGACACCCGCCGGAAATCCGCTGAGAACGGCTACAAGTTCCGAACCGTGGGATTCACCGGCAGAAACGAACTGCATTACTCTTCACTTGTTTTCAAAGGAATCGATGATTTTACCTTATTCATGATTCTCGGAGTAAGGAAAATCAACAGTTCGCTTCTTTCAACCCTGCTTTCCTGAGACTTGAACAGCCATCCGAGAACAGGAATGCTTCCCAGAAGCGGAACCTGTCTTTTCGTTTTGGAAGTAAGGTTGGTGTAGACACCGCCGATAACAACCGTGTCACCGCTCTTTATCAAAATTTCGGTCTTAGCCTCTTTCTTGATGATCGAAGGCTCACCGAGGTAGTTCGTATTTGACCAGTCAGGCTCGCTCTTGTTGATTTCGATGTTCAGAAGAATCGAACCGTCTGCAGTGATGTGAGGCGTAGTCTTGAGGATAAGGCTGGCATCGACGTATTTCGTCGTTACATCGCCGCCTGTACCTCTTGTCGTAATAGGAATACTGGTACCTTGCTGGATCATAGCCTCTTTGTTGTCGAGTGTTGCAACTTTCGGAGAACTTACGATCTTGATTTTACCGTCCGATTCCATGACGTTCAAAGTGAGGTTGAGGTCGTTGATCATGCCGACACTGCCGAATGTGAAACCCATAGTTCCTGTCGGATCAGCAGGTCCCGGAACAGCAACATTCGCACCGACACCGAGGTTATACGGGAAAATCGCGTTGGTCGGGTGACCATTTGCATCGGTATAAGTATGGGTTGAACCCCACTGAATACCAAGACCGAGAGCTGCTGTCGAAGTAGCCTCGACAATTCTAGCTTCGATAAGAACCTGAGGTGTCTGTGTGTCAAGGTAATCAACCAACTGTTCCGATTTATCAAGAATTTCCTCAACATCCTTTACAATAAGAACATTTGTTCTCTGGTCGTAGCTTACCGTTCCTCTGTCGGTCAAAAGTTCTTTGATTTGAGGAACAAGTTTGTCGGCCATCGCGTAGTTTACAGGAACAAGTCTGACTTTTACAGGTTCAAGTTTCTTCTGAGCATTTTTCTTTGCAAGCTCTTCCTCTTTTTCTCTCTGCATCGTTCTGACTGTAGCGACTCTGATGATGTTGCCAAATCTCTCTTTGCCGAGTGATTTACTCTTAAGGATAACGTCAAGAGCTTCGTCCCAGGGAATATCAACAAGTCTTACCGTGACCGTTCCTTTTACGTCGTCGCCGGCAATGATGTTGAGTTTGCTGATATCGGACATAAGGCGAAGGATATCAAGAATATCGACCTCTTTGAAATCAAGGTTGATTTTCTTGCCGGTGTACTGAACCTGTTCTTCTTCCATGTTGACTGCACCGCCTTTTTCGTCCTCGCCGCC
>CAJOFY010000013.1 GCA_905233945.1 uncultured bacterium | reverse complement strand
TCATCGCGCGGTCGTTACCGGAGCCGATATAAACTATCAGGGAAGTATTACGATCGATAAGGAGCTGATGCGTCACGCTGACTTGCAGCCGTTTGAATTTGTCGACATCTGGGATGTCACGAACGGGGCAAGGCTTGAGACTTACGTCATCGAAGGCGAGATAAAATCGGGCATCGAAGTCGTTTTTGTCAAGGAATACAACGACGTTTTCAAAGTTTTGTTTGGCTAGATTTCACTAAATATTTCTTACGCATTTGACTGTGGCGACTTCTTTCTTTATGTCGTGAAATTTCAGGAAATATCCGTACAAAGAGAATGCGATAACTTTTTCAGGATCGTTCTGCTTGAAAGAGGATGACCAGTGCCATGAATTAGTGTAAATACTATAATCTTGTTGACAGACACATTGAGAGATGCATTCTTCGGAAAGACAGCCGTTGCTTTCACTTGCTTTGCACGCTTCTTTAGGGTTTACTATGCAAGATTTCGCGAAAGTCCATAATTCCTCGACTTTCGGAAGCCTCCAGTCTGAGAATCCCGCTTCGTCAAGATCTTCACAGTATTTTTTTGCCGCACTCCACTCCAATGGATCTTCTGATGTCGAAGACCACAATAATCCAGATACGGTATTGATGCATACATCGCTGTAATAATCTATGAAACAATCGTTGGTAGTGAGCGGAACACATGTCTTGGAACTGGAGTCAAAGTAGTAGCCTTTTTTACAGCCGCAAATGAATTCATGTGCGTTTTCAGCTGTACAGCTTCCTGTGGAACTTTCTCCTGTACAGGGATTCTGTTCGCACGGATTTACGCATTCAAATTCAGAATAGTTGTATTGGTCAATAAAATAGTTTTCTTCGCACTTGCAGTAAACTCTCTGGGAATTGCCGTCGTTTATTACTTGCAGGCATAGTCCTGTGGAATGGGCTTTGTCTTTGCACAGATCATCGTCGCATGTTTTCACACACTGCGAATTTCCCCACGAGTAACCTTCCTGCTTACAGCTGCTTCCATCGCTTTTAAGCCCTAGTTCATCAAATGAAGTGCATTTTTCCCCGTTCCAGATCTTACCTTCAGGACAGGGATCAAAAGCTACGCAGGCTGAGATTGCCTTGTCGGTTTTATTTTTGGTTGTTACGGAGTTGTAACAGAAGTAAAAAAGCTCTGGGTAGACAGCAGTTGCATAAACAATAGCTTGAGTCGGGTCGTTCGTATATGAAGTTGATGACCAGAGCGGAGAGTATTCTGACTCGTATATGAAGTTAGCTTCGTTTCTGTTGGGAAGGTGCCAGTCAGATATTCCTGCGTAAGTCAGATTTTCGCAGTATTCAAGAGCTTCCTGCCAGTTTTTGTCTTTTTCGGGAGCCTTGAGCAGGAGCAGTTTTTGCGGCAGAAGATTGGCAATTTTGTATTCGTCAGATGAGAATGTTAGTGTGAATGATTCCTGTTTTTCAGGCAGGGCTCTTACCTTCCTGAAGTTGAGTTTATCCGATATACTGATGCTATAATTCATGCTGCTTTCAGAGAGTCCTCTCTCGAAGTTAATTCCTCCTATAAAACGATAATATGTGCCCTCCTGAGGTCCTGTATGATCCAAATACTCGAAATTTGCTGTAACAAAAATGTCTGAAGGAGTCTCTGGAAAATAAGCTTCGTTTATTGCCGGATCGGATGTTCCGCTGTCAATTATCGAATTGTAATCCTTAAAAGTCGCGGTCCTCCAGTCTAAATATTCTTTTACTGCCTCGTTGTCGGTATTGATTGATATATTATCTTTATTATTAAACACTTCCAGAACCCACTCAAGTTTTGAGTTGTTGTCTATGACGGTCTTGTCAGATCCGTAATTTTTGATAGTGAAATTCTGAGGGACGCATTCTTTTTTTTCGGCATGGTTTGCATCCTGACCGAAAAAAGGTGCTCCTGCTTCGGGGCAGGGGATCTCTTTTTCATTGTTGTAGCATTTTGTCTGACCTGTGCACGACAAACCTTTGAAAGAGCTTACCGGTTCGCATGTTTTTTTGTTCGGAATCCAGACAAAATTTTCTTCGCAGACACAGACATAGTCGTCTTCTGAGCCTTTCAGAAGGCACTTGCCTATTGAATTTTCGACATCTTTGCAAGGTTCTTCGAGGCATATTCCTTGAAGAGGTTCTGTGTCGTCATCATAGTCTTCTTTTTCGATATTTTCATTGTCTTCATCAGGTGCGGTCATCTCACCATCTGTAGTTTCAGGCTCTCCGGTATCGGAATCAACACTCTCAATATTATCGTTATCATGATTTTCTGCAGTGGAATCGTTGTCAGCAATCTGTTTTCCGCTGTTGCTGCATGACAAAAAGAGAAAAACAAGAGTTGCAATAAAAAATTTCTTCATGTTTCCTCCTATCTCACACATTTGACGTAAGAAAGCCGTGCTTTAGACGAGGCCTTAAGAGAGGCATTGTAGAAGAAGAAGAGCAATGCGACAGACTCTTCTTCCCTCGAAGTGGTCGAAGACCAGAAATATTCAAGCGGTATGTCTGGAAAATCGGAAGCGGGAGAGTGTTTGTCATAATTTGCAAGGGAAGCAAGTTCGTTGATGTTAGGAAGTCTCCAGTCAGAATATCCAGCATAAGTCAGGTTTTCGCAGTATTCAAGGGCTTCCTGCCATCTTTTGCCTGAGACTTCACCTTTCTGCCAGACGAGACCTGTGGTGTTGTCTTTTACGATCTCGTCTCCATTTACAAAAGAGGCATTCTCCGGCGTTTTACCGCTGACGCATCTGACTTGGCGCGCTTTCTCCGCTGAAGAGTATCCTGTGAGGAATGTCGTGTAGTCGTAAATATCTCTGAAAGCATAGTTTGAAAGATCAACATACCATGAAGATCCCTGATCGAAAAGATATGATTTCGATGTCCAGAAACTCTTTTCTTCATTAAAATAGCTGTCGTAGAGGTGATCCCGGTGTTGAACAACGCTCAGGAACTCCTGCGGAGTCGGCAGTCTCCAGTCTGTGTATCTGCCGTATTCAAGGTTTTCGCAGTAATTTACTGCATTTTCCCAATTGTATGTTTCTTCTGGAATAGTCTGCTGCCACTCAAGTTTCAGGTTGTTGTCAACTATGATGTTTTCGTTTTCAATACCGCTTTCTTTGACCGAGAAATTTTGGCGGATACACGAACCCGAAAAGGCGTAGTAGGCATCCTGACCGAAAAACTCTTCATCGGGGGAAGTCGGACAGAGAAAATCTTTGGAATCGGTCCAAGTATTTTTGTAGCATTTTCTTTGCCCGGTGCAGATATTGCCAAAAGAGAGTTTTTCCGGATTTTTGACGCACTGATCAGGTTTCCAGCTGTATCCTGCGCTGCAGCCGCAGGAATATATCGAAAATGTCAGCGTCAGGCATGTCCCGTCTGAATGTTCAATGTTTGAACAAGGATCTGGAAAGCATGGGTTTAAGCACTCAGAACCGTTCCAGATGTAGTCATCGATACAGTCAAATGAGCACCAACTCTTATTTCTATATCCCGGTTCTACAGGTGCAGTCCACTCTCCGTTTTCATAAAATTGTCTGTATTTCGGTTTATCTTCTATCCATCTACTGTTTTCAGGTTTTCCATCGCACTCGCTGTCTTTGTAGCATGGTCTGTCCCATTCTTTGTTCCATGTTCCGCCGGCTTTAATACACTCTTCACGTGTAGGCTGCTGGGCGGGTTCATCTTCGTCAGGTTTTTCAGTATCAGAATCATTGTCGCCGGTTTCTGCAAGATCCTCGTCTTCTGTTTCTTCCGTTTCTTCGGTATCTACCTCAACCGCATCGAAGTCCTCGTCAACAGAGTCGGTATCGTTTCCAGCTTCGGCAGGTTCAGATTTTTTTCCTCCGCAGCCCGGTGCGAAAAAGAGCAGGGCTGAAAGTAAAACGAAGCAGAAAAAAACTTTGAAATGAAGTTTTGTGAGTGGAAGATCTTTCATTTTGAACTCCGGGACTTAAAAACAAAACGAATAATTATACTCAATATCAAAATAAAAAACAGAATATTTGAGATTGAGCATGAGAAAAATGCTGAGTGATATAAATGCGACACACACGCCACCGCCGCAAGCGGCACCTCCTCTAACTTAGAGGAGGAATTGAGTAGCAGAGTTCCGAGAAAAACAACGGATTCTAATTGACAAGTTTGATTCTTTTACTATATATACAGCAGTTTTTTGCTGTGTATGTTTGAGGATGCAATGTTCGGCATCATCGCGCGGTCGTTACCGGAGCCGATATAAACTATCAGGGAAGTATTACGATCGATAAGGAGCTGATGCGTCACGCTGACTTGCAGCCGTTTGAATTCGTCGACATCTGGGATGTCACGAACGGGGCAAGGCTTGAGACTTACGTCATCGAAGGCGAGGCAGGCTCGGGATGCATCTGCATCAACGGCGCTGCGGCTCATCTTGTAAAAAAGAACGATCTCGTGATCATCGCTTCGCACAGATATGTTTTGGAAGGCGAAAGTGTTCCGGAACCGAAAGTTATTTTTGTCGATTCACACAACAAGCCCGTTCATTAGAGGTTTTCATGGAAAAGAAAAAGAGAGTTTTCGACAGAGCGCCGATTTCGCTCAAAATACATCTTTCCGAGGATTCAGACGACATCAGCATCAAATTCGACACGACGAATCTGAGTGTCGGCGGTATTTTTGTAAAGTCTTCGCTGCTCTGGGAGCCCGGTCAGGTTTTCAATCTTGCCTTTACTCTGCCGGGATTCGACAAGGAGATAAAAGTGAAAGGCGTTGTTGCGAGAAGTGACGACAAATACTCGATTTTTACCGAAAACGATTCTTCAATTCCCGGAATGGGGATAAAATTTATCGATTTAAGCGAAGAAGACAGAAAAATTATAAAAGAATTCCTTTCGCAGCAAGATTTCGCAAAGTAGTCCGCTCACAAGGTGAAAATGCAGGAAAACAATAATAATAACGATTATTTGTCTGTAAGGCGCAAACACTTTCTGTGGGTTGTTTTTTCGCTTGTTCTTTTTGGTGCGATACTTTATTTTTCGAGTGTGATAAGTGATTACGCCGAAAAAAACGAGATCGAAAATTTTGAGGACGCAAAGGATAAGATTATAGCTGTTTTGAAGCACGATTTTGCCATTTTCCCCGAAAACGACACTGCCGAAGAGGAAAAAAACGAAGACGGAAACGAGGAAAAGTCCAAAAATATCCTGCAGGCTCCTCTGATTTTAAGCTGTTCGGTAGAAAACGGGAAAGCTGTTCTCAAAGAACCTTTCGAGGTTGCCAAACACAAGGTGTCAAACGGTGTGTTTGAACTTGCAGGTCACGGAAACACGCTCTATTCTACGAGCTTTTCTTCGCAGGAAAACTCGGTTTCGTGCCGCGGAACAATGAAAGAAGGGCAGCAGAAAATTTTTGTTTATTACTGCGAGAAAATATGACCAATAACGACTGTTCAACCGAAAAAAAGATAAAAAGCGTCACTGCGGTAGGCCTTTTCGCCAACTTTTTCCTGACTGTTTTCAAGATTGTTGCCGGATATTTCGGAAACAGCCAGACCGTTATTGCAGACGGTATTCACAGTCTGAGCGATTCTGTAACTGATATCGCCGTGATCGTAGGCTCATCTTTCTGGAGCGCTCCGCCTGACGAAAGCCATCCGCACGGCCACAAGAGAATCGAGACTTTTATCACGGTTATCATCGGACTCGCGCTTTTCTTCGTCGCTTACGGAATCGGGCATAACGCCGTCGTTACTTTCAATGACCCTGACGAAGCTCCGTCATGGATCGCATTTGCCGCTGCGGTGCTTTCGATTGTTGTGAAAGAAATTCTTTACCAGTACACATATCATTTCGGAAAAAAGCTGAAATCGTTGGCTGTAGTTGCAAATGCATGGCATCACAGAAGCGACGCTATAAGCTCGGTCCCGGCTGCTTTTGCGGTAATAATTTCAATGAAATTCCCTGCTTATCCTTATATTGACAACATCGGCGCGATCGTGGTTTCGCTCTTTATCGTCTGGACTGCGTTCAAAATTTCATGGTCTTCCGTCCTTGAACTCACCGATGCCGGTGCGGACAAAGCTGCCTGCGAATCAATCGAGTGCGCGGCAAAGAGCGTCGAAGGGGTAAAAAGCATTCACAAGTGTAGAACGAGAAAATACGGAAGCGGGATTCAGGTCGATCTTCACATTCAGGTCGATCCAGATATAACGGTCCGCGAAGGGCACGCGATAGGGCACAAAGTCGAAGACGAACTTTTCAAAAACCACGATGTCATCGATGTAATAGTCCACGTCGAGCCTGATGATGAAAATGAAAGAAACAATTAATGAATTCGGAGGTTTATATGTTTGAAGGAACAACGATAATCTGCGTCAGGGATAAATCCTCGGTTATAATCGCAGGCGACGGGCAGGTTACTTTCGGAAACACCGTTCTAAAAGGGAACGCCCGCAAAGTGAGAAGGCTTGCCGAAGGCCGTATTGTTGCCGGTTTTGCAGGTTCCACAGCTGACGCGGTTACACTTTTTGAAATTTTTGAGGAAAAACTGAAAAAATACAACTACCAGCTCAAAAAATCGGCGGTCGAACTCAGCAAAGCGTGGAGAAAGGACAGAGTTTTAGGCAAACTCGAGGCGCTTCTTCTTGTCGCAGACAGCGAGGAGACCCTGCTGATTTCGGGGAGCGGAGACGTTCTCGAGCCTGAAAAGAACATCATCGCGATCGGTTCGGGCGGAAACTACGCTTATGCAGCTGCCGTCGCTCTCAGCGAAAACACGAAGCTTGCGGCTCACGAAGTTGCTCTGCGTTCGCTCAAAATAGCGTCCGACATCTGCATTTACACCAATTCGAATTTCACTTTTGAAGAAATCAAGCTTAACGGAGAAAAGAAATGAGCAAATATTCAGTCGAAGAATTGACTCCAAAACGCGTCGTAGAAGAGCTCAACCGCTTCATAATCGGGCAGGACGAGGCGAAAAAGGCGGTCGCGGTCGCACTCAGAAACCGCTGGAGACGCTCGAAAATAGAAGACGATTTTCTGCGTAAAGAGATAACTCCGAGAAACATCCTCATGTCGGGACCGACCGGAGTCGGCAAAACCGAGATCGCAAGAAGGCTTGCCGAAATTTCGAATGCTCCGTTCCTCAAGGTCGAGGCGACTAAATTCACCGAAGTAGGATATGTCGGCAGGGATGTCGAATCGATGATCAAAGACCTCGTCAAACACGCAGTAAACGAGAAAAAGAGGATAGAGACTGAGATCGTCTACAAAAAGGCTGAAAGTGTCGCTGTTGACAAAATTCTCGACCTGCTCAACGTTCCGAATCCTGAAAAACTTCCCAAAGACGAAGACGGTTACGAAGAAAAATACAAAAGGCAGAGCGACTACCGCAAAAAAATGGCGGACAAGCTTGAAAACGGCAAGCTCGATGACAAAAAAGTGAGTGTTCCGATAAAGCCGAGCGCTCCGATCCCGGTTTTTGAAGTTATCAGCGGTTCCGGCGGAATAGAGGAAATCGACTCGATGATAAAAGACATGATGAGCAACATCTTCCCGCCTAATGCGCCTCAGCAGAAAGGGAAAAAAGAGAAGACGATGCCTGTTTCGGAAGCTTTTGAATACATTCTCCAGACCGAGGCCGAAAAGCTGCTTGACCACGAAAAGATCGTCCGCGAGGCACTTGAATGGGTCGAAGAGGATGGAATTATTTTCATCGACGAGATCGACAAGATCATCGCAAGCGGCTCTGCAAACGGCCCAGATGTTTCCCGCGAAGGTGTTCAGCGCGATATTCTGCCGATAGTCGAAGGCTGCATCGTCAATACAAAATACGGGCCTGTAAAGACAGATCACATACTTTTCATTGCGGCAGGTGCTTTCCACATGAATTCACCCGAAGATCTGATTCCTGAACTTCAGGGGCGTTTCCCGATCAAGGCGCGCCTTCTTTCGCTCACGAAAAAGGATTTTGTAAGAATTCTGACTGATACCGAAAACTCGCTTCCGGTTCAGTATGCGGAGCTTATGAAATCGGAAAACGTAAGTCTCAATTTCACTCCGTCGGGAATTGAGGAAATCGCCGCAATAGCATTTGAAGAGAACAGCACGACGCAGGATATCGGCGCAAGACGTCTGCAGTCTGTAATGGAAATACTGCTTGAGGAAATCTCATTTACTGCTTCAGAAAAAAGCGGCACGAAAATCAAAATCGACAAGGCCTACGTCAACAAATGGTATAAGTCGGCACGCGAAAATGAAAAACTTTCCAACTATATAATTTAATTGAGGAAAAATGCAGTATCAGTATGAAACGAGCGGGACATGCTCAGAAATGATCCTTTTCGACATCGACGAAAACAAAGTCGTAACGAACATCAAATTCATCGGCGGCTGCAACGGAAACCTGAAAGCTGTTTCCAAACTCGTTGACGGATGGACGGCTGACCAGATCGCAGCGAAACTTCTCGGCAACGAATGCGGATTCAAAGGAACTTCATGCGCCGACCAGCTTGCGAAAGCAGTCCTCGAAGCGGCGGAAAAGGTAAAATAATCTCTGTGTTTGTCTGCGGCTCTATAAAAAAATATTGCAAAAATCCTACAATAAAATCAAGTCATTGTCTTTTGCTTGAATTTTTGAGTCAGAAAAATCGCTATTTTATGCAACTAAATATATATTTACGGTGTTTTCCGTAGGTTGTTTTATAGTTTTTTTATGGAGAAAAGCATGAAAAAATCACTTGTTTTGGTTGCAATCCTTGCGTTTGCAACAATTCTTTTCGCTGAAACCATGACGTGCGAGTCAAAAAGAGGTGGAACGTGCACCTTTGAACTTTCAGAAGGAACGTTGTCAAAAACCTGTACCTGCAAAGACGGAACCGAAGTTAAGGACACTAAAGCAGCTTCTGTCCTTCCGACTGAAGAAGAGTGTAAGCAAGAAGCCAGAACTGTCTGTCAGTCGCAAGAGGATCCTGGGCAGCCTGGACAGCCGGGGGATGATACGAACTTTATGTGTAAAAACGATGCTGGTCGATGCAATGTCGAAAAAGAAAGCGGCAACTACAACTGCAGATGCTCAGGTGTTCAGGAACAAAAAACGGGAACAACCGCAAATATCAGCGAAGAAGGTTGCACGGCTGTTTTGGTAGAAGAATGCGGAACCGAAGCTCCGTTATTGAGCGAGATCTGCACCGAAAAAGAAGTTCTTGATGCATGCGTTTCCTACACCAAAACTGTTGCAAATACATGCTCTGACAACCCGGTTACAGATGCTGAAATCGAGGATATGCTTAATGCACCGGCATCTGGTTCAACGGCAAAAGAGATTGCGCGCTGCTGCCAGAACGAGCAGATGAGAGAAGAACAGAAAACATCTTTCGAGTGCATCGAAGCTGCTGGAACATGTGAAAACAAAGAGTGCTGCGAATCATGCGTCAAAAATAATATGCCTGGCGATCCTGGCAATCCGCCGGATGGCGATCCAAACAACCCACCTGATTCCCCAGATCCTGATGACGGAGATACTGATGCCGGTGATACCGGTTCCGATGGAGATACCGATACAGCAAACACCGACGCTCCGGCTGATGACGAGACTCCGACTGACAGCGAGACTCCGGTTGACAGTGAGACTCCGGTTGACAGTGAGACTCCGGTTGACAGTGAGACTCCGGTTGACAGTGAGACTCCGGCTGACACAACCGACGGTGACGGTTCCGAGGCACCAGCAACCGATTCAGAAGCTGAAAGCAAAGAAGAAAGCAAATCCGACGGCTGCTCGATGCTGTTCATCTAACTTCTATTTCAACAAAATCCTGTCTGTAACTTCTTCAAGAGCTTTTATTTGCTGAATCAAAAAATGGTGAAAATTTATCAATAAAATCAAAGTGTTACCGTTTTTTTTTTTTTGAATTTTTGAGTCAGAAAAATTGGCACTTTGTGTAACTAAATATATGATTGTTTGGTTTTTTAACTTTATGGAGGGTATCATGAAAAAATCACTTTCGGCGGTTTTCATGCTTTTGGGCTGCGGCGGTGCGGATTTTGATCCGGTAGATGTCGGAAAATGTATCTATGAAGATCCGACAGAAGAACCTGCGATTATTGCAAAAGACAAAATCTATCGTGAAGAACAGCTGGATTATGAAAAAGAGGGTGGACATTATCCTTGTCACGATTATCTTGAAGTTACTAAAAAAGAAGGAAAAGTTCTCAATTTCGAATGGTACGGCGTATTTCCGTGCGGAGACGACTGGGAATTCGGTTATGAAATCAACGGTGTAAAAGAAAATATTCTTGAAGTTAACATCAAACAATACGACACGGATCCCAATGCGGGTGCAAAGTGTGCCGGATGCTGCCATGTAATGCCGATGGTTTATGAAGGCAAATCGGAAGAAGAAATCACTGCAATCAAAGGTGTAAAAGTTTCCTACAAAGAACATAATTACGAAGCGACATTCGAGTTCTAAAAACCTGACACGGTGTCAAAATAGGCATATTGGAAAAATTCATGGAAAATCCGATGGAAAAGCGAAACTTCTTGTTCGACAATCTGAAATGTCTTTTGATTTTTCTTGTCGTATACGGTCATTTCATCGAAAATTTTCAGAGCATCTATGCAAGCGAATCGACAAGAATAGCGTATCAGTTCATTTATTTGTTCCACATGCCTGGATTTGTTTTTGTTTCGGGATATTTCGCACGGAAAGGTGACGGAAAAATCTTTGAAAAAGTGCTTTTAAATCAAATAGTTCCGCTTTTCTTTTTCCAGTTGGTTTTTGAGATTTTCCACTGGGTTGTTTTCCATGAATTTTCAGGCAAAACTTTGGATCTGGCTCCGTACTGGATTCTGTGGTATCTGTTAAGTCTCGCGTTTTGGAGAATATCGTTCCAGCTGCTTTATAAAATACGCTTCCTTTTGGTAATCAGCGTGATTCTTGCGCTTGTTGCCGGTATGGTCAGCTCGATAGGCTATCCGCTTTCGGTTTCAAGAACGGTGGTTCTGTTTCCGTTTTTTGTGCTTGGAAACATATTCAAGGAAAAGGGGATCGTGGAAAAAATAAAAAGCGGCAGATTTTTTCCGGTTTATGCGGTTTTATCTGTTCTTGTTCTGGCCGGAGCCTTTGTTTATGTATCGGAAGTGAAGCTGCACTACGGCTTGTATCTGAATTCCTACAGCTACAAAGCTCTCAAAATGGCTTGGGATGAAGGAATGCTGTATAGATTTATAAATCTTGCGTGGGGTTTCCTCTGCATTGCCGCGCTTCTTGTTCTGACTCCGCAGAAAAGATGCTTCGCATCTGAAATCGGAAAAAATTCAATGATTCCCTACATAATGCAGTTCTTTTTCTTGAAATCGCTTCTGATTTACCGCTTTGAATTTTATAAAAACCTCTATTTCACTTTCATCGGCGGTGCCGTTTTTGCGGCTTTAATCGTCTATATTCTCGGAAAAGACAGGTTTTCGGTGTTATATGAAAAACTGATGTTGAAAATCTATAAGATTGTGACATGCAAAGATAAAGTTTAGCGCAGATCCGACGGCTGTTCGATGTTGTTTATCTAAAAGTTTCTTTTTTTGGTCAAACAATCGCAAAAATGTCGGTATGAATGTCGGTTTGAATGTCGGTATAACTTGACTTTATGTCGGTAATAAATATTCTGCACAAGTAATGTTTTCGTGGAGGAAGCTGATGGCAGAATATATTGAATCGGAGATTATGGAACTCAAGGAAAGATACACGGACTCTATCTGTAAGGAAATAGTGGCGTTTCTTAATTCCGATGGCGGGCAGATCATTATCGGAGTTAAAGATAACGGTGAAATAATCGGTGTTAAGAATGTTGACGAGACATTAAGAAAACTGTCAGATGTCATCACGATGCAGATTGAGCCGAATCCGCAGGATGAAATACGCTCCGAGCTTAAATTTGAAAACGGCAAAACACTGGTGTTTCTCAACATTTCAAAAGGAACCCGCCATATTTATTGCCAGAAGAAATACGGTTTTTCTTCAAGCGGGTGTCTTGTTCGCATCGGCACTACATGCAGGGAAATGACTCCTGAGCAGATTAAAATCCGATATGAGAAGAATTTTATTGATGACGAGTATATGATTAAGAAAAAATCATCACGCAGCGACCTTTCTTTCAGGGAACTCAAAATATATTATGCCGAAAAAGGATTCCATCTCAGCGACAATTCCATAGACGCGAACTTAAATCTACGGAATAAAGACGGCGAATACAATCTGCTGGCCGAACTTTTGGCGGACCAGAACAATATTCCGTTTGTTTTCGTCAAGTTTAACGGCATTGACAAATCTGCAATTTCGGAGCGTAACGATTATGGTTACAGTTGCATTTTGTCGGTATACGAGAAACTGAAATCACGAATTCATGCTGAAAACATCTGTATTTCAGATACAACTGTCAGACCGAGGAAAGACATTTATCTTTTTGATTATGACTGCGTGAACGAGGCTGTTCTGAACGCACTGGTTCATAACGACTGGACAATAACGGAGCCGCAGATTTCCATGTTCAGTGACAGAATCGAAATATTTTCTCACGGAGGCTTGCCGCGCGGCATGACGAAACAGCAGTTTTACGACGGAATCAGCCATCCGAGAAACGCGACACTGATGCGGATTTTTCTGAATATGAGACTGACGGAGCATACAGGACACGGAATCCCGAAAATAATCAGCAGATACGGCAAAGAAGTTTTCGACATAAACGACAATTATATCCGTTGTGTCATCCCCTTCGACAAAAATGTCATGGAAGCGAATAAAAATGTCGGTTTGAATGTCGGTTTGAATGTCGGTTTGAACAAAACTGAAAGGAAAGTTCTCTCGTTGCTTATTGAAGATGCCAATTCTACCGCAGAATTTCTTTCCGCACAGATCGGAGTGACAAAAAGAACGATAGAAAGAACTTTGGCGGAATTGCAGAAAAAAGGCAGAATTGAACGGATCGGTTCCAAGAGAGACGGTTTTTGGAGAGTTTTTTAAGAAAAAATGAGGTTCAAATGCCAGCTTTTTTGAAATGGTTTTTGGTTGTTTTAGCGGTATTTGTTTTGTTTTCCTGCTCCTCCTCGCACTCTTCCGCAGATTCCGACATCATTCCCGATTCTGATTCAGATGACACCGAAACCATTGTTGATAACGACACGGATTCAGAAGAAGACCCTGAAATTACTGATGATTCTGATGAAAAACCAGATCAGGATGCGGATCAAAACAACATCCCTGACACCGATTCCGACGAATGCCAGCCGTCTTTAAGTGAAGCTTCGTTCCCTTATTACGATGCGAACGGCAAGATTACATTCTGTCGCCCTGGTTGCGACATGCCGACAGCCGAAGATCCGATCTGCATCGGCAATCTCTGGGATGAACAGAATGAAAAACTTTGTCACGAATATCCGGAATACGCATGCTGCGGGACTCCTTGTGTTTTAGACAGTTTGAAACCGATGACAAAAGAAGAAGTTGAAGAAATGTACACCGTTGCAAATACTGCCATGCACAAATGCGACTTAAAAATTACTCCATGGAGATGGTCTCACGATGGTTCAAATGGTGTTGTAAAATCTTGGAATATGAGTGACGGGAAAATAGGTTTCTATTTTTCACCGTCTCCGACCCTTTCAATTAAAGAATGGCCGGTAAAAACAAAATATGTTACCTATGATACTGAAACTCAAAAATACAATTTTATAATTCCGGCAAGACATCAGGAACAGGCTTATTACAAAGGCAAACGACTTGCTTTGATTGCCGACACACGGACTCTTGATTTAAACAACGAGAATATTTTTCTTGCATATATCAGTGATGATGCCAAAGTTGAAATTGTCTATGATAAAAAAGTCAAAAGCATTTCCTATGAGCCTGCTTTGAATGATAAATGGGCTTTCGTAAATCTTGTAGACAACAATAGCAAAAGAATGCTTTATGCCAAAGTCGGAGAATGGAAGTGGACTTCACTTGGTGACGGTTTGGGATGGTTTCCATCCCTTGTTGGTGATACTCTGTCGTTCGTTGATGATGATGTAAATGGTTGGATTTGTGATTTATCTAAAAGACCTCAAAAACTGACGGATTGTCTGAAATTTAATCAGGAAGGAGAACAAACCGAATATCTCTATTTTGATAAAGAAAATGAAAACAGGTTCGTTTATTATGATAGTAATAATAAAAAAATTGTTCTAACTGAGAGAAACGGAGAAACTTTTAAAAAAACAGATCTCATAACAGACTTTACTGAAGAATCAGCTTCAAAAGCCTTTTCTCTTCTCCCTAGAACTTTAAGAGGCAATCTTCTTTTATATGAAGAAGTAACAACTGATTGGAGTACATACGGCGGCAGACTTTGCTATTATCGTATTGATAAGAATAAAAAATATTGCATGAAAAAGATGGAAAAAGACGAAACCTATTCTGACGGAACAACAATTTTTCCTTATGGCTTTGCAGAGTTCGAAGGGAAATGGTTGCTTTATCAGAAAAGGAACTCAACCCCGTTGATACTTCGAGATATTGACTGTTACTGTCGTGAAGAGAATATATGCCCGTTTGAGGAATAATCTTAAAAATATTGGTTTAAATATGCCTTGTTTTCAAGTAATCCGACGGCTGTTCGATGCTGTTCAACTAACAGAATCCGCTCTCGCATAGAGTGTTTTTCTGCCTGCTCTTATCCGGATCAGGGTTCCGTCGTCAACAAGATTAGCAGAAAATCAATCTTTTTCTCCCAAATTTAATGATGTTTTGTGAGAAACCACATGCTGTTTGGGAGATTTGTGAAGATCTAAAAAGTAAATCCTGCGGATGCATTTAAACAGCGGAAAAAGGCAAAGGTCGCGACAAAAAAAATCACAAAAAAATCATCAATAAAATCAAATAGTTATAAAGTTTTCAGGGGGGGTAAAATTTTTTCAATAAAAATCGAATTTTGTGGTACTAAATATATGTGTTTTTTGGCGAGTGCCGTATGTTTTTTTATTTTTGATGGAGGAAACCATGAAAAAATTTTGGATTTTGCCGGTTACGGTTTTTGTTATGTTTTTTGCCGTAAGCTGCGGTTCGGGTAGTGACAGCGAAGAAAAGAAAAACGATCCTTCTGACACTGAAACTAGCGACGAAGAAAAAACCAACGATGAAGATCCAAATGAGACGACGGACACAGAAGTTACAGACGATGATGTCCCGACACAGTGTGAAGACAGCGAAGGAAGGAAGTACAACAAAGGCGACAGTATTTCCCACGAATGCAGAGCTGCATATTGTTGTGATTACGGCGATTGGTGTGAAGAAGAGATGGAATGTGACGGATGTGTTGTCGGAGATAAAAAGAAATGGATATGTGCTGACGGAGTTACGGAAGTCGACTGGTGCGAATGTGTCGAAGATGAAGAATCGGGATCAAAATGGAATTGTGTGGAAAGGGCTGATTTGAACTGCCCGAATGAATAACTATTTAATGGAGGAAATTATGAAAAGATTTTTAGCTTTTGCTGCAATGCTTGCAGTATCACCGCTTGTTTTCGCAGACACTGAAATGGTTTCATGCGAATCGGACAAAGGAAAATGCACATTTACTCTTTCGTCAGAATCTTTGTCAAAAGAATGTGTATGCCGTGACGGGCGCGAGGTTTCGGAATCTGAAATGTTTCCAGAGGGAGGTTCTGCTTCTTCAGCTCTTCCCACAGAAGAAGAATGTGAGGCCGAACTTTTAATTAACTGTCAGAATGCAGGAATTAAATGCGAAAACGTGGCTGGTGAATGCCATTTGGAGCAGAATGGGGAGTACGGCTGCAGATGCTACGGTATCGAAGGAATGAACACCGGAAGCGGAATCTACAGCGAAAAAGCCTGCAACGACACTCTTGTAGAAATCTGCGGAACCGAAGCTATGACTGCAAGAAAGATCTGCACGGAAGCAGGATTTCTTGATGTGTGTGTTTCTTACATTGAAAAAATCAACAATACTTGTCTTAATCCCATCGACGGAATCAACGACATTCTTGATGCTCCGCTTAATTCCGACTCAATATCGTACGAAATAGGACATTGCTGTCAGTATGAGGAGTATAGAAACGAATACAAAAACGAGTTTGACTGTCTTGAGGCATCTGGAACGTGCAACACATGCGTTGATATGCCTTTTGACGAGGGCGAAGACGGCAAAGAAGACGCTGCAAACACTGATGTAGCCGGAAACGGTTCCGCTTCTGCAGAAGAGGCCGCTGACGGCGATTCCGCACCAGCAACCGATTCAGAAGCTCCTGCTGAAAAAGAAGAAAGCAAATCCGACGGCTGTTCGATGCTGTTTATCTAAATTCCCCGAATTTCTAAATTCATAATCCCCTTGTTTTCAAGTGTTTTTCTGCTATAATTCTCGGGTTTTTTGATGGGAGGAGATTCGACGAATGAGCGACAAACAGATCGAATATTCAGTTTTCTGCATTGAAAATGTCGCGGAACAGCTCGGCAAAACCGGTTCGGAAGTTTTCAACATGCTGAATGAAAGCGGGCTTCTGCACTCTTACCTCATTCCGTCTTATGAGGCGTTGCACACGCAGAGCAAGCAATATATCGTAAACGAAATCGTTTCGGTTTTGAAAGAAAGGAATCTTGTCGCATGAAACTGTATCACGGCTCGACAGTTGTTGGTGAAAAAATGACGGCGGACAAAACTCTTTTGCAGATGAAATATGCGAGAATCATCGCCTTGATCGCACAAAAAGCCGGAATTGACTCGGAAAAAGCGATGGATTGGTTCTATAATTCCAACACTTATATGTTTATGAGCGAGGGAATAAGCGATTTTCACTGTCTGAGTGACGCATATCTCGCGGAAGAAGTTCTTTTGGAACAGAAAACCTGATACTTTTGTTCATTTCAACGGAGGATAAAATGCAGAAAAATTCAATAATTGTACTTTTTATTGCATTGTTTTTCTTCATTTCCTGCTCCTCGCCAAAATCCCAAAATGATTCCATGACCGATTCTGACAGCCACACGGATTCCGATGATCTGACGGTCATCGAAGATGCTGATTCTAATTCTCAAGATGCTGATTTTATTGACGGTTCAGATGAAACCGATGATGAGGACAGCGATTCTGAAAACGACGAAGATTTGCCGGATGAGGCAAATTCCCTGACTCAGGAATGTTTCGGCAAAAAGGTTCTTACAAAAGAAATTGTTGAAATAGACTGGCAAGGCGACGGTTTTGAAAACGGAGTCGGCTTCGATTACAGTTATCAGATAGACCGGTATTACGATAAAAACTGCCGCGTCAAATTCGAAAACAAATCCAAGTGTACATCCGCGAACTCAGACGAATGCGATGGCTTGTCGTTTTACGAATACGATGAAAAGGGCAATGTGACAAGTATCTGCACTGAGTCCTACTGCCGTTACTTTTCATACAAATTCAATGATGACGGTTCTGTCGAAAAAATGTGCAACGGAAAATCCACAGACAAAGAAGCGGGATGCGTTCACTACCGCTATGACGAAAACGGAAAAATTCAACGGGAAACTCATTACAAGCTTCCGGGCTATGTTACAGGTGCAGACGAGTTTCTTGAAGATCTCTACTGGCCGGAAGCGGAGGAATATTTCTATAACGATGAAGGGAAAACGATCAGAAAAGAACGTTTCTTTGCCTACAAAGAGTTTGATGAAAACAACCGTTTGATTTTAAGCAGAACGCTGCTGGCAAAAAAGTCAGTAAAATACGACTATTATGTTTCAGCGGCAATTCCGGTGACGAGTTGGCATAACATATATAATTTCTACGATGCAATAGGCGCCGGATGGAAGAAGAGCAGATACGAAAGAGATTATTTTTACGACGAAAATCTGAAACCGGTAAGAGTAAACATAAATCCGTTGATCGGGATATTCTCGTGGTTAGACGACGAATGGGAATATTATTCCGACGGTTCTCTGAAAAGAAAAAGAGAGAACGTTGAAAGCGATGACGGCCAGACTAAAGTTACCACTGAAAGAATTTACGATGAAAAAGGGCGCGAAACCGTATATCAGGAACTCAATGCTCTCGGAGAAGCAGAAAAAAGAGTCGAAAAGACTTATTATGACGAAACAAACCTTGTAAAAACAGAAAATTATTGCTCCGAAGATTCATGCACTATGGCGGATTATTCCTATGAATTTGACGAATCGGGAAAAATAACTGTTCGGAACAAAATATATGAAAACGGCATAATAAAAGGAGAAATCACCCGTTTCAAGTATGCTGGTAGCGGAAAACTTGAAGAATCAAAGCTGTATTGGGCTCTTGAAGATGCAGAAGGAAATGAGTTCTTAGGGCAACGTCTGATTGAACTCTATTTTTATGATGAAAGAGAAAATCTGGTTGAAAGGAGATTCGCTGAAGAATGGGACGAGGAAACTCCCGATGCCGGAGCAATGTTTGCCGAATATATGAAGTACGATTCTATCGACAGGCTTGTCGAAGACGGCAGATTCATTTACGACTATCACGGAAACACTCAGAGCACGGATAAAATATGGTATAAAATCGGAACGACGGGTTATGAATACGATCTGAAAGGAAACCTCGTTTCGGAAAAATATCTTGAACTCCAAGGTTCGGCATGGGAAGAATACAGCATTGATTTTGAATACGATGAAAACAACGATCTGGTTTCATCTGAAAAGCACTACAAAGAAAATAAAAAAGAATCTCGGAAATATTTCTACGAAACTTTTAAGGAAGAGTAGGAAGCGAGATTTGTTTCACCCTTGTTTTCAAGCGTTTTTCTGCTATAATTCTCAGGTTTTTTGAGACGGAGGAGATAAAATGGATCTTAACGAAAAACAAAAAACAACTTACGAGGCTGTTTCGGCGCAGATAAAAGCGGCTCCGGAAGCTTGTCTGGACGAGATTTCGCACATAATCAGCTATGTCGTTTACCGCTATGAACAGCAGAATGAAGAATTTAACGAGGAAACCAAAGAGGCGATCCGCGAAGTCGAGGAAATGGAAAAAGATCCTTCTCTCGGGAAAACCTATACCGATGTCGACCAGATGATGAAGGAGCTCCTGGCCTGATGTATGCAATTCACATTCAACCTGACTGGCTGCTGATTTACCGCATAAACAACAATGATCTGATTCTGTTTTTATCACGGACGGGAACTCATTCGGATTTGTTTTAAATACAAAACCTGACGCGGTGTCGGGATAACGTTCATTTCAACGGAGGATAAAATGCAAAGAAATTCAATAATTATACTTTTTATTGCATTGCTTTTCTTCGTTTCCTGTTCTTCCTCAAAATCTCAAAACGATTCCGACATTCTTCCTGATACTGACACAAACTCACAGGATTCTGAAGGTCAAGACGATGATTCCGACACCCAAGAGGCTGAAATCGTTGACGATTCGGATGTGAAGCCGGATGTTGATGCTGATCAGGACACTGATTCCACCGAATGCCAGCCGCCTTTGAGTGAAGCCACTTTCCCTTATTACGACAAAGATGGCAAGATCACCTTCTGCCGACCAGGTTGTGATACTCCGACCGAAAAAGATCCGCAGTGTGTCCGCAATCTTTGGGATGAACAAAACGAAAAACTTTGTCACGAATATCCCGAATACGCTTGCTGCGGAACTCCGTGTGTCATGGGAAATCTAAAACCTTGGACAAAGGATGGGCTTGCTGAAGAATATCCAACCATTGCTGAAGTTGTTCCCATGCACAAGTGCGATTTGGCAATCAGTCAGGTCAATTGGAACAATGACGGGACTAACGGTGTTGTCAAGTCTTGGAACATGAGTGATGGAAAAATCGGCTTTTATTTTGCGCCAAACCCGACTCTTTCAGTAAAGGATTGGGCTGTAAAAACAAAATATGTGACTTATGACATTGCAATACAGAAATATTCTCTCGTTATTCCTGCCAGAGGGCAAGAACAGGCTTATCACAAAGGCAAGCGACTTGCTTTGATTTCCGACAAGCGAAACCTCGACCTGAATAATTCAAATATATTTTTGGCTTATATAGGCGATGACGGCAAAGTTGAAATTGTCTATGACAAAAAAGTCAAAAGCATTTCTTATGAACCAGCACTTAACGAAAAATGGGCATTTGTAAATCTTGTCGAAGCAGGAAATGAAAGGATGATGTATGCCAAAGTCGGAGAATGGAAGTGGACATCTTTGGGTGATGGTTTGGGTTTGATACCATCAATTGTCGGAGACAGATTGGCTTTGTATCAAGATGATTTTAAAGGCTATATATGCGATTTGAACAAATACCCGAAAAATTTGGATGAATGTTACAATGTTAATAACGGAGAAAAAGTCCGCTATGTTACCTTGGATAAAGAAGACAGCAACAGAGCAGCATACAGCGCAAATCAAGGAAAAATCGTTTTGATGGAATACAGAGACGGAAAGTGGAATTATAGTGATTTAATAACCTCATTTTCCGATGAAATCACAGGAAAAGTGAATATGTTGGGGTTTATAATCAATATGTTCCGTGGAAATATGCTACTTTATGAAGAGGCGTTTAATATGGGCTCTCAATCTCAGATAATGGCGAATAAACTTTGCTATTACAACATGAAATCTAAAAAAGCATACTGCATGAAAAAAATGGAGAATGATTCAGAATATGATGGCATTCCAGTATATCCTTACGGAGATGCTGAATTCGAAGGAAATTGGCTGTTGTATCAGAAACTTAGTTCAACGTCTCTGATATTAAGAGACATGGAGTGTTATTGTCGTGAAGAAAATATATGTCCGTTTGAGGAATAATCTTAAAAATGTCGGTTTAAATATGCCTTGTTTTCAAGTAATCCGATGGCTGTCCGATGTTGTTCAGGTTATTTCGATTCCTCGTCTTCGTCAAAAACAGAGGCTTTTGTTTCGATAAGATGATCGTTGCCAAGGGCATTTGAAGGAGAAACGACTTTTTTGCCGGTTTCCGCTTCTAATTTTTCGCGTGCTTCCTTTGCGATTGTTCCGCCGCGCCTTGCAATATCGGCATGTTCGGCAAAATTCTGGGGATTGCGTGCTTTTGAAATATCGGTAGTCAAAAGCTCCGCAAGCATGTTCAGAACAAGTTCCTGATTTGTCATATTGTCATGCAGTCGGTAGGTCGCATTTTTCCGTCTGCGGCCATCATTTTGAACTGGTTACAATTTGTAACCACTTGACTTCCTTCGTCCTCAAGAAGCCGATGCTTCAAAACTTTCCAATAATTTCGCGGATTTGGACTGTCAGTCAACACAGCGATGACATCAACCACCGAAAAATACCATTCCTCTTTCTCTTTGTCCCAGATTGTGCGGACCTGTCGCTCTTCAAAAATTTTGATTTGAGTGTTTTTTACTTCTTCCATATTTTTTCTCCTCCAAATAAAACACTTGATTTTATCGGTATTTTAAAAATTATCAAATTTAAATTTAATAAAAATCAGAGTGTTTTTTGCAAAGTATTGAAAATTTGTGTAAAACAAAGCAAGGGATTCTGTTTCGGGACGGAAAAACTGGTACTTTGAAACATCAACCGAAGTAGGGGGTTCTCCTCGCCAGAGTGAGCCCGTTCACGTTTTTTGCTCCGTTTTTTTTCAAAAGTTTCGCGATTTCTTCAATTGTTGAAGCGGTCGTGCAGACATCGTCCACGATCAGAAAACTTTCTCCTTTTACGCTTCGTGTGAGGGCGAAGGCGTCTTTCAGGTTTTTTGTCCTCTCTTCGTAGTCAAGTCCGGCCTGATGCGCTGTTTTTTTCACTTTTTTCAGTAACTTGGGGTCGAATTTCAAGTTGTGCGCTTTCGCCACTCTGTCGGCTAAAATTTCGGCCTGGTTAAAAGTGCGCAGAAGTTTGTCGAGAAATCTCATCGGCGGAAAGATTACGGTGCGTCCTTCAATAAGTTCAAAAGGCGCGTTTTCGGCAAGGTATCGTCCTAAAATTTCGGCGATACTTCTCACTTTGCCGTATTTCATTTCTGAAATCAGTTTTGAAATGCTTCCGCTGTAGATAAAAAGTGAAAATATTCTGTCGAAATGGAGCCTTTTCCCTTTGCACGAAAAACATTCCGGCTCACTTGGATTGAGGGTGAAATTTCCGCATTTAGGGCATCTTCTTTCGCAGAAAAGTGCAAATTTTTCACATTCTTTACATAAAAAATTTTGATTTTCCGTTATGCTTCCACAAATTAAACAGGCGTTCATTTTCAAATATCAGATAAATTCATTTTGATCTTATATCAGGTAATTTTAAAATCAATAATTTCGCAACCGTCACTTTTTTAGTTGATTTAACTGGTGAAAACTGCATAATTATCTGTTTTTTGAGGGGATACATGCTGCTTGAATATTTCATTCCGGTTGACAAAAGTTCAGCGATAAGGGCTTTTCTTTTTTCACTTCTCACAAATGAAAAAGTTGAGATCTTCTGCGGCGAAGATGAACTGCCCCGTGATGTTTTGTCTGCTTTCAAATGCTTGAATTTATTTGGAAAAACTGTTGAAAATAAAAACGGGAAAATAACAGTTTCGGGAACAGCGAAAGCTCCTGAAAAGCCGGTTGACTGCGGAAATTCGGCCACGATGATGCACATTCTGATGGGAATACGACAGCATTACGGCTGGAATTTCGGACTTACCGGCGATGAATCGCTTATGTCGCGCGACCACGGAGATTTTGAAGATGCGGCGAAACTTTATGGCGGCGGATTTGTCGAAACAGCCCTTGCGAAAGAGAGCGCGCAGCTGAAATCCTTTCACCTTCTTGCGATGCTGAAAAGCGGAGGAAAGCTTCATTTCAAGGCAAAAACAAGGCGCAATACCGAGGAACTTCTTCTGGAAATGGGGGCGGAGCTTTCGGAAAACGAAAATTCAATCGAGGTTCCTTCTGCCGGAAATCTGCACGGTTACAGCGTGACTTTGCAGAAAGACCCCTCATCGGCTTTCATTGCGGCGTGCACGGCTTTAATAAACGGTAAATCTTTTGAAATATCAAATATTTATCCTGAAAAACTGCGCATGGAGCCTTTTAAATTCCTTGCTGAAGCGGGTTACAGTATCGAAATAAAATACGAAGAAAAC
Organism: uncultured bacterium; assembly: GCA_905233945.1. Taxonomy (GTDB): domain Bacteria; phylum UBP6; class UBA1177; order UBA1177; family UBA1177; genus UBA1177. The sequence goes on along the minus strand of CAJOFY010000013.1, from coordinate 96,273 downwards.
AGTTGCACTGTTAGTGGAAACCCAGAAGTTTGTAAAAAATCTGAATATATTGAAATCACTGGCGAAAAAGTTGCAGCAGTCATTGATGAAATCCCGTTTGTCGCTTTCATGGCGGCAAGAAACGGGCACGGTTTCTGCGTAAAAAACGCGAAATGGCTCAGAAACAAGGAGAGCGACCGCATCAGTGAGAGTGTAAAAAGACTTTCGCTTCTTTTTGAAACTACGGAATTTGATGACGGTTTTTCCATTTCCGGTAGCAAAAAACACTCTTTGAAAGGGGAAATTCCGCACAGTTCCGATCACCGTATGGAAATGCTTTCGTTTCTGATTGCGAAGGAGTGCGGTGCCGGTTTTAAAATGAATGATTCATATAAAATTTCCTTTCCGCTTTTTTATGAACTTACGGAATATTTAAAAAATGACTAATGAAATCAAAGAATTAAGAAAAGAACTCGATTCGCTTGATGATCAAATATCAGAACTTCTTCTGAAAAGAATCGAGACCGGAAAAAAGATTGTGAAACTGAAAAAAGAAGCCGGAATATCAAAGGATGATCCGAACCGCGAAAAAGAGATCCTGGAGCGTATCACAGCCGGAAAAAGCGAAATTGCCGAGCTTTTGAAAAGCCTTTACGGGAGAATCTTCGATTGGGTGAAAAATCATCAATAAAAAAAGGCAGATATCTTAGAAAAGCTGAGTTTTTTCTGATAATAGCCCTCTCTTTTTCCCTATATTTTCTGCTGAAAAAAGAAGAACCCCGAAAAGAGGAAAAAACGGAACTTCCGAAGTCACCGGTTGAAGTCGCTGTTGAAGCGAAAGATAAACCTGAAGAAGAGCAGAATATCGCGGTTTATTTTGACGGTGAAGTTGAAAATATCGTGAAAAAAATGATAAAAAGTGCCGAAAAGACGATAGATGCTGCGACTTATACTTACTCCAGAAACGAAGTGACCGACCTTCTGGACAGGCGCCATTCGGAAGGGGTGAAAATCCGTCTCGCGGCAGGAAAAAGCAAGGACAAAACGCGCCCTGCGCATGATTTCACCATCGTAAAAATGGAAAACGGCATCTACCACCCGAAATTTTTTGTTTTCGACGGTCGTGATGTCCTCATTCTTTCGGCAAATATCTCATCTTCGTCCGATGCTTCCAACAACGCGGTTCTTTTCCGCAATGCGCCAATTGCCGCAGCGATACTGAAAGAGGAAATCGACGATGTTTTTGAAGGAAAAGTCGTAAAAAGGTGCGTTGAAGGCTGCAAAACCGAAATCGGAACGATTTTTTTTAATCCCGGAAAAGGTTGTGTCGGCATAAAAAACGAGTTTTTAAATGCAAAAAAGTCAATAAAAGCAGCGATTTACACTGTAACACAGAAAAACCCGGTTGTAACAGGGCTCAAAAATGCCGTTAAAAGCGGAATTGATACGGAACTTATTCTTGACAACTGGCGCGGTGACGACGGAAAAACCGTAAACAAAAAGGCTGCGAACTATTTGGAAAGCATCGGAGCAAAACTCAGATACGACGAGCCTGAGAAATCCGACGACCATCTTTTCCACCACAAATTTGCCGAAATTGACGGTAGGGCGGCAGTTTTCGGTTCGATGAACTGGACAGCTTCAGGCTGTTACCGTAACCGCGAGATAATCGTCATTTCGAAAGATGCTTCGGTTGCGTCGTCTTTTGAAAAATATTTCGACAACAAAAAAATTCAGAAAAATTAAGTTTTGCGTATAATACAGCGTTTTTTTGTTGTTTAGCTTAGTTGAAGGTGAACTATGAAACTGGTAAAAAAACTGTTTTTTATTTTGCTTATAGCTGTGATTGCGGTTGTGATCTCATATTTTGCAAGGATGAACGACACGTATGTCACCCTTAATCTGATTTTTGTGTCGGTAAAGGAGATCCAGTTGTGGCTTCTTTCTCTTTTCTGCTTTCTTGCCGGTGTCATCTTTTCGGTTCTGGCGGTTTTTCTCGATATTATTTTTATGTCGGGCAGTGAAAGAAAGCTGCGCAAAGAGCTGAAAAAGGTGAAAGCGGAGCTCGTTGCAGTCCGTAACGAGAAACTGGCTGATATCGATGATGCGGATTTTGCCGATAAAGGTGAAAACCTTCCTGCAGAAACCGGTGCCGCTGTTGAAGAAAATCATGAACAAAAATAGGAGTCTGACTTGTGGCTTTTTGATGGTTTTCTGAAGAAAAAAAGTAAAAAATATACTTCGACATACAAATTTCCTTCTGAAATTCAGGATTTTTTTGATGCTTTGCGGGACTGTCACCTCGGCAACCGCGCCGAGTATTTTGCAAAGTTGAAGAAACTGGCGGGGGTTTATCCGGAAGAACCCGTTTTCTGGCTGTTTGCAGGGGATATACTGCGTGACAACAATCCTGAAAAAGCACTGGAACTGCACCGTGACGTGCTTTTGAGATCCGGAACTTCCGGCGTCCTGCGTTCAATAGCGCTTGAACATGTCGCAAAGGATTATATCGCCCTGAAGCAGAACAGGAAAGCTGTTTCTGTTCTGAAGGATGCCGTAAAATGTGCGGATTACGCTTCAGCGGCACTTCTTCTTTCCGAAGTTTATGAGACGGAAGGCGATTTCGATTCCGGTCTGGAGGCGGTTAAGAAATATATGGCTCTGACGGATGCAAAAAGCGACCTTGTTCTGCAGCGTTTCTGTGCGAGAGCTCTTAATTATCACTTCAAATCTTTTAGAGAAGACAAAAACCGTGCTTTGAAATGGATCTCGGTTTTTTCAAAAAAATGCGGAGACGGGAATCAGGCTCTTGCTGCCGATTACCTGACCTGCCTTATCGGCGGAAACACCAAAAAAAGTACCGACCATCTTAGAAAAATCGTTGAGTCGGGCGGTCCTTATGAAATTCTGGCGCGTTCGCTTCTTTTGGATTTCCAGAACGGCAGCGAGGTCAACTATGCCGTTGAAGGTCTTTACAAAGAGATTTTTCATCTGCTTTTCAATGAAAATCTCAAATATGAGGAAAAAAGCGGTGATGCAGCAGCCGGAACGCTTGTTTCACACAAACTGATGCTCAGAAACTCGCTCGACGGTGATTTCAGGATTCTCAATACGGCGATTCCCGACAGAACGCTATTCGTTTGCAGCGAATGCGGCAGAAATTTCACTGAAATTTTACCTGTATGTCCTGCATGCCAAAAGATAACTGGCAGAAATTTCAAAATAAATCCGGAGGTTTAGATGAAAAAACTGTTTTTTGCCATTGCTGTTGCGCTTTTCCTTTCTTCGTGCGGCGGAGATTCAAAAACAACCGGCGGGGAAATGAATACAGCAAATTTTTTCGACAAGTATCTGGAGACACTGTGCAACGCTTCAGTAAAGTGTCCGTCAGGCTTTGTAAATTCGGATAACGTGTTTTTCTGTCCGAAAGTCATATTGAATTCCACAAAACCGTTCGAAGCTTTTCATAAAGGGGAAACGGTTATTTTCAAGCATAAATATGAAATGTTGAAAAATGCCGAGGAGATGGGATGGCTTACCGTAGATATGAAGCAGGCGGAAAGCTGTTTTGAGCTGATATCCCAGATGGAGCCGTGCAATCCGCTTGATGTCCAGCTTTTTGACATTCCGGACTGCGCAAATGTTTTTCAGGGAACAAAATTCATGAGGGAGGAATGCAACCAGGACGAAGAGTGCAGAAACGGCTGGTGCAATATGCGCGGCGATCTCTGTCCCGGAGCGTGCGTCGACTACAAACAGCCTGATCAGAGCTGCAACTCATCGCTTGACAAATGCATCATCGGATACGAATGTCATTCGCTGGGCTGCTCAAAATCAAGTTCCGGCAATATCAATGAACCGTGTGTCAGCAACAGCGGCTGCGATCTCTCTCTTTTCTGCTACATCAAGGAAGGGGACACCTACGGAACCTGTCTCAAGAGAAAAGGGGAAGGACTTGCGTGCACAGATGCAAATGAATGTGTTGTGGGATTAAGCTGCGTCAACAATCTCTGCTCGCGTTCGAGAATAAGCGACACCATCGGCTCTCCGTGCGGAGTTCAGCCTGAAAAGGACGAAAACGGCAATGAAATTGTTCTCGAGTGCAACAAATTCTCGAAACTTGAGTGCGGACCGGCGAATGTCTGCCAGAAAATGCCTGCCGACTCCAGCCTTCAGTGTTCTGAGTACTGCGACACCGAAAGGGGTCTTTACTGCGATTCTTCATCCCATACATGCCAGTGGCCTAAAAGTGCCGGGGTTCAGTGCACTCAGAATGAACAGTGCGCTTCCATGTACTGTGCCGTAGTCTCCGGAACAGAAGGGGGCGAAGTTCAGGTTTGCCAGGATCCTCAGTGTCTGCCGACATATGAAAATTAAATCTGTTTTTGTTATCATATTTTTTCTCGTTTTTTCCTTTTTTTCTTGTGCGACAACTGAAAAAGTGCAGAGTCAGGAACAGCCTGAAACTCAGGCGGAACCTGAAGTGAAGCCTCTTGAACTGAAAAAGAAAAAATCGGTTGCAGACGAGATAATCGTCCGCGATATTTATTCAAATGATGAGTATCCGCTGAGCAGAATCGTAAATCACGGCATTGTTTTTATCGAACTTTCTGCTTCATGGTGCAAGGCCTGTCCTGAAATGAAGGCTACAACGACGAAACTTCTCGGTTATTTTGAAGGGAAGGTCAGTTTTGTCAGGCTTTATCAGTTGAGCGATATTCAGGAAGATAAAGAATACCGTGACGTTATTCCGGAAATGGCGGTTGTCTCTTCGCCTGATGCACTTGCGCTTGAAAAAACAGAGGCGATGCCGAGAGTTGTTGTTCTGAGCGATTCTGCAAGTGAAATTTCCGCAGATATTACCGGAGTTTATCCGATTCTTTATTATTACGGTCTGCTTTCAGACCTCTGATTATCTCTCGAAATCCTTTTCGAAGCCCACTTTCTGAAGAAGTCTTTCTTTGTCGAACCACTTTTCCTCGACTCTTACAAACAGACTGAGTCCCACCTGGCAGCCGTAGATTTCCTCTATCTCGCGCCTTGCGGACGCCCCGATTTTACCCAGAGTAGCCCCTTTTTTGCCGAGGACGATTCCTTTCTGGCTGTCTCTCGCGACGTGGATCGTCGCGTCGATCATCAGAATGTCCTTTGTTCTGTGGTCGTGCATCCTTTCGACCGTGACGACGACAGAGTAGGGAAGTTCCTGCGAAAGTTCGAGAAAAAGTTTTTCCCTGATTATTTCAGAAACGAGGAAATTGTCTTCCTGATCTGTCTCCATATCTTCCGGAAAAAGCTGCGGGCCCGGTTTGCAGAACTGTTTCAGCCCTTCGAGAAGTTCTTCCGTTCCTTCTCCTGTTTTGGCCGAAATCGCGTAAGACGCGGCGAATTTGAAATGCTTTTTGTAGACTGCGATCGTATCGTCGACACGCATCGGTTTGACGGCATCGGCTTTGTTCGCGACAAGGATCACGGGCGTTTTAACTGCAAGATTTTTGAGAATGTGCGCTTCTTCATCTCCGATCCCTTTTTCGGGGTGCTGTGTCGAAACATCGACGAAAAACAATGTGAAATCGGCATCCTGTGCGGCGGAAAAGCTGTATTTGTTCATCCAGTTGTTGAGAAGTTTGCCGAAATCGGTCGAGGTTATGCCCGGAGTGTCGGTGAAGACGATCTGCGTGTCGGGCGCGTTGTAGATTCCGCGGATCTTGTTGCGCGTCGTCTGCGCTTTCGGGGTGACGATCGATATTTTTGATTTTACGACGGTGTTCACGAATGTCGATTTTCCGGAGTTGGGAACGCCGATAATCGCCGCGAATCCCGAGTATTTAAGCTCGTTACCCAACATTTTCGTTTTCCTTTTCGCCGGCGCAGTTTTTCACCATGAATTTTTTGATTTCGTTGATGTCGGAGTATCTTCCCAAAGCAACCATCATCTTGACCAGCGTCGCTTCGCGCGTCATGTCGACAGCGCTGATAAGACCGTAAAATTCGGCTTTCGAAGCGACATCGTAAAGGCGGAGATTGACTTTTCCGATCGGTGACTGGCTGCAGACTGCGATCGGAACGCATTCTTCGGCTGCGTCCTTGAAAAGCTCCTCGAGACCGGGGTTGTCGCTCGGAATGTTGCCGCTTCCGTAAGCCTCGATGACGATTCCTTTGACCTTTTTGTTTTTGACCATGACCGAAAATGTCGAGAAGTCGATGCCGGGAAAGAACGGAATGATTATAACCTGTTCTATTACTCTTGTGTCGATCTCGAATTTTTCTGCAGGTTTAGGCAGAAAGCGGTGTTTCTTGCTCTCCATGCCGATTCCGAGTTTGATAAGAGTATTGTAGTTGGGGCTGTAGAATGCGTCGAAATCCCATGCGTCTTTCTTTTTTGCCCGGTTCCCTCTGAAAACCGTATGGTTGAAGAGAATCACGACTTCGTTGAGGTCGCTGTTTATCGCGACTTCCATTGCATCGACAAGGTTCATGAACGCGTCGCTGCGGCGGTCGATGAGCGGAAGCTGCGCCCCCGTCATGACAACAGGTTTCCCGAGATTTTTCAGCATAAAAGAGAGGGCCGAAGCGGTGTAGGCCATCGTGTCTGTGCCGTGAATTACGACAAAACCGTCAAACAGATCGTAGTTCTGCGCGATGTGTTCGGCGATTTTTACCCAGTGAGTCGGCCTGAAAAGCGAAGAGTCGAGGTTGCAGAGCTGATGCTGGACGATTTCTGCGTCGAAAAGCGGCTTGATTCTTTCTGAAATGTATTCAAGTGCGTAATTGCCGGGCGTGAGAAGCCCTTTTTCGTTCGATTCCATCACGAAAGTGCCGCCCGTGTGGATGATGAGGATTTTTTTCTGTGTCATAGCTCCCTCCATTTGACGGCGGAATTTATATAATATTTTTTTTATTGCAAATTTAGAAGTAAAATTGTCGTGGTGCCGGTGATTTGCCTGCCGTGATCGGCAAAAATTGACAAAAAATAGTTAAAGTATAAAAAAATGCGTTTTTTGGGGTTCAAAAAATGGCGAATACGAAGGTTACTCACACCGGAACGGTCGTTAAGGCCGGAAAAGATCTGGTTTCGGTAAAGATCGAGGTCAAAAGCGCATGCAGCGCATGTCATGCAAAAAGTATGTGCGCGGCTCACGATATGGCCGAGAAAATTATCGAAGCAGTCCCTGTGGAAGAGGTCGCAGAGGGGGATTCCGTGGTTGTCGAAATGGAGGAAAAATTCGGTTTGAAGGCAGTTTTTTATGTCTTTTTCATCCCGTTTGTTCTTATGGTTTCGGCACTTTTCGTCTCTTCGAACTTCGTTTCGTCGGAAACTTTGAGCGCTTTAATTTCTTTAATAATTTTAGTACCTTATTTCGTGATTTTAGCTCTTTTGAAGCCATATTTCGCAAAGACTTTTGTCTTTGTTTGCAGGAAATCTTAATTTACGGGGGTAGTTATGGACGGAGTTATCCTTTATTCAGTTCTGATTTTAGGAATCATTGCTGTTGTCGCGGCTGTAGTTCTTTTTCTCACAGCCAAAAAATTCAAGGTCGAGGAGGATCCCAGAATTGACGAAGTGCTTGAATTTCTTCCCGGCGCAAACTGCGGCGGATGCGGTTTCCCCGGATGCCGCGGACTTGCCGAGGGTATTGTCAAGGCTGCGACAGCAGGTTCTTCAGATATTCCGTGCTGCCCTGGCTGCAACGCCGAAACCCGCAAGAAAATAGGTGAGGTCATCGGTCTTGCGATGCAGGAAAGTGTTCCGAAAGTAGCTGTTGTCAGATGCGGCGGAACGATTGAAAAAACGACTAGAAAAAGCGATTACGACGGTCCTGCAAACTGCGCTGTAGCCGCTTCGCTTTTTGTAGGCGAAAAAGGTTGTCCGTACGGATGTCTCGGACTTGGTGACTGTGTTTCTGCATGTGCTTTCGGCGCGCTTTCGATGGATAAAACCACGGGACTTCCGGTTGTTGACGAGGCGAAATGCACTTCATGCGGAGTCTGCGCAAAGAAATGCCCGAGAAAACTTATCGAAATCCGTCCTAAAGGGCGCAACAACAGGCGCGTTTTCGTCGGCTGCCGCAACACCGACAAGGCTCCGGCTGCAATGAGCGTCTGCAAGGCTGCATGCATCGGCTGCGGAAAATGTGCGAAAGAGTGCCCGGAGAAAGTTCAGGCTATCACCGTCGAGAATTTTCTTGCTTACATCGATCCGGCGAAGTGCATCGCATGCGGAAAATGTGCCGCTGCATGCCCGACACACGCGATAAAGGCGACATTCGAAATCAAAGTCGCCGAAAAACCGGCGGAAACCAAAACAGCAACCGCTCCTGCCCAGCCTGAAGCAAAGAAAGAAGCATAGTCAGTCTTATGAAACTTTCGGTTCTTATCCCTGTTTACAACGAAGAAAAAACACTTGATCTGATTTTTTCAAAAGTTTTCGAGCTTGAAAAATCTCCTCTGATTGACGAACTTGAGATTGTCGCAGTCGATGACTGCTCAAAAGATAATTCGTTGAATTTATTGAAAAAATATGATGCGGATGGCAAAGTTCGCCTTTTCTGTCACGAGAAAAATCAGGGCAAGGGGGCGGCGGTAAGAACAGCCATGGCGAATGCGACTGGCGATTATGTCGTCTTTCAGGATGCCGATCTTGAATATGATCCGCAGGATCTCCTGAAAATGCTCGATTACGCAATTCAAAACAATGTTGATGTCCTTTACGGAAGCCGTTTTCTGGGAAAAAAGACGAGTCCGCTCGGAAAATTCCACTATTTCGTGAACGCGGGGCTTACGACTTTCTCCAATCTTCTGACAGGCCTGAAACTGACCGACATGGAAACCTGCTACAAAATGTTCAAAGGCGAAGTTTTGAAAGAAATAAATATTGATGAGGACCGCTTCGGCCTTGAACCTGAAATCACGGCGAAAGTCGCGAAAATCTGCGCTCTTAAAAATCTCAAAATCGATGAAATACCGATAAGCTACAACCCGCGTAAATCCGATGAAGGCAAGAAAATCGGAGCCAAAGACGGTCTGAGAGCCGTTTATATCATCCTGAAATACGGGCTTTTTGATTAAGTTCGACGCGCCGAGAATCAGGATCGTTATTCCGTTATCACGTTTAACGTGATAACGACGGCGCGAATCGATAATAACGATAATTCTGTTAAAATTTATTCCGAAGCCTCTTCGTTGAACGAGTCGAGCATCGCCTTGACTGTTTCGGGCGGAAGTCTGAAGTGAAGCCCTTTCGGGATTTCAAGAAGTTCGTGCGGATAGAATGTTTCGATTCCGACAAAATTCATGTTTCTGTCGAGAATTGCCGCTTTGCCTTTTCTTCCTGTCGTTCTGAAAACATCAAGCGAGCATGCAAGCTGTTTTTTGCCGATGACGCGCAGAACTGTTCCGGGCGGGAAAATTCCGAGTGCGCTGAAAAGTGCCTTGACCGTGACTTTAGCGAGGCAGCGCATGTCGGCCATTCTGAAAAGCTGCTCAATCGCTTCGGGGCGTTTCATGGGCATGGTTTTGCGTGCAGGCCACCAGCGTGTCGCCAGATCATAGTAGTCGCAGACTTTTATGAGTTCGCCCAAAGGTGTTGACATTATCGGTTTTTCGGGCGGAATAGGCTTGCAGTCGAAAGTGTATGTCGTGTGGTGAAGACCTGCGGTGATTGCAGCTTCCATCATGGCGAAGTTGAGTGAGTTGAGCCGGCTCAAAACCGCAAAACCGTTCTGACAGTGCTCGACGACTTCGCCGCGTGAATTTTCGGGAAGATCGATGTCGTGGAAGTACGCGGCCATACCGATTCTGGTGAGAAGCGAGCGGTCGATACCGAGCTGGACTCCTGCGGCGATGCTTAAAATTGCCGTATTCGTCAGATGGGTTGCAATCATTTTACCGCGCAGACTGTTGATTGAAGCCAGAACCATGATGTGCGATTCCTGCGAATCGGTTGAACCGTCACAAATCATGTCGATTGTGTTCTGGATGTTTCTCATCGCCTTCTTCAGCGGCATCGGACGGTTTTCGGTAATCTTTGTCTTGAACATCGAGTGGTCAAGCACCATGTTGCGGTATGTGAGACGCGCGAGCTGGCTTTTGTTCAGGATATTGAAAAGATCGTCACCTCCGGAACTGTCGCGCTGTGTTATCTGGATTTTTATCCCTTTGCTTTTGATTTTCTGCTCGAAACGGTCAAAGACTGTATCGCTTTTCGGGTTTGATTTCAGTATTTCCTGGCCGGTGAGCATGAATTCGACTATTTCGCTGATGCCGCTTGCTTTTTGGAATATTATCGTTGCAATCTGGAGATTGATATAGAAGTCCTCCAGTTCTTCAAATGAAATATTCAGACCTTTTTTTCTCCTGACGCGGACATCGTTAAGCAAAAAATCGTTGCCGTTGAAAGTGAAATCGAAAATGGCATCTGTCGCAAAGAAGAATTTTATTATTTCACTCAATTTTTCCATGTTTTTTTCAACAGTTTCGTTTCCTTGGCCGTAAAGTCTGAGCGACTTCAGGAGCGCATTGAAAGCAACTGTGAAATCATACATTCTCTCTCTTTCGACACGGTCTGAATTTTCAAAAAATTCAGAGGAAATGACATTGTTCTGCAGTTCTTCGCTCATAAGTATTTATCCTTGATTTTATTAACTATTTTAACTGTTTCCTTGTTGCCTGACGCCAAAGATTTTTCAATGAATTTCTTTGTTTCAGGGTCATTCCTGTAATAAAAAATCGTTTTATAGAATTCTTCTTTGGCATTAGGAACCGATTTGTTGAAAAGGCTGCCGGAAGCGGTGAACATTCCTGTCGAGGCAGGGAAAAGTTCACTGAAAATTTCCGGTCTAAGAAGCCGGCAGAAAGCCTGAAGCTCGTCATTTTTCATTTTTGAAAGCGAATTTATGTCGGCAGCTCTCACGATAAATCTGGAAAAATGGGTCATCGTCGTCGCTTTCTGTATCGCCTGTATCGCTTTCATTCTTATGTCGTAATCTTCTGTCAGAAGCTGTTGTCCCAAAAGGTCGAAAAGATCGTATCTTCTCATAGAGATTATCATTTGGAATATCTCGTCGATCTCATCGCTTTCGAGTTTTTTAAGGTTGTGGACCTGAAGCAGACGGTTTACGATCGGCTTGATTGCAGTATTGTCCTTGAGTTCGAGAATTTTCTGGATCGCGGCGCTTCTTACATCCCTTGCAGATGAAAATACAGCTCTTTCAAGTGCCGGAAGAGCCTCTTCAACCGAAAATTCCATAAGGAGCGCAAGTGCTTCGATGCGGGCCTGCTTCTGCGGGTGGGAAACTGTAGCCCTTATTGCCGGAAGGATTCTCGGATCTTTTTTGTCCTTCATCATTGCAAGTGCATTTCGGACGACTTTCCAGTCGGAATGCCGCGTGAGGGCAAGAAGATCGTCGGTTATAGGCAGGTGTTCGGCGCAGCTGTTTATAATCGCTATTCGTGTTTCCTTCGAGTCGATACTGTTTATTTTAGAAAGGAGAAACTCCATTTTTCGTGACGGAATCATCGCAAAAAGTTTGCCGATAACGGCAATTTCTTCCTCGGGAATATCGCCGATGGTGAAGAAGAAGTCGCTTAAAAAGTCTTCGTTTTCGAGATCAGAAAAAGTATCCCTTATTTTTTTTGCATATTCCGGCTGAGTGTCCTTCAACTGTTCAGCGATGGTTTTCAGTGTCTGGATAAAGAGAATGGCACCGCTTACAGAGCCGAACATAAGCAGTTTTTCCCAGAGTGAGACGGCTGTATCGAGAAGTTCTTTTCCTGCTTTCGTTCCCTGACTGCTCGTAAGTCTTGCCGAAAGTTCCTTGAGAAAACGGTTGACGACGAAAGCGTCGCTGTTTCTTTTCAGGGCTTCGTCGAATTTGAACATCTCCATTTTGCCGACGATGTAGTTCGAAAGTCTCTGATTGAGAAGTTCCTTCCGCTCATTGAAATCGATCGGGATATTTTCCTTCAGGATCAAATCGGAATACTTTTCAAAATCCGAGGCTTCGAATTGAGGAGAATTCGACATATCCATCGGCGAATTTCCAGAGCCGTCTTTGCCGTCTTCGCGATCGACTTCTCCGATACCGTCAAACCCTGGACCGTATGAAAGTTCTTCGACGAGAAACGGGGAGAAATTGTCTGAATCGTTTGAGAGGGAAAGATTTTGTTTTATGAGCTCGTCTTCAGTGATGTAGCCGATGTTGGTGAAGTTGTGATCCCAGAGAAGGGTGGAAAGGTCGTAGTCTTCGTTTGCGAACAGCGTGCACTGCGCCAGAATGTCGAAAAGCTGCCAGATTTCATCTTTCTGGGTCCCTTTCTGGAAAAAGATTTCGCGCAGACCGTCGTTGTACAGAAAAAAAACGACTTCACGGTCTTTTTCTCCTGTTTCAAGAAGATTGTTGCCCAGCATGAATCCTTTTGTCGATATTCTGAGCGAAATCGAAGGAATATCGGAAAGAATTTCGTCAAGTTTAATCTTGAACTGATCCGCAAATCTGGAAAATGCTGGATTTGTACGCGGATAGAGCCTGTAACCGCGGATGACTTTGCCGAAAAGGGCGACCAGTTCTTTTGCAGACCTTACCAAATCGGTGTCGTTGAACAGCTTGTCGGCATTGTCTTTAAAGAAATCAAATATCTCTCTCTTTTTTTCGCTTGCTTTTACCATTTTTCAAAACCTCAAAAATTTCCGTGCATTTTAGCCGCAGATATTCAAAGCACAATTTTTTTTGATGTTTTTCAGTTTTTTAATTAATGCTATAAGACTGAGGTTTTTATCGGATGGAAAATGATTTTTCTCTATGACGGTACATTCGAGGGTTTTCTGAGCGCGGTTTTCGATGCGTTTTTGGTTAAAGAAGATGTCGAAATCGAAAAAAAATCCGGTTTCCAGCCGCATTTTTTCGTTGAAACCAGGGAAGTCGAAACTTCGCCGGAAAAAGCTGAAAGAGTAGCCTCGAAACTTCTGGAAATATGCGGAAACCGCGGATTCACGGTGATAGTCTATATCTTTCTGTCGGAAGAGGAACATTGCGGAACGTACGGTTTTTATTTGATAAAAGCTGTTTTGAAGAACGGAAAGAAGGCGTTTTCATGTTTCCAGGATGAAAGGATCGCAAGCGCCATGATGATGCGTAAAAAAGTGTCGCGCGAATATGACAAAATGCTCGGTCTGCTGCGGTTTTCCGAGCTTTCAAACGGCATTTTCTACGCGTCGTTCGAGCCTGATTTCAATCTTATTCCGCTTCTCGTTCCCCATTTTTACGAGCGTCTTTCCGGCACAAGGTGGATGATCCACGATCTCAGGCGCGGAATTGCAGTCTATCATGCCGAAGGAAAAACGGAAAACGTTGAATTTATTGACGAAATTACATCTCACATGAATATGGAAACGCTTCTCGGAAAATCGGAGAACGAGGATTCTTTTGAAAAAATGTGGTCGAACTACTTCAAGACAATAGCGATCGAAAGCCGCATAAATCCAAAACTCCAGATGCGTTTCGTGCCGCAGAGATACTGGAAACACCTGACTGAAAGGAAGAACGGGTGAGATGTTCCGCGTTGCTTAACATAACGAAAAAACTTGATTTTCATCTTGAAATTCCCATAATTCCCGCGTTTATTTTGCTCTGTGAGCAGCAAATGTTTTTTTATATTTTTTATATTATTTAACTTCGGAGGTAAAAGATGAAAAAGTTTTTTGTATGTGTAGCTCTTTTTGCTGCAATGTTCCTGACAGTTTCCTGCGGCGGAAGTAGCAGCGGAGGCGGAGAAAGTTCGTATAGAGAGTGTTCTTACGGTGATTATGTCTGCAAATACGGAGATTCCTATTTCTGCGGCTACCTCAACGGCAGTAACGATTTGTACTGGCAGCTTTCAGAACATTGTGATTACTGCGATTCATGGACAGGACAATGCGACAACAGCCACTCGGGTGCTTCAGAATGTTCTAACGGAGAGTATAAATGTGACGGTTCTTATTCCTACTCTTGTTACAACGGTTACTGGAGTTATGATGACTACTGTGATAACGGCTGCAATACTTCGACTGGAAAATGTATCAGCGGTTCCGGCAGTGGTGACAACGGCGGTTCTCTGAATTTGTCATGCACATCAATTTACAATTGCATGCTTGACTGTGCTGATAACGACGGAGCTTGTCAGCAGAATTGTTACGATAACGGTTCTGCAGACGGTAAGTCAAAGTTTGACAGCATGTACAACTGCTGGGATAGTAAATGTTCAGATGCAACAGCAACAGATGATGAATATACAGACTGTGTATTCAGCAAGTGTGCAAAAGAAACGGAAGCATGCGGATTTACTGTTCCCAATGACAATGAACCTGCAGACGATGAATGTGCTGAAGGTTTGTTCTACTATCAGGGTTCATGCCAGAGCCCGTGGGGCAAAAAATGGATAGTCAAATTTATAGATGCGAAAGTTTCAGAAAAAAAAGCTGACGGTGAAGCCTGGGATGTAATGGGCGGACTTCCCGATCTTTTTGCAGTTTTAAAAATCAACGGAACAGAGGTTTTTAGAACAGATAGCGGCGAGGATTCGACATCTGCAAGCTGGAATGAAAGCAAAACCGTGGATTTTTCAGCAAAAACGGATAAAATTCTGTACTGTCTCTATGACAGCGATGCCGTAGGCGGCGATACAAGTTCGGATTTGTCTACACACGACGAAGTCGGATGCTGGGAACATAAATTCCAGTGGTTCAGTGTCGGCACATTGGATATAACTGCTGAAATTGTCGAGCACTTCAATTTTTCTCTTGAACCGGCATGGTAATCAAAACTCCTGATTTTTTCTTGTATCTCTAATAAAATTGTCATTTTTTGATTTTTGCTTAAAATTGGTGCGTTTTTTTATTGTTAATTGTTTGGAGAAGTGAAAATGAAAAAGATTTCTTTGTTTATGCTGCTGATTTTCGGAGTGTTTATGCTTTTCGCACAGGAAACTGCATCTGAACCAGCTCAGGAAAATGCTGCAGCTGCTGAAACGGCTGCCGAACAGGCTCAACCGGCAGAAAACACCGCAGAACCTGCAGAGACGACGACACCTGAGGCGTCTCAGGAACCCGCACAACCGGCTGAAACGCCTGCTGAACCCGCAGAACAAAATGTAGAGACGACACCTGAAACATCTCAGGAACCTGCAGAAACACAGCCTGCAGAACAGGAAACACCTGCTCTGGCTGAACCAGAACCTGCAAATGCGCCGCAACCGAATGCAAATGTCTACGGCGGACAGCAGAAAGTCGAATACTACAGACCTTATCTTGGTGCCGGAGTTCCTCTTATCGTCATAGGTTCGGTATCTTTTATGGTTATGATGCCGGCTATGGGAACTATGGCGTTTGCCGCTTCCGATGCATGTGAAGGCAAGGACTGGGATTTCTGCGAGGAACTTCACGAGAACAACAAAAAACACCACACTGCATGGACAGTCGGTTCTGTTATGACAGGTGTTGTAGGTGCAGGAATGATTGCAGTAGGATCGTGGCTTACAAGCATTGAAAAACCGAAAAACATGCCTGTCGAAGTCAGCGGATTTGCAATTCTTCCGTCCAACAAAGGAATGTTGGCGTCTCTCGGACTTAAATTCTAAATTTAAACCTTTCTCTTATTCACAGGGCAGACTCTGACGCAGTCGCCGCATTTGATACATTCGATTGAATTGACTTCTTTTACGGGATTGATCCCCATAGGACAGTGTTTTTTGCACGCCGAACAAGAAATGCATTTATTTTGATTCAATTTGATTTGTAAGAGTGAAATGCGGTTGAAAAATCCCAAAATGAGTCCGAGAGGGCAGATGTAGCGGCAGAAAGCTCTTTTTTCTCTCATAAAATAAATTACGAAGAAAATCGTGAGAGCGGTTTTCCACCAGAAAGTGATTCCGATCGAAGAGCGCAAACCGGAATTTGCGGCGATTATCGGGATGCCTGCGACGATAAGTCCGGAGGGGCAAACGTATGCGCAGAAGCCCTGAGCGAGCCCGAAAGCTGGAATCAGCAGAACGAAGAAGAAAAGATTGAACCATTTTATATAACGGAATTTCTGCGGCAATTTTGCTTCGATATTTTTCCAAGGTGAAATCGAATAAAGAATCTCCTGAAAAAAGCCGAAGGGGCAGACGTA
Organism: uncultured bacterium; assembly: GCA_905233945.1. GTDB lineage: Bacteria > UBP6 > UBA1177 > UBA1177 > UBA1177 > UBA1177. The sequence continues at coordinate 80,149 of CAJOFY010000013.1, read as the reverse complement.
TGCACAGGTCGCTCTTCCGAGTATTGCGCCGAATGCGGAGAGTGTTCCGAGTGCGAAAAACGGAATCATGGAGGCATATTTTATGACATACTGCAAAGTTCCGAGCGGACATCCGAAAGCCATCGACGGACAGCTGTAACAGTGGAGTCCTGGAGCGCAGAAAGTCTTTGTCGGACCGTTGTAGGGTTTACCTGAAAGGAAGTTTGAGATAAACGGGTTCTGTATTATAAGAAAGAATAATTGTATTAAATTACGTTTTAAGCCTGTATTTTTAATCTTGTTTAAAAAAGAAGACGTATTTTTTGTCATTCTGCCTCCTTTTTATTTTCGCCGCTAAATTTTTCGACTATTTTTTCAAAGATGTTTTCATCGTATAAACCGATACAGCTCATACATATATTTTTTCCTGCCGCTTTGACGAGATCGGTCTCTTTTGTGGCGTATTCATCGATTTCGGCGGTGAAAGTGCGGGCGATGAAAAGTGCCGAAACAATGAGAATTATTAGAACGGTGATGATTCTTTTTTTCATTTTTTCTCCGTTTCCTTCATTGCGAAGAGCGCAGCACCGAGTGCGCCCATAAGTTGTGAAAATTTATCGGTTTTTATTTCGTTTCCGAAAAGTTTTTCGAGGTGAAATCTTACCGGTTCGAGCCTTGAGACTCCGCCTGACATGAAAAAATGTGCTTCGGGGCGCGTTTTGCGGGCCATAAAAAATGTGTTTGCCGCAACCATTCTTGCAAGTGAAGAGGCTATGACTTCCTGCGGTACATCGCGAGAAACCATTGAAATCACTTCGCTTTCAGCGAAAACCGTGCAGGTAGAGTTGATTTTTACAGGTTCTACTTCTGAAATGTCGAGATTCGCGAATTCTTCAATCGAAAAACCGATCCGATCCATCATGACTTCCAGGAATCTTCCGGTTCCCGCGGCGCAGCGGTCATTCATTGCAAAATCTTTGATTCTTTTGTAATTATCAATGGTTATAACTTTGCTGTCCTGCCCGCCGATATCGATTATTGTTTTGATTTCAGGGTATGCGTGAAGAACGCCGAGATAGTGGCATGTGATTTCTGTCGCTGAAAAATCGGTCATCGTTTTCGTGCTTTCCCTGCCGTAGCCTGTGACAGCCGAAGCTGTGATATTTTTAAGATTTTCCGGTATCAGCTCAGTTAGTTTAGCGTAAGTTTTGGCCGCAGAGGCGACAGTTTTTATGATTTCCGAAAAAATTATCTCTTTTTTTTCGTCAATAAGAACGATTTTGCCTGTTCTCGATCCGATGTCGATTCCGCAGAAAATTTTGTCCGGGCTCTCCATGCTGCCTCCGTTAAAGACTGTAAAGAATACACAAAAAAAATAAAATTGAAAGCCGCTACTTAGTTGACTTCTTTTTTAATTCAATTAAATTCAAGAGTTACTTGATTTTTTCAGGAGGAGATTATGAAAAAAGTAGTGTTTTTGGCAATTCTTTTTGCTGTTTTCTGTGTTTTCGGAGGTGAAAAAATGAACGAAACAACAAAAACGATTTTTAACCGCAAAAGTGTGAGAAACTATGTCGAGGCGACAATCGGGCCTGAGACTCTCGAATTTCTGGTAAAGGCTGGTATGGCAGCTCCTTCCGCGATGGACAGAAGACCGTGGGAGTTCATTGTGATCAACGACAAAGCTGTCATAAAAAAGCTGCACGATGCGCTTCCTTACGCGAAAATGGTCGATAAAGCAGGATACGCAATCGTTGTCGCAGGAAATATCGAAAAACAGGCAGGCGGAAAAGATTCGACTTTCTGGATCATGGACTGCAGCGCGGCTGCGGAAAACATTCTGCTTGCGGCTGAATCGCTCGGTCTCGGAGCTGTCTGGACGGCGCTTTATCCCGATCCGAACAGAGTGAAATCGGCTGTTGAAATTCTCGGACTTCCGGCAAATATTGTTCCCCTTGCGTTCATTCCGGTCGGAAAACCTGCCGGTACAGATAAACCGAAAGATAAGTTTAATAAAGAAGTAATTCATTGGAATCACTGGACAAATACGACAAAGCCTGCAAAGTAGCCTTCTATCCCGCAAAAATCCCTCAATTTTCAAAAATATAATAGGAATAAAAACTTGAGAAAAGTGCGGACAAAACTACAATCGCGCGTTTTTGTTTTTTTAAGGAGAAAAAGATGGAAAACTGGACGATAGACAAAGTCAGAAGGACTTTTTTGGATTTTTTCAAAGCTAAAGGTCACACCGAAGTTGCAAGTTCGCCGCTTCTTCCGGCTGAGGACAATACTCTTCTTTTCGCAAACGCCGGAATGAACCAGTTCAAAAAGCTGTTCTTAGGACTTGAAAAAAGAAGCTACACCCGCGCTTGCAGCGCTCAGAAGTGCGTCAGAGCGGGCGGAAAGCACAACGACCTTGAAAATGTCGGCTTCACGACAAGACACCACACTTTCTTTGAGATGCTCGGAAACTTCTCTTTCGGCGACTACTTCAAGGAAGACGCGATAAAATATGCGTGGGAACTTATCACGGAAGTTTTCAAACTCGATAAATCGCGCCTTTACGTCACGGTTTTCAGAGAGGATGACGAGGCCGAGCAGCTCTGGCTCAAGAATACCGACGTTGATCCTAAGCACATTTTCCGTCTTGACGAGCACGACAACTTCTGGCAGATGGGTGATACCGGCCCGTGCGGTCCGTGCAGCGAAATCCACTATGACTTGGGCGAAGGTTTCAAGGCCGAAAAACCGTTCTTCGACAACGGAATGCCAGATTTTGACTGCGGCAGATTCGTCGAGATCTGGAACCTCGTCTTCATGCAGTTCAACCGCGACGAAAGCGGCAAACTGACTCCGCTTCCGAAACCGAACATTGATACCGGAATGGGACTTGAGAGAATTACTTCGATACTCAACGGCAAACTTTCGAACTACGATATCGACATTTTCCAGGATCTGATCCGCTTCACCAAAAATCTGCTCGGAAAGACTGTTCCGGCTGAGCTTCGTTCAAGCCTCAATGTAATTGCAGACCACGCAAGAAGCACGTCTTTCCTCATTGCCGACACGATCACCCCTTCAAACGAGGGCAGGGGATACGTTCTCCGCAGGATCATGCGCAGAGCCATCAGACACGGCCACAAGCTTGGTTTCAATGAACTTTTCTTCTGGAAAGTATGCGGCGAAGTCATCAGGATCATGGGAAACCACTATCCGGAACTTGTCGAAAAACAGGAACTTATCCTCAACATCGTCCGCGACGAGGAAGCGCGTTTCAGACAGACTCTGGACAAAGGCCTGGCTCTGCTTGACGACGGTTTGAAAGAGATGCTTGCAAACGGCAGAAAAGAGTTCCCGGGAGAGCTCGTCTTCAAACTTTACGACACCTACGGATTCCCGTCAGACCTCACCGAAACGATCCTTGAAGAGAAAGGATTCTCCTTCAATCAGGCTGAATACGAGAAGGCGATGCAGGAGCAGAAGCAGCGCGGAAAGGCTTCGTGGAGCGCGAAAATGGATTCACAGAAGCTTTCGGCTGTGAAGGAACTGCTTGACGGCGGCATGAAAGAGCCCGTTTTCAAAGGCTACGACATGGAAGAGTGCGAAGGAAAAATAGTTGCTCTTTTTGACGATGAATTTACGAAAAAAGAGAGCGTAAGCTATGGAAACTGCTACGCAATTTTTGATCCGATAGTTTTCTACGCAGAATCCGGCGGACAGCTTGCCGATAACGGAAAAGTTATGAAAAACGGAAAGATCGCAGCGAAAGTCGTCGATGTAATAAAAGTCCACGATGTAAAAGTCGCTAAACTCGAAGTTCTCGATGTTCTGAATACAGGCGACACCGTTCAGCAGGAGCTTGAGCACGAAAGACGCTCCGCTACAAGGCGCAACCACTCGGCGACGCACCTTCTGCACCGCGCTCTGAAGATGGTTTTGGGAACGCATGTCAATCAGGCCGGTTCACTGGTCGGTCCCGACAGGCTTCGTTTCGACTTCAACCACTTCCAGGCTATGACGAAAGAAGAGCTCAAGCGCGTTGAAACCGAAGTAAACCGCATGATCGAGGCGAACTCTCCGCAGAATACGGTCGTAAAAGGGATCGAAGAGGCCAAAAAAGAGGGCGCGATGGCACTTTTCGGCGAGAAATACGGCGAAAACGTCCGCGTCGTAACGATGGGCGAAAGCAAGGAACTCTGCGGTGGAACGCACGTCAGAGCAACAGGCGACATCGGTCTTTTCAAAATCGTGAAAGAAGAAGGAATCGCGGCGGGAGTCCGTAGAATCGAGGCTGTGACAGGACTCGGCGCGCTCGCTCTTTTCCAGGAATATGACGAAACGATAACATCGATCGCCGAAATGACGGGCAGCGAGAAGTCGCTTGTAGTCAAAGGAGTAGAAAAACAGATCGATACCGCAAAACAGCTTTCACGCGAACTCAAGGAAGCCGGTAAAAAACTTGCCGCGATGCAGACTGCTTCGCTTGCTCCAATCTGCGAGAAAGAGGGAACCAAGATTTTTGCGGTAAATTCTGGCAAAAACCGCGCGGAATCGCTTGAACTCGTCGATTCGCTCAAGGCTAAGTTCGACAACGCCGTTATCGCGGTCGTAGGCGACGATGCAGGAAAAGCACTTGTCATAATTTCTGCGACTGGCGTTGCTAAAACCAAGTTCCACGCAGGAAATATCCTTAAAAACATCCTTGCCGAATTCGGAGGCCGAGGCGGCGGAAAACCCGATATGGCTCAGGGCGGAGCACCGGCTGTTGATTTTGGCAAGTTCTCTGAATTATTGAAGAATATCTGAAATCCAACGTCTTATACTTTATTTGATTTCCCTTGACTTTGAATTTTTTGCGATTATGATCTCTCTTGTCTTTAGTTTTTTGATTTGATCGAATTTGTCGTCTGAGGTCAAGGTGCCTTGTTAAGACGGATTTAAAAAGAAGAGGCGGTAGCAAATTGATTCAATATTGATTCTGACCCGAAGTGATCTTCATTGTTGTCGGAGGAGATATTGCTTGAGAGAGTTATCCCTAAGGATTTGGCGATTTATCAAAAAATTCCTTTCTTTTCTCATTGATATTTGCGCAAAAAAAGAATAAAAAGATGGGATGGATGCTATTCGGAAGATACAATTCGTAAATTGTCTAAAATTATGGCAGCACGGCTTACCGGTGAAGAGTTTAAGTCTCTGCGTGAAATTGCTGATTCAGATACAGGTGCGTATGTTTCTGACTCAGTTTTTAACGGTAAATTCTGGTATATCAGAGAGTTTACCGACAAGAAAACATTTCTTGAAGGCTTTTATTATATATTTTTGCCGGCAATAATAATAGTAAGGGATAAAGAAACGGATAAAGTGCCTGACGATGTGAGATGTGATTTTCTCAGGTACTTTATATCGTGGGATTGTTTTGAAAAACATCGCGGAGCATCGTTCTCATCAGCTTATATTTTTGATGGTTTTCATAATAAGTTTTCTAACTTCGACAATATATCCAAACTTTATGAATTCGCTGCAAATATGATTCGTTTGGACGGAGATTGTCCGCCGCCTGTTTATGAAGATGAGGATTGGAGCCATCAGATTCGTTGTATTTACGAAGTTTCTGTCGGGTTGTTTTACAATCCTGATTTTTTGGAATTTGCTTTTGAAAAAAAAGCACTTGCTTTGGGGACGTATATTAAATTACTCAGGCAGCTGGCAAAAGAAGGCGTACACAGACCTGATAAAATGATAGGAAATGGTATTTGCAGAATAAATACCATGCCGAACATTATCGGGTTTTATGGTTTGAACAATTGCAATGAGGTGGTTAAAAAGAGCATTGCCGAAAAAATATTTTCAAATATTGAAGATATAAAAAAATTTCTTGAAGAGGGGAGAAGTTGTAAGAGCAAAAATCAGGAATTCTTTTCTATAGTGAGTGCACTCGACACTGCATACGAAATGAAGATTATTCAGCTTATAATAGAAAGTGAGGTAAAACAGGACGAATGGATTGATGCAAAACACGACTGGGATCTTTTTACTAGACTGTTTTTTATATTAGCGATTTCTATCTATGACTATGACTTTCCTTGCTTCGACGCAGAAAAAGACAAAAAGAAATTTGATGAAATCCTGCTCTTGATTCTTAAGATTTTTCTGAATGAGAAGTTGTGCAAAAACGAGTGCTTTAAAAAATTGCCGGAATTTTTTCAGCACATGGTCGTTATTGAGCAGATAAGATCTGTTTACGGGAAGGCAGAGGTTTTGCCGGAATTGGGAATTGATAAGGAAAAATTGAAAAAAGAAATCAATATATTTTTTGCCGATCTCAAGAAAATAGCAAAAAACGGCGGAAAACCTTCTGATTACTATGCAGGCGAACCTTTTGAATCAGATAATATTGCAGATTCTGAATCGTATCTCACTTCATTGGTTTTTCAGACAGCTGTTTCATTTTTGGCAGACAACTTCGGTGCATGGAAAGCTGTAAGACCTATGCTTGCCATTTTCAGAAATCTCAAGGAACAGGCGTATTCCATAGATATGAAATACTATGAGTATGGCCGTTATTCGTGGAGTTTTGTGCCGGTCCGCCTGATCCAGTTCCTTGGTTCACTGGAAGGCGGAGATTCGGAAAATGTGAGTGAAGCGTGGTTCGATCATATTGCGAAACAATTGTCTTCAGCAGACGAAATTGAAGTAAAAAAACGTGAGGAAAAACCTGAAAATGTGCCTGACGAATTTAAAGATGGATACGATATAAAAGTAGTCGAAGCACACCCGCTTTGGAGAGAAGCATACTGCATGGCGGCGGGAAAGTTGGGAATTCACCCACGCTTCGAAAAGTACAAGGTTTTCAATTACTTGATAAAAAATGATGTTGATGCAAATGTCCGCGAGGCAGCTGAAGATACATTCAAAAGTATTGAAAAAATCAATGGGAAATTCAATTCCGGTTCGAGGAAAAGTGCACTTCTCAATGCGTGGAGGTGTTACAGAATTGCCCATTTGATAAGTTTAAACGTAGAAGTTTCAGATGATGATTTAAGTGACCTCGAAAGTACAGAACTTACAACCAACTATCCTAAATATTTTGAAACACCGAAAATTCAGCCTGTTGAAAAACAGTCATAGATGTAATGTCACGATATAAAAATGCTGGCAGATTTGCTCTGTCCGCATACTAAAATTCCTTCGCTTGATTTTCCCCTCGCCACTCTGGAGAGGGGAATAAAAGGGGTGAGGTTGCGGCTGAGGGGTAGGTATAGAAGGCTTGTGTCTAAATTGCGGTTTAGAAGTAAAGGTCTCTTTTGCCTTTTTCGATTTCACCGAGAAGTTCCTGAGTTTTCGCTCTTCTTTCAGGATTTTCGATATCTTCCATGAGTTTGACGAGAAGTTTTTCGCCTTTCGCCTTGGTTTCAGGTGAAGCGAAGTCTTCAAGGTATTCCTTGAATGTGAGCATTCCGTTCGGAAGGCAGAATTCGTGGATAAGTCCCGGTTTTGCGAGATCCATGAAGTCTGCGCCTACGCGGCCTCTGCGGTAGCAGCCAGTGCAGAATGAAGGAATGTAGCCGCCGTCGATGAGCGAGGAGACGACCTCGTCAACACTTCTGTGATCGCCGAGTGAGAACTGAGCACCAGCCTCGTCTTCTTCGTATCCGCCGGGATTGGTCCTGCTTGCAGCACTGACCTGGCTGACACCGTAGTGGAGAAGGCGAGTTCTGATCTTGTCGTTTTCACGGGTCGAAAGGATGATGCCGGTGTAGGGAAGCGAAAGTCTGATTACAGCTACTAAAAGCATGAATTCGTCATCGCTTACCGGATGCGGGATCGCGTATGAAAGCGGTGCGCCTTCTGCCGGTTCGATTCTGGGAACGCTGACAGTGTGCGGACCGATTCCGTAGGTTTTGTCAAGGTGGTTAGCGTGCTCTAGAAGTGCAAGAGTCTCGAAACGGTAGTCGGTAAGTCCGAAAAGTGCGCCGATACCGACATCGTTGAGTCCTGCGCGGAGAGCTCTGTCCATAACGAGAAGTCTCCAGCCGTAGTCAGCTTTGAGGCCGCTCGGATGGAACTCGGGATAGAGTTTTTCGTCGTAGGTTTCCTGGAAACAGATGTACGTTCCGATCTTCTCTTTCTTCAGAAGTCTGAAGTTGTCCTCGCTCTGAGGCGCGATCTCGACGTTGATCCTGCGGACGGTGTTGCCGTTCCAGTTTGTCTCATAGACTTTTCTGATCGAGTGAGCGTAGTATTCGACATCCGTCGCCCTTGCTTCGCCGCCGATGACGAGAAGTCTTTTGTGTCCCATTTTGAGGAGCAGTCTTGTCTCGTCCTGGATCTGCTCATCGGTGAGTATTGCACGTTTGAGTGCGGTGTTGTCCTTTCTGAACGAGCAGTAAACGCAGTTGTTCGTGCAGACGTTGCCGAGATAAAGCGGAGCGAAGAGAACTATTCTTTTGCCGTAAATTATCTCTTTAGCTTTTCCTGCTGCTTCGAAAACCTTGTTGCGCTGTTTTTCGTCCTTGATGTTGAGAAGAACAGCAGCGTCTTTAAGGTCGAGACCTTTGAGCTGCATTGCGCGGTTGAGGACTTCGTCAACCTGGCTGTCCGTTACTTTCTGGTCGATAAGACCGTAGAGTTTCTCGCGATCGATAAAAATTTTTTCAGTGTTCAGCGACTTCATCTTCAACTCCGTCTTCTTCAGCGTATTTGCTTAAAACAGACTTGACTTCGAAGCCTTTGAGTTTGCCGACCTTTCCGGTAAGCGAGGAGATCCTGTCTGTCGTGCCGTGGACGACAAGCGAGATAACCTGAGCTCCGGGAAGCCCGAGATTGAGGCCCATTCTGCCGACGATGATATCACCGTGCTGTGAAAGGACTGTGTTTAATTTAGAAACATTTTCTTTTTCGGTAACAACGATCAGAACCGATCCGACTCTCTTTTCCATCAGACACCTCTTTTGGATAAGTTAATAAAAAAACTTCGATGCCGACCTTCGACATCTCAGACACCGCATGATACGGTTCAAAATGGGCTTGTCAAATAAAAAAATTTACAGTTATCGTCTTATCGTTTCAACGACTTCACCGATGAAGATCCTGTGAGGTGCTTCGTTGCTGTAAAAATCTTTCGCCGAGTCTAAAAGCATGTTTTCCTTGTTCATATCCTGAAAATAGATCTTTTTGCAGAGAAGGGTGACTTCGGCTTCTTCGTAACTGACCGCTTTTCCGAGGTCTTTTACCGTAAGTCCGCTCGCCGCGTCTTTGTCGATGTCGCGCCCTGACTTGCTCCCCATCAGCGTGAGCGCATTTCTGCATTCCTCAGGATAGAAACTGACTGTGAAGTAGTCGTTTTCATTCATAAAACTGTATGTGTGCCTGTTCGGTCTGACATAAACCGTGACGACCGGTTTGTTCCAAAGCGTTCCCATGCCGCCCCAGCTTATGGTCATGGAATTGTGCTTATCCTTCGTTCCCGCGCTGAGAAGTGCCCACTTGTCGTTGAAGAGAGAAAAGATCTCGTTCATGTGTCCCCCGTTTCAGTTAAAAACAATAAAAACAGGAAAATATAGAAAGAGTGCATTGAAAGGCAAATTTTCAATCCTTGTTTTCGACCGTTTTTCCGCTATAATCCGGCGGTTTTTTTAGGAGCTTTTTAGCGATGAACACAATAAAAATCACAAACTGCACAGAGAACAATCTTAAGAACATAAGTGTTGAATTTGAAAAGGGAAAATTCACGGTCGTGACGGGTGTTTCGGGCAGCGGCAAGTCGTCGCTTGTCTACAACACGCTTTTCAAGGAGTCGCAGCGGCTCTATCTTTCGTCGTTCCCTGCATGGCAGAGGAAGTTTTTCGGCGTGACGAAAAAGCCCGCAGCCGAGCTCATAAGCGGTCTTGACGCTTCTCTTGCTGTTGACCAGAGGGCGGATGTCGCGACTTCGGTTTCAACTGTCGGCACTTTTTCGGGGATCTACGACCTTCTGCGCGTTCTTTTCGCCCGTCATGCGGGGATTTCGCGCTCTGTTTTTTCCTTCAATTCGGCTCTCGGTTACTGCGAAGCGTGCAAAGGAAACGGGGTAGAGGATTTTCTCGATCCCGATCTCATTGTCGCGGACTGGAAAAAGTCGATCCGCGAGCGTGCTTTGAAGATAACCGCTCCGAACGGCTACATAATCTATTCGCAGGTGACTCTCGATGTCCTTGACGAAGTGTGCCGTGCGCACGGTTTTTCGGTCGATACGCCGCTTTGCGACCTCACGAAAGAGCAGCTTGACGTCATATTTTTCGGTAGCGAGAAGATAAAGGTCGCTTTTGGCAAGCACACCCTCGAAAGCCGCATGAAATGGACGGGGATCACGGCAAAACCGCGCGAAGAAGGCTACTACAAAGGGGTAGTCAACGTTATGGAAGAGATCCTGAAACGTGACAGGAACCCCAATATCCTCCGTTTCGTCCGCTCGGTAAAGTGCAAAAAATGCGGCGGCGCAAGGCTTAATGACACCGCTCTCGCAGTGAAAATCGCAGGTAAGAATATTGCCGAGATCTGCGATATGAATTTGGAAAAAGCGGTTGAGTTCCTCACTGAAAACGCAAAAGAACTCACTCTTGCCGAGCAGAAAATAATAAATGAAATCAATAAGTTGCTTCTTGAACTCATAAATATCGGCCTTCGTCACTTGACCCTTTCTGAAAATTCAAGCGAGCTCAATTCAAGCGAGATCCAGAGGATAAGAATAGCTTCGGCCGCATCGAGTCCTCTGAAAGGGACGACTTTCGTTTTTGACGAGCCGAGTATCGGGCTTAGCCGCGGCGAACTAAAAAATGTACTCAGTCTCCTCATAAAGATCCGCGACAACGGAAACACGGTGATTGCTGTAGAGCACGATATCGACGCTATCAGAATGGCGGACAACATCGTGGAAACTGGCCCGGGCGGCGGCACGGAAGGGGGAGAGATCCTTTTTTCGGGAAGAGTTGACGACTTTTTGAAAAACGCGGAAACCCTTGCCACTCCGACTGCTCTTGCTCTCAAAAAGTATGAAAACAGCGCGTCCGTGTTCAATTTAGGAAGTGAGATCATAAGCGGAAAACTCAACGCCGTATGCGGAAGATCGTCAGTCGAAAAGAAAGAGTTCCTTGATTCATATATTAAAGAACTTGAAGAAAAATCAATAACTTATGAAAAAATAGACCGCTCTCCGATAGGGCGCACTTCCAGATCGAATCCCGCCACTTACACCGGAGTTTTCGATAAGATAAGAGACTTGTTCGCCTCTACTGAGGAAGCCAAAAAACGCGGCTTTTCGAAATCCCATTTTTCTTTCAACGGAGAAGCGGGAAGGTGCCCCAAATGCGAAGGCGGCGGAGTGATAGAAACCGGAATGAAGTTCATGGGAAGCGTTGAGACTGTTTGCGACAAATGCAACGGAAAACGCTTCATCGACGAAGTTCTTGAAGTCAAAGTGAATGGACTATCGATTTATGACGTTCTCAATCTTACGGTGTCTCAGGCACTTGATTTCTTTAAGGAAAATAAGCAGATCACAAAAACTCTCGATATAATGGCCCGTCTCGGGATCGGATATTTGCTTCTCGGACAGCCATCGTCGACGCTTTCGGGCGGAGAGGCGCAGCGGATAAAACTTGCGCTCTGGCTTTCAAAGATAAAGGAAAACTCAGTCCTGATTTTCGAGGAGCCTACTGCCGGGCTGCATCCTGCCGATATCGAAAAATTTGTCGGGATACTGAAAAGTGTCGCGGAATCGGGGGTAACAGTCCTTGCGAGCGACAACAACCCTGTATTTTTGAGGCTCGCCGACAACGTTATCAGCTTCGGTGAAAACGAGAGCTTTTCACTTGAAAAAGAGGCTGCGAAAGAGGGGAACTACGAAGCGGAACTCACTAAAGAAATTGTTTTGCAGAGCATTGAAACGCACAATCTCAAAAATGTCGATTTGAAGATAAAACCCAATAAATTCAATGTCGTATGCGGTCTTTCGGGAAGCGGAAAAACGAGTCTCGCCTTCGACACTCTTTTTGTAGAAAGCATAAAGGCTGTCCTCTGCGGAGTTTCGCCTTATGTAAAGACTTTTCTTCTAGGCAAAAACCAGAGTTCGGTCTCAAAATGCGACGGACTGCGTGCGGGGATCGGCGTTTCAGCGAAATTTTCGGTCGCGGGGATCCGCTCGACTGTAGGGACGTTGAGCGGGATATACGAATTCGTGCGTATGCTTTTTTCGCGTGCCGGACGGCTTGAAAACGGCGAAAAGTGCGCTTTCACGGCGGGAGATTTCTCTTTCAATTCCGAAAAAGGGGCTTGCGGAAAGTGCTCCGGAACCGGCTTTATTCTAAGCTGCGATCTTGAAAAACTTTCGATAAACCGCGAGCTTTCTTTTGCAGACGGAGCCCTTGCGGCGACAAAGCAGGGGCGTTTTTACGCAGACAAAGACGGGCAGTTCATCCACACTCTTTTTGCGGCGGGGAAAAAGCTCGGGATTGATTTTTCAAAGCCGGTGAAAGAGCTCACTGAGAAAGAATTCGAGATCGCGATGTTCGGAGCGGGAGAAGATGTTTTCGATGTGAACTGGGAATACAAGCGGGGAAATGTCACTGGAACGCACACTTTCCAGGGGAAGTGGATCGGTTTTGCAAATCTCATAACTGATGAATTTTACAGGTCTTTGGGCAATAAAAACGAGGAAGAACTTCGCAATCTCATGGGTAAAACCGTTTGCCCTGAATGTAACGGAAAACGCCTGAAAAAAGAGCTTCTAAGTGTAAAAGTCGCGGGAATGTCGATCGACGAATTCTGTGAAAAACCGGTTTCAGAAATCGGAAAGATCCTTGAAACGATTTCGTTTGAAGATAAGACCGATGAAGAGATCTTCCTTAAAATAAAGGCTGAGATCGCTGAAAAAGTTAATAAGATCATTTCTCTTGGAATCGGCCACCTAACGCTATCGCGCGCCGCGTCAACGCTTTCGACGGGTGAGAGGGAGAGACTCAGACTTGTTAAAAGCGCGGCTGACGATCTGCAGAATCTGATCTATGTGATCGATGAGCCGAGCCGGGGACTTCATCCGCTTGAATGCGAAAACATGGCGAAACTTCTGAAGGAAATCGTGGAGAAGGGGAACACGGTAGTTGCGGTCGAGCACGTTCCCGAGATCATAAAATATGCCGACAACATCATCGAATGCGGCCCCGGAAGCGGAAGCAACGGCGGAAAGATCGTTTTTGAAGGAAACGTCGGATCCTTGATGAAATCAAACTCCTGGACTGCAAAAACGCTCAACTTCAAGCCTGTTTTGAAAGATTCCGAATTCTCTGATTTCTTGACAGTTTCAAACATTTCGAGAAACAATCTCAAAAATATCTCGGTTTCGATCCCGCTCGGTAAAACCACGGTCATTTCAGGACTTTCGGGAAGCGGAAAAACCACTTTGATAAAGTATTTAGCTGAAAATATTAATGAAATTCCGGTTTTTTACGACGAGAAAAGCACGGAAAACATTTCCGCGACATCATCGAATGTCGCCTCATTCGCCGAGTGTTTCGACAAGATAAAGAAGAAATTCGGAAAATCGTTCAAGATCACGAAAAACGACATCTGCAAAACCTGCAAAGGGCAGGGGAGAAACTCGGTTTCGATGGATTTTTTGGGCAATGTCGAACACTTCTGTGCTGACTGCGGCGGAACGGGATATGCGCCGAATATCCTTGAATTCAAATACAAAGAGAAAAATATCGCGGAGATCCTCGATATGGAGATCAGTGAAGCTGCCGAATTTTTTGAAGACGACGCCAACATCTCGAAAATGTTGAATATTCTTAGAGATTGCGGGCTTGGCTACATCAAGCTGACGCAAAGCGTTTCAAGTCTGTCTTCGGGCGAACTCCTGAGACTTTATTTCGGCAGAAGTTTCGCTGCCGCTACTGAAAAAAGTAAGGAAAAATCGATATTTATTTTCGATGAACCAAGCAGAGGCCTTCACTTCGCCGATGTGGAAAAACTGCTTGACATCTTTAAAACACTCAACGATTCAGGTCACACCGTGATCGTTGCCGAGCACAGAAGCCAGATTATCGCAAGCGCCGACTACATCATCGATCTCGGTCCGGGACGCGGCGAAGAAGGGGGGAACGTCGTTTTCCATGGCAAAGTGAAAGATATCGTGAAGTGCGCCGGATCTGTGACAGGGAAGATGATTTCGAATTTTGGAATTAGTCAATAAAATTAGATGGTTATAAATTTTTTATAATTTCTTGAATCCACGATGAATCCAAGATTTCGAATCCGAAGCATTTTTTGCCTAAATCTTTGATTGATGCTCCGATATGGTAAAGGATTTTGTTGTCAATTATCAAAAAGCGGTCATGGATTTTTTCTGTATTTCTTAGTTCAAGCACTGGATATTGTTCATTGAATTTCTGGATGTCGAGAGATGTGATTTTAGTTTTGGGACAAGTGTAAATCGTGACTTTTACACCGTTTTTCTTTTTCGCAAAGCGTTCCAGAACAGTTAAATCAACATAGTTGTCAATCAGAACGATCTCTTTTTCCGCTTCAGCAATAAAAGACTCGAATTTTGCATAAGCATCGAAAATCTGTCCTTGGAAGAAGATTCCATGCTTATCCTTGATTTTGTATCTGTCCATTTTGTCAAAAAGCTCGTCGATTTTTTTACCGTGTTCCAACAAGTGAATCTCACTTGTTATCTGTCGTTTTTCCATAAAGTCCAGTCTTTGAAAAATTTGAGAATTTGCCTGCACAAATCGCCTCAAAGCGACAAAAGCATCGATAATCATTATACTTGTCAGCACTGCAGTATCGCTTTTAAGAACAGATGCAAGCATCGCTACACCTTGTTCCGTAAAGGCATAAGGCAGATATTTAACATTGCTTCCTCGGCTTTTTTTATCGTTCAAGATCACAATTTGTGATCTTGAACGTGATTCATCAAGCAATAACATTTCCTCTTTAGTAAGTTGAAACATAAAGCGTTCAGGAAATCTTTTCAGATTCCTTTTCACTGCTTGATTCAAAAGTCTGGTTTCAACACCGTAAAGTTCAGCTAAGTCTCGATCAAGCATCACCTGTTGTCCGCGAATAACTAAAATTTTGCTTTCGATGTCGAGTTGGGGTTGGTTCTCGTTGTGAATTACTATCTCGTTTCCCATCTTTGAAGAACAAAAATAAGTTTTCAACATTTTTATTATGATTAAATTCTAAAAATTATCAATAAATTTTGACTTTAAATTAAAAACTTGCATCTTAACTTGGCAACGTAACGCAATCACCGCTCGCATTTCCTCATTCTCCGACTCAACATTGTCTAACATCAAAATTTCAAAATCATTCAACAAAATTAGACATTTACGCTATTGCAATAAGAAAGGGGATTTTTGGCAACGGTATAAGTAAGTTGAACCCTTGTTTTCATGGATTTAGCCTAATGACCCAGAAAAATAAAAAATTTTTATTTTTTTCTTGACAAAGTTTCAACCCTTGTTTTCATGGATTTAGCCTAATGACCAACGCTTTTTGTGCAATTTGGACCGATTATTACAGAGAGTTTCAACCCTTGTTTTCATGGATTTAGCCTAATGACCTTTTATGGGGTAAGTGATGGAAAAACTTCATAGGAGTTTCAACCCTTGTTTTCATGGATTTAGCCTAATGACCCGCAACGCTATAAGGACAGGGCTCGAAGCTCTCCACCTGTTTCAACCCTTGTTTTCATGGATTTAGCCTAATGACCGGTGAATCATGGGATGCAGCGGTGATATAACTGAAATGTTTCAACCCTTGTTTTCATGGATTTAGCCTAATGACCACACTCGACCGTGTCTGCGCTTCGATTGATGCGAAAATGTTTCAACCCTTGTTTTCATGGATTTAGCCTAATGACCATATCGCAGTCCGCGCCGCTAAAAAACAGCTCTAAATGTTTCAACCCTTGTTTTCATGGATTTAGCCTAATGACCGAAGACGACGAATTGCCGTTTTAATTAAAAAAATCTGGTTTCAACCCTTGTTTTCATGGATTTAGCCTAATGACCGAATAAGTGTTTTTTCATCTTTTAAAGGGCGGCTTTGTTTCAACCCTTGTTTTCATGGATTTAGCCTAATGACCCGTCTTTTATCTCGGATCACAAGAAAGAGGGCGAGTTTCAACCCTTGTTTTCATGGATTTAGCCTAATGACCTTTATAACAAGTGACGCATGGACATTGGGAAAACTTTTGTTTCAACCCTTGTTTTCATGGATTTAGCCTAATGACCATCGTTTAAAACCGTCCGAGGAAATTCTCACTCATGGTTTCAACCCTTGTTTTCATGGATTTAGCCTAATGACCGGGTGAAATACACAAGCAGAGAATCGCACTACTGCAGTTTCAACCCTTGTTTTCATGGATTTAGCCTAATGACCTTTACACCGCAGACAAAGCGCATTACAGAATGATAAAGTTTCAACCCTTGTTTTCATGGATTTAGCCTAATGACCTTTTCTGACACGCGCTTAAAAAAATCACTCGAAGGCAGTTTCAACCCTTGTTTTCATGGATTTAGCCTAATGACTATATTGCAACGTAAACAAAGCCCGTATTGTTATCGAGTTTCAACCCTTGTTTTCATGGATTTAGCCTAATGACCTCTTTTAGTTGGCATATTTTCAATTCAGATAATAATGTTTCAACCCTTGTTTTCATGGATTTAGCCTAATGACCGCCGATGGGCACTAATACTCAGATGGGTGCGGACACGGTTTCAACCCTTGTTTTCATGGATTTAGCCTAATGACTATATCTGCTATTTGCAAATAAATTTTTTCAGCCTGAGGTTTCAACCCTTGTTTTCATGGATTTAGCCTAATGACTAGATGGTCAGAAAAACAAAAAGCAAAATTTGTAAAAGTTTCAACCCTTGTTTTCATGGATTTAGCCTAATGACTTATGCCTGCGGTCAATACGGTTTTGTCGAAGAAAAAGTTTCAACCCTTGTTTTCATGGATTTAGCCTAATGACCGCGCATTCTGTAATTGTAGATTACGTTGAAATCTAGTTTCAACCCTTGTTTTCATGGATTTAGCCTAATGACAAGGCATTATTGAAGTCAGCGCAATAGATGGGTCCGTCTAGTTTCAACCCTTGTTTTCATGGATTTAGCCTAATGACAAGTAGCTCAGGCAGAGTTTGAAAAATGGGCTTACGAAAGTTTCAACCCTTGTTTTCATGGATTTAGCCTAATGACTGTGCAAGGCGAACCGTGCCTGCAAAGCTGTCTTGTAGTTTCAACCCTTGTTTTCATGGATTTAGCCTAATGACCTCTCGGAGAGAAGAAGGCGATAATCTGGGTCAATTTTAGTTTCAACCCTTGTTTTCATGGATTTAGCCTAATGACGATGTCGGGCTCGCCGTTGAAATTTGCAAAAGTGTGTTTCAACCCTTGTTTTCATGGATTTAGCCTAATGACTCGGAAACATGATTTATACGCTTGAAATGTATGGAAAGTTTCAACCCTTGTTTTCATGGATTTAGCCTAATGACCTTTTTCGCATCTGACGCCGCCTTATAGAAATTTATGTTTCAACCCTTGTTTTCATGGATTTAGCCTAATGACCCAAAATCGAAACAGCATATGGCGTAAAACAAATTAAGTTTCAACCCTTGTTTTCATGGATTTAGCCTAATGACAAATATATGCGAGATAGAAATTCTCGAAGATAATAAAGTTTCAACCCTTGTTTTCATGGATTTAGCCTAATGACCCTTCTTTTCAGAGAAGATCTCGATGGATTTGATTTATGTTTCAACCCTTGTTTTCATGGATTTAGCCTAATGACTTTGAAACCACGTGCGATACGTTTGAACTGCTGGAGTTTCAACCCTTGTTTTCATGGATTTAGCCTAATGACGGAATGGGAACGAGTTTACCCTTCTTTCAAAAGAAAGGTTTCAACCCTTGTTTTCATGGATTTAGCCTAATGACCTTCCCTAACTTGCAACAGATAACACTTTGCCATTTGTCTGTTTCAACCCTTGTTTTCATGGATTTAGCCTAATGACAAGCACTGCTTCTTTTTCCAATTTCATAAAAATGAGTTTCAACCCTTGTTTTCATGGATTTAGCCTAATGACTATACCAAGGAACTTGACCTTTAGGTTGTTTTCATGGATTTAGCCTAATGACAGTTCCTTCGCTTGCGATTCCTTCATACTCAATCTGGTTTCAACCCTTGTTTTCATGGATTTAGCCTAATGACGATGTCGGGCTCGCCGTTGAAATTTGCAAACGTGTGTTTCAACCCTTGTTTTCATGGATTTAGCCTAATGACGGCAATAAAACTTTTCCAGGATTATTTGCAAAATCAGTTTCAACCCTTGTTTTCATGGATTTAGCCTAATGACTCGCAGATCTCGCACTGCTTGCCGATCCGGATTACTGTTTCAACCCTTGTTTTCATGGATTTAGCCTAATGACCAGCATGGAATTATGATGAGTATGATTTTGACATTAGTTTCAACCCTTGTTTTCATGGATTTAGCCTAATGACACTATGGGCGGCAATACACAGATGGGAGCCGATACAGTTTGTTTTCATGGATTTAGCCTAATGACAGTTCCTTCGCTTGCGATTCCTTCATACTCAATCTGGTTTCAACCCTTGTTTTCATGGATTTAGCCTAATGACAGGCCTGAAAGGCCTTATTGCAGTCAAAAACAATCTTGTGTTTCAACCCTTGTTTTCATGGATTTAGCCTAATGACTCCGAACTTACAACAAATAACACTTTGCCATCTTTCAGTTTCAACCCTTGTTTTCATGGATTTAGCCTAATGACCCAATCTTTCTTAATATATAAAATGATATTAAGTGCTTAGCTCGGTTTTTGATGAACGGAAAAACGCTCTTTTTTAGCAAAAATCTTGTTGAAATCAAGTTTTTTTGTGCTGCTTTACAGGTTTTTGTGTTTGAGTTACTTAATGATTCCAGTGTGTTAGTTTAAATTTAGTCGAAAGTGGCTATAAAAACACCAGATTCAGTCAATTTCTATTACTCAGTTGTCAAAGAGCGTGCCTTAAAAAAACATTGATAGAATTTCGTCACTTACCAACTTTTTGTCAAAGGCGTTTCCTGCGGTTTTGACACGCTGAAAATCTTCCTTACACATCGGGAAAATGTAAAGTGAATCAATGTTTTTATCAATAATATCTGCGCATTTCAAGTAAAGTTCATCGAGTCGGCTGCGTTCGATGTCGCCAAGAAAAACGCTCTTCTGAACGCGGTAAAGCCCTGCATCTTTGCAGGCGCGGACGACATTGTTTCTCTTTTTGTCGTCGGATATGTCATATACCAACCATGTCAGCATCGCGGCTTTCTCCTATGAATTTGTTGGCTATTCTGTGGCACTCGAATTCTATCACGTTGCATTTTTTAATGTTCCGTCCGCGGTAACGGATAGTTTCTTCCATTTCTTTGTTGAATTCACCGACAATCAGCTGTTTTCCTTCTTTTTCGAGCGTGAATCCGTTTTTTATTTCGCGGCACATTTCCTGTTTTATCATCCTTTTTGAGAATAATTTTATAACTATTTCATCGACATGGTGTCTGAAAAGTTCAATAATATCAAACACGAATGATTTTTTGCCGTAGTTATCCGTGTGAAGAAATCCGGAGTAGGGATCCAGGCCTGAAATCACGCAGGCTCTCTCGACTCTGCCGTATAAAATGCCGTAACCGTAGTTCAAAAAGGCATTGAAGTAGTCCTGCGCAGGATTCCTGCTTCTTCCGTCGAATTTGTATTGCGGCGGAACAATTTCAGCAATAGTTTCAAAATATATTCTGCTGGCAGCTCCTTCATAAGCCATGATCGTGTTGCGTACTTCGTCGGTCGAATCAGCTTTGACGGCTGAAAGCTTCGATTTTTGTTCGGAAATTGCGATGACAGCTGTTTCAATCATCTCTTTTTTGTTTTCTCGGGTGCGGGCAAGTTTTTCAAGCAGTGAAATCTGTGATTCTATTTTCTCGCATATCCATTCCTTAACGATTTCAACACCTTCCTTTGATTGTGAAAGTTCAAGCTGCCGTCTTCTTATCAAAGCTGTTGAACCGAATTTCGAGTGCCAGATTCTTGAAAAAGGGTTTCCGAATTTGTCGAGAAACACAATGTCGATATTGTTTTCGTAGGCAAGCAGGATCGCGTCTGTCGAAATCAGAACCGCTGTCGTTATCAGAATTGACTGGACTTTTGAAGCTGAAATCTCGCTCTTTTTTTCATCGACAGTGACTTCAAAACATTCGCCGCGCTTTCTGATATAGGCACCTTTTGAATTTATTACAAGCTGCATTTTTCCCTTACACGCAAATATTCCTGTATGTGCAGTCTCCGCATCTTGCGGTGTTTCTGGTTTTTTTAGGATAAAATCCCGTATTCATAATCAAAACTATTTCTTTAATTATATCAATTAGTTGAGCTCTGTCTTCATCAGTAAATTCGAGAGTGACCAGTTTGTTGTTTGAACGGGTGTAGACCAAAAATCCGCGATCAACTTTTTTTCCGTAATTTTCCTCTATCAGCAGGGCGTAACAGAGCGACTGATATTTGTAGGTTGAAAAAAGATGGTCGGAATATTCCGCAAATTTATAGTCAAGCGGAGCCATTGTTCCGTCATTCAAAGTAAGAACTTCATCGACGATTCCCTTCAGATGGTATTTTTCGCTTGAAAGATAGACTTCCTGCTCTTTGGCGGTTGCTCCGATTTTTTTGCGGAGATAATCCTTGTTGATCTGGGTTTTTTCCTCATGGATTTCTCGCCCGACCTGAACTTTGTAGCGTTTTTCCTGATGTTCCGGAATTTCGAGTGAATGAAAAAAGTAGATGAATCTTGGACAATATAAATATTGCAGTAAATCCGAAGGTTTTACTAAGATACACATTATAGTTGAATAACCCCTGATTCTTCTTTAGTTTTTTTT
The DNA here is from genome assembly GCA_905233945.1 of uncultured bacterium. GTDB lineage: Bacteria > UBP6 > UBA1177 > UBA1177 > UBA1177 > UBA1177. The sequence goes on along the minus strand of CAJOFY010000013.1, from coordinate 59,198 downwards.
AGAAAGCCAATCTTTTTATTATAGATTTCGGCAATATTTTTAAATGAGACATACTGATAAAAGCTCTCTTTGTTCTCAATCAGGTGATTATAAGGAGTGATTTCCTTTTCTCTCAAATTAAGCTGGTAATTTTTAAGAAAACCTTTCAGTATTTCAATTTCAAGCAGCTTTTTGTTGTTATCTTTATCCGTAGGATTTTCTTTTATTTCATAAATCAATTCCAACAGTTTCTGCATATTTTCATCAGATTCTTTGTTGGTGAGCATATAAACAGAGGTGTCTGAATAATCATCTTCGATCAATTTGAATTCGGATACAGGTGTCTGGTCTTTTATATGACTGTCATAATTTAATTGCCAAATAGCTTTAAGTAATTTTCTGCTTTTTGCTTCATAATCAAATTTGCTGAAATATTCTTTTGATAACTGATAAAAATCGGAACTCGAATATTCTGTATTCTGAAGCACCTTGTCAGCCGCTTGTATTAAAAATTTATCGTAAACATTATTGCTTGTGCCTAACGACAGTAGGGTCATACTGCCGCCAAGAATTCCGTATTCTCCGCTGCGGTTGCACCTTCCGGCAACCTGAACAATAGAGTCAAAAGGTCCGAGATCACGAAATACGGATTCAAAACTTACATCAACACCGGCTTCAATCATTTGGGTCGAAATTACGATGAGTTTCTCATGACTTTTCACTTTGTTTTTGATTTCTTCAATTTTTTCCTTTCTGTCTTTCGGTATGAGATATGTCGTCAAACAGAAAAACTCATATCCTCTCATATTTTCGGATAAATATTTATAGGTTTCGATTGCAGCTTTGCGCGTGTTGAAAACTATAAGACAGTTTTTCCCTTCAAAGGATTCAGCAAAGTTGAGGTAGAACTCTTCCACATTTTTTGTGTCATGGTCGTATGACATTCTGACGCGGTTGAAAAGTTCATTTTTCATATACTTCGACGCATCAATTAAATCTATCGGATCTTCAAGTATTTCCGGCTGGGTTGCGGTTATCAGCAGAAAATAAATATTGAATTTTTCTCCAAGAATTTTCAAGGTTCTTTTAAGTAAACGATAATAGTTGGGGTCTACGTTCTGTACTTCGTCCAAAATGACGATGGAATTTACTATGTTGTGGAATTTTTTAAGAAATTTGTTCCGGAATCCAATCATAGTATGAAAAAATTGTACAAAAGTGGTTACAATCATTGAAGATTCCCATGATTCCACAAAAAGTTTGTCATCAAGATACGATTTGTAGGAATAATCATCTTCATCGGTTCTGTTTTCGATCTTACCAAAAGTAAGATGATGGTGCTTCAGCAGATATCTTTCCGGTCTTTTTTCAAAAAGCTCTTTTTTGTTAAATTCAATAATTCTTTTAAATTCATCGTAATTCTGGTCAATAATGGAAGTGTAGGGCAGGGCATAGATAATTCTTCCTTCCCCTTTAGGCAGCAGATTTTTTAATTTGTTGGCGAATGCTAGGCAGCCGAAAGTTTTTCCTATTCCTGTAGGTGCCGTGATTGTGTAAAAGTGATTTTCAGGAGTTATTTTGTCGTTTGCCGAGATTTCTTCCAAAAATTCGGTTCTGATTCTATTTATCGGGATTTCCTGCGAAAATTTCTCGGGATTTTGTTTTCTCAGATGTGCAATATATGCAAAAATATCGTTCTCTGGTTCTTCAAGATTTCCTTCAAAATAAGAATCGTCAAGTCTGGCTGCATCCTTTTTGTCACAATCAATCAAAACAGAAAAAAGCAGGTTTGCAATAAAGAAAAGCTCAATATTTTTATCTTGCTCGATTTTGTCGTCATCGGGATCGAAAATGTCTTCAGCATCATTGTCCAAAAAATCGGAAAATTCTTCAAAATCTATGGCATTGATAATGTCAAAAATAGGAATGACGCATTCTTGGTATATTTCAGAAACAGCAGATTTGTGATTTTGCTCAATATTTTTCAACTGTTTTTTTGCGACATCTATGCTTGTTTTCAAAGATTCATCGTCATCTGAGCTTTTTATAGTTTCGAGATTGCCGTGATGTTTTTTGACAATGAGGTAGGCGATAGCCTGAAACTTTCTTTTTAAATCGGAATCTTCAAGATCAAGGCACTTTTCTATCGCATAGTAAGTAACAAGAGCGGAAACAAAACCATGTCTAGTGTAATTGTCTCCGCCCCTGATGTTTCTGATATAATCCTGAAAATATGAAGTCGCTTTCCCGAAATCGTGTAGCATTCCGATAGTAAAAGATATTTGAGCCAAATCTTCCTTTTTTAGAATGGAAAGGTTAAGTCTCATTTTAAGAATGGTTTCTCTTGATTTTTCAGCGACATTGCAAAGATGTTCTTTAAGAGTTTTTTCTTTTACATTGCCTTCTGCCGGATGTGAAATAAGTTTGGTCGCTGTCATAATTTTCCTTATAGAAATGAGATCGTTTCTGTTCCTATCAGCCAACAGTTCTTGAAATTCCCGTGTAGTGTCTTTCCTGTTTTTTCGTAGACGATCCTTTTTATTGTACCGAGTTTGCGGCCTTTGTTTTTACCGGAGTCTTCTTCCATGTTTGTCGGCATCTGATCTGTTACTATTCTTGTGTCAATATCAAGATTTATATTTGCATCTTCAAGGATGGATGCCGAATCAAGCGAATTGGATTCTTCCATAAAAACGAGTTCGTTTTCTTCAAAAACTTTTAAATTCGAGATGTTGCCTCCGAATTGCCTCTGTCCTAAATAAATTCCGTATCCGAAATCACCGGAAAAGATCTTTTCTGATAGTTCGTTCAATACTTTCAGTGAATCATCTGAAAAAGCTCCGACATAAATTTTATAAGAAATCAAATCACCCAACGTTTCAGGAAATAACATTTCAAGTTTGCATTGGCTGTGTTGTTTGCTGGATCCTGGAGATTGCAGATAATTCATGGTCTGAATTTGCTTTCTTATTTTACAGCCGGTGGAAATTTTGACTGCTATTCCGAATTCTTCTTCGCTGAAAGTTTTATAATAACTGTCTCTCGGCATTTTCATAATAGAAGCCAAAATCCCGATAATAGTTGTTCTCGTCGGAATCAGATAGGTCAGGGATGAGGAATTTGTATAAAACTTTTTGAATTGTGCAAATTTGCCGCAAAGCTCAAAAGAGATCGCTCTCTTAAGATTTTTCATGCGAATCTCCTTATTGAAGAATGTTCAATTCTGCTGTTTTAGGCAGTTTTTCCCAACCTGTGATCTTGATTTTGTCATCTTTCCAACAAACTATCTTTTCTATTTTGTCGTTGAATTTATTGATATATTCAACTAATTCAGAAATGTTAAGCTCGTAATTTTCTAAGGTTTCTATTTTGTATTCGTCGATTAAAGGAATGAATTTCACGTATTCCCTCAGATCTTTCATAAAGGTCTGGTTGTCTTTCATTTCGATTCTCATGTAGAGTCTCGGAAACTGGTTGATTTTTGAGCGGGTTCTGTTTGCAGGAATAGCTTTAAGCATAGCTTCATCAAAAATTTTTATGTCGCCATCAGACAGTTTGGTCTCGTTTGCTGCAGAACCGTTTATGCTTCCGTTAAAAGCTATAAGAGAATATTTCACCCTGTAATCATGCCCTATGCCTTCACCGGAGCTGAAACTTGAAGTGATAGAAGAAGATTCGCAGAGCTGGACTTTGTTGAGAGAATAACCCCAGTTGAACTGAATCGGACCTGTCAAATGATCATTCCCACCTTCAGCCGCAAATACTGCTCCGAACATTCTGACATCCAAAAGATCAGTATAATTTTTATTGATTTTTTTCAGTTGTTCTTTTCTGTCTTTTGCGTCTTTTGCTTTTTCAGTTACAAAAATTTCTTCTCCAAGATTGGTTTCAAAGTAATCTCTGAGATAGCGTTTAAGGCGCACATCGCTGACTAAATTTCTTTCTGTGTCGTAATCCATTCTCGGTTTGTTTTCGTTGTCGAAGTCTCCGTTCGGATTTGTCATTTTTGCATCGTAAATAAAAAGAATTTCGCTGTTGTTCATGGTTTTCTCCTTTTTGTCTGTTGAAAAAATATCTAAAGTTCCACTATTATTCGTTGTCATCGTTTTCTCCTTCTTGATTTTCTTCGGTTTCTGTTCCTCTTATAAAGCCTTCGTATTTGCTGAAAGAAATTCCGGAGAGAATATAGAAAAGAACTTCAGAAGGTGAGAGTTTTGAGTTTTCGATGCCTTGTATTCTGTCAAATATGTTCCCCCAAATTCCTGCTTCCTCGTAGACATTATAAATTTTTGCGTACTCAAGGACAGAAGCCGTAAGTTCAGGAATTCTTCTTGGCATGATCCCTTTAAAATTCAACTTTTGAAGAAAGTTGGAAGACTTTCCTTTTTGTTTGTACAAAATACCGTTGATTACTGTTCCCAAAAGAAACAAGCCCTGTCTGAAATAATTGTTCCCGTAAATTTCAGCGTGTTTTTCAAAAAATTCATTGTAACGGTCGTTAGCAATTTTTGTCAAAGCGTTTCCTTCCATTTTTGTTACTCCTGATAAGTTACTTGTTTTATTAAATATTCCTAATACAAAACTCATTTTCAAAGGCGATAAATAGTCAATTTTGTCACTATTGAAATTGTCTTGCCAAATGTCTGTGAATTTGTTGATTAAATCTGTATAATCAACAGAATTGCCGTTTATGAAAGAACTGAGAAGTTCAAGAAAATCTTTCCTGTAAATTTTAGGTTCTTTTGCTTTAGGTGGTTTCGGAAAGAGAGCGTATCTGATAAATTTCCAGTCAATAGGGGATGGGTATTTGAGAGTTTTTAAACCATATTCCTCGTTAATATCCTCGAAAAGACTCATCTTTTTAAGTAAATCTCTGTATTCAACGTCTGCGATAAGTTTGAGAACAGCAAAATTTGCTTTAATTTTTTCATAAAACAGCAGATCAAATGAACAGTTTTCCTTTTCAGCAGTATTTAAAAGCTTTTTTACTTCAGTGAGAGAATCAAAATCGTTAGTCTTTTCATTTTTCAGAAGTTTTACCACCTTTCTCCAGTTCTTTTTCTGAAAGTCAGGCTGCACTGTTTCAAGTTTAGGTATGATCAGAACATCAATGCCGAATATTCTGTCTCTCAATTTTCTTTCTGTGAAAGACATTCCTACAAGCACTTCGTTGTTGCAATCTTCACAAACTGCAAAAGATTTATGGCTGTTGGAAGGTTTAATGTCTTCAAAAAATAAGCCGTTGGTTGTGCCGTAAAATTTCATAAAAGGGAAATTTACTTCTTTTACAACTGCTTTGTTTTGAGCACAAAGATAGCATTTTGCTTGGGTGAAATCTTTTTTTTCACCTTTCATGAATGTATTCCAGACAACTTCAATGTAGGTATCCTTTAGATCCGGATCTTCCATTATTGTTTTGCCGTTTATTTTTACTAATATTATTGGAATCTTAGCATCTTTGGAAGGAAGGAATTCTTTCTTTATAAAATCTTTGTATTGGGTTGATAAATCTTTGTTTTCCGGAAGTTTTTCTTTTTGTTTTGACCTCAATTTTTCTGGATTCAGTATACCGAACTTGTCTTGTTTTATATAAAAGATGTCAATGATTTTATTTACTATCCCTTTGAATTTGTCTGACAGCGGTATTTTCTTTTTATTTTCCTTAAGATTATAGAACGGTTCACCACTATAGAAAACAGAAAAATCATTGTAGTTGAAAGAGAGCAGCTGCTTTGTCGCGTTTGGCGACGAAGCAAGTTGAAAAGCGAAAAAGTATTCATTATTTTCGGGAGTACATTCTTTATCAAGTTCAAACCAGAATTCTTCTTTTTCCGTGTCAAAACACAGAGCCAAAGCTCTTGACTCAGATTTTGATTCATCAGGCATATAAGTCATATAATTCAGAAGCTTCCTTTTCTTTTCTGTTTCTGGCAGGTCATTGCAGAAGCCGTCTTTTAGCAAAATACTTTCGCCCAATGTTTTAAAGTAGTTTATCATTTCCCCTCCTTATTTATTCTTTTCACCGTTCCAAATCCGCGGCTTACGCTTTTGCCGATGCCGAAAAAGTCCGGAATTTCAAAATTTGTTCTGAAAGAGCCTATAAATCCGATCACTTCAACTCTCTTGAGTGTGGTTTTGATTGAATAGAGCGTCGTTTCAGCTTCGATTCTTGCTGGAACGGTATAGCCGAGCCCTTTTGACATGGAAATCAGATTGCCGGCAAGTATTCTCGAAAGCATTTCCCTCTTTTCTTTAACAGTTTCAAGTGCCTGATATTCAGGGTAATTCTTTTGATTCAGCGCAATCCATGAATGAATAAATTCATAAGTAATCGTATTTTCAGATATTCCGAAAGGGTAGTCAGCGACGGTGAGTTCCTTTTCATTTATCGGAATATATTTTCCTTCGATATCAAGATGGTCGAGCGTCATAAATATTTCGCCGAAAATTTTTATTGCGTCTTCTCCGATCGCCAGGATTATCGGGCTTTTGTCAACTGTCTTGAACTGAATAAGCGGATAGCGGTAAATAAAACCATTTTGACCGTGATTGTGGATAAGGTCATATTTTTCAAACATATTTCCGATAAATCCGCGCATTTTATGGATTTCAGAATCCATGAGTTTTACATCTTTCATCGTGAGCTGTGCGACTTTCATACATCTCTCCGTATTCTTAAACCTCATCAATAACACTGATTTAAAGCAAATAATCAACAATTTTTCCGAAATTTTTGAAAAAATTTTTATACAACTATTTTTTTTTGAAAAAACTTCTAAAAAAAGCACGAATTTCATGAACTGACCATTTTTGTGTCCAGTTTCTGTATAGCAACCCTCTCAAACAGCCATGAAGCCTTGACTTTGTAAGGAAAAAGACTAATATTCCACGTTTTTATTTTTGCTTATTTAATATGGAGTTACTTATTATGGATTACAGCAAAACGCTAAATCTGCCGCAGACCGATTTCCCGATGAAGGCGAACCTTCCGGTAAAGGAAGTCGAAATTTTGAAAAAATGGGAAGAAAATAAAATCTATTCCAAAATTCTGGAGCAGAATGAAGGAAAACCGACGTTCGTCCTTCACGACGGCCCGCCTTATGCCAACGGAAATCTGCACAACGGTCATATTCTCAATAAAACTCTCAAAGATTTTGTCGTAAAATTCAAAAATATGACGGGGCTTTACACTGCCCTTATTCCCGGCTGGGACTGCCACGGTCTTCCGATCGAGCTCAAAACGGCAGAAAAGCTCGGTTCGAAGCGCAAGGAGATGACGAAAAGCCAGTTCCTGGAAGAGTGCAAGAAGTTCGCGATGAACTGGGTAAACACCCAGCGTGAAGGCTTCAAACGCATCGGCGTCCTGGCTGACTGGGATCATCCGTATATTACTCTCGATCCGAAATACGAAGGCTGCATCGCTCATCAGTTTGCGAAAGTCGTTGAATCTGGCGCGCTTTTCAAGGCGAAAAAGCCGGTTTACTGGTGCACGAGCTGCGAAACTGCGCTTGCAGAAGCTGAGATTGAATACGACAACCATCAGTCGCCTTCTATTTATGTAAAATTTCCCCTTATCGACAAACTAGAGGAGCTTGAAGGGGAGAAGGTGAACTTCGTTATCTGGACAACGACTCCGTGGACTCTTCCGGCAAACCTTGCGATCGCTCTTAACCCCGAATTCAAATATTCGGCAGTAAAATACAACGGCGAAGTTTTCATCGTCGCAAGCGTTCTCAAAGATTCGTTCGTCCATGCTGTCAGAGCCGAAAATCCTGAAGTTGTCGCGGAATTCGACGCGATGAGATTTGAAGGAATGAAGGCGAAACATCCGTTTATCGACCGCGAATCGATAATCGTTTATGCAGACTATGTCACTGCCGATGCAGGTACAGGCTGCGTTCACACCGCTCCGGGACACGGCGCTGACGACTATGTCACCGGTCTCAGATACGGTCTTGAGCCTTACGCTCCAGTCAACGGAAGCGGAATCATCGACGAAAATATCCCCGTAATCGGCGGAATGCACGTTTTCAAGGCAAATCCAGTCATCACGGAATACCTTTACAACACAGGATACCTTCTCAACAAGCCGGGTGAAATGATCGACCACAGCTATCCGCACTGCTGGAGATGCCACAAACCGGTCATTTTCAGAGCGACAGAACAGTGGTTCATTTCGATGGACGACACGGGACTTCGCAAGAAATGCCTCGACGAAATCGCGAAAGTCCGCATGTTCCCGGAGTGGGGAAGAAAGAGAATCGTCCCGATGCTTGAAAAAGCTCCGAACTGGTGCATTTCGCGTCAGAGAAGCTGGGGCGTTCCGATAATCGCGTTCTCCTGCGATGACTGCGGCGAAAAGATCGTCGATGCGGCGATCGCGCACAAAGTTGCTGACGAGATTTCCGAGAAAGGAATCCAGGTATGGCACGACAAGACCGCTGCGGAATTCCTTCCCGCAGGCTTCAAATGCCCGAAATGCGGCGGCACACACATCAGCAAGGAAAACGATATCCTTGACGTATGGTTCGACAGCGGCGTAAGCTGGGCGAAAGTTCTTGACGGAAAGAGAGGTTTCGAATATCCGGCTGACCTTTACCTCGAAGGAAGCGACCAGCACCGCGGATGGTTCCAGTCCTCGCTTAAAATGAGCGTTCTCATCAACGGAAAAGCTCCTTACAAAAACCTCATCACGCACGGATTCATTGTTGACGAGAAGGGTGAAAAGATCTCGAAGAGCAAAGGCAACTTCATCGATCCGCAGGTCAAGATCAACAAATACGGCGCAGAAATCCTGAGGCTCTGGGTCGCTTGCGAAGACTACAGCGACGACAACAGGATCGGCGATTCGATCATCGAAAGCTGCGCTACGGCATACAGAAAGATCAGAAACACGATCAGATTCATGTTCGGTTTCGTCAACGATTTCGACCCAGAAACGATGAGCTTCAAGAAAGAAGAGCTTACTTCGCTTGACAGATGGGCTTATCTCACCTGGCAGGAAAGACTCAAAGACATCCGCGAATACTACGAAAACTACGAGTTCCACCGCGTCCACCACGAAATGCTCGATTTCTTCACTATCCCGATGAGCGCAATTTACCTCGACATCATCAAGGACCGTTACACGATGCGTGCCGACGATAAGAGACGCAGAATGACGCAAAGTGTCGTTTACTCGATACTTTCTGACGTTGTCAAAGCACTCGCGCCGATCCTCAGTTTCACCTGCGAAGAGGCTTACGGATACTTGAAGGGTGCTAAGAAGGAAAGCGTTTTCCTTGAGCAGTTCCCGGAATCAAATTTCAACGACGATGACGCGAAATTCCTCGAATCGTGGCAGACAGTCCTTGACGCGAAAAATGCTGTCCAGAAGAAGCTCGAAGTTCTCCGCGCAGACAAGACCATCGGTCATTCGCTCGATGCAAGTGTCCAGATTTACTACGAAAACAATCCTGTTCTCGACAGCGAACTCGACAACCTTGAATCGATTTTCATAGTTTCCGAGTTCAAGAAAGCGGCTTCTGCGGAAGGACTTGAGAAAGTCGAGGATATGGATCTATGGATCGGCGTAAAAACGGCTGAAGGCGAAAAATGCCCGCGCTGCTGGAAGAAGAGAAAACTTCATGATTATAGTGATGAAATAACCGGAATCTGCGAAAGCTGCTATGAAGCGGTCAAGTAGGTTCCTGAAAAAGGAGGGTTTTATGAGAAAACTTTTTGTTCTTATGCTCTGCTGTTTTGCAGGATTTCTTTTTGTTTCCTGCGGTGGCGGAGGCAACAACGGTGAAAGTTCAGGCGAAAGCTGCGAAACCAGTTTCGATTGTCCGCTCGGCCAGACATGTTCCGGAGGAAGATGCGTTAAACCCGGTGAAGGCGGTTCCGGTGAAGGCGGTAGCGGCGGAGAGTTTCCTGACGGCGGAAACGGCGGTTCGGAAGGCGGTAATTCAGGTTCTTCTGACAGCGATTCAGAGACAAATGACAGTGACAGCGACAGTGATTCGACGAATGCCGATGACAAACCGATAACGGGTCCATGTGAACTCGGAGATACGCAGAAATGTGAATATCAGGGTCCGGCAGGAACAGAAAATGTCGGCCAGTGCAAGGCTTCGATAAGAGCATGCAAGGAAGACGGATCATGGGGCCGCTGTGAAGGCGAAGTCCTTCCTGTTACAGAAACCGGCGATCTTTGCAGCAACGGAATCGACGATGACTGCGACGGTATGATCGATAACGGAAAGGACGATATATGCACGGGTGGAACTCCTGTTGAAAATGAAGACACTGATGAAGAAATAGATGACAGCGATGTCGAACATTGTGACACTGTCTGCGTAGGTCCCGGTCTCATAGAGAATGACGGCTGCAAACCTGCAATGACAAGCGAAGCGGAGGCAAATCTTTGCAACGGTCAGGATGACGACTGCGACGGCAAAATCGATGAAGGCTGTCCGTGCACACCGGGAACAACGCAGTCTTGTTTCTCAGGAAAACCTGCAAACAGAGGAATCGGAACATGCCATGACGGTACAATGACTTGCAAAGTTCCCTCAACAAGAGCTTTGAAAGGAGACTGGGGCGACAGTGACTGTATCGGTGACATAAAGCCCACGAAAGATATCTGCAACAAGACCGATGACAACTGCAACGGATGCGCGGATGAAGGTCTCTGCTGCTCGCCGAAAATCGACTGCACCTATGACATCGGAACGGCAAAACCTTTTGTAGAAAAAATAATCGACGGAAAAAAGATTTATGATCCTGAAAATGAATATAAAGATGCAGACAATGTAAAGTGGGAATGGACTTTGACGAAAGGCGCCTGCGATATAGTTCTTAACACAACCAGTTTTAAGACAAAAGGGGCAAAGACAGAGGCGGACCTTGCAGGAGATGGAGCTGAGTCAGCTGTTGTCAGCGGAGTCGGACTTTCTCAGTTCAAAGTAAAATTTATGCTTTCGGGAACTTACAACCTTAATCTCAAGGTAACACGCGAAGGCGAGGATCCGCTTGTGTGCAACTGGCCTCTCAAAGTTGAATCCGACGGTCTCAGAGTCGAGCTCTGCTGGGACACAGCCAAAACAATTGACGTCGATCTTCACATGGGTAAAAACGATGTGACGACAGCTTGGGATAATAGCTCGGAATGTTATTGGCGTAATTGCGATACCAGCAGGACATATTCAGGAACATCTCCTTCTTGGAACTATGGAAATACAATAAATTCCGATCCAAACGACAACGGCGCTGAAAAATCGATGCCGAACCCGAGGCTTGACCTTGATAACCGTGGTCAAGGGCTGAAACCGGAAAATATCAACCTGGACAATCCTAATGTAGGAGATGCTTTTAAAGTGTTGGTATATCATTATTCAGGATCAGAGAACGTTTCCCGTCCTGTCGTAAATATATACTGCGGCGGAACACCAATGGCTACTTTCGGCGGAATACAAACTGCTGACGGCGGTTTTACTTACAATGACAATACAAAAGAATTTAACAATCACGACTCCTGGAAAGTTGTTGAAGTAACATGGCTCGGCGAAGATCCTGAACATCCTGAAAAAGATCAGTGCGAGCTTGCGCCCAATGATACCATAATAAACGAAGGTTTTCCGTCTTCTTATACTGACTGGTAAAATCGATAAAATCCAATCTCTAAAATCCTGAAAATTTTGATGCCGCCGTTTTATAACGGCGGCATTTTTTTATCGTTATTATCGGTATTATCGATTCGCCGCCCTGTGTCGGTATACCGTTATACCGGAATACCGTTATAACGAAAAAGATTGGGCGGCGTCGACAAGAACGAACTTAATCGACAGTTATTGATTTGCTGACGTTTTTCGGAACATCGGGGTGAACACCGTGGTTCTGGATTTCGGAACGGTTGAGATATTTCATTTTGGCAACGCTCATCTTGAGTGCGAGAAGCTGGAGGACAACTGCCGCTTCAAAAACGAAAATGTTCTTGTCGCCCGTTCTCGGAAGCTCGATGACTTTAGCCCAGTAGTTTTCCGCGCTCGCCGGAACACCGAGAGCTGCATTCTTGAGGTCTTCATCGTCTTCCGCAATGAGAACGATGTCCGCGCCGCGGATCTTATGGGTGTGAATCTGCGAAATCGTGATTCGTTTGTCTCTGTCATCAGGCGGGCATACGAAAACAAGGGGATAATTTGAGAAGTATTCTTCAATGTCAACGCTTTCGTTGAAGAGATCGGCAATCTGCTTCGTTAGGGCGCGCTCCTCGGATGAAGCGAACGATTTTTCAACAAAATCCTCGTTCATTCTGCGGAATTTAAGGTTTTTCGTCATGTTGATGACATTTCTGATTATCTCGGAATTGCCTTCTTTTTCGGAGAAGAAGCCCTTTGAGAACATCTTTTCGCTCATTTCAATGAGGCGACCGAGCAGTTTTTCCATGTCGGTGAGTGAATAAATCGTGTTTTTGCCGAGAATCGTGTTCGGGCCGTGCTTGAATTCAGCTGCATCGTAGCCTTCGGTGTGGTTGAGAACGACTTCCCTGATTTTAAGAGCGCCTTCCTTTGCGACGCCAGTGAGTGAAGTTCCCAGAATGTGGATCGAAGGCTTCATGAAAAGTTTGTAAGCAACGTCTGCAACCGGAACATCGATGTTTTTAAGAGTGAAATCCATAAAGTATTTGATTTTGCCCAGGTTGCTGAGAACCTTGTCCTCGCTGTTTTTGATCAGTGCCGCAAGAATGTAGAAAAGGGCAATCTGGCTGATGAACGATTTTGTCGCAGCGACCGCGATTTCGGAACCGCACATAATCGGAAGGTAAAAGTCGCTTTTTTCCTGCGGCAGAGTCGAATTTTCGTTGTTTACGATCGTAATGAGAGTGATTTTTTCGCTCGTTTTTCTGATTTCGTTGAAAATATCGACCAGATCTTTCGTTTCACCGCTCTGGCTGACACCGATGATGATGTCTTTGTCGGAAAGCGAATTGATGTAACATGACCTGAAAGCGCCAGGATTGGAGGTGATAAGCGAAATATCCGACATATTGTTGAAGAAATATGCGCCGGTGAGTGAAGCATGATATGAAGTTCCGCTTGCAATGAGGAAAATCCTGCCGCCGTTTTTCTTTGTAGCTTTGAGAGCCGAGACAAGTCTGTCACGGAATCTTATGATCATTCTTTTCTTTTTCCAGATGAGCATCGAGTCGATGAGCCATAGTTCCTGGAAATAGTTGTCGTCAATGCCGTTAAGCTCTTCAAGAAGCGTTTTTTCCTCTGAACGGAAGACAAAATGCTGCGGCTTAGGAGCAAATTTTTTGGTTTTTTCAAAAATTTCCCTGAAAACAGGAACGTTGCGGATTTTCTCGAACTCGGTCGAAAGCTCGCTTCTGTCGTAAAGATCGTAGAGGGCGAGGAGAGAGTAGAGGATTTCGCGGGCATTGTCGCAGTTCTCCTCGAAAACGGAGTAAAGATCCTTTTCCTCTTTTGAATTGAAATAGTAAAGCATCATATTTTCGATGTTTTTCGGCGACGAGTAGATTTCCTGCTCCATGAAGAAGTGATATTTCGGCTGGAGCTGGATGTCGGCGATGTTGAGCCTGCTTCTGCTAAGCTTCGGAACCCATTCGCGGTTTTCAGTCAGCGAGAAAAGTTTGTAGTTTTCGCTGTCGAAATATATTCCTTCGCCTTCCGACATCGGAATGAGAAAGCGTGTTTTGGAAAGAATCGAAGTGAGGTCGCTCGAAACGACGATGAAGTTGCCGGAAGCGTCAGAGCCTTTGCCTGCATAGAGCGAAGAACCTGCCTTGATCGCGAAAACACCGGGAATTTCAGGAAGCGTAACGCACGCTGCGTAACTTCCTTCGATCATTTTCTGAGCTTTTCTGATAGCTTTTATCATAACGGCTATTTTGTCGTCGGTGGTTGCCGGTGCTTTCTTTGCGGTGAGAGCGGCGTAAAAGTGCTCGACAAGGTGGACGACCATCTCTCCGTCGTTGTCGGAAAGGACGTTGTGCCCGTTTTCATTGAGGAAAACCTTGAGCTTGTCAGTGTTGCTGACGTTGCCGTTGTGAGCTCCGACCATGTGGACGAGGCAGTTGACTTCATGCGGCTGCGCATTTACGTCTGTGACTGCGCCGTAAGTCGCCCAGCGGACCTGACCGATGAATTTAAATCCGCTGTATTTTGCAAGTTCAAGCTGTTCGACAACTTTTGAAGGTGCTCCGACTTTTTTTCTCAAAGCAACCGAACCGTCTTTTTTTATGAATGCCGCACCTGTTGAATCATAGCCGCGGTATTCAAGTTTTTTCAGCAGATTCGACGCTTCGTTTCCCAAATTGACAATATCGCCGGCATAGACGATTGAAACAACTCCGCACATAAAATTTCTCCTAAACTATAACATAAAACAACAATTCAAATCCGAATTCCTTAATTAAAAGGAATTAAGCGGCAGTATTTTGCCGGTTTTTTAATTTTTTGCAACTTTTAACTGATTTAAACCGCAGAAAAATGTTCTTTTCTTGATTTAGTTTTTTTCCGCGGCAATAATCAGCCGTTTTTTTGTTTTGTTCAGGTGAGTGATGAATCTTTTCGGCTTGTCGCTTTTCAGACATCTGGAAGCGTTTTTGATCTATATTACGACTGCAAATAAAAAAGATGCCGCCATTCTTTTTACAGCTCTTGTTATTCCCGGACCGATCAAGTTTTTTTTCATTTTTATTCTGGCCATGCGGCTTCTTCCGGCAACAATATCAGGGAGAGACATAAAACTTCTCCTTTCGCTTCCGTTTTCAAGGAGTGAAATATTCATCTATTCGTTTTTATTCGGTTTTTCGCTGATTTTTTTCGCTACTACCATTGACCGCGCTCTTTTTGGCAGAAGCGGTTCTCCCGACTTTCTGAACTGTTTCATTTTTTATGCTTTTTATTTCGGCATAATGACGGTGAACGCGCTGAAAATAGGGAAGATCATGATAATTCCGATGCTTATCCTTGCTTTTGACCTCCTTTCATCTTTCATCGCGCCGGGTGTTTACGATTTTGTATCGCAATACAGTCCTCTCTATCAGCAGAATCAGCCGCTTTCACTGCTTGCGGCACTTGCCGTGCTTGTAATTTCATTCCTTCTTTTTGTTTTCGGAAGGAGGGAAAGATGGTGACGCTTGAAAAAGTGACGAAAATTTTCAAAAAAAATAGAGTCGTTGACAGTGTGAGCCTTGAATTTCCCGAATCTGCCGTTTCTGTACTTGCAGGCCCCGCCGGCTCAGGAAAAACGATTCTTCTCAGGCTTCTTTCGGGCGAACTGAAACCTGATTCGGGCAGAATTGCTGCGAAAAACAGGCGTTCGGCAGCATATTCCGACGGAAACGCCGATATTTTCCAAAACTTCAGCTTTTCCGATCTTACAGCTGTTTGGGCTCTTATGTATCCCGGTTTCGACGCGGAAAAGTTCAAATCGCTTCTTTCAAAAAACGGCATAGAGTGGAACGCCAGGATTTCTTCCATGTCGCAGGACGTGAAAAACCGGTTAAGTGATTCGCTTGTTTTTGCGAGCGGTGCCGGAATCCTGATTTTTGACGAGCCGCTCCAGCACGTTGCCGCTGAAATGAAGCCGGAATTTATGGATTTGCTGCGTGAATCGGCTGAAAACGGCAGAACGGTGATTGTCGCCACTCAGGACATAACGGAATTCGAGCCTGTTGTACAGTATCTTTCTGTTATAAATAACGGAAGCATCGTTGTTTCGGACGAAGCGAGCAGACTCCTTTCCTCGCACAGGCTTTTTCCCGGAGCGACGACGATTTCACCCGATTTCAGGGTCATAGGGCCGGTTGTCGATGAAAGACTCGTCGAAACAGAAGATGAAATCGGCAGGAAAGCGACTTTGAAAGAGATCGTTCTCGGTTATGTAAACGGAAGCAGTTCGTAGAATTTTATCGGATAGTTATTTTTCTTCAGCTTTATTAGCTTTTTCAAACGAGATAAGTTCGACTTCAAAAATGAGTGCAGAGTTCGGTCCGATCGTTGCGCCGGCACCGTTTTCGCCGTAAGCGAGTTCCGACGGGATGAAGAATTTGTATTTAGCGCCTTTCTTCATAAGCTGAACGCCTTCAGTCCAGCCTTTGATGACTCTGTTGAGGGGGAATTTTGCCGTCTCGCCGCGTTTGTAGGAGCTGTCGAATTCGGTTCCGTCGAGAAGTGTTCCGCGGTAGTGGACTTCGACTGTATCTTCAGCAGCCGGGCTTTCGCCTTCGCCTTCTTTTTCAACGATGTACTGAAGACCTGATTCAGTGGTTTTTACTCCTTCTTTAGTCTTGTTTTCGGCAAGGAATTTCTCGCCGGCAGCCTTGTTCTCGGTAGCCTGTTTAGCTCTTTCTTCGGCTATTTTCGTAATCATTTCAGTCTGGAATTCCTGAAGAGCGGTTGAGATTTCCTCTTCTGTCATTTTTGATTCAGCGCCTGTGAAAGCGGTTTTGAAACCTGCAAGAAAAGCATCTACATCAAAATCAAATTTCTGTTTCTTAAAGTTGTTGCCGACATCGCTGCCTAACGCGTAGCCGTACTTAACCTGTTTGTTTGACTCGATTTTTTCCTTCGTGATTTCGTTTAGGGCATTGTTTCCGCAGTTTCCGCACGCGCAGAAAAACATTGAAACGGCCATAATCATGCAGCAGATAACCTTTTTCATTTTTCCTCCTAAAAAACGGTTAAAAAAACAAAGCCGGAAATGTTAGCAATATTTATATGAAAAGCAAATTCACAGATGCTTTTGCAGAAATTTTTTCCGAAACTCAGAAGTTGCAATCAGAAATATCTGCTGACAAATTTTTCAATTCTGTCGATAGCGATGCCGCCCGCTCCGTTCATGTCCGGAACGAGACCGAAGGCATGCCAGAATGCAGCTTCACGCAGCTTGCGGAAAAATGATTGTATTTCGGAAACATCAGTGTTTTCAAGCAGTTTAATAAGTTCAATCGTCCGGTTCTGGAATGACTGGCGGACACTTTTTACGAACTGGATTTTTTCTTTGCCGGTAAATCTGAGCATTGAAGCGATTTTTTCCGCAAATTCCGGCGACGCTGATTCAAGGCCGGATGAAATAAGGAAAGCTTCCCGCAGAGCCGTGAATTTCAGCTTTTCAAAATCCATATTCAATGATTCAGGGCCGAAAATTATGTAGGGAACCTGCGAAACAACTGCTTTGCAGGGAACCGTGCTTTCTTCATCCCATAAACCTTCCAGCTCTTCAAAGTTGCAGGTGAGCTTAATATATTCAACAAGCTGAGTCAGGATTCTATGTCTGTTCGAGTGGAGCGGCTTTGCCGTTATTTTTGTTCTTTTCGGTATCGAAGAAATGATTTTTATAAATTCACCCAGAAATTCATCTTTTTCGTTGAAACCGGCAAAATCAAAGATTTTTTCTTTTTCAATTGCAAATATACGGGGAAAGGAATCGTGCGCCGAATCACTTTTCCCGCCGATAAATTCAAGAGATTTCTCCAGAAAAAGCGAAAGTCTTATATTTTTTTTGTTGAGTTCCGTGAGTCTGGAGAGAGGATAGGGGACTTTTCTTGAAACTGCCTCGAACATTATTGAGGCCAGAAGCTCGTTTTCCTTTTCTGTATCATTCCGGCTCCGAGCCGTTTTTGCGAAGAAAACCGTTTGTTCAAAGGGATCCGAAATAAATGTTCTTATGGTTTTTTCGGCGTTTTCATACTTGCCTTCGGCGATGTATTCTTCTATTTTTTCGTTGATTTTTGCTTTTTCTTCTTCTGAATTTCCGAAAAATTCAGAGGCTTCCTCAATGTTTTCGGTTTCCGTTAGTATGTCGAAAAGCATTGTTTTCAGCTTGTTTTCCGTTTCTTCGCCGGAAGAGGAGGCAAGTTCATGCTTTATCAGTTTTACAGCCGCATCGGTCCTGTCGAGTTCTTTGAGTGTTTCAATATAATTTTCCAGCGATTCAACGCTCCTGTTCATATTGAAAAGCTCTTCGGCAACTGGTACGGCGTGTCCGGTATCTTTTTTCTTCATATAAATTTTAAGGAGTTTTTCACCTGAAGTTCTCTCTTTTTCCTTTTCCCATTTTTGTTCGTAAATGGGTACAAGAAGTGTTTCAGCACCGATCTCCGTCAGAGGATTTTCATAAGTTTTTAGAAAAGAGTCTGAATTTTCATAAGTTGTTAATCTGATACGTTCTCTGTATAAATACATAAGACGTTCCGGAGAAATATTTTCTCCCATAAGAGATATTGTTTCGTCAATAAAGCGGCATTTTTCATCAGTGTCTTCCATTTTCTGGAAAGTGAGTGATCTGATAAAAAATGCAGTGTTGAAATCCTTGTTTTCAATGTAGATCCGCTCTAAAATTTCTCTTATAATGTCGTAAGTATCTTTGTCGGAGATGGTCGTAAGCAGTTCTTCCAGGTCGTCTTCGAGAGACGGATTCTGGCAGCCTTTAAAAAATAATGACCAGATTTTCCGCTTGTTTTTCGGTTCGAATTTCAGGTAGTAGTCCAAAATAATCGAAACACCGTCAAAAAAGTCGGCCTTTATGTATTCTCCGGCAAGGAACATCAAAGCAACTTTTTTGGTCGGATTCTTAACCAGAACATCTATCGAAAACTCTTTGCGAAGGAGTGAAAGGATGAAATCCTCCTTGTCGCCGGCGGATGCTTCCAATTTTTCGTAAACGCCTTCTTTGTATAAAAAGTAAAGTTCCTTCCAAAATGACGGCGCTTCTCTTTTAAGAATCTCGTCAGTCATAAAAGATGAATTGCTTTGTTTTATATATTCTATAAAGAGCTCAAAATTGTATTCGTTGTAATCGATAGATTCTGTTTCAATATTAGTAAAGTCTGCCTTCCCTGATGCCATTCGCAGATTTTCTTTAGCTATGATGTTTTCCGGATTGTTTTTCAGTATTCCGGCAAAAATTTTGCCGGCCTGAGCAGTCTTTCCGGTGTCTCTCGAAATCATTGCGAGTTTGGTGAGATATGAAAGTCCTGCTTTTGACGACGGTGTCTGAATGATGTCGGCGATTTCTCCAAGGACAAAGCTGATTCCTGCCCGGTCTTTTGTTTTTGAATAGATTTTTTCAAGATAGAGGAGGGAGGGGAGATGTTCGGGAATTATTTCAAGAAGTTCCCTGAAACATTCAGTCGCGCGTGTCAGATCTTTGATGTTTTCGTAAAAAATAACGCCGTTTTTGTAGTAAAGGCCGGCGATTTCGGAAATATCCCTGGAAAGATCAATTTCTTTAAAGTTTATTTCAGTCAGTTTTTCCCAGTTTTTTGTGTTGTAATAAATTTTTCCCAATTTTTGCACAGATTCGATATCTTTCGGAGAAATCCTGAGAATTTCAAGAAGATATTTTTCGGCTTCCTCAGAATTTTCCGTGCTGCCTGTACTGCATCCGGCCAGTTTCCGGAGTATTCTGATTTTTCCGTTATCTTCCGGAGTGTTTTCAAGTTCCGAAATCAGAAGTTCAGTATAACGCCCGTAGTTTTTTGTTCCGGCACATATTCCGGCGAGCATTCTCGCTGTTTCAAACGAATAATGAGCGGAGAGGCTTTTTTCAAAAAATTCAGCCGCTTTCTCCGGATTGTTCAGTCTGCGGAGAAAAATTCCACCAGCTTTTGAAAAATATACGGCCTGAATCAGAGGGTCGTTCTCTCTTTCGGCCATCATGATGAAAAGTTCCGAAAGTTTGTCCCAGGATTCCGTATCCTCGTATATTTCGGCTGCTTTTGAAAGTGAAACAGTGCAGTTTACCGGATCCTCCTCAGCCGTACTTCTATATATTTCCGCAGCGAAATCAGGCAGTTCCAGTTTGTTTTCATAAAGGTCGGCAAGGAGCTCCAGATACATTGTCTTTTCAGCGCCGAAAGTCTTTTTTGACGAAAGTTTGTAAAATTTTCCGACAAGATCCCATTTTTTATACTTGTAAAGAACCGGCGCTATGATGTTCAGAATAAAAACGGAATCGGTGTTTTCGGCAAGAGTCTCGGCGGTTTCTTCCAGTTTGTCCTCGATGTTGTTTTTGTAATAGTAGCAGAACTCGACGAATTTGACTGTCGTGAACGAGACGGGAAGGGGACTTTCGGTAACAGTTTTTGTGAAACGCGCGATTTTTTCGTCCGGTATGCCGCTGTACTGCATTATGTAGAATTTCAGTATTTCAAAAATGAAAGGATGGAGGTCCGATTCCTCGAAAACGAGCTGCATGAGAGAGAAGGCTTTTGAATAGTCACCCGATTTCTCGGCCTTTATTGCCTCGAAAAAAGCTGCGCAGAGCGATTCTTTCGCTTTTGTATCGGCGATTTCACGCGGAGATTCGTCGTAAAAGGATAAAAGCAGTTCCGTTACCGGATCTGATTCCGTCAGGTTCTCTTTGATTTCGTTTAAAATCCCGCTGTCGGCGTTTCCGGATTTAGCCAGCAGAAAGACCAATAAATTCAGATAATTATCTTTGCTTATAAATTCTTTTGCCGCCTTTATTTTATCCAGCAGTTCATTTGTAGAGACGTGACCTGATACGTCTCCATCCGACAAGTCTCCTAAAAGTATCATAAAAAACAGTTCGAGCTCATCCCCGCCTTTAAGTTCCGCAAGAGCATCGGCAACGGATAGAGACGTCAGAGCCGACGGAAAAAATTTCTCCGGAATGTGCCCAGTCAGACTTTCAAGAGGCATGAAGGCGGGGCTTGCCGCAATTTTTGCGCTTTCCGGCAGAATGTGCCTGAAACTGACAGGCATGTTTTCAAGAGTCGAATCGTTTGCAACTACGATTTTTTCCATCGAAACCTCCAACATTTAATATATAGCCGCGAAATGATATAGAAGTTCTTTTGTTATGCAAGATTTAATTGAATATTTCAGAGTGAGATCATGATTATGGCGCGTTCTGATTTTTATCTCGCATTTTATTAAAATTTGAGTATAATATTGCGCTTTTGTTTTTGTTACAAAAGTAGCTCTTTTGACAACTGTTTGATTTTACAGGAGAATTTTATGAGCAGTGAAAAGGTGAGAACAAGATTCGCTCCGAGTCCGACCGGGTACATGCATGTCGGAAACTTGAGAACGGCTCTTTACGCATGGCTTATCGCAAGAAAAAATCACGGAACATTCGTTCTCAGAATTGAGGATACCGATCAGGAAAGGAAAATTGAAGGCGCTGTTGACCTGATTTACAGAACATTGGAGGAGACAGGGCTCGACCACGACGAAGGTCCCGATGTAGGCGGCGATTTCGGCCCGTATGTCCAGAGCGAGAGAATGGCTGCAGGAATATACATGAAATATGCTGAAGAGCTTATCGAAAAAGGGTATGCTTACCGCTGCTTCTGCACGAAAGAGCGTCTTGACGACCTTCGCAAACACTGCGAGGAGAACCATGAGCAGACGAAATACGACAGACACTGCCTCAGCCTTTCGAAAGAAGAGATCCAGAAGAATCTCGATGCCGGGATCCCTTATGTAATCAGACAGAAAATGCCTGATTCGGGAACTACTTCATTCCACGACGAAGTTTACGGCGACATCGAAGTCGAAAATTCGACTATGGATGATTTGATCTTAATAAAATCAGATGGTTATCCGACTTATAACTTCGCAAACGTAGTTGACGATCACCTTATGGGGATAACCCACGTCGTCCGCGGAAGCGAATACTTGATCTCGACCCCGAAATATAACCTCCTTTACGATGCTTTCGGCTGGGAAAAACCGCACTACGTCCACGTTTCACCCGTTATGAGGGACGCTCAGCGCAAACTTTCAAAGCGTGACGGAGACGCGAGCTACGCCGATTTCATCAACAAAGGCTGCTTAAAAGACGCGCTTCTGAATTATGTCGCGCTTTTGGGCTGGAACCCCGGAAACGACCGCGAGATATTCACTCTGCCTGAACTTATCGAGGCTTTCGATATCAGCGGAATCGGCAAATCACCCGCCATTTTCGACGAAGTAAAGCTTCGCTGGCTCAACAGCGAATATATCCGCGCAATGTCCCAGGACGAGTTTTTGAAGCACGCGATGCCTTTCATCAAACAGGCGGTAAAACGCGAAGATGTCAACTTCGACGTTATCGCGGCAGGGCTTCACAAGAGGACGGAATACTTCAGCGATGTGATCCCGCAGCTTGATTTCGTTGACAAACTGCCTGAATACTCGGCTGATCTCTACATCAACAAAAAGATGAAGACCGATAAGGAAAATTCGCTTCAGGCGCTGCTTCTCCTCAAGCCTGAACTTGAAAAATTCGAGGATTGGGACCACGAGAAACTTTACTACAAAGTTGTCGATATCGCAGAAAAAGCGGGGATAAACAAAAAAGTTCTGCTCTGGTCTATGCGTGTCGCGCTCAGCGGCAAAGAGCTTACTCCCGGCGGCGGAAGCGACATCGCGGCAATAATCGGAAAAGAGGATTCCTTGAGAAGAATAGACAAGGGAATCGAACTTCTTCAACAGCAGTAATGGAGTTGAAAATGTCTGTTTTTGACGAACTTAAAAGACGCGGTTTCATCGCGCAGGTCACGGATGAAGGAATAGTTGAGCATTTGAAGAATAACAAAGTCACGGTCTATTGCGGTTTCGACCCGACGGCAAACAGTCTTCACATCGGAAACCTTGTTCCGATCATGGGGCTGGCGCATTTTCAGAGGTGCGGAAACAAAGTTCTCGCACTTGTCGGCGGTGCAACCGGAATGATAGGTGATCCGAGTGGAAGATCGACCGAAAGAAACCTGCAAACCATTGAAAAGGTTAAGGAAAACGTCGAAGCTATAAAAAAGCAGATGGGGACTGTTCTCAAATTCGACGGCGAAAATCCCGCTGAGATAGTCAACAACTACGACTGGACGGCGAATATGTCGATCCTTGACTGGCTGCGCGAAGTCGGCAAATTCTTCACGATCAACTACATGCTGACAAAAGATTCGGTCAAAACAAGGATCGCTTCGGAAAACGGCATTTCCTTCACCGAGTTCAGCTACATGACTCTTCAGGCCCACGATTTCCTTCATCTTTTCAAGGAGAAAGGCTGCTCGGTCCAATTCGGCGGAAACGACCAGTGGGGAAACATCACGGCGGGACTTGAGCTCATCAGAAGAATGAATCCAGACGACGCAGGCAAGGCTTTCGGAATGACTTTCCCGCTTATGACGACTTCGACAGGCGAAAAATTCGGCAAGAGCGCAGGCAATGCTGTCTGGCTTGACGCCGAAAAAACTTCACCTTACCAATACTACCAGTACTGGATCAATGTTACCGACGAAGATGTTGAAAAGATGCTGAAAATATTCACATTTCTGGATGTTGACGAGATCGAAAAAGTTGTCGAAGAGCACAAGAAAGAGCCGCATTTGAGAAAAGCTCAGATCCTTCTTGCGACCGAAGCGACGCGTATCATGCACGGCGAAGAAGGGCTCAAAAGCGCACAGGCGGCGAGCGCTGCACTTTTCGGCGGAGATCTCCACGGACTCAGTGAAAAAGACCTTCTCAGTATTTTCAAGGATGTTCCTTCGACAACTGTTCCGGCAAACGACTTTGAAAACGGTGTAAATATCACAGATCTGCTTGTCCTAACAAAGATGCAGCCTTCGAAAGGCAAGGCAAGAGCTATGATCGCGCAGGGCGGCTGCTACATCAACAACGAAAAAGCAGACAATGCCGACATGATGATAAAAACGGCTGATCTTCTTCACGGATCAATGCTTGTACTGCGCTGCGGCAAGAAAAACTATCACCTTATAACGAAAGGGTAAATCAGCTACAACACCCTCATTTCCTTGAGGATTTTCATGGCAGCGTCCTGCTCGGCAGCTTTTTTGTTCCTGCCGTAGCCTTTTGAAGTGAATCCCATCGACGAACATTCTATCACAAAAAGAAGGTCGTGCTCTGGCCCGGTTTTTCCTGCAACGGTGTAAGTGGGGACGGGTAGGGCGAGTTCCTGCGCGATTTCCTGAAGGCGTGATTTGTAGTCGCGGTTTATGTGGTCGAGAAGATCGACAATGTCGGGCGAAGCGTCGATGAGCGGAGTGAAAATCTCTGTGATTATGCGTAAAACCGTCATCCAGCCAGCTTCAAGAAAAATCACCGCCATAAGTGACTCGAATACGTCGGCGAGAATAGAATCCTTTTCCCGTCCGAACATTTTTTCTTCGCCTTTGCCCAGAATTATCAGAGAACCGAGTTCAAGTCCTTTTGCGTTGTATGCCAGACCCTGTTCGTCGATCAGATTGCTGCGCGCTTTTGAAAGTTTGCCTTCCTCGGCTTCCGGAAAAGTTTTGTAAAGCAGACGTGATACAGCGAGTTCAACGACTGCGTCACCCAGAAATTCGAGCCGCTGGTAATTTTTGCCTTTTTCAGCCGTTTCTGCGCTCGGGTGAGTGAAAGCCGTTTCCAGAAGTTCCAGATCTGCAAATTTATAGTTGAGTTTTTTTTCGAGTTCTGCAACAAAAGTTTTATCGAGCAGTGACATTATTTACCTCCCAGAGCGAACATTGCGATGCTTGCAGCGACGGATGCGTTGAGCGAATTTATCTTCCCGAACTGCCGGATTGCGACTACAAAATCGGCGCAGTTCAGAATGTACTGGCCGACAGATTTGTCTTCTCCGCCGATCACGAGAAGTATTTTTTCGGGGTTTACAGCCTTGACGTCTTCAAAAGAACTTTTGCCGGCCCCGTCAAGAGCAATGACTGTATATCCGTGTTTTTCCTGAAGATTTTTGACATAAACATTCGAGCTCGATTCCCTGACGATATTCAGATGCTCGCTCGCGCCGGCACTCACTTTGATGACAGACGGATAAATTTCGGGAACACCGCGCACCGGCATCAGAATCGAGTCGAAGCCGAAAATCTCGGCACTTCTGAGAATCGCGCCGACATTGTGCGGATCCTCGACGTTGTCGAAAAGAAGTATGCGTTTTTTGCCGATGATTTCGTCAAGTTCCGCGTATTTGTAGACAGAAGCGCGGATTACTGCGCCCTGGTTGTCGGTCGAACCCGAAAGCTGATTAAGCCTTTCGCGCGGGACCCATTCGAGTTTGATCTCCTTTTTCTCAATAAATTCGGCAAGTTTCTTTATTCTGGCATTGTTCTGTGATTTTTCGTTGAGATAAGCCTGATAAATCTTTCTTTTGCCTCCGCGGATGACTTCAAAGCATGAATTTATGCCGTAAACATATTCGATCGATGATTTTGCCATAGAAAACTTCTCCAAAAAACTTTTTTCCGGGCGATTTTAGTAGTGAAAAGCCGATAGTCAAAAAATTTCCTTAATTTAATTGTAATAAACAGCGGCATGAGTAAAATAACTGCGCTTCGGAGGTTTTATGGATCGCGTTTTTTTGTTTGCAATTACGGTGTTTTTCGCCTTTTTCGTGTTTTCATGCGGAAATTTGAAGGACGATTCGGTGGTTTATGTTTTCAAGGGCGATGTCGTATCCGTTTCAGATTTCAAGCTGAAATACAATCTCTGGCTGCGTCAGAACAATGTGTCAGACTCCGAAGAAATGAGAAAGAATTATCTTTTCAGGGAACTTTCCGAAAAGTTTCTTTACGAAATGGGAAAGAGCGAGGGGGTGGATGAAATTCCGGAAATCCGAAACAAAATAGAGGACTTTAAGCGCAAAACGATTGTCGAATACATGAACGGCAGGACAAAGCGCGAAGTTTATGCGATAGACGACGAGACAGTGCGGCAGTATTACATCGAAAACAAGGATAAGTTCCTCCGCGACAAACTCTACCGCCTTTACGCCGTAAGAGTCTCGAGCAAAAAAAAGGCCGACGAAATTGCTCAGCAGCTTCGTAACGGCGCAAGTATCAGAATACTTTCCGCGAGCCGTTCCGATGATGAAATCCTGGCGAGAAACAACGGTGACTGGGGACTTTTCAGCGCCGACGTGATGGGGGAGACGTGGAAAAACGACGTTATGGCGAGTTTTCCGGGCGAAATACTCGGTCCTTATCTTGACAGCGAGAACTTTTATACAATAATCGAGATCGCCGGTTTCGCCTATAAGAGACACTTGAGTTTCAATCTGGCTTATCCGCTGATTGTTGAGGAGCTGATTGCGAAATACGGTACTGAAAAGTGGGATAATTACCGCGACAGGATGATGACTGAATACGGTGCAAAAATAAACGTTGAAAATCTCGGGTGGAAATAGAAATGCCGTTGACTTCTAAAGATCTGGAACAGAAACTTGCCGAGCTTGAGCAGAAATCGAAAATATTTTTCGAGTCGCTTTCGATAAATTCCAAAAGGGAACGTCTTGAGGAGCTGAAAAAACAGCTCGATCTGCCTGAAATCTGGTCTGACACCGCTAAAATGGCGGCTCTGAACAAGGAAAAACGGGTTCTTGAGAACAATCTCGAGCTTTATTCCAAACTGGAATCGGAAATCGAAGAACTGAGTGTTGCGAAAGAACTTATTGACGACGATTCTTCGCTTGAAGGCGAGGTTGAAGTGATGCTTTCCCGGATAGACGAGCTTGTCGGCAGAATCGAATTCCAGAAGATGCTCGGCGGTAAAACCGACCTTATGAACGCAATCGTCAGCATAAACGCAGGTGCGGGCGGCAGAGAGTCGCAGGACTGGGCCGTGATGCTTTCGAGAATGTATTCGAGATGGTGCGAGCGTAAAGGTTACAGCATTGAAATCATTGATAAAATTACCGGTGATGACGCAACCGCGATAAAAAACATCACTTTCATCGCGGAAGGCGACTACGCTTACGGCTACCTCAAGGCTGAAATCGGCGTCCACAGGCTTGTCAGAATCAGTCCGTTCGACGCAAACAAACGGCGGCACACTTCGTTTGCAAGCGTTTTTGTCACTCCGGAAATCGACGATTCGATTGAGATTGAAATCGACGAAAAGGATCTGAAAATCGACACCTACCGTTCAGGCGGTGCCGGCGGTCAGCATGTCAACAAAACCGATTCCGCGATAAGGATAACCCACATTCCGACAGGAATCGTCGTTCAGTGCCAGAACGACAGAAGCCAGCACAAAAACAAGGCTACGGCGATGAAAATTTTAAAATCGCGCCTTTACGAGTTCGAACTTGAGAAAAAACAGGAGGAGTCTTCCGAAATTGAAAAACAGAAGAAAGGAATCGATTTCGGAAGCCAGATAAGAAGCTATGTTCTGCATCCTTACAAAATGGTCAAGGATCACAGAACCGATTTTGAAACCGGAAACGCCGATGCGGTGCTTGACGGCGAACCTATTTTAGACGAATTTATGGAAGATTATTTACTTAAAGAAGGGGCAGGTAATGAAAATCTTTAGCAAAATCACATTTATGCTTTGTGCGGTTCTTTTCGCGGCTTTGGTTACGTCGTGTTCGGAATTCATGCTTATTCCGATTTCGATCGACTATCCTTTTGATGAGAACGGAAACAGCGACGCGAGTCCTTCGACCTACAAAATCGAGATAACCGAAGGTCTCAGAGGTGTCGAAACCATTTTCAACAAGGAGGTTCTGACCGTAACGAACAATCTCTTCAGGGAGTTTGACATCCCGGGAGCTGAGATAACCGAATATCCGCAGTTTATGACTGACGATGTCCTCAAGCTCATTTCCGGCGAGACTGTCGTAAAGGAATTTTCCTACCGGATTCCCAATATCGAAGACCTTCAGAAAGAGGAAATGAAATTCTCGATCTGCGATTTCGAGGCATCTGATTTTACCGACAAGGACGAGGCAAGCGGAGCTTTCATGGTGCTGGAAAACATTTCCGGTTTCTGCGCTCTTTCGGAATCAGAGAGATCCTCTGAGATCGAAAGATGCCGCACAAAATCGGATGAAACCTGTCTTTTCCTCAGAGTCGTTCAGGAAAACAGGCCGATGCAGATAAAAATGGCAGAGCAGAAAGACCTCAAAAAATATAAAAAATACCTCAACAAAATTTACTCGGCGACTTTGAACGAGCTCTCTTTCACAATTAAAAATCCGCCGAACAACGTTGCCGGCAACAACGCTTTCAGATTTAAAGCAGAGCTTTATGCACAGGCTATGGATCCTTTCCGCGAAGACGGAGTTACACCGTGCGTTGACGGCGACGATCTCAAAATCTGCAAATATATAGGTGTCGACGAAAACGGAAAACCGGAAGATTATTTCACTGCGACGGTTGCCGACAACTCATCGACCGAAGAAAGTGAAGGAAAAACAAAGGAAAAATATCTTATAGGCGTTTTCGAGACTGATAACGACGCGTATTCTTCAGAACAGATCATGAATCTCATCTACACCTACGAGGGAAAGGATATTCTCCAGCACGCGATAAAGCACCTTGATTTCCAGCTCGGAATAAAGAGCTACTACATTTTCTATCCGCAGGCAATCAAGCCTGAAGGAACTCTCGAAGCAAGCATAAAGGCAAAGCTGCTTTTCAATGTCGAGCCGCTTAACTAATTGATTCAGCTGGAGTTTTCTTGTTATTATGAACGATTACATCATATGGAATATTGATCCGATTATCGCTAATATCGGGCCGCTGCAGCTCAGATATTACGGGATTTTGTTCGCTTCGGCCATTCTCATCGGTTTTTATCTGGCCCGCAGAATCTACAGAAAATACGGTTTTCCCGACAAAGTTGCCGACGACCTTCTGATCTGGGGCGTTGTCGCGACAGTTATCGGTGCGCGTCTTGTCCACTGCATTTTTTACGAGCCGTCTTACTATTTCAGCAATCCTCTTGAAATCCTCAAAGTTTACAAGGGCGGTATTGCAAGCCACGGTGCGACGATAGGTTTGATTGTCGCGGTTATCTGTATCTCAAGAAAATATAAACTTTCGTTCACAGATCTTGCCGACGGCGTCGTTTTTCCAGGTATCATGGGAGCTACATTCGTTCGTCTGGGCAACTTTTTCAACAGCGAAATCGTAGGCAAAATCACGACAGTTCCCTGGGGTTTCAAGTTTTTGAGAAATCCTGACGACATGAAGCTCGCGATAAACGCAGCAAGCGGTCACTGCGACATTTCAAAGATGGAATGTCTGGTAAATTACTGGCCTGTGCGTCATCCTTCGCAGCTTTACGAGGCTTTCGGCGCGTTCGTTATTCTGATAATCATGCTTGTCGTCTCGTTCGTACGCAAAGATCACCGGAAATCGGGACTTTACACCGCACTCTTCCTGATTCTTTACTTCTCATTCAGGTTCTGCATCGAATTTATCAAGGAATATCAGGTGTTTGAAGAAGGGCTTACGATGGGACAGTATCTCAGTATTCCGTTCATAATTTTCGGATTTGCAGTCCTCTATTATTTTCACAAAAAGCAACCCAGACCGGAGGCAAAGGCGGATGAAAAGCCAAATGAAAAGCATAAGAAATCAAAAAAATAGTCTCTTTTCTTTTTCCGGAATCGCAGCTGCCGTTTTTATTCTGCTGTTTTTTTCCAATGTTTTCGCCCAGCCTTTCATTCTGAAAAGCGTTGACGGTTCGTGGCTTCCTATGGTTGCACAGTCCTGGACAGCCAAAAACGGCGGAGTTCTGGTCAAAGTTGCCGACGGCGTAAAACTGTACGAACTCAGAAAGGAGATGCTTTCAAAAATTCCGGATCTCAGTATCGAGATTCTCGGGAACGAACTCTTTTTTCCGACAACGACCATAAACAGCCTTTTTGAATCCTTGAAGAATATAGATCTCAATGTTTCCGAAACCACGGCAAAACGTCAGACGGCATCCGGGAATTCCGATATGTTCGTTAAAAAAAGCGGCGAAATTTCAGATAAAGATGAATATATCGAAGCCTCTGTCGAAAATGTCGCCTTTGACGAGAAGCATGAGAGGATTGTTGTTTCCGTAAAAATACAGCAGAGGGCGAAAGGAGGTGCTTTTGCCAAACTTTACGGAAAGTACAGGATCGAGCATCTGTATAAAATGAAAAACGGCGTGGTCGATCCTTCAAATGCGGAAAACATGGCTTACCTTCCGCTGATTTTTCTTAAAAACGGAAGCAGGATTCTGTTTGTTCCTGAAAAGAACGAGTCAAGGGTTCTGACGATCAAACCCGACTTTAAAATCAAATAATTTAGAGGTGAATAGAATGAAAGCAGCTTTGATTGGATTGCCTTTTTCGGGAAAAAGCACTGTGTTTCAGGCTTTGACCGGAATCGAAAGCGGAAAAAAAGAGGAAACCGTCGGAACGATAAAAGTTCCGGACGAAAGAATTGACAGACTGGCCGAAATTTACAGTCCTAAAAAGAAAACATACAGCGAGTTCGTTCTCAGCGACTACACAGTTCCGCCTTCAAAAGAGACGGCTGTTCCGGCAAAAGTGAAAAATCTGATCCAGAAAGCCGACCTTCTGATTATGGTTCTCAGAAATTTTGATTCTTTGATGACTTCAGACCCGGCAGATGCCGCTTCGGAATACAAAAAAATCAAGGAAGATATGATACTTACGGATTTCGTTGTGATAGAAAAGCGTCTCGAGCGCGAAATGAAGGAAAAGAAAAATCCGCCCGAGCTTAAAATCCTTCAAAGGCTGCGCGATCTTTTTGAAAACGGCGAATTTCCTGCCCCCGACACAGTTTCACCGGAAGAAATGGAGCTTATTGCAAACTATAATTTCCTTTCGCTGAAAAAAATAATCGTTCTTCTTAACCAGCCGGAAGGGGAGCAGGGTGTTACCGAAGCGCTTGCAAAGCAGCTTTCGGCAGACGGAATCTCATATTTCTGCGTCAGCGCGCCGCTTGAAGTCGAGCTTTCGGAGCTCTCGCCGGAAGAACAGGCTGAATTTCTGAAGGATTACGGCCTTTCTGAAAGTGCTTCGGTCCGCTTCATAAAAAGCGCTTATGCGGCACTAGGACTGATTTCATTCCTCACCGCCGGAAGCGACGAAGTCCGCGCATGGCCGATCAAGAACGGCACTCCGGCTCTTTACGCTGCGGGAAAAATCCACTCCGACATCCAGCGCGGCTTTATCCGTGCCGAAGTCGTCCACTTTGACGATTTCATCAAGTACGGAAGTGAAGCCGAGTGCAAGAAAGCGGCGGCCTACAGACTTGAAGGAAAGGAGTATGTCGTTAAAGACGGCGATATTATCAATTTCAGATTCAATGTTTAGGAGAAATCATGACGCTTCTGCATATATCGACTGTCGGTGACAAAATTCTGCGCGAAAAGGCGAAAGAAGTCACCGAATTTAACGGGGAACTCAAAGAACTTGCAACAAATATGGCTGACACGATGCGTGCTGCCGACGGTCTCGGCATAGCAGGGCCGCAGGTAGGTGTTTCACTGCGGATTTTTGTCATAGATTTCGGCTACCTGGATTTTGTAAAGGCTGAGGAAAACGGCGAAAAGCCGAAAAGCGCGGAATTCCGTCCAGTCGCCTTCATAAATCCCGAAATTATTGAGAAAGAGGGAAAAATAATGTACGGCGAAGGGTGTCTCAGCGTTCCGAAATACAATGCCGATGTCGAGCGTGCCGAAAAAATCGTCTGCAGGTATTTCGATATTGACGGAAATCCTCAGGAAATCAAGGCATCGGGACTTACGGCTGTCGCAATCCAGCATGAAAACGACCATCTCGACGGAGTTCTTTTCATCGACAAAATCAGCTCTCTCAAACGCGGCATCGCTCTCAAAAAAGTCAAAAAATTTCTCGGCGCCGTCCGCGAAAACGGCTCGAAAACAGAAACGGAACTTTACGGCAAACAATAGCAAAGCGGGGTTCTTTTGAACAATTTCTATAAAAAATTCATAAGTTTTTCTGCAAAGCACACCTGGCTTATGATAGTGTGTCTTGCCGTTGTAACGGCTCTGGAACTGTTCTACATCAAAAATAATCTGAAAATCGACACAGACCTCCGCGCTCTTTTCAAAGGCGACAACGAAATGGTTATCGAACTTGAAAAAATGGAGGATATTGTCGGAAGTTACTCGACTGTCCTTGTCGTTGCACATTCTTCAGACCGCGAAAAAAACATCGAGGCTCTGCGGCTCGTCAAGGAAAAAATCGACGGGAATCCGCTTGTCAGGTTTGTGGAATTTGACAGGGATGTCGAATATCTGGAAAAAAACGCTCTTCTTTTTGCATCAGTCGATGAACTTCAGAAAATAAAAGGGGAGGTTCAGAAGCAGATCGCAAAAGCGGTCGAAAAAGAACTTGCTCTCGACGGCGGATCAGATGCTGGGGAGGGAAATAATTCGGAAAAAGACGAAGACTCCGGAAGTCTGACTTCCAAAATGGACGAAGTTCTCGAAAAGGCCGAAAGCTACCGCGCAAAATACAAAATGGAGAAATTCTACGAAGTCGAAAACGGGACTTACATCGCGATGAAAGTGCGTCCTGCAGGCGGCGAAACCAATGTGGCAGACAGCAAGAAAATCGTCGATCTGCTTGAAAAAGCGATTGCCAAAGTCCAGCCGGAAAAACTCGGCGTCGAAGTTGAGGCTGGCGGACTTTTCCGCAACAAACTGCGTGAAATGACTGCGATTTACAACGATGTTTTTTCGACTCTGGCGATATGTATCGTCCTTCTTTCGCTCACGATAATCTTTTATTTCAGATCGCTTCGTGCACTTCTCATCGTCTTTTTTCCTCTTTCATCAGGAGTCTTGAGCGCGATTTCGGCTATGCAGTTCTTTGTCGGCGGCTTCAATATCATTTCGGCGTTTTCGTTCACGATTCTCTACGGTCTGGGAATCGATTTTTCGATACATCTTCTGGGAAGATTCAGCGAGCAGGTTGAAAAAACGGCAAATACCGAAGAAGCTCTGATGCAGTCGATGCCTGGTGTTATGCCTTCGATTTTCTGCGGCGCGATAACGACCGTTGCGGCGTTTTTCTCGCTGATTATGATCGATTTTAAAGGTTTTTCCGATTTCGGTCTGGCGGCGGCTCTCGGCGTTTCGACATCTTTTCTCGCGATCATGATTTTTTTCCCGGCAATCGTTTTCTTTTTCGACAGGATGAAACCTTTGCGGATAAAGGCGAGGACAACCGATTTTCTGGCTTCGGTCTATACCGCTTTGTCGCAGAAATCTTCAATAGTTTTCGCTGTTTTCTTAATTGTGACAGCGCTGGCGGCGGTTTCGGTGAAATTCGGAAAAATAGAGTACAATTTCGACAATCTGAGTTTTCCCGGGAAGTATGACGAAAGCATTACAAACCACTACCGTAATGCCCAGAAAAAGGCTAAAACAGACGCGATTTCAACCGGTCTTCCTTCGTTCATCGTTACAAATTCAGCGGAAGAAACTGAGGACGCGACAAGAGCTCTTGCAAAAATGAGAGCTGAAAAATCAACTTCGATTGAACTCAAGGATTTGATTTCGATTTACACCTTTCTGCCTGAAGACCAGGAGGAAAAAATCAAAATCATTAAAGATATAAAGCGGTTGATCGAAAGAAAAATAAATCTTTTCAGTGATGCCGAAATTGAGAAATACAACAAGGAATTCAAGCCTTATCTTGAAGTTTCATCCGTTATGGAAAAGGAGAAACTTCCAGACTGGATCATGGATAAACTTTCGCTGAAAGACGGCTCTTCCGACAGATTCATAATGATCGCTTTAGGCGGCAACAAGTCTGATGTCAACGATGTTATGACAATAATCGACGAGTTCGGCACAATTCGCGGAAACATCAATAATTACAGGTTGTTAGGCTCTTACATGCTCCTTTCTGAAATCAAAAAGGTAATAGAATACCATGTTCCTCTCGCGATTGTCTTCGCCTTCTGCTCGGTTTTCATCGTTCTCGTGCTTCTTTACCGGTCGTTTATAAACGCATTCGTCGTTTTCCTTCCGCTTGCAGCCGGTATTCTGTGGATGATTCTCATAGCAGTCTGCTGCGGCATAAAATTCAATGTTTTCAATATGATAATCATTCCGACAGTCATCGGAACAGGCATAGATTCGGCGATTCACATCTATTACCGTTACCGCTCCGCGCCTGACAAAATGATTGAAAACCTCAAAAACACGGGCGGCTCCGTTTTCTATTCGTCACTCACGACTTTGGTCGGTTTCGGCAGTGTCGCGCTTGCCAAACACAAAGGCTTGCAGTCAATAGGAATCATGGCTTCAATCGGAATAATCATGGTGACTCTGGTAAATCTGGTATTTTTCCCGGTGATAATAAAGTGGATTGAGAATCTCAGAAAAAAATCGGATAAAATATCTTAGAATAGCCCGATTTCTTTAAGGAAAATAACCAACAAAAGCAGCGGAGCTACATATTTTGCAGCGAAAAGAAGTATTTTATGAATCGGTTTCGAGCCGATTTCCGCATATTTCTGCTCTGTTGATATCGCCCAGGCGAAAACTAGAGCCGTGCCGAGACCTCCGAGCGGAAGCATATAGCAGGATGAGATTTTGTCGAAAATATCGAGAAAAGGAACTCCGCCGACATTCCAGGATGAGACTGCGGAAAGAATCCCGAGTGCCCAGATTACTGTTCCCATTATCAGAATCGCTTTTATTCTTGAGAACTTGTATTCATCAACTACAAACGAAACCGCGACTTCGAGAAGAGAAATAGCGCTTGTTATCGCGGCGAAAAGGACGAGAGCGAAGAAAAGTACCGAAACAAAATGACCGCCCGGCATTTTCGCGAAAAGGACGGGAAGGGTTTTGAAAATGAGTCCCGGACCTGCGCTCGGTTCAAGCCCGTTGGAAAAGACTATCGGGAAGATAACAAGCCCTGCCAGAAAAGCGATAAGCGTATCTACCGAAGCGATCTGGACTGCCGATTTCGTGATATTTACGTCGCCTTTGAGGTAGCTGCCGTAAGTTATCATCGCCCCCATTCCAAGCGAAAGGGTAAAAAATGAAGTTCCGAGAGCTTCAAGCAGCGATCCGCCGGTTACTTTTGAAAAATCGGGGTAGGTGAGGAAATGCCATGCATCTTTCATTCCGTCGAGAGTCAGTGAGTAGCAGACAAGGACGAGAAGAAGGATTCCGAGAGTCGGCATTAGGATCTTGCTCGCCTTTTCTATACCTTTCATAACGCCTTTCATAAGGATCAGCATGACAGTGACCATTACAAAAGTGTGCCACGCGACATTGAGCCACGGAGTCGCGTTCAGATTGTCGAAAATCGTGCTGATTTCGGTTTCAGTTCCGGAAAATCCGCGGAAACTGAGCATAAGATAATGGCAGATCCAGCCTGTAATTACCGAATAATACGAAAGAATTATGATTCCGCACAAAACTCCGGCATATCCTATGGGCGAAAAGGGAACTTTTCCTTTCTGGAAAAATCTGAAAGCTCCGACAGGATTGAGCTGGCTCTTTTTTCCGATGTAGATTTCGGTGATAAGTATCGGAATTCCCACAAGAATTATGCACGCAAGATAAATCAGTATGAACGCACCGCCGCCGTTTTTGCCGACGACATAGGGAAATTTCCAGATGTTTCCGAGTCCGACGGCACTTCCGACAGCCGCTAAAATAAAACCAAGTTTGTTTCCCCAGTGATCTCTTGAAGACATTTAAGCCTCCTCAAAGTTGATAAACTAAAGAACTTTTCTGAAAAAAGTGGAGAAAAAGCAGCACATAAGCCGGATTCTGTTTTAACCAGTCATTCATCTGGAATTACAGTTGCCTGCAATCTCAAGCGGTCAACCCGAATGCGTCGGACGGGCGATCCTTATCTGCCGCGGCAGATGGCATTTCTATTAGACCTTGCTCCGAGGGGGGTTTGCCATGCGGGCCGCGTCGCCGTGACCCCGGTGGGCTCTTGCCCCGCCTTTTCACCTTTTCCCGGATGAACCGGGTAGTTTATTTTCTGCTGCACTTTCCGTAACATCGCTGCTCCTGGCCGTTAGCCAGCCCTCAGCCCTCTGGAGTCCGGACTTTCCTCTGATAAATCAGCGACTGGAAGTGCTGCTTTTTCACAAGTAAAAGAACTATTTTTCCTCTTCGGAATCTGTTTTCGAATGGTCTGTGTGGTTCTCGCCGGGAATAAGTATGCACTGGCAGTTCGGGCAGACTTCGATTCTGACTGCACGGAGAACCATGTTGTAAAGCTCAGGCGGCAGTTTCATATTGCAGCCGAGGCACAGCCCGTATGCCGTTGCCGAGTCTTTTTCTTTTTCTTTTCTGTATTCCACGATGGCAATAGCCTTGCCGTCATGGGATTTTTCGAGGATTCTCTCGTATTTATTGAATATCGAAGGTCTGATATTCTTTGTGAGCTCATCTCTTTTTATATAAAGCTTGTCAATGGTTTCTTCGAGTTCGTCCATTCTGCGGTTATTGAGATCGATCTGCGTTCTGAAACCTTTGATTTCTTCATTGAATACTTTTTCAGTTTCTTTAA
Organism: uncultured bacterium; assembly: GCA_905233945.1. Lineage (GTDB taxonomy): Bacteria > UBP6 > UBA1177 > UBA1177 > UBA1177 > UBA1177. The sequence goes on along the minus strand of CAJOFY010000013.1, from coordinate 22,934 downwards.
GCTCGTTTGTTTTTGCCTGTATTTCCTTGTTGATTTCCTCTATTTCGTCACCGAGATCGCGGTTGAATCTTTTGATGTTGTCTATTTCCCTGAGAAGAGCGTTGTATTCTTCTTTGTTTCTTATTGCCGACTGCTTGCCGGTTATTGTTCTGAGTTTTTCATCTCCCTTCTTGAAAATCTCGTCCCTTTTCTCTTTTTCGCCGACTTGAATATCAATGGCGTTTTTGAGTTCTTTGATTTTGTTTTCCTTTTCCACAATCTGTTTTTCAAGAGCGTCATTCTGGTCCGGCAGAATATCCAGCTCTTCCTCGAGTTTAAAGATTTCCGAGTCAACATTCTGCAGATTTACCAATTTTTTCAATTCTTCAAGCAAGGTCGCCTCCATCAGTTAAAAAGCAAAAAAAAAGCACTTGTTTTGAACAAGTGCTTTTTTAAATCTATGCCGTGAAATTTGTAAATAAACAGCAAATCCACAAAAAAGTGGTGGGCCCAAGAGGGTTCGAACCTCTGACCATCCGGTTATGAGCCGGGGGCTCTACCAACTGAGCTATAGGCCCGCAAAGCGCAACTAATATAATCAGAATCATTTAGAATGCAACAAAAATATGAATTTTTTTTTTGATTTACTTGAATTTGTAACCGAGCTTCGGTAAAAAGCGTCCGAAAGAAGTTGTTTATAACTTATGTATTATAGGGGTTGATATGAAAAATCTGGCTGATTCGGTTATAAAATTCAGAGTGCTTATAATCACTGTATTCATAATTTTCACTGTTCTCATGGCGATTCCGCTGAAGGACAGCTCGGTCGATCCCGATGTCGAAAACATGCTGCCGGACCATCTGAGAGTTCACTTAAAAGAACTTGAGGAAAAATTCGGCGGAATGGAAATCGTTTTTGTCGTGGTAGAGGACAAGGATATTCTCAGGCCCTCTGTTCTTGCGCAGATAAATGCGATAAGCGACGCTCTGAAGGAAATCAAGGATATTGAAAAAGTAAACTCGATTCCGATGGTCGACGACGATCCTTTTGCAGACGAAAAGCCTGCCGAGGGAACTCCGGAAGAGCTTGCACAGCGCGAGGAACTCCGCAAAATGCTCAAAGGCAACGACATGGTCATGCGCACTCTGATCAACGACGACTTCACTGCCGCAGCTGTTCTTGTCAGAATGAAAAACAATGGGAAAGGTCTTGAAATTACAAGAGAAATCCGTGAAACCGTGGCAAAAGTCGAAGGGCCGGGCAAAGTCACTCTGGGCGGTCTTCCGGTAATCAAGGAGCATATTTCAGAAGACGTTCCGAAAGATATGGCCGTTTTCATGCCGCTCGGACTTCTCATCATGCTCGGAATTCTTTTCATCAGCTTCAAGCAGCTTCGCGGCGTTTTCCTGCCGTTTTCGGTCGTTATAATGTCGATTGTCGTTTCGATGGGGCTCGTGCCGCTTCTTGGCTGGCAGATGACGACTGTCACGATAATTCTTCCGGTTATTCTCATTGCAGTAGCCAATGGTTACGGAATCCACATAATCAGCCGCTATCAGCTTCACAATATGGAAGCCGGCGGTCAGAAAAGCGGAGAAGAACTTGCAAAAGCGGTATTTTCCGACATGTCGGTTCCTGTAATTCTGACAGGTGTCACGACAATCGCCGGAATGCTCTGCCTGATGACCCACACGGTCGTTCCCGCGGCTCAGCTCGGAATTCTTTCCTCGATAGGTATTTCGTTTGCTCTTTTTGCGAGCATTTTCTTTATTCCGGCAGTTCTTTCGATGATGAAGGTTCCTGCTCCGGTAATAAACAGGGAAAAACGTCCGGCTACAGAAAAACTCCTTGTAAATATTGCGAATTTTGTCTCGAAACATCCGAAAACACTTCTGGTGGCAAGCATTGTTCTGACTGCTGTCATGGCCTTCGGGATTCCTAAAATCGTAGTCGATTCCAACCTTGCAAGCTACTATCCGAAAGGGCATCCGGCACAGATAGCATCTCAGCTCATAAACGACAACTTCGGCGGCTCGCAGATAATAAGCGTAAATGTCAAAGCCGACATTAAAGATCCGCAAGTCCTTAAAAAAATTGATAAAGTAGAGCAGATAATAAATAAGAACCCGAATGTCGGAAACACGCTTTCAATCGCAAAACTTATAAAACTCGTTACGAAAGGGGCTTACCAGCCTGGAGAGAAAGGCTTCGGCGAAATTCCCGAAACTAAAAACGCGGTCGATTTTTTCCTTACGAAATACAATGAAATGGCCGATCCCGACGAGCTCACCAAACTTGTAAATCCCGATTTCACGCAGGCTCAGATAATCGTTCAGTTAAAAAGCGAAAGCAGCGAAACAATAAAAAAAGTGGTCATCGACACGCAGAAACTGATTGAAAACGAGCCGGTTTTTACCGAAATCACAGGTTCGGGAGTAATGTTCAAGGATCTTATCGACAGCGTTATCGACGGCCAGATCATATCGCTCCTCCTTTCGTTTATTTCTGTCTCGATTCTCGTCATGATCCTTTTCAAATCGATTGTTGCCGGAATCATTGCAGGCGTTCCGCTTGGAGTTTCGCTTGTCCTCATGTTCGGAGTCATGGGATTCACAGGAGTCACTCTCGATATCGCGACAGCACTCATTTCATCGATAGTAATTGGAGTAGGGGTCGATTACACGATCCACTTCCTGTGGCGCTACAAAATCGAAATGCAGAAGCACGCCGACACGACTGAAGCAGTCCGTCACACACTTCAGACGACAGGCCGCGGAATCATTTTCAACGCCGTCAGCGTCATGGTCGGCTTTGTAATCCTGCTTATAAGTTCGTTCCTGCCGATACGCTATTTCGGAGCTCTGATAGTTCTCAGTATTGCGGTATGCCTTGTCGGTTCAATGGTTCTTCTTCCTTCAATCTGCATCATTTTTAGACCGAAATTTTTGGAAAAGAAGTAGTAACAATCTTAAATCGTTTCCAAAAAGGCTTCGATCCTTGTCGCGACTCTGGCGTCGATTTTGTTTGAAGGTTTGTCGAATTCCAAAGTCAGAAGCGGGATATTGAGTCCTTTGCTTTCAAGGAGTCTGCGGAGGATTATGTCCTCGAGTTGTCTGTGGCAGAAGGACTGGACGTAGTGGATTATGCCGTCGACGTTGCGCTTTTTGATTTCGGCAATCGCCTTTTCGAAGCGGAACGAAGCGGAGTAGGGGTAGGTGTAGTTTGTGTACTGCTCTTCGATCGTCGGATATTCGTCGAGCATTGCGAATTCGCGCTGGATCTCGTTGTAGACGACTGTCGCGTTCCTTTCTTCGAGGAATGCATGGACGGGAACGATCGGCGGAACTCCGAGGTATGCTATTTTTTTGCGTGACGGGTCTGCAAAACGTTTTCTGCGTTCCAATTCTTCAATAAAATCATCTGCTTTTGCCTCATATTCAATTGGGTCGCCGCAGAAATCGGATGATGAAACAAGGAAAAGGTGGTTTTCTTCGCCTGTCACGCTGCCTGGATAGATGTATGAGGTTTCGTCTATGATCTTCAGTTTGCGTCTGAGAGATGAAAGTTCTTTCCAGGTTCGGACGCACGATGCGTAGTCAGTTCCCATAAATTCGGCAAAACGGCTGATTTCACTGCGTATTTTGTCGATTTCACGGAAGTAGGGGAAGTTGAAGATAAAAGTCCTGATCCCGGTTTCTGCCGCCACGATCTGCTCCAAAACCTTTGCGTTCGAGCAGTCTCCTTCGGTTACGGCAATGAAAACGTCGATATTCTTGTTGTGTTCCGGAGAGACCAGAACTGAATAAAGCCCTTTGATCCATGCACAGGAACTTCCCGCAAAACCCGAAAATTCAGCTTTTTCGACAAGAGATGAGGGGTTCGAGTCTGAGACAAAAATGTTGTTCAGATCTAACGGTCTGTATCCTGATGCCAGAACGACCTCAACAGGGATCGTTGTTGTAAAAGCCGCTGTTTTCTGCATTAAATGTTTAAATTAAAAAATTTGTTGAAATTTTCCATAACTTGTTTGGCCAGGTCAGCTTGTTTCATATTTAAAAGATTGGCCGCGAAGTCATAAACGTATCTGACTTTCCCCGGAGTGTTCGGTTTTCCGCGAAACGGCACCGGAGCGAGGAAAGGCGAGTCGGTTTCAAAAAACATATTGTTTATACTTGTGTGATTGAATATTTCAAGGACATCGGCAGATTTCTTAAAAGTCAGAATTCCCGAAAACGAGACATTCCACCCTTTTTTCAGTATTTTTTCCGCTGTTTCAAGATCCCCTGTATAGCAGTGAAAAAGCACCTTTTTATCATCAAAACCATATTCGTTGAGCATGTCAAAAATCAGAGCTTCGCCGCATCTTCCGTGAATTAAAATGGGTTTTTGAAGTTCTATAGTTTGCTCGATCATGGTTCGAAGCATCTTCAACTGAATTTCTTTCGGAGAAAAGTCGTAGAAAAAATCTAATCCGACTTCGCCTACAGCGATAATATTTTTCTTGTTTTTTGCGATCCATGAAATATCCGAATCAATAAAATTTGACGATTCTTGAGGGTGGATTCCAGCCGCAGCGTAGAAATTTATGTTGTTTTTTAGAAACGTTTCTTCAACACTTTTGTGATACTCCAATTCGTGTTCGCTTCCGCAGATGTCAACCACCGTATCGACCTGATTTTCATGGAGTTCCGAAATTATATTCTCCAGAGAGATACCTCTTTCGGTAACTGTCATAAAAATATGTGCGTGAGTGTCAATAAACATTTTGTTTATTATTCCTTATTTGTATCCTGATTTTCCTTGTTCTCTTTTCTGGGCGGGAATTTTCTGAAATTTTTCTTGTTGCCGTGCCAGTTCGGATTCCTTTTAGCGTTTGGATTATTGGGGTTAGAAGAATCTTTCGGGGCAGGTTTCTTATTGTTCGGATTCTGCGGTCTTTCCGGCCTTTCGGCTTTTTCCTGATTTTCTTCAGGATTAGACGACTCCCTCAGAAGCTCTTTTTCCTTGGCGACGATCGGCGTGATATTGTCAAGATCATGGCTGTTCTGTTCGCTCTGCGGCAGGTTTATGAACCAGCCGTTATTGAATTCAAGAGCCGATTTCGGGAATGTTTTTTCCTCGGCTTTCTCTTTTTTCTCGGCGTTTTCGGGGAAGAAAACCGTGATATTCTGACCGATGGCGTTCACTTTTTTAACGTAGCCTTTGCGGTTCGAAGACCTGTCGAGAATAGCCGTTTCCTCCAGAGGATAATCCTTTCTGAGCTCTTCGTAAGTCGCGTTTTCGTAGCCCAGACAGCAGAAAAGACGTCCGCAGATGCCGGAAATTTTGTTAGGATTGAGGCTGAAATTCTGGTCTTTCGCCATTTTTATCGAAACCGGAATGAAGTTGTGCATGTGCTTGCGGCAGCAGAGAGTCCGTCCGCAAGGACCGAGCCCGCCCATGATTTTTGTCGTGTCGCGGACACCGATCTGACGCATTTCAATGCGGCGTTTCAGCTCGTAGGCAAGGCGTTTGATGAGCTCGCGGAAGTCGACTCTGCCGTTTGCAGAAAAGTAAAAAATCGCCTTCGTGTCGTCGAGAGTGTATTTCACTTTTATGATTTTCATCTTGATTCCGAGCTCTTTGTTGACGCGGAGAATGACTTCTTTTGCCGACTGTGCCTTGATTTCAAGCTGTTTCTCGCGCTCAAAATCGGCAGCTTCCGCCTTTCTGACGAAGCCGTTTTTGATGAAATTTATCTTGTTCTGGCGCTTGTAATCGTCCATGCTTTTGTTCAGAACCTTCGCAAGTTCCATTCCGCGCTCGCTGTATGCAACAATAATGTCGCCCTGTTTTAGCTCGTTTCCGGGATTTTTCTGTGCCGGATAAAAGTACCAGTAAACTTTCCCGGCAGGCTGGAACTGGATCGCGATGACATCTTCGAAAGCGGGATATTCGTCAGTATAGTCGAAATAAAGCGCGTCGCCGCCACCGAGCGGTGCGATCGGGCTTCCGGCTTTCTTGTATTTAGTGTTTTCCTCGTCCTTGAAACCGTCGTCGTTCCGTTCGAGTTCCTGCAAGGTCTTGAGTTCTTCCTCGGAAACATCGAGATTGCGGTCGAGTTTTGTAAATTTTCTATTGTTATCCATAAGTTATCCTCCGATTTATATTGTGAAGAAGACTGAAGCGTCCGGTGAAAAATACTGCTGGTTCGAAAGAAAAACAGTTATTCGCCGTGCTGTTTCCGGATTCTTTTCCATTACACAGAATGCGACAATGGCAAGCCTCATTTTTATAATCATTTTTTTCAGATATTCAGCTTTGTCAGCCGGAACAGAACCGAGCAGTTCCTTCGACAGAAGATCTGTATCTGTTATCTCGGCATATATTTTATTTATATTGGTTATCGAATTAAAATCGAGGCTGGAACAAAAGTAGGCAAGTCTGTTTTTTTCGGCAGTAAAAATATCGCTGCCCAGCTCTGAAACCAAATCCGCCAGAAAAGGAAAACGGTCGAACAGTTCCGAAAAACCGGCTTCCGTATTTGCGCCAGGAACGAAAATTGGGACTGAACGCGATAGAACAGTCGGGAGAATCGAATTTCGCTTGTTTACGGCCAAAAAGAAAAAAGTGCGCTGCGGAGGTTCCTCGATTTTTTTAAGGAGAGCGTTCTGCGACTGAACAGTCATCGCGGCGGCGTCCCGGAAATAGACAATGCGGTTTTCAGACTCAAACGGAGCATACTGAATGGCATCTTCAACTGCGTGAATTTCTTCGATTTTTATAGTTCCGGTCGCACCTTTGACAACGTTTATGAAGTCAGGAAACTGTCCGGCTGAACAAAGTGAGGCAAACTTTTCATTATCAAGAAAACGTTTGGGTTTTATCAGTTTCGGCGCAAGCGATAAAACCAATGCATCGATATTCGAGAGAGCAGGAGAATGAAAAAGGATCGTCTGCGGCAGAGAGTTTTTTTTAATGCATGAAATGAGTTTTTCAGAGATCGCCGAAATCTGAGCCGAAACCACGTTTTTCACCCTTTTTAGTTTACATAATATATGTTATGCGAAGTTGTCAATATAAAAAGAAAAATCATTTCAGGTAGTTACCTATTTTCTTTGTTGTGGTCAATCTTGCCGAATTATCCGAGGATTTTTCCTTTCCTGTTTGTATGAGCAAAGATTTTGTCTTTAGAAATTCAAATGTCATTCCGAAAGAAAAAATAATTTTTTTGTATTCCGGAGAGCGGCTTCCGAAAATCGCGTCAGAGAGATTTTCACAGACAATCGGAGTCAAGTATCGGTCGAGGTCCATTTTTCGTCCCTTGATGAAAAATACGCTGTCGAACCTTTTTTTCGCTTTTTCGTTTTTCAGATGGACATCGATCAGCACATTTTCCTTTTCGGCGTAATATGTCAGATTTTTGAAATCGGTCCACATTCCGCGTGCCGTTGTTCTTTTCGGAACCCACAGGATCCTGCCGACCGGCTTTTCGGGAATTCCGCCTAAATCAATTACGAGCTTTTCCTCTTTTTCGACTTCTTCTTCTGTCTGCTCAGCAAATTCAGCCGGAATATCGGCATAATTTGTCTTTCTGTCCTCTTTTCCAGAATCGTTGAAAAAGCACGGGACAGCCGTTCTCAGCGCTCCGCAAGCCTCTTTTTTGTATCCTGCCTCAGCAAAAAACAGCGAAAAAAGACTTTTTTGACAGATTGCACAGCCTGCATGAGAGAAAAATACCACTGTTTTGGACATCGCGTTGTTGCAGAAATCAATTATGCACGAAGGTTTAGCCTTCTGAATAAAGCGTATCAGCTCAAAAAATGAGTATTCATCTTCAAATGTTACAGCTTTTTTATTTTCCAGGGAAAACATTTTCACTTTGTTTCTGTCGCAATCCACAAGATAAGCCTTGCCCTGAGGATTGAAAGATTCGCTTTCACACCACTCTTTTATCTGAGCCGACAAACCTGCGTATTTGTCGATTCTTGAGAGTATTACGGTGCAAAAAGGAACAAGTCTTTCGCCGTTGAGTTTCATAGTTTTTTGTTTTTAATGTCAATAATATCAGCTACTTTGTTGATTATACCGTTTACAAACGAACTTGATTCCTTGCTGCCGAATTTTTTGGCGATGTCGATCGCTTCGTTTATCGTCGCCTTGAAGGGAACTCCGTTGTTCTCGTCGATAAGTTCTGCCACCGACATTCTGAGAATATTGCGTTCAATGAGAGCGATGCGCTCGATTCTCCAGTTTATCGCAGCCTCTTCAATGAGTCTTTCTATTTCCTGAATGTTATTTCTTACAGCAGTCAGAAGATATGTTATAAAAACACTCTCTTCTTCAGAGGCTTCGTTGTTGCCGGTTGTCTGGTTTTCGCTTTTATCGCTCCATTTCATCGATGCGATATTGAAATAAGTCAGATACGATTCCACAGCCTCCTTAATTGTCTGATTTTTGTTAAATTCGAGACTGTACAGAATCTGAAGTGTTTTTTCTCTTGAACGTCTTCTTAATCCCATAACTTTTTCCTGCTTATTTCAATTTATCGGACAAATTCAGCATTTCAATGGCCGCAAGCGCCGCGTCGAACCCTTTGTTGCCGGCTTTTGTTCCTGCTCTCTCGATCCCCTGCTCGATCGAATCGACCGTAAGGACTCCGAAAGACATGTAAACGCCTGTTTCAAGCGAAGCCTGGGCGATTCCCTTGCTCGTTTCGGCCGCGATGAAATCAAAGTGCGGAGTGCTGCCGCGGATTATGACGCCGAGACAAACTATCGCGTCGTATTTTTTGGAAAGAGCCGCCTTTTTTGCTGCGAAAGGAATTTCGAAAGCGCCCGGAACCTTGATAACTTCAACGCTTTCCGCATAGTGACGCTCGAGGCAGTCGATCGCGCCTTTCAGAAGCGATTCCGAAAGAAGGCTGTTGAATCTCGAAACGATTACTGCGAATTTTTTTCCTTTTGCACTAAGATCGCCTGAAAAAGTTTTTACTTCCATTTCAATCTCCGTTGTTAATTCTTTTTATCTGACGTGAAAATTGTATGTCCCATCTTGTTTTGTTTGGTTTCAAGGTATTTTCTGTTCTCTTTCTGCACTCCGCAGACATTCGGAACATGCTCCGTTATTTCAAGTCCGTAGCCGGTCAAACCTTTGATTTTCTTGGGATTATTGGTGAGAAGTCTGATCTTTTCAACGCCGATTTCCGACAAGATCTGCGCACCGATGCCGTAATCCCTGAGGTCAGCCGGGAAACCGAGCGCGATATTCGCCTCGACCGTGTCCATTCCTTCGTCCTGAAGGTGGTAGGCCTTGATCTTGTTTCCGAGTCCTATTCCCCTGCCCTCCTGGCGCAGATAAAGGATGACTCCCCTGCCCTCGGCCTTGATTAGTTCCATAGCGTTCTGAAGCTGGTATCCGCAGTCGCAGCGGATACTTCCCAAAGCGTCACCGGTAAGACATTCCGAGTGTACTCTCGTGAGGACCGGTTTTCCGTCGGCGATGTCGCCTTTTATCAGAGCGACGTGCTCGAGACCGTCAAGTTTGTTGCGGAAAACTTTGATTTTGAATTCACCGCCCCAGCGTGTCGGAAGGACCGCGTCCGCGACCTGCTCGATCAGAGACTCGGTCATAAGCCTGTAAGCGATGATGTTTTCTATCGTAAGGATCGGGAAATCATACTTTTTGGCGATTTCGATAAGCTGCGGCATTCTTGCCATCGTGCCGTCGTCGTTGATTATCTCAATGAGTGCGCCTGCCGGTTTGAGCCCTGCGAGCTTCGCCAGATCTACTGTCGCTTCGGTGTGCCCGGCTCTCACCAGAACTCCGCCGTTTCTTGCTCGAAGCGGATTGATGTGACCTGGCCTGCCCAGGTCTTCGGGACGGGTCGATTCGTCTGCCAGAGCACGGATCGTCGAAGCTCTGTCAAACATCGAAACACCTGTCGTGCAGCCGTGGCCGAGCAGATCCACTGTTACCGTGAAAGGAGTTCCGAGGAGCGAAGTATTGTTATTCACCTGCATTTCAAGACCTAAAGCCTTGCAGCGGTCCTCGGTTATCGTCGTGCAGAGAACTCCGCGGCCGTTCTTTATCATAAAATTGACTGTTTCAGGGGTTATTTTTTCTGCCGCGACAACAAAATCGCCTTCATTCTCGCGGTTTTCATCATCGACAACTATTACGATCCCGCCGTTTCTGAACTGCTCGACGGCTCTTTCAACATTCTTTTTTACATTTTCGGAATCAACACTCACTTGAGATCTCCTTATACAATACTAATGCGCGGGATAAATCCCGTTTAGTGCGCTTTCCTACACCAACTCCGCGATATTGTCCAGTTTTAACAGCATTTTTCGCGATATTTTTCTTAAAAATCAGAGAAACAGCTTTGCTTTTTATTTCAGAGCATTGGTATTGACTATAACAAAATCAAAAATGCCGTAATTCGGATCAGGCATTTCACTCTCTTCCCTGTGGTAAAGTTTGTGATCCGGATCATCAGGACTTATGGTTTTGCTGCCGTAAACATAATATTCGTAACCTTCAGAATCCACGACCTGACCGTTGCTTACGAGCACAGGCGCATTTTCCCCGATCGTAAATTCTACAGGAGGATAGTAAACATAATCGTAATAAGGCTCATCCATCCACGATTCGTTCGTTTCAACACAAACGTTTTCACAAGTCGGTATTATTTTCAAATCGGCTCTAATTTCCGGAGCAAGTTCATTTATCCATGTCCCGTTTCTCACAGCAGCTAACAGTGTGCCGTCTTTGAGTCTTGCAACAGAACAGATCCCTGTCGGCTCGAAGCTGGATTTTGCAATGATCTCTCTTTCCAAAGGAAAAGCTTCAAAAAGTTCTTTGTCATAATCACGAAATTCAATAGAGCATCTGCCTTCACCGCATTCTCCGGAAAGAACGCACTTGTTCTCATCGTCACAGACAATGTTGTCGACTTTGAAAGAGTCACATCCGCAGTTGATTTCGACATATCTTGTCGGGTCGTCTTTTACACGGTAACGGCATCCTTCTCCGCCGAGAGTTTCCTTCGATTCCTGAGTGCAGATCAGATTATCCTGACTCGCGTCTTCATCAATTGTTTCCTGATTTTCATCGGCATCACCGGTCGGCTCGGTATTTGAACTGTCTTCATCCGCCGTTTCCTGGTTTTCCACTATGTCGCTGTCGGTTTTTCCCGGCTCCTGCTCCGTTTCACTCTCCTTCTTGTCGCCGCAGGCAGCAAAAAGAAAAAGTGCTGCAACAAGTGCCAATAACAACGATTTTTTCATAACAACCTCCATAAAGTTAAAAAACCAAACAATCATATATTTAGTTACACAAAGTGCCAATTTTTCTGACCCAAAACAAAAATTTCTTGCCTTGTTTTATGCAAGTTTTTAATATTTCACAAAAATATTTAAATTTTTATTCAATTTAAATTTGATATTTTTCAAAAATACCGATAAAATCAAGTGTTTTATTTGGAGGAGAAAAAACATGGAAGAAAAAGCTAATCAACTTGAAATAATTGGAAAAAATGAAATAGAGGTCAGCAGCTCGACAATAAGCGGACTTATTTATGTTATCAGAGACAAGCCTGTCCTGCTTGATCAGGATTTAGCCATGCTTTATCAGGTTGAAACAGGTGCTTTAAACCGTGCTGTAAAAAGAAACCAGAAGCGTTTTCCCCAAGATTTTTGTTTCCAACTTACTGAAGAAGAATTTTTGAGATGCCAAAATGGCATTTCAAAAAATACAGTCGGGCGAGGTGGCAGACGATATCTGCCTTATGCATTCACTGAACAAGGAATTTCCATGCTCTCAGCAATACTCCAGAGTGATGTCGCTATCGTCGTAAGCATCGCAATTATGAGAGCTTTTGTCGAAATGAGGAAATTTCTGGCAACAAATTCTTTGATTTTAAACCGCGTCAACGAGATAGAAGTCAAACAACTGGAATATCAGAAAAACACGGATGAAAAATTCAACGAAGTTTTTAAATATATCGAGAATCATTCGGAATCTGAACAAAAAATTTTCTTCGAAGGTCAGATATACGATGCTTTCAGCCTGATTATTTCCATAATTCAGAAAGCAAAAAAGGAAATCATTATAGTTGACGGTTATATTGATATCGAAACCTTGAATCTTCTGGCAAAAAAGATTTCAGAAGTTGATGTAAAAATCCTTACTCGTGAAAATAGTAAAGTAACAAACCGCGACATCGCGAAGTTCAACGCTCAATATCCCTCGCTGACAGTAAAATATACAACAGAATTCCACGATAGATTCATTATATTAGATCGTGAAACTGTTTATCATATCGGAGCCTCGATAAAAGATGCCGGGAAAAAATGTTTCGGGATTTCATTGTGGTACGACTCAGGAACAATCGCTAATCTGTTGGAAAGATTGATGAAAATATTGTAATCGAAAAACAAATCCTGTTTTTCTCCTTCAAATGCCCTTGGCAACGATCATCTTATCGAAACAAAAGCCTCTGTTTTTGACGAAGACGAGGAATCGAAATAGTCTGAAAAGCATCGAACAGCCGTCGGATTACTTGAAAACAAGGCATATTTAAACCCACATTTTTAAGATTATTCCTCAAACGGGCAGACGCCCTCTTCCCGACAGTAACATTGCATGTTTCTTAACATTAAAGATGTTGAATCTCTTGTTTGATACAAAAGCATTTGTGAATCAAACTCACCAAAACTATATGGAAATACTGTTGTTCCATCCGAATAACTTTTGTCATCATCCATTTTTTTCATGCAATATTTCTTATTGTTATCAAGACGGTAATAGCAGATAAGACCTCCGCCGATACTGTTAAGATCGGTGACTTCTTCAAAAAGGAGGATCTTTCCTTTAAATTGCAATGCCCAGAGCGAATATTTATGAAGTTCTGTTTCAGCAGTAAAATCAGTAATCAAATCTTTGTAGAAAAATTCATCTCCTTTTAATTCCAAATAGGCAAGTTTTGTAAAATTGGAATTATAGATGAACTGCTTTTCATTTTCTCTGTTTATCCTGATTCCTCTAACTTGTTCTTCAGCTCGGTTCACTTTTTTACAATCTGATAAAGATTTCGGGTACTTGCTCAAATCACAAATCCAACCGTTAACATTACCATCTACAAGTGCAAGAGTATTGCCAACGATATTGGGCTCCCATCCCAAACCATCACCAAGCGATGTCCACTTCCATTCGCCGACTTTGGCATACATCATTCTTTCATTTCCGGCTTCGACAAGATTCACAAACGCCCATTTTTCATTGAGCGCAGGTTCATAAGAAATGCTTTTGACTTTTTTGTCGTAGACGATTTCGACTTTGCCGCTGTCGTCAATATAGGCCAAAAATATGCTTGAATTGTTCAAGTCAAGATTTCGTTTATCAGAAATCAAGGCAAGTCTTTTGCCTTTGTGATAAGCCTGTTCCTGTCCTCGTGCAGGAATGACAAAAGAATATTTCTGAGTCGCTATGTCATAAGTCACATATTTTGTTTTTACAGGCCAATCCTTTACTGAAAGAGTCGGGTTAGGCGCAAAATAAAAACCGATTTTTCCATCACTCATGTTCCATGACTTGACAACACCATTAGTCCCGTCATTGTTCCAATTGACCTGATTGATTGCCAAATCACACTTGTGCATGGGAACAACTTCAGCAATGGTCGGATATTCTTCAGCAAGTTTATCCTTTGTCCAAGGTTTCAGGCTTTCCAACACGCACGGAGTTCCGCAGCAAGCGTATTCGGGATATTCGTGACAAAGTTTTTCATTTTGTTCATCCCAGAGATTGTGGACACACTGCGGATCTTTTTCGGTCGGTGTGTCACAACCGGGGCGGCAAAATGTGATCTTGCCGTTTGCATCGTAATAAGGGAATGGAGCTTCACTCAAAGGCGGCTGACATTCGTCCGAATCGGATTTTTCAGAATCGGAATCCGAATCATCGGATTGGTCTTTATCATCAATGATATCAGCATCTTGAGAATCAAAATCATCATCAATGGTTTCAGAATCCTGAGTGTCTGCATCGGCATCAGGCAAGGCATCAGCGTTGTTTCCAGACTTTGAAGAAGAACAGGAAACAAAGAAAAATAAGCAAAAAACGATAAAAATCAGTGTAAATTTTCTCATTTTCTCTCCTTTTTGTTGTTTACTTTCATTCCCCTTGTTTCCTCCACACCGGAATTTTGGGATTATCCGGATTAGGCGTGTAATCGCTGTAAGGACATCTGTCTGGATGATAGTCGCAGTAACACTCCATGTCTCTCAGCACATAATCAAAATAATGCTGATAAATCAAATATCTGCTGTAACCTGGAATATATGAATAATCTTTTCTGATCTCCATATCATCATCGCTGTCCAGACAAAAAGATTTTTTATCAGAGAATCTGTAGTAACAAACCATTGATATTGGATGATCATTGGAAGTTCTTCCTTTTTCTATCATGTAAAGTATGAAATCATTGTTTAAATCCAGTATTCCTGAGATTTTATTGTCATTAACCAAAATACTTCTGCTTTTCACTGTTCCGTCTTTATTTAATTCCGCTTGAATTATTTTACGTGATTCTGAGCTTTGCTCATCATAACTGATTGAAAAATAAATGATTTTTCTGTCATCTATCATTTTTGGCCAATATGCATTTTCGTTTTCATCGGAAACTTTGACACAGCCGTCATCTCCTTTTTCAAGGTCACAGAAAATTGCATCAACATCATAGTTCAAAAAAACAACCTGACTGCCATAAAAATTGGGATAAATCGCTGCTGCCCAATCTTGCCCGTTATCTGTAAATTTCTTCAGTTCTTTCCAATTTTTCCAGTCGCCTATTTTGGTATAGACAACTTTCATTTTACCGTAATCATCAGGTTTTGTCTGATAACTCATCATGGCATAGGTGTCACCCAATCCCATATAGTTGACTCCGTAGAACTTTTCTCCATACCACGCGTAGCCGTATTTATGTTTTTCTATATCGTAATAAATTATTTCCTGAACAGGCATCTGGTAGTTGGGAAGATCCGGAGAATCGTCATTTATAGATTTGTTGTAGGTCGACATCAGAACCATTTTTCCGTTAAAATCCAAATTTGCAGCATTAGCAGCGATTTTTATAAGTTGTCTTGTCTGAATATTAAATACAAAAGTACCGGGCATAAACGCATAAGAAGAACCCATTGTAAAAACTGCTTTGCCGTTTTTAGCAAAATATCTGGGATCACGACCGTAAATCCAATCATTCCGCCAGCGTGGTTCTGGTGTCATCAAGCCGTCGCATTTGTTTTTAAGAATGTTTTCATTTTTTACTACTGTGTCATCCTGATTAGGATAATCTTCAATCAATATAGGCTCAAACGGATAGTTGTCGGCACATGCTTCGTAAGGATGAATGTCATATTTTGAACACTGATTATAGATTCTGCATCCATTATAGCTGCTAAAATGATATTTCCACAAAGTAGCCCTGACTTGTTCCGGATCATCGGCGATTACATCATAATCGCCGTAATATTTATAGAGAAAATTCTCTCTGTCGGCATAAGGGTCGTCGTCTGTCAGCCATAGTTTTTCGTAATCCTGATCTCCTTCCACAATCGTACAGCCGGAATCGTTGTCTGGTTCTTCCTGAGAAGGGTCGTTGCTTTCAGAATCAGAATCATCGGATTGGTCTTTATCATCGATAATATCCGCATCTTGAGAATCAAAATCATCAGCAAGGATTTCCGCATCACCGCCGGCGGCATCGGCATCAGGAATGATGTCAGAATCGTTTGCAGGTTTTTGGGATGATGAACAGGATAAAATGAAAACAAATCCCAAAAGCACCAGAAATAAACTCAAATGTTTCCGCATATTAGCCTCCGTTTCGCAAATGAACGAATTATGATAAGGAAAATGAGGAAAAAAGAAACTTTTAGATAAACAGCATCGAACAGCTGTAGGATTTAATTCTCCTTTCTTGTCTTGAAATTACTGCGAATTGTTTTTTGACAGCACGATTTCCAGCATTTCTCGCGGGGTCACAACAAAACACTGTGCAGGAAAATGTTTGATATTACCCGTCACAAGATAAGTTTCATCAGATTTTCTGCTTTCCATCGTTATTTCGTAAAAAACACGGTCTTTCGGATCGGGAAAATCCAAATCAAGTGTTGCTGCTTTTATTGACAAGCCTAATTCTTCAATATTGCCAACAAAATCCTCAATTATCTGATTGCTCAAATTGAATTTCGGTCTGCTTAAAACTTCGCGGTATTCACTAAGGATTTCGTCATTAAAAACAGGCATGATGATGCCGTCAAACACAAGTTCCAGAATGTTTCCCGGCAGAGACTGCCATTTCAGCATTGCCGAAACAACGACATTCGTGTCTATCACGGCATAGTAATGCATCTACTTCCGCGCCTCTGCTATTTCGGTATTGATCTCGTCAAGAGTCATTTCGCTGTTTCCGTTCTGCTCGGCGATCCTGCTTGCAGCTTTCATTGCGGCAAGACCGCGGCTTTCTTCGAGTTTCATCGAAAAAGGAATCCCGTTTTCGCGCACCAGTCTGGTTACGCACATTCTCAAATAAGTCGGAAGATCAATTCCCAGCTGCTCGCAAACGACAAGTGCCTGCGCTTTCGTGGAATCTTCCATTCTGAACTGAACAAACGATGTTGACATTACTACCTCCATAAAAAACCGTCTGTTCATTATATCATAAAAAACAATCAAAGGCAATCAAAAGATTTTAAATAATTACAAAATCACATCTTACCGCTTTTCATTTCAAACCAAAAAGCAAGTTTTTACAAAACATAAAATAATTGTTGTGATAAAAAGTCAAGTATTATTTTAAGTTTCGAAAAGAAATTTTTTATACTGTGTTATAAAAAATTGGATTTACCCAAAAAGCTAATGGCGTGTCGTGACATAAAATGTGGTTTCAAAAAGGTCGGCATCAAAAGTGAAAAGGTGAAGACCGGAATAAACATGGGTGCACACTTCGCCGTAAGTAAGAAAATCATCTGCCAGATTTTTATTCCAGAAAGAATAATATGTTTGAGTGTTATCGTAACATCTCATCTGGTCAAACATTGGGGCTCCGCTATTTAAAATCTGAATGAGAAAATTTAATGACTGTACGATTATTTGATGTTATTGCATAAATATTTCTTTCGCTGTCACAAGTTAATTGCTTAAAATAACCAAGTCCATAGTTTGTGGCAGAAGTTCCTAAATATTCCCCCAAAGAGTTATATTTGTAAATTTGATCTGATTTTGCACAGTAGATATTGTTGTCATTGCACATCGTGATAGAATCGCATTTTTGATTTATTCCCCAAATCTTATTTCCATCTAGCGAAAAATTGAAAAGCCTCTCTATTGAATCATCTTTTGAATAGGACGCAACAAAAATATCGTTCTCTTTTCCCATTAATATTGTTTCTACACCATCACTTTTTGTGCTTCCCCATTGTTTTCCCCAAAGCTCTGTTCCATCTGGTGCCATCTTTACCAAGAAAGCATCTGTATCTCCTTCATTATCGGAGAACAAACTTTTTGAAGTAGAACCTCCAGCATAAAGATTTCCTTCCGAATCAATAGCCAAAGTATTTATTGAACATGATGAATCGCCTAAAATATTATAACTTTGTAATTTTTTTCCGTCAGCAGAGTATTTAATTATATTAGGATCATTTTCCTCTCCTCTTATAATTCCTATGTAAATATTATCTGATTTGTCAAGTGCTAAAGTTGTAATATCTCCATTTTTAAGTTCTGGAAAAATTTCCCATACTTTTGTTCCATCCGAAGCAAATTTAAAAATGGACGGGTTGGCAAGAATAGTAATATAGATATTTCCTTTAGAATCAACAGATATTCCTGAAACATTATTGTTTGATGAATGAATCACAGGGACTCCCCATTGTTTTCCCCAGAGTTTTTCTCCTTTTTTATTTAAACTAATAAAAAAAGGATCGTTTTTTCCATTTAAATCAGCATATAAATTATCATAAGTGAATCCGGATACATAAATCATATCATTTTGATCAACAACAAACTTTTGAAAATATGAGTATTCTAAATTTATTTCCCATTCTTCTGCTTCATTATCATTGTCGCCTTGGCCATTCCCTTCACCTCCGCCACTTGGTATATCATCATAATCATCTTTCTCACCGCCGCAGGAAACCAATGCAAATACAAGCAATAATGTAATAAAGAATAATTTCTTCTTCATAAGTTTCTCCTTTTGATAATTATTAAACATTTACGCTGATTATTGGTTAAAACGTTGAAACATCATTGCCGAGCACCTTCATGCCCCGACCTATCGAGAACAGATCAAGTTCAATCGGTTTCAACGGTATGATATTTCCGAATTTCTTCTTTATTAAGGGATCCCAGTCAAATATTGTTTTCTTTACGTTGAAACCGATTGCAAAGGGATCTATGCCGATTTTACCGGAGGCTTTCACATAAATTTTACCGGCAAGCAGGTAAATTTCGGGTTCAAGGCTTGTTGTCAGATAAAATTTCATATTCAAACCGTTGAAATCCATTGCAGGTTTCAAAAGTCCCTGAACTTTGAGGGGTGCATAAAACTCAAAGACATCAATCGATCCTCCGACACCGATTTTAAAGGATATCCAGGAATAGTCAAACCCGATCCCAGCTTCAAGGTATGCGCCTACAACAAGATAAGGCCCTGCTGATGCTCCCAATGTCAAGCCGCGGAACCAAGCTGCGTTATAATCAACGCCGTATCTGAGACCGGCACGGAAAACCATCCCGAATGAAAGGTATGCCGGAACGGGGCCGATCTGGAAATTGACCGTTCCCCCTTTTTCAATGTTTGCAAACTCCAAATCCTCCAGCTTCGGATCTTTTGCGAGCTTTTCTTTAAAGGTGTCGGGATCATTGACTTCATCAGCGTATTGGGCAAGTTTGTCTTCGATTTTGTCAGAAGCAGCTTCCACGCCTTTTTTGACAAGTCCTTCCATAGCCTCTTTTCCTTTTTCAATGGCAGAAGCGGCCAGGTCGTCGAAGCTGATGTTCTGCGCAAAGAAATAGTATTTCGTGTAAGGCTTGAAAGTTTCTACCTTTCCTTCATATTTTCTGGCAAAAGCCTCTTTTGACTTCGGATTTACATGCTCAAGATCGATCAGTCTGCCGTATCTGTCTTTCTGAAGGCGCGTCGTGACATAAAATGTGGTTTCAAAAAGGTCAGCATCAAAACTGAAAAGGTGAAGACCGGATTTCAGGTAAGTGACAACATCATCTGCCAACTCTTCATTCCATTGTTGATTACCGAAGTAATAATAAGTTGTTTGAGTATTGCTAGAATAACTCATCAAGTCAAGCATGTTTTGGCTCGTTAAAATAGTTGTCACTTCATTTCTGATTTTGGTATTTTCATTAAGTAATTATCGCTTTCTCCCCCTATTAAATAGAGATTTTGGTGATTATCTAATGTCATACCTTTGATTTCCCAATTTACTTTTACGATATCTTTTGAATTCCAAATCAGAAATCCGTCCTGATTATACTTATAAATTTCGCCATTGGTACAGCTGAGATAAATGATATTTTCATTATCTATGCTTATCGAATTAATTGAATAATAAGAGCCGTCTTTATTATTTTGTCCCCATATTTTTTCACCATTTGGGCTATATTTCACTAATATATCTGATTCTTCAGATGATGAACTAGATGCAATATATAAATTATTGTTATTGTCTACAGCTAATCCTGAAACTTGAATCCAATCGTTGTTATTTCCTGTTCCCCACTGTTTTTCAAAAACATGAACAAGATCAGGATTAAGTTTCACCAAAAAAGCATCATAACTTCCGGAAAGAGCTTCAAACAAATCTCCATTTGTTCTTCCCCCGACATAAATATTTCCTTGGGAGTCTACTACTATAGATTTAATCTCAGCTTCTGTATTCTCTGTAGAAATATTATGCTTCCAAAGTTCCTCTCCATCTTTTGTGTATTTTAAAATATCCCCGTGATTGCCAGCAATATAAATATTGCCAAAAACATCCTTCGCGATAAATGAAACTGCATCTATTGCAACAATATTTTCCCATATTTTCTCACCGTTAGGAGAAAACTTTACCATCATTGATCCCGAACCTTTATGCCATGTGTCTACTGCTCCATATACATTTTGGTTTTCATCCAACATCAAAGCTCTCAAATTAATACTATCATCTATGCTGGTTCCCCACTGTTTTCCCCATAACTCTTTTCCATCATTAGTAAAAACTGATAAAAAAGCATCAAATTTTCCGTATAAATCAGAATACAAATTCCCCTTGGTTTCTCCTCCGACAAAAACCAGTTCTTCAGATGCCGCAATTGACAAAGGTCGTTCCCAATTATCTGTTCCCCAACTTATTTCCCATATTTTATTTTTTCCACCGCTTGCACCATTATTCTCATCCTTATTCTCATCCTCACCGCCGCATGAAACAATCAGGATTAAAGACAATAGAACAAATAAATACTTAAAGAACTTCATGTTTTTCTCCTTAAAAATTAATAAGCATTTTTATTGTTTAATGATTAAAACGTTGAAACATCATTGCCGAGCACCTTCATTCCCCGACCTATAGAGAAAAGATCAAGTTCTATCGGTTTCAGCGGTATGATATTTCCGAATTTTTTCTTTATTAAGGGATCCCAGTCAAATATTGTTTTCTTTACTGAAAAACCTATTGCAAATGGATCTATGCCGATTTTACCAGAGGCTTTGACATAAATCTTTCCTGCAAGAAGATATATCTCAGGTTCAAGACTTGTTGTCAGATAAAATTTCATGTTCAAACCTCCGAAATCCATTGCAGGTTTCAAAAGTCCCTGAACTTTGAGGGGTGATCCGATAGGAAATTTCATAAAAACTCCGTTACTTAATAGCCGATGCAGGAATTTTCATTAAGTAAATATTTTTACCACCTTTTATGCCAAAAACGTAAATATTATTTTTACTGTCTGAAGCTATTCCTTGAACAGTAACATATCGCTCATCGTTTTCCCAACTCCAAATTTTTTTCCCATCTGAAGAATATTTATAAACTTTGTTAGACCCACATATGTAAATTTTATCTAATGTGTCTAATGACAAGGATACTGGAACTCCAATGTCTAATTTCGATGATTCCCAAAGATCATCCCCTGTTGGTGAAATTTTTAACAATACATAATCATGCTCTGAAGGCACAGGTAGATAAAGATTATTATCACTATCAATTAACATATCAAGTACACTAGAAATATTATTGAAATTTGCAGTTCCACCCCACTGTTTACCCCACAGAACAGTTCCGTTCGGTGCAATTTTTACCAAAAAAGAATCTTGCGTACTGGTTAATGTTGCAAATAAATTTTCTGAAGTAGCACCTCCAGCATATATGTTTCCGTCAGAATCAACAATAATTTTTGTTATTGCATTATAGGTATTTTGAGCAGTATAAAAATTGTAAGTTGATAATTTTTCTCCGTCAGGTGAGAATTTCAAAATATCATAGGTTTCAGAAGTCCCGACATAAATATTGCCTGAACCATCAACAGCTAAAGCAGCAATTCCCTGAACTTCTAAGGATTTATCCCATATTTTTACTCCATCTGATGAAAATTTCATAAGATGTTTTTCTTGGATACTATTTTTTGTTGCAATATATAGATTGTTTTGTTCATCTACAGCTAAACCAACAAAAGCCGTTTCTGTACTGTTTGACCCTAATTGTATACCCCACAATTCTTTTCCTTTAGAATTGAAAGCTGCCAAAAACACATCTTTTTCACCTTGCATTTCCGAATACAGTTTTCCATAAGTATTTCCAGCAACATAAATTATATCATTGCTATCTATTATAATGCTTTTTGTTTGACTTGGCTTTTCTTCTTCTGCACCCCAATTTATTTTCCACTCCTCCAAACCATTATCACCATTGCCACCATCACCGCCGCTTGGTGTATCGCCATCATTGCCCCAATCATCCTCTTCTTCATCGCCACCGCAGGAAATCAGTGCAAACACAAGCAGCAATGCAATAAGGAATAATTTCTTCTTCATAACTTTCTCCTTTTGATAATTATTAAACATTTACGCTGATTATTGATTAAAACGTTGAAACATCATTGCCGAGCACCTTCATGCCTCGACCTATTGAGAACAGATCAATTTCAATCGGTTTCAGCGGTATGATATTTCTGAATTTCTTCTTTATTAAGGGATCCCAGTCAAATATGGTTTTCTTTACGTTGAAACCGATTGCAAAGGGATCTATGCCGATTTTACCGGAGGCTTTGACATAAATTTTACCGGCAAGCAGATAAATTTCAGGTTCAAGGCTTGTTGTCAGATAAAATTTCATGTTCAAACCATTTAAATCCATTGCAGGTTTCAGCAGTCCCTGAACTTTAAGGGGTGCATAAAACTCAAAAACATCAATCGATCCTCCGACACCGATTTTAAAGGATATCCAGGAATAGTCAAACCCGATCCCGGCTTCAAGGTATGCGCCTACAACAAGATAAGGCCCTGCTGATGCTCCCAATGTCAAGCCGCGGAACCATGCGGCATTATAATCAACACCATAACGCAATCCTGCTCTGAAAATCATCCCGAATGAAAGGTATGCAGGAACGGGACCGATCTGGAAGTTTACCGTTCCCCCTTTTTCGATGTTTGCAAACTTTTGCTCAATTTAGAAAGAACACTCTTTTTTTATCTACATGGACTAGGACTTTTTGCAACATTTTTTTTCAATAAATATCTGCATAAATCGCAAAAATGCCGGTAAAGTTAAAAAAACAAACCAGAAAAAGAAATTTTTAGATAAACAGCATCGAACAGCCGTCGGATTTGCTTTCTTCTTTGTTTTCAGCAGGAGCTTCTGAATCGGTTGCGGGAGCTGCGGAATCGCCGTCAGCTGTGTCTTCTGTCTGA
>CAJOFY010000012.1 GCA_905233945.1 uncultured bacterium | reverse complement strand
TGAAATACTCTTTTGAATTGTTTGAGAAGTTGCTTATAGAGCGCAGAATGTTGGCAGCAAGGGTGTGGTTGTTCACTGTCTTTGCCGCATAGCTCGCAACAAGCCGGTCGATTTCAGCGCCGTCGTTGTCGATGGTTTTTGCAGCATTTTTTAGTATTTTGCCGACAGTGTTTTTGTCGCCAGTCACCATTGCTGCCAGGATCCATTCAGTTTCGGGAAGCATTGTTTCATCATGGAATTTAGTTTTGTCATCTGAAACAGTATCATTTTCAGGACATTCAAATCCCTCTTTTTTCACTTTTCCAGCCGCGAATGAACCGTAGAAAGAGGCCGGCATTTTTGTTGAAAGCGAACAGAAAATCTTTTGAGCTTCCTCTTTTTTACCTGATTTTTCGGAGACTCTGGCAAACCAGTAAAGTGCCCGCTGACGATCGTAACTCATTTCGTTAGTGGCTGAAATTATTTGAGAAAGTGTGTTTTTTGCATCGGCAAACCTGCCGCGTTTGTAGTCTATCCAGAAACTTAGAAAACGTGCTACTTCGATTTTTCCGGAATGAGGATAGGAATCGATAAAAAGCCTGTAATATTTTTCGGCATCTTCGAGAAGTCCGGCAAGACGCGCCATGTCGGCTGCCATATATAAGAATTCGCCGGCAGCTTCTTCATCTTTTGATTTGAAGCGGTCGTATGCCGAAAGATAGAGTTCTATCGCCTTTTCGTTTTTGCCGAGAGCGGCTTCGGTGTAGGCATATTCGCTGTAAAATTTGTAAATATCACTTTCTGAAAGCTCCTCGTTCGCGGCAAAAGGCTCAAGTTTCGCATAAATCGCCTCGGCCTGTGTGTGCTCGCGCCTTTTTGTGTATGACATCGCGCGGTAAAGATGGGCTCTCCAGTCGTAAGGTTTTGCATAGTTTTTGTTTGGAAACCATCCGGAAGCCATTTGAATAACCTGTTTGTAGCGCACTTTGCGGTAATTGTATTCAAGACTCCATATTTTAAATTCGCTGTAGGCCTTGTTACCGAGTTTTTTTGAGTGCTTTTCGACGATTTTTGAAAAATTGTCGTATACTGACTCGGGAAACGCGATATTCAGAGTCCTCAAATATGCAAGTCCGCTTTCAGGGTCGCGTTTTAAAAGCTCTGTGACATAAAACTGTGTCAGAGTAGAGCTGTTTTCCTGCCTGTAATCCTCCATAAACTGTTTGACATTCCCCGAAAGATAGAGTTTTTTGAGATATGTCGAATAGAGGCTTTTTGCCTGGGCTTCGGGGAGTAAAGCCAAATAACTCTTCAATTTTTCTAAAGAAATATCTTCCCATTTATCTGATGCATAAAGATACAGACCAGCGCTTTTTTCCCTGTCGCCCATTGTCTCCAGATATTTTTCGGGATTTTGGGATTTATCCTGAGACTTCAGAGCCTCGAAAAAAAGTATACGGCATGAGAAATTGTCGCCGTTTTTACAGAAATCATCTTTTTCTTCAGGTGTAAACTGCTGAAAATAAAGAATTTTCTGCTCGATATGCTTTTCTATGTCGCTTCCTGAAAAATCAAAGAAAAGCGAAGTTAAACAAAGCTGCAGTATGAACAGGGAAGGGGGAATCATTGTTCTTTTATCAGTTCCGCCGTGATATTTGCCTGTTTTGCGAGAACAGTGGCAAGGCGCGTGAGGAGTTTGACGCCGATTACCGGATCTTCGGCGACGATTTTGTCAAAATCACATTTTTTTATTACGAGAAATGATGAAGTTTTGTCCAGAAGAAGGTTGTATGAAGGAATTTCCCCGCTGAGGAACGCGACATCGCCGATGTGGTCCCCGCTGTGGAACGTTTTCAGAAGTTTTGACCCTTTTAAAGCCGATACTTTGCCGTCAAGGATTATGAAAAGTTCTCTGGCAGCAGCCGATTTTTCTGAAATGACGTCGTATTTGTTGTAGGTTCTTATTTCGACCTGCGCCATGACTGTCAGAAGTTCGCGGTATTCGAGATCCCTGAACAGCTCGATTGAGCGTATTTTGTCGAATTTTTTGCTGAATTCTCGGGTTCCGGTTACTTCTTCCTCGTCAAGACTGTATGCTGTGACAATAATCATCGAGACATTGTCAGGTGCGCCGTTTGCATAGACAACGTCGGTGAGACGGCGCATCGCATCCTTGAGACGTTCTTTTTCCTTGGGAATATCTTCAAAAGCGGTTGTAAAAACATCTCCGAAATCGGGAATGTCGCAGCCGAGACCGTTGTATAGACCGTCGGAGCAGAGAAGATACCTGTCTTCCGGAATGATTGCGAAAGTCAGCTTTTCGGGTTCGACATACTCCTGAATCCCGACCGCTTTTGTCAGAACACCGCTGAATTTGGTATCGAAAATCCCGGAATAGTCACCGAACTGCTTTTTGTAGTCGTTTATGAGAGTGTGATCTGTGGAAAGCTGTGTTACTTCAGATGCTCTGATCATATAAAGCCTAGAATCGCCGGCGTGAACCATAAAGCCTGTGTCGTCAATCATGAGAAGAACGGTGAGAGTTGTCCCCATCTCGCCTTCAATGCCGCGTCTTGTTGCCTCTTTGAAGACAACTGCGTTCGCGTGGCGCAGCGCATCGGCGAGCATATTGAGCACCTGGGTTTTGTTCTCAGCGCTTGAATTCATCTGAAAAGCATCTATCACAGCCCTGTTTTCCGCAACGAAATCCCGCAGAGCGTTTACCGCAGTTTCGGAAGCGATTTCACCGCATAGTTCTCCGCCCATGCCGTCGGCGATTGCAAAAAGACCGCAGTCCGGCTGTTCGAGAATGGCGTCTTCATTGTTTTTTCTCATCAGACCTTTGTCTGTAAGACTCATTGACAGGAATTTCATGGTTTCCTCCGAAAAACAGAGCACTTCTAAATAATAATTATATTAAAAAATATTGCAAATTAAGAATTCGGTTCGTTCTTGCCGGAGTGTGACATGTTGCCGTGACGATGTTACGCCGTTACGACGCTTCGATATTTCGATATTACGACAAGAATCAGCGGCGGCAATTTAAGAGAAAACCAGAAGATCGGGCTTGATTATCAAAATCAAGCCAAGAGTGAGCATCAGAAGGCCGCTCACGAGTTTGAGCTTTTTCGCATGTTTTTCCTCAAATCTGTGTTTGCCCATCGTGATGACGAAAATAAGGACTATTATTGCAAGCGGAACGACATAATAAACGTTGTAAAGCGCCATATAGAAATATTTTTTGAGTGTCGAAACATTCTGAATCGAAAGAACCCGTGTGTAAATTGCAGGAAGGCCGATTGTGCAGCCGAGCTCGATGAGGTTTACGAAAAAGGCAAGGGCGATAGTGCCGAGAATCGAAAGAAACATGTTTTTGTTGTTGATGACCTTTCTCATTTTCTCGAACAGTTTCGGTTTGACTTTGTCGGGAATCATCAGGCTGACCCCTTTTTTGAAGAAGAAAAACTCCTTCATGTTGATAAGCCCCATGACAAGCGCTACGACGCCGAGAGCGATTGTGACGTAGGTCGTCATTCCCATGAACGTGAAGATGTTGAGCCACGCCGTCATGAAAAGAAAGTAGACGATTCCGGAAGAAATTACGAAAACCGAGCCTATCATTATGACTTTTGTTCTGTTTTTCGCAGCGACAAGAAGGGTTAGAAGAAACATCAGGACCCACATGGCGCACGGGTTTACGCCGTCAAGAAGACCGATTATGAATGTAAAACTCGGAAGCTTGACAAGCTGCGCGTCGATTTTCCCGAGAACCGGCACGTCAATTACGTTTTCTTTGCACTCCTGGCACTGTTCTCCGCACGATTCGCCGTCGGCCTTGTTCATTTCGATCATTTCGCGGATCAAGGCATCGTGGTGTCCTGACTGGAAGCCGACAATGAACTTTCCGTTGAAAATGAAGGTCGGAACACCGCCGCCCTGAATGCCGAGCTTTTTAGTCATTTTTCTGAAAAGTTTCATATTTTCAGGCACTTTCAGGACTTCGAGCTTTTTGAAAGTTATATCTTTATACTCTTTTTCGATTTGTTCTATAAAAGGCTGGGCCTCATGGCAGTGAGGGCATTTATAGGAGTAAAAAAAGTAAAAAATATTGTCTTTCTGCACTTCTTCGGCAGAAACTGCGAACGAAACCAAGAGAAAAATCAGGAAAAACACAAATTTTTTCATCAAAACCTCCGAAAACGGGAACAAAAAAGCTGCTAATGATACTCAAAAACATTTTTTTAACAAAAAAAACGTGATTTTTATTCCGTTTACTATGAAAAATTATTGCAAAAAACGGAAAACGCACTAAAATGCCGCGGTTTATTTTTTGAGGGTAACATGGAAGATCCTTTAGGTAGCGTGACAATTTTTTTAGTCGGTAGCCGGAGAGATTAGCCTTCACCCGTTCCCTCCCGCGTCCGACGGGAGGCATTCATGAAAAATACACTGCTCGTCAAAGAAATCAGGGAGATGCTCGAAGACGGTCTCTTTGAGGATATCAAAGATTTTGCCGAGTCGAACCCGCCGGATGTTGTGGCTAACTTCTTTGAAGCGCTGGAAATTCCTGAAATTATTCAGATTTTTTCGTTTGTCGATGAAGAAATAGTTGCCGATATATTCACTGAGTTCGAGGACGAAGTAAAAAATCAGATCACTTCGCAGATGTCAAGCAGACAGCTTGCAGAACTGCTTTACGAACTGCCCGAAGAGATGCACCCGCAGATTCTCTCTACTCTTGATGAAGAAAAAAAGGCGGAAATCCACGAACTTATCGAGGAAATCGACAAAGAGTCGAGGCAGGCGCAGGAAGCTCTTTTCGGAAATATTCCCGGCATCATTCGTGACCGTGAGGGCAACATTCACGAAAGTATCAGAGTTTATAAGCCTTTTGCAAAAAAGCTCAAACAAATCAACAAGTTAGATAAAGGAGCCTTGATCACGGTAACAGACCCTGGTCAGGAGGAGATCGACTTCCTCTGCAAGGAACTTAACATTCCCGCCGATTTTTTCGAATACGCTCTCGACATGGATGAAAGGGCTCGTATCGAAGAGGATGACAATAACAAACTCGTCATCGTGAAAATCCCTTACTACGATTCGACAGACGAGGACGAGATGTACGGAACAATTCCCCTCGGCATAATTTTCGCCGGGAACACAATTCTTCTCGTATGCGGCATGCAGACCGAATTCATCTCGAAAATGATAGAAAACATGCAGAAAAAATATCTGGGAAGCCTCGCAAAGGACGACTTTGTCCTTACGACTCTGTTCGACACGACGCAGCTTTTCCTGCTTTACCTGAAACAGATCAGCAACATCATCACGATCGTCCAGAAAAAGATTCAGGAAACAAGCAGAAACGAAGATCTAGCGAAACTTCTGAACCTCGAAAAAAGTCTCGTCTACTTCACTACCGCGCTCAAATCGAACGAGTTCATGGCGATGAGGCTCAGAAAAATCGGACTTGTTCCTGTTACCGAGGAAAATGACGACAAAATCGACGACATCGTGACCGAAACCAAGCAGGCTATCGAAATGTCGTCCATCTACAACAATATTGTCAGCGAAATGATGACAGCATTCAGCTCTATCATCTCAAACAAACTGAACAACATCATGAAACTTCTCACAATCATCACGATTGTCCTCACCGTTCCAGTCATGTTTGCTTCGATCTACGGCATGAACATTCAGCTCCCCGGTGACAAATCACCTTACGCGTTTGCCGTTTTTGTTCTGATTTCAATAATGTTTTCCGGGCTCGTTGTCTGGTATTTTAAGAAAAAAGACTGGTTCTGAATTAGTCGTCAAAAAGGTCGTCGAGTTCTTCCTCTGCGCTTTTCTTTTTCGGTTTTGATTTGGATTTGGATTTTTTCTTTGGAGCAGGTTCTTCTTCCTCTTCCTCCTCCTCTTCATCTTCGTCTTCGTCTTCGTCTATTTCCTCTTCGTCCTCTTCAGGTTCCGGAGCTTTCTTCTTGCTGACCTTTTTCTTAGGAGCAGGTTCTTCCTCGTCCTCCTCTTCATCTTCTTCCTCGGCTTCAGCAGCTTCTTTTTCAGCCTCTTCACGCTGTCTCTTCAGCTCTCTTGCCTCTTCTTCCTGCTGTCTTTTGAATTCTTCTTGAGCGCGTCTTTCCTCTTCTTCGGCTTTCTCGCGCTCGAGTCTCTCTCTTTCAGCTTCTTCTGCCGCAAGTCTTTCAGCTTCTTTGCGGGCTTCCTCTTCAGCAAGTCTCTTTTCTTCTTCCTGTTTGCGGATAGCTTCTTCCTGTTCGCTTATCGTGGTTTGCAGCGAATTTGCACTGGAGCATGAAGCCTCAAAGCCTTTTTTGCAGGATTTGTCGTAGTATGAGTGCATTTCCTTGAGTTTGTCGAGTTCAAGAGTCTCGCCGTAAGCCTCGCTCAGGTAAACGCCTATGTAGTAGCACGATTCCGCGTGATCCGCATCGCACGCCTTTTTGTAGTAAGTCTGTGCTTCGCCGTCGGAACCTTCTACATTTTCAACCATTACGCGGGCAATTTTGTAGCATGCTTCCTTCGAGCCGCCGTCGCAGGCTTTTTCGTAATATTCTTTGGAAAGCGGGAGTTTTTCCTCTTTTTCTTTGGCTGCAACAATCATGTCAGCCAGTTTTTCGCAGATGTCAAGCATTCCGCTGTTGCAGGCTTTTCCCCAGAAGGTGACTGTTTTTTCGTAGCCTTCCGCCTCGTCGAATTTCTTTGACCAGGTCTGGCCGAGATCAACGCAGGTGTTCATATCGCCTTTGTCACATGCGAGAGCGAAATATTCTTTAGCTTTTGCAATATTTTTTGCAATCGAGCCGCCGCCTTTTGCATAAATTTGTCCGACACCTCTGCAGGCCTTGCCGAGACCGCGTTCGCAGGTTTCCTTATAAAGATTGAAAGCCGAATCTGTGTCCTTGTAGACGCCGCCTTTTCCGTTCGCCCACATGTCGGCAAGAATGAAACAGGATTCGTCGAATTTGCCGTCGCACGCCTTTTTGAAGAGTTCGCGCGCCTTTTTGTTCTCTTCGCTCATGCCGTCGCCGTTCTGCCAGAGCAACGCGGCGTTGTGGCACGCTTCAAAATGATTTTCCTTCTCGCAGGCTTCCTGATAATAGCCGCGCGCCTTGATTTTGTCGGTTTCTCTTGCGGCATTTCCTTTTTCAAAAAGAGAAACCGAGCCGCATCCGGCGAATACAAAAAGCACAAACAGCATCATGCAAACAATGTTTTTTCTCATTTTTTTCTCCTGTAAAAGATAAAACTCCCCAAAAGAGCGGAATATTTTACAGAAAGAGGGGAACAAATCAATATTTTCGAGAAACTGAAAAATATTTGACTTTTAAACCCCCGTCAAATATAAATTTTAGTATTTTTTTTGTGATTGTTCAATTTTAGTGGAGTGAAAAATGGGCGAAAACAATCAGAACGGTGCTAAACCGACCATCGACAAGGAATACCTGAAAAAGCTGGCCGAGAAAATCAAAGCGGAAAAGGCAAGAAAGGAATCTTTGAATCACAAAAACGATTCCACGCCGACTCCTCCGCCTATTTCTTCGATCTCGTCGAAATATCTTTCCGACGATGACGAGGATGAGATCGCTTCCGAAAAGACCGCGATCATCGATTTGTCCGCTTTTTCCGGCCACGCTGCCGATGCAAAACTGACTATCGTGGACGGAAAGGATTCCGGCAAAAACATCGAGATCACGAAAGATGAAATTCTCGCAGGAAGAAGCCTTGACAACGATTTCGTCATCAGCGATATCTCTGTTTCGAGAAAGCATTTCAAAATCACCAAGGAAAACAACCGCTTCATAATTTCCGACATGGGCAGCGGAAACGGAATCAAGGTGAACGGGACAAAAACGTCTTCCGCGACCCTTTCGGACGGCGACATCATTTCGGTAGGCGCCCGTCAGATAAAATTCGAGATACTTAATCCCGAACTTAAACCGAAACCGCAGAGAACCACAAAACAGACGATGCCTGTAAACGACGAGCCGGAAGAAGAACCCGCAAAGAAAGGCTCTTCGCCTGCAGTTCTGATCGCGATAATCGTGGTTGTTCTCATCGGCATATGTGGCGTTGCATACTTCCTGTTCTTCGATAACGGCGGCTCATCGTCGCAGACGACGGCAGTTCAGCCCGCTTTCGGCGAAAAGGAAAAGGCTGATATAGAAAAACTTATTGCTGCCAAAGACCTTAAAAACGCTGAAAAGGCTGTTCTGAGTGCAAACAACAGGACTTCTGGCGACAATCCGTACAAGCTGTGGCTCAACGAACAGCTTGTCCTCATCGGCAAGGAAAAGACCAACCAGATAACTTTTGAAAACGGAAAATCACTTCTTGCCCAGAAAAATCCTGAAGGCGAAAAACTTCTGAAATCGATTCCGGGTTCTTCGATTTTCTACAAAGATGCGCAGAATCTTCTTCTTTCCGTTCCGCAGAAGGCAGAACCCAAAGCAGAACCGAAAAAGGAAGAGCCGAAAGCAGAGCCGAAGAAGGAAGCGCCTAAAGCAGAACCTAAGAAAGAAGCACCTAAGGCAGAGCCGAAAAAAGAAGAAGTAAAGCCTGAGCCCAAGAAAGAGGAACCAAAGGCGGAACCTAAAGCAGAGCCTAAGAAGGAAGAGCCCAAAGCCGAACCCAAGAAAGCAGAGAAAAAATCCGAACCCAAAAAAGCTGAGCCGAAACCTGCAAAGAAAAAAGCTACAATGAGTGACACCGAGGCTAAGACTCTGTATATGGAAGCGAGAGCGATAAAAGATGACGAAAAGGACAAAGCCAAGGGAATGCTTCAGAAAATTATCGATTCTGTAGATCCTGACAGCAAATACTACAAAAAGGCGAAAGAACTCTTGGAACAATTATAATTGTATAACTCGGAGAAAACCATGAAAAAATCGCTTTTCATCGCGGCACTTCTTTTTGTTTTCACTTTTCCGGTTTTCGGTGCTGCGGCATTTGCCGAAGCACTTGACAAAGACGGCAACTCAGTTACCTGGACATTTTCGTTCGAAGACGGCAAAAATGTGGCGAAAGCGAAAAACAACGCTGTGAAACAGCTGAAACAGCAGGGACACGCCAATGTAAAGGCAGGCGCGGCAACGGCCTTGAATAAAGGTTTTTTCGCAGTTCTTCAGACAGCTTACTGGGTTGAAGGCGTTCTTAAAAACAGTTTTGTTTTCGGTTTCAGCGCCAAATCGGTCGAAGACGCGAAAAACGAAGCTCTGAAAGAACTTAAAAAACTCAAAGGCTGGAAAGAAGACCAGGGTTACAGCGAAAATAAAACCGGCGAATTCTAATTTTTCCCGTCAGCGAATTTCAAAACAAAAATCATTTAAGGGGTTAAACTATGAAAAATTTCTGGCTCAATATGCCGACTGAAATATTTTTCGGTAAAAATCAGATTGAAGTGCTTGGAAAACAGCTGAAAAAAGAGAATGTGAAGTCTGTTCTTTTGGTTTATGGCAAAGGCAGCATAAAAAGAAGCGGTCTTTACGACAAAATCATCTCGTTGCTTGCCGAAAACTCGATAAAAGTTACTGAACTTCCGGGAATTGACCCGAATCCGAGGATTTCAAGTGTCGCGAAAGGAGCGGAGCTCTGCCGCGAAAACAAAATCGATTTTATTATTGCGGCCGGTGCGGGAAGCGTTATCGACTGCAGCAAGGCGATCGCGGCGGCGAGATACTATAACGGTGATCCGTGGGATTTCTTCATCCGCAGAACGAGTGTGAAAAAGGCTCTGCCGCTCTGTGCAGTTCTAACTCTGGCTGCGACCGGAAGCGAAATGAACGGCGGATGCGTCCTGACTAACGAGAAAACGCTTGAAAAACTTCCGATGGGAAGCGTCAGGCTGAAACCGAGATTCAGCATCCTTGACCCGGTTTATACTTTTACGCTGCCGAAAAACCAGACGATTGCCGGAATCGCCGACATGATGAGCCATGTTTTTGAGCAGTATTTCAGCTATCCTGACGCATCTCTGCAGGATCACATGTCGGAAGCTGTTCTTAAAACCGTTATCGAAAACGCGCCTGTCGTTGTTGCGGAACCTGAAAACTACGAAGCCCGTGCAGACATAATGTGGGCGGGAACAGTAGCTTTGAACGGACTGCTTGAGCTTGGCAAGGAGGGAGACTGGGCGACGCACATGATTGAGCACGAACTCAGCGCGAAATACGACATTACGCACGGAGTCGGGCTTGCGATTTTAACCCCGAACTGGATGAAACATGTTCTGGACGAAAAAAACTGCTACAAATTCGCGGCATACGGCAGGAACGTCTGGAACATAACCGAAAAAGACGACATGAAAGCGGCTCTGCAGGCCATTGAAAAGACGAGTGAATTTTTCAAGTCAATCGGGCTTCCGCAGAAACTTTCCGAAATCGGAATCGATGGTTCCAGATTCGATGAAATGGCTGAATCGGCACTTAAAAACTCAAGAATCGGAACATTTAAAGAGTTGAATAAAGAAGATATCGTAGAAATTTACAGGATGAGTCTTTAATTAGTCGTAGATTCCTTTTCCCATGCAGCACTGTTTGAATTTTTTGCCGCTTCCGCAGGGGCACGGGTCGTTTCTGCCGATTTTCGGAGCCGTACGTTTGACGGGCTCTTTCTCGAGAGTCGGTGCTGTCGTGTTCTTCTGAACTTCGGCCTCTTTTTTCTGTTCTTTCTGCTCGAATTTTTCTACCGCTTCCTGTGTTACGACCTGAACCGAGAAAAGACGTTTAACAGATTCGGTGTAGATGCTGAACATCATATCCTGGAACATCGCGAAACCTTCGCGCTTGTATTCAAGTTTCGGGTTTTTCTGGCCGTAGCCGCGCAGTCCGATGCCTTCGCGGAGATGATCCATGCTGAGAAGATGGCGTCTCCAGAAGATGTCGAGAACTTCGAGAACTATGTGGCGTTCGATTTCGTTGCTGAGTTCGGTGTCGTATGCAGCCATTTTTTTGTCAAACTGCTCGACAAGAAAATCGTAGCATTTCTGAGCCATTGTACCGAGAGCTGCCTCGTTCTTGTGCCCGATGTAGTTG
Source organism: uncultured bacterium (assembly GCA_905233945.1). GTDB lineage: Bacteria > UBP6 > UBA1177 > UBA1177 > UBA1177 > UBA1177. The sequence continues at coordinate 29,612 of CAJOFY010000012.1, read as the reverse complement.
TTCGGATTGACAATGTCCGCGAAAAGGCTGTCGTCGAGCTGTGCTTTTGCTTCCTCGGTATATGCGATCGTTCCGGCAAGAAAATCCTTGACCAAAGCGTAATCCCATGAGTCGGGAGTCGATTTTTCGGGGACTATGTTGCGCAGGTTGGTGTTTACGATGTCTTCAATCATAGAGTAGATGACCTGCTTGTTTGCTTCTCCGCCTGTCAGAATGCTGCGGCGAAGAGAGTAAATCGTCTTTCTCTGCTGGTTCATGACATCGTCGTATTCAAGGACGTTCTTACGGATGCTGAAGTTGTGTCCTTCGACTTTTTTCTGTGCGTTTTCGATTGATTTTGAAATAAGTTTATGCTCGATCGGCTGGTCGTCTTCAAGTCCGAGTCTCGACATAACGCCGGAAAGACGCTCGCTTCCGAAAATACGCATGAGATCGTCTTCAAGGCTGAGGAAGAATCTTGATGAGCCCGGGTCTCCCTGACGTCCGCTTCGGCCTCTGAGCTGGTTGTCGATTCGTCTTGATTCGTGGCGCTCGGTTCCTACGATGTGGAGACCGCCTGCCGCAAGAACTTCCTTCTTCTCTTCGGCGCAGATTTTTTCGTATTTTGCAAGAATTTCCTTAAATTCAGGTGATTCAGTATCAACAACTTCCATAACCGCTTCGGCTTCAGCCATCGCCAGTTTTTCGGGGTTGCCGCCGAGAACGATATCGGTTCCACGGCCTGCCATGTTGGTTGCAATCGTGATTGTTCCCTTTCTGCCGGCCTGAGCTACGACATCAGCCTCTTTCATGTGGAATTTCGCGTTGAGGACGTTATGCTTGATCCCCTGTTTCGTGAGGAGATTGCTCAGTCTTTCCGATTTTTCGACCGAAACTGTACCGACGAGAACCGGCTGACCTTTCGCGTTTTTCTCGAGAATTTCTCTGACTACGGCGTTTTCCTTTGCGACCTGGTTTTTGTAGATCTGGTCGGGAAGATCTTTTCTGATTACGGGCTTGTTCGTCGGGATAACTGTTACTCCGAGGTTGTATATTTCGGCGAACTCGCGCGCTTCGGTATCCGCGGTTCCTGTCATACCCGAAAGTTTGTCGTACATTCTGAAGAAATTCTGGTATGTGATCGTCGCCAGAGTCTGGTTTTCGCGCTCGACTTTGACCCCTTCCTTCGCTTCGAGAGCCTGATGAAGACCGTCGCTGTAACGTCTTCCTTCCATGAGCCTACCTGTGAACTCGTCAACGATCATGACCTTGTCAACACCATCGATATTTTTGACGACATAATCGACATCTTTGTGGAACATGAAGTTCGCTTTCAGAGCCTGCTGGACGTGATGGACAAGTTCAAGGTTTTCCGGCGCGTAAAGATTGGTTACGCCGAGAAGATTTTCGAGTCTGTAAATACCTTCCTGCGTGAGAATCGCGTTTTTCGCTTTTTCATCCTTCGTAAAATGTTCTTCTTCCTTGAGAGTCCTGACAACGGCGTTTACTCTGACATAAAGGTCGGTGCTTTCGTCGCTCGGACCGGAGATGATGAGCGGTGTTCTCGCTTCATCGATAAGAATCGAGTCAACCTCGTCAACGATTCCGTAACGAAGATCGCGCTGGACATAGTTGTTTATGTCGTATTTCATGTTGTCGCGCAGGTAGTCGAAACCGAATTCGCTGTTCGTGCCGTAGGTTATATCGCTGTTGTATGCGATCCTGCGCTCTTTCGTGCTCATTCCGTTTAGGATCGTGCCGACCGAAAGACCGAGAAAACGGTAGATCCTTCCCATCCATTCTGCATCTCGGGCAGCAAGGTAGTCGTTGACAGTAACAAGGTGCGCGCCGCGTCCTTCCAGGGCGTTGAGATACATCGGAAGTGTTGCGACAAGCGTTTTTCCCTCACCGGTTTTCATTTCGGCGATCCTTCCTTTGTGGAGAACGATTCCTCCGACAAGCTGAACGTCGTAGTGTCTCATTCCGAGAACTCGTTTGCCCGCCTCACGGACTACTGCGAAAGCCTCAGGAAGTACAGAATCAAGTGATTCGCCGTTTGCTATTCTCTGTTTGAAATCGGCTGTCTTGGCCGTCAGATCGGCGTCTGAAAGATTTTTCAACGAATCCTCAAAACTATTGATTTTTGCGATAGTCGGTCTGATCGACTTCAAAAAACGGTCGTTTTCAGTACCGAAAATCTTTTTGAACAGGTATTTGAACATATCGGAACTCCCGATTTTGAAAAATTAAAATTTGAAAAGGTCGCTAAGCTGTGTCTTTGCCTCGATTTCCTCGCTTCCGTCCTCGCCTTCGTTCTTGATGAACTCAAACGAAGCGCAGAAATTGGCTTTGTCTCTTTCGCGGATGAACGAACGCGAATCTTCACGGCACTCGTTTGTGTAGTTCTCATCGTGAAAGCGGCAGTTCATGCAGCAGTGAAGGTCTGAGTAGCAGAACGGGCATACATCCTGTCTTCCGACTTTGCCGCGGATGTCTTCAAGTTCGTCGTCAAGCGATTTTTTGCAGTTGTGACAGATATAAACAGCCATTTTTTCCTCCAAAAACAATAAAACGCGGTATTATAGAGATAAATATAAAAAAATCAAATTGATATTGGTTTTGCGGTTTTATTTAATAATGCTATAATAACTAGTTTTTGTTCTGCGCTTTTGGAGGAAGTCAGATGCGACATGTTTGCAAGCTCTTGATTTTAAACACGATTTTTTTCGGGATTTTGAATGCTCTGCCTATCAGTAATATTCCGACTTTTGAGTATGAAGGAGCCTACGACTACTTTATTCTGTCGAAGTCGCTCCTTGCTAATACCGGTGCTTATTCGACTTACGAACCGCAGGGTGACACTTCGATAGGTGTTGAGGGTGCAAGCGACTTTCTTCTGGAAAGCGATATTCCGGCCGATGCCGTTATTGAACAAGCATTTCTTATCTGGTTTGCTTCAGTGAACGATGCCGATTCGATGATGTTTACCGACAACGAGGTCACTTTGATGACGCCAGATGGTGAGGATCATACTGTCACAGCATCGCTTCAGGGCAATTCGGCTTCACCCCAGGGTTTTGAGTTTGAAACATACTATTCGACAGGTTATTACTACTACGTTTACAGAGTCGATGTCACCGATATTATTGCTAATTATCAGTACGACCATGAGAACGGCAATATTAAATCACTGGCCGGCGAATATAAGGTCAGCGGCGTAGACGACATCTACGACTGTGCTCAGAGCGGCGAGAAACATGTCTACTGCAGTTCTGCGAGTATGATCGGCGGCTGGCAGCTCATTCTTGTTTATGGATCTTCCCAGATTGCGAGAAAAAGACTTTATCTTTACAACGGTCTGACATGGAGTTCAAACACCAATCTGAAACCAACAACAATCAATATCGCGAATTTCGAGCTTCCCGAAAAGGCTGCGGTAAAAGTTTCGTTCGTTACGGCTGACGGTGATGACGTAAAATCGGCTCCGGAATCTTTGGAAGTGCAGGGCGGTCTTGCTCCGACAGCGCTAGTTCTCGGCGATGCCGACGGTTCTTGCAATCCGCTCAACCAGCCTTTCAACAGCAAGTTCAGGACTGTAAACCACAAAGGCGAGGTCTCTGACTGCCGCGAGGAGCTTTCGTTCGATGTCGACACATTTTTCTTGCAGTATGACGAAAATGTTCCTGACAGCATAATAAATCCGCATGTCCAGTACGGAACAAATTCAATGAATTTCTACATCAAGACCGGTGCAGACATTGTTCTCACGAACTATGTGATCCTTTCTGTTGACACGCGCCTCCCTGCGTTTGACATTCCTGAAAAGAACGAGAAATTCCTTCTCACAACGACCGGAGAAGAAGGAAAAGTATGCAAGGACACTGTTTTCGGATACCAAATTGTTGTTGAAAACCACGGTCAGGAACCTGCCGAGTTCGTCATGGTAAGTGATCAGCTGAACAGCCTTCAGACCTATATTCCGGGAACTTTCCAGATCGACTACACCGGAACAGGAAAATGTTTTGAGAATTATCCGGATAACGGCGGATTTCCGCTCCAATCAGGCATTATGGTCGCTGATACGATGGAAATCTGTCAGGATGAGTTGAACTGCGAAAGAATTCTCATGCGTTTCCTCGTAAAAATGGCAGAGGATCTGCCGAAAAACACTTCATTTACGAATACAGCTCTCATCTGGGATGATAAAACGGGATCGGAAGCGGCTTACAAAACAAATCAGGGTCTGCCTGTCAGAGCCACTTTCGCTTCTACATGCGAGGTCTTTGACGATGCAGCAGTCAAGGCTAAGCTTTACACGAAGGAGAGCATGAGCTGTGACGGAACAAAAGATGTTCCCGACGACAGCAATACTTCATCTCATGATGATACCCATGACGGTGGCGATACTGCGGGTGATTCCGGCAATGGCGGAGAGAATCCGGGTGACGGAGATTCAGCTGACAGCGGGGCAGGGGATGAAGAAGACGATTCAGGTTGTTCGATTTTGTTTATATAGTGATGAATGGAGTTTGTAGAATGAAAAAAATTACATTGTTTTTTATGCTTTTTCTTCCGTTTTTTATGTTCGCGGAAGGTCTTTATTACTATTCAAACGGTAAAAAAATTACTTTGTCCGAAACTTCTGGCTACACTTTCATCAAAAATGTCGGGTTGAAAGATGCTGGCTCTCTTCCTAAAGATCTCAAGTTCTCTTTGCGGCATGAAAATATCTATCTTTTCGATAAACTTAGTCCCAAAAATCTGGAAGAACTTACGAAAAAAGGAACTATTCTTCCGGCTTACAAAAGAAACGGCGGCGAAAAAGTCTATGCGAGCGGCATGGTTTTTGTAAAAATCACAGGAATTGCTGATGCCGGAAAGTGGTTTGAATCCAACGGAATGCGCCTTGTGAAGAAGTTTAAATACGCGCCTGACTGGTATCTTGCCGAAACAGGCGGAAATCCGGTCGGAAAATCGGTCGAGCTCGTCGAGAAAAAGATTGCGGAGCAGGCTGAGCCGAGCTTTTTCATGCAGTTCGAGAAAAGAACCTATATCACGAGCGACCCCTTATTTTTCAACCAGTGGCATCTCCACAATTTCGGAGATTCTTCGCTTACAGGAACTGATCACACGCATGTTGCCGATGCATGGGATCTCATGCTTGCGTTCAAAGGCGAGTTCGGCGGTTCGACGGTAAAACTTGCGATAATCGACGACGGTTTCGACCTTACGCACGAGGATTTTCAGGGACGTTTTCTTCCCGGTCACGATTTTGCTGACGGAGACGATATGCCCAATCCCGGTGCGCAGGACATGCACGGAACATCGGTCGCCGGAGTTGCAGGCGGAGCAACCGACAACGGCATCGGCATTGCAGGAGCGTGTCCGAACTGCCAGCTTATACCGATAAGAATGAATATGACCGGAATCACTTCGCTTGACGCTTCGGCAATCGAGGCTTTCGAGTGGGCTGCAAATGCCGGCGCAGACATAATTTCGAACAGCTGGGGCCCGGCGGACGGAACAGGTCAGACGGTCGATATGAACCAGACTTTGAAGGATCTCGTTGCGAATATTACCGCAACCGGCAGGAACGGGCTCGGAACAGTCATTCTTTTTGCTGCCGGAAACGGCGGTGAAAGCATAGAAACCGACGGTTTCGCAAGCAATCCGAATGTTTTTGCGATAGGTGCGACCAACGCTTCCGGAAACAGGGCGTCCTATTCAGATTTCGGCAACTCGCTCGACTTCATGGCTTCAAGCTGCGACATCGATTCTGCGGGCGGCGGCGACGGCTGGGGAGGCGGCAGTTACATCGACGGAATCTGGACGACCGACAACATGGGAAGTTCCGGTTACAATGCCGGCAATACAAACGACGGCGACGCACTCGGCAACTACACGAACAGTTTCGGCGGCACATCTTCGGCGTGTCCTCTCGCAGCCGGAATCACAGGACTTGTAATGACTGCCAATCCGAATCTTACGAGAGATCAGATTTACGAAATTTATAAGGAAACTTCCGATAAAAACGGTGTCGATGCCTATGACGCCAACGGTTTCAACATGAATTACGGTTACGGCAGGATCAACGCGTGCGAAGCGGTCAAGAAGGCTCTTGAAATGGCCGGAACAGATATGTCAGGCGTTATCTGCGGCCAGGATATAGTTGTTCCCGATCCCGCAGATACGGCTGATACCGATACTTCCGACACAAATCAGCCTGATCCGTCGGACAGCGGCGATACAGCCGATACAGAAAGCAGCGACACGCCTGAACAGCCAGGCGGCGAAAGTTCACGTAATACAAGTGAGGACGGTTCCGGCTGTGCTCTTACCGCGATTTAGCAGATGATCCGAAAAATTCCGGCATTTTTCAAACTTTACAGGGCAGATGTCCTTATTCTTTCTTTTCTCGCATTTTTTGCGGGAAGGCTTTTGGGACAGGGGAGCTTCAGTCCGCTTTTTCTTGTTCAATCGGTTTTTGTCGCGGTTTTTCCTTATAATTTTGTCTATACGCTTAATTCAATAACCGATGTTGTCGAAGATTCGGCAAACAAGCCGTGGAGGCCGCTTCCTTCCGGTGTTATATCGAGGCGCGACGCAGTTTTGTGGCTACTTTTTCTGGCTTTTGGCTCGATAGCCGGGACTGTGGTTCTTTTTGACGGATGGGAAAAAATACTGGTTTTTTTGATTCTCCTTTTCGGAGTTTCCTATTCGCTCCCTCCTTTTGTGCTTAAAAAACGCGGTTTTTTTGCGTGTTTTTTCACCGGTGTCGGCATAGCTTATCCGATGATTGTTGCAGGAGGTCTTGAGTTTTTTCCGTGTTCCGGAAGTCTGCTTCTCCACGTTCTCGGAGTCACAGCCTTGAAAGATCTTTCCGACATGGAAGGCGACACTCTTGCCGGGAGAAAAAAACATCTGACTCTTACTCAGACATTTGTCCTGTCAAGCGTTATGATGCTGCTTTCGGCTGCCGGATTTCTGCTTACGCCGCAGAAAATCGCCGTGATCCTGCCGCTTTCTTCCCTGATTCTGCTTTTTTACAGCTTTTTTTCCGGTAAAAATTTCGAGAAAAAAATTTACGGCAGGATAATTCTCACAACCGGACTTGCAGCTGTTGCGGCACTGGTTGTGCTGGCTGTGCTTTCTGTTTGACATTGCCGTTAAAAAATTTTCTGCTATACTTTCCGGACTTTTTTGTTGGAGGCGATATGAAATACAGGTTTTTTGTTTTGATTTTTTCGGCAATGTTTCTGTTTTTCGGATGTTCCGGCGAGGATCCTGAAGAAATCATTTACGATGACAATGACGGTTTTTCGGAAGTGCCGGAAGGGGGAGAAACTCTGCCGGATGAGGTGAATTCCGATGATGAAAACGGAAACGGCGGCAGCAGCGATGCTGACAAAGATTCTGAAAAAACGGATGCCGATTCTGGTTCTGAGAGCGGCACGACGGATAATGAGCAGAACAGCAGTGATTCTGACGGCGAACCTGGCGGAGAGAGTGATTCCGATGCAGTTCCGGGCGGAGATGCCGATTCAGACGGTGAATCAACAGCTGACGACGAGGACAGCGTTACTGATTCTGACGAAGCGGCAGATGCCGATTCAGATACTGATACCGGCAGTAACGACGAGGACAATGTTACTGACTCGGATGAAACAAGCGATGCGGACACCGATAGTGAAACAACCGATGCAGATGCAGATTCCGACAGTGAAACACCTGATTCCGATGCTGATTCCGATGCTGACAGCGTCGAAGATGAATTGACCGTTGTTCTGCCTTATAACGGCGATCCCGTTGAGAAAGTGCTGACTCTTGAGACGAAAATCAACAGAATCGATGTCCTGCTTTTAGTCGATCGTTCAGGTTTTATATCTACGGAGCACCAAAATCTGAAAGATAATGTGAAGACTGCGATTGTTGACGGAATACAAGCAAAAATTCCTGATTCTGCTTTCGGGGTTGTAAAATTTGGAGTGTTTGAAAACCAGGATGCCTACGAATTGCTGCAACACATCACGACTAGTGCCAATAAAATCAAAAATGCAGTTGACGGGATTGCAACGGCAACAGGCGGCAACAGAACTTATCACGGTCTGGCCCTTTGGGCGGCTGCTTCAGGTGAAGCTGACAACGAACACCTTGTCTACTTTGACTCATCCAATTTCCGGCACGATGTGTCTCTGCATATTGATGAAGCTGACTGCAGCGAACAGATCGGAAGCATCGGAGGTGCGTGTTTCAGAGAAAATTCAATGCCGGTTTTCGTTATGGCGACAGCCAAAGAGTTCAATACTTTTACCCGTAACAAAAACAATGGCGGCAAATACGACGAATGGCAGATAATAGACGATACTTATACCAAAGAAAAGGCCAGATCCCATGCAGCTGACAAAATGAATGAAATCCACGCCAAATTTATCGGTGTTACTGTGAGCGGCACATCGTCATCTACTAATCCGAAAAGTGATTTTGAATATATTGCAAAGCAGACAAAATCGCAGGATACAGCCGCAACTCCCAACTATTTCAATATTTCCGTGGAAGATGGAGACGGTGATTTTTCTTCAAAAATAGCGGAAGCTGTCAAAAATCTGACCGAAAATATCAGGCTTGATGTTAAAGCGGAATTTCGTCACAACGGGAATGACTACGGCGTAGCTGATACAACAGAATTTGTAGAATCTTTTTATCCGGAATCGGTGCAGACTGTTAAAGCTGGAACACAGCTGATTCTCGACACGATAACTTTCAAGAACGATGTTTACCAGAACGATTCCTGCGAGCCGCATACTTTCAAAGTAACGGTTGAAGTAACCGGTGAAGGGCTTGTTCTCGACAGCCGCGACATAACCGTTATCGTTCCCGGTAAGGATTGCGGTGACACCCACTGAAAATCAATTCCGTTTTTGCGGACACTTTTCTTTAAGTTAAGAAAAAATCGTTAAATAAATTGCGTATTTTGTAATGCTGTAAAATACCATTCGGTTTATTGTTTTAACTTGAAATTTATTTAATATTAGAAAAATCTTGACTTTTACAAAAAGTATAGTAGTGGTATTTCTGTTATTTTTGCTTTTTTGTTTTATAGATTTGCAAATTGATTATCGGAATTGAGCTAATAAGAGTGCTGGTTGCGTTTAATATAATGTTGGAGGCCGAGATGCACATAACGCGGGAGGCGGGGACTTTCCACTACGGTTGGTTCTGCAATCTTGCGGTCGATTTCAACAAATCGAAGGAGAGTGCCGCTAAAAATCCGTTTTTTATTCCCGAATACAGCAGCGCTGTGCTCTCTGCAAGCGAAATAGGGGAAATCAGAAACCAGATAAACTACATGCTTGAGGCGGAGGATGATGCCGATGAGGAGTTCTTCAACGATTTTACAGATCCTTTTGTGGTTGAAACGGGTGATCCGTTCGTTGTCGATAGCGAAGAAGAGTTTACAAGTGATGGCAGCGATCCCTTTGCTGTTTCTGACGAGTGAGCTTTTCTGTGCGGAAGCCTCTCCGGTAGAGGCGCTTGCCGCTTTTCTGAAAGGATATGACGTGACAAGCGAGTCTCTGGAAAATGATTACAGCTGCATTTCACTTGACGAGATGCTTGCAAAGGCGCTTCGGAGCATAAGTGACCTTGAAGAAGCTGTCGTTTCGGCGCGTAAAAACACCCGTGTCGCAGGTCTTTTGCCCGAAGTGAGCTTCTGGGGCAAGTACAAAAGCGATGAAAAACTTTACCTTTACCAGAAAAACAATATTTCGGTCGGAAAAGACTACATTACAGTCGGTCCCGACGACAACAACACGACTTACGGCGACCTTAAATCCTACGAAGTGGGCGGAAAAATCAGTTTCGACCTCAAAAAACTGCTTTATAACCCAGATACAATCAGGTTCGGCGAGCAGGAGCACAAACTTTATCTGATGCGGATCAAAATGATTGACCGGCTAAGCGGCGTCTACTATTTTTCGGCGATGATGAATGCTGTCGAAAGCCTGAAAATAAGAATACCGGAGGAGCAGATGCTTGTTTTCAGGATAATCAACAAAAAAAATAACGGCTGGCTTCGTTCCTATGCCGGTTTTGATCTTTATACATGCGGGAAAAAACAATGAAAAAGTTATGTTTTTCAGCGATTTTTGCGGTTTTAACGGTTTCCTGTGGCATTGATGAGCCGCTACCGAATGATTACGAGCCTTTTATTTGCACGGAATACCCTGAAGAACGGGTTTACTACCCCGAGGAGACGATAGTTTTCAAGTTCAATATGGTGGTTAATCCGAACTCAATCAAAGGTTTTTCAGTTTCGTCGGAAAATGCGGGAGAGCTTGATTCCGTCGAGGTTTCAGGCAAATCGGTAAAAATTCTGCCGCCGCTTCCTGCCGAGGACAATCTGTTTGTGACGCTTACTTCGGCACTAAAATCGATTGACAACAAACCTCTGATGACAGGTGAGCAGTTTTCCGAAAACAAAGAGGTGAAGGAATTTGTTTATGAAACCGGCATAAAACTTCCAGAAGTGGCGGAAATCATTCCGGATGACTCAAAAAGCGCGGCAGTCGCCGTGAAATTTGACAGCTCTGTCGAAATCAAAATCAAAGATGTCGAGCCGAAACCGGAAGATATGATGAAACTCGATGAGTGGTATGTTTTTATTTTTGACAAACCGCTGGATTCATTGAAGATTCTGAAGGCACGATCTTTGAGCCGCGATTATGAACTGAATAATATCGAAGTGAAACTGCCGTCAGATGCGCCGGAGGAGTCAGATGTGACTTTTGAATCAAAGGCAACGGACACGACTTTTACCCTTTCGGTCAAAGGCAATACCGTAATCGCGCTCGCAATTGAAAGCAGCTATTTTATATGCCGCAAAGGCTGTACTGCCGTTATTGATGGGCTAGAACCAGAAAAAACTTATGAAGTCAAAGCTGAAATTTACACAAAAACAGGGAAAGTAAACCGTACTTTCGGCGTAAAAACCGATGAGGCTTCGCCGCATATAATGATTTCTGAAATCATGCACACTCCGTCGCTTGAGCCGCAGAAAAGCTGGGAATTTGTCGAACTTTACAATTACAGCGCAATGGATTTCGATCTTTCAGGCTGCTTTATCGATGACAAGAACGACGGAAAAGGAGTCGATCCTCTCAGCGCTAAAAATGAAGGTGACGACCTCATACTTCGTTCCGGTGAAGTCGCCGTAATAACCGGAAACGAAGCCGCTTTCGCCGACATTCTGCCGCAGAACGCACTCTGGCTCATCGTCGACGACACCACAATTGCCGACGCCGGACTTACCGGCAGCGAATCTGTCCAGATTTTATGCGATATCGACGGGGCGAGAACAGTTGCAGCAGAAGCCGATCCGGGCGGTTTCAAAACCGACAAGGGTTTTTCTTTTACGGCTGATACAAGCGGCAGAAACTGCCAGTCAGATGTAGAAAACGGAACACCCGGAGTTTATGCAGAGTGCAGATAGAGCTTTTCAGTGGTTATACTCGTAACCTGAAGTTATGTCGTCTTCGGTGTTTTCCATAGTGTCGGGACCGCAGCTTTTCACGATAAATCCTTCCTTTGAAAGTCCCGGAACCTGGTCAACTTCGCGGATTTCGTAGAATGTGTCCCAGTAGTCTTTTGCAGGATCTCTTCCGGGAATGTCGGCTTTCATGTTTGCCCGGATGTATTTCGCCCACTCTTCGCTGCTCTGGTCGGGAATCCTGCCGTCTACGATAGTCATGCCGTAGATCTGATGCGCGATTGAGTTGACTTCGTGCTGTGTCAAAGTGATTTTTGCGATGTCAGTGAAATATTTCATCTGTTCTTCACCTATTCCTGCGACTTTGCCGAGGATAAATATGGTTGCGCAGATTCCTATCAGTTTCGCGAACATGATTTCAATACCTCCTTTCCAAGCTGTGACGCTCTTTCGTTTATAAGTGAATCCAACTCTTTTCCGGCGAAAATGGAGTTTCCTATGATGGCGTAGAAGCTCTCCTTGTCAAGCGAGAAAAGAAGTGCGTCTGTCAGAGCTTCAGCCGTAGCAGTTCTCGGGATGTTCCTGACGAGCGCCATTTCGCCGAAGAAATTGCCGGGTGTCAGTATAATATCGAGAGTTTTCAGTGAGTTTTCGAAGCGTTCGAGGTGGATTTTTCCTTCCTGGATTATGTAAAAAAGGTTGCCTTCGTCACCCTGTCTGAAGATGACTGTTCCCTGTTTTATTTTTTCCGGTTTGAGATTCTTTATCAGAAACGCTGTCTGTTTCTGGTTCATAAACGAAAAGACAGGAGAGGCAAGAAGCATTTTGCCGAGGCGGATTTTGTTTGTGAGTTTTTCCCTGTTTTCGGAGTCGGATGCCAGAAATTTCTCGAAACCTTCGCGGGTTATCTCAAAAACGGCGGCTGGAGATGTTGTGACAATGCTTGCCGTGCGCGCAATTTTTTCGATCAGCGCCGTTTCGCCGAAAGAATCGCCTGTCGAAAGGTGTCCGACAGTTCTTTCTTTTCCGTTTCCTTCCGAAACCACAACGTCGGCTGTTCCCGAAACGATAGTATAGAAGTTGTCGCCCTTGTCGCCCTGGCGGATGATGGCCGAGTTTTTCATGAAGCGGCGCAGTTTGATGTGTTTGCAGAGTTCTGAAAGTTCGCTGTCCTCCAGTTCGGCGAAGAGCGGAATCTGCCTCAGAAATTCTATGATTTCGCTTGTTGCAGGAACTGTTTTTGCGGTGATTTTACCGGCAATATCACGCATTCTTGCAAGAGGCGTCGCGACAACGCTTCCGACATTTCCCAAAGCTATCGTCAGAAATCCGGCGAGTGCAGCGGCAGCCGGCAGAATTATGAAAAGGATCGTGATTGCAATCAGAATCATCGAACCTGTTTCCCCTGCCGTGTAGGCGCTGTAAAAATCGGAAAAAATATAGCTCATGGTCGATTTCGCAACGCTCCAGAAATAGCTGTATGCAAAATAGATCCAGACAAGCCCGAGGCTTGAGACGATGATCATTCTGTCTGTTTCGCGGGAGAGTTTCCTGAAAGTGAAGAACGTGTCCTTGATGAAGTGTTTTTTAATATAGTTGAAAGATTTTCTGTCGCCGGAGATGAAAAAATCGAGGATCATTGAAAGCGGCGAGTTTCCGATAGGGGAAAGTGCGATTATGCCGTATCCGGTGGAAATCACGTTCATTACGGCCATGGCCGGGCGGGCGACTCCTATATTCCAGAGCAGCGCGGTAATGCCGGAGACTGCGAAAGGAAGAAGAAGCTGCATTGCGTAAAGTTTGAGCGCCGCGCTCTTTCCTTTGCCGATAATCTGTGCGGAGGAAGCCGAAAGGTAGAAAAAGCCGTATTTGAATTTGAGGGCGATGGTCGGCGATATACCGTAAGCCTGCAGCGCGGCTGCCGAACATACAGCCGGAAGCGACAGGATTATGAAAAGGAAAATTATAATGAAGAAAATCGCGAAGAGATATGCTCCGCCGGTTCCGAAACTTCCCTGTGTTATCGAGGTGAAGATGTTGACGCCTTTCAGCGAGGGAACAAAGAATGCCGCAGCGGAAAGGAGAACGAGAAATATTAAGAACGGGATCGAAGTCAGAAGTTTCCCGGCCATAACCGGTACGGGCGACGGTTTGATTTTTTTCTTCGCCGGAATTTTTTCAAAAATGTTTCTGCTCTTAGGCTTTTCTTTTTTTATTACCGCGGCGCATTCCGGAGCGAGCAGGTTTTTGTCGTTCAGTTTTTCAATCAGCGTTATCAGCCTCTCGAAAACCGAAGTGTCGCCTTTTTCCAGTCTTGACGCCGTGATGTCCGCCAAAGAGTGTTTTCCGTCAAATTCTGAAAGGAGCTGCTGCTCGAACGAATCAAGTTTGACGAAGTTTCCGTCGGCCTCGGCAAAAAATACCGACTCCGAAAATTTTGTGACAGAAATGTTTTCCGTTAGTTTCAACACCGTCTGTTCGGCATTGCCACCGGCAATAGAATTTTTCATCTTGTAACTCCGAATCAAAAAAACCTGTAAAGAATACGCGAACATGCATCAGGTTTCCACTTTTTTTGAAAAAAATAAAAAAAATAATTTTTTTAGTTGAAATTTTAATTTTAACTGCTATTATTGACCGTTCTATCACGTGGGGGGACCTCAATCGGATTTCCGATTTTGACCGTTTTAGGTGCATTTCGGTTTTTTCCCCGACAGCGTTTTTTAACGCTTCTTTAGGTTCTTTTTTCAATAAAAATATCTGAATTTAATTTTTGAAATGCGTTCCCCTAATCCTTTTTTGTTTTGAGATGCGGCGTTTTTTTACTTTTTGCCGGCAGATTCTTCTCAGCCGAGTTCGATCATTTTGTCGATGCAGCGGCGCGCTTTTTCGATCGTGTCGCTGTCAAGTGTGATTTCTTCGCCGCCAACGCCTTGAACAGTGTGGTAAAGGTCGATCAACGTCGTCGCCTTCATGTTCTGGCAGATAAGATTCTGCGCGAGCGGATAAAAACGTTTTTCGGGGCAGTCGTATGACAAATGCTCTACGATGCTGATTTCGGTGCCGATTATGAACTCCTTGTGATCCGATTTTTTCGCGAAATCCATTATTCCAGAGGTCGAACCGATGTAGTCGGCAAGTTCTGTGACTTCAGGTTTGCATTCGGGGTGAACGAGAACAAACGCATTCGGATGAGCCGCCTTTGCCTGATGGACGCTTTCAGCCGAAATTTTCGCGTGGGTCGGGCAGCCGCCGTTCAGAAGTTTGAAATTCTTTTCGGGAACCTGTTTCGCGACAAAAGCGCCGAGGTTGCAGTCGGGAATGAAGAGAATATTTTTGTTGTCTAATTTTTTCACGATTTTTACTGCCGAAGATGAAGTTACACAGACATCGCATATCGTTTTGAGCGAAGTCGTCGTGTTGATGTAGGCTACGACGGTATAATCGGGATAAGTTTTTTTCACTTCGGAAATTATATCCTTGTCCATCTGCTCCGCCATCGGGCATCCTGCCGTCGGATTTGCGAGATAGACTGTTTTTTCGGGCGAAAGCAGTTTTACCGTTTCAGCCATGAAGCGCACTCCGCACATGATTACGGTTTTCTGCGGCGCGTCTTTTGCCTTTACACTAAGCTGAAAGGAATCGCCTGTAAAATCGGCGACTTCGGTGATTTCTCTTGCCTGATAGCTGTGCGCTAAAACGCAGATGTCTTTCTCTTTTTTAAGGCGCAGGATCTCCTGCTGGACTTGACTGATATTCATTTTTCACTCCTTTTTACGTTTCCGATATCCGTGACTATGTGATAGCCGGCGTTCGTGACGCGCATCTCTAAGCAGCCGCGGCACTGAGCCGATTCTTCGCCCGTGCATATTTTGTTTTCGTATAAATCGTAAAGTTTTCTCACCGAAACAGGTGAAAGATTGGGCATGACGACATTTGCTCCCGCTTTGAGTCCCATTTCACGCCCCTGCGGATGAATCGTTCCGAGTGCAGTTGTCGCAGGAAGAAGTGCGTGTGGGAACATAAGACGCAGTATCGAAACCATTCTCAGAACAAGTGTCAGCTCACCCTGTTTTTTGTCGGCAAAAGGCGTCTTTTCATGCGGAATGAAAGGACCGATCCCTATCATGTCGGGGTCAAGTTTCTGCAAAAAACGGAGGTCTGCAACAAGATTTGCCGTAGTCTGGAAAGGGGAACCTACCATGAAGCCGGAACCTACCTGATAACCGATCTCCTTGAGGTCGAAAAGGCATCTTTTGCGGTTTTCGGGCGATAGTTCAGCCGGATGAAGCTTATGGTAATGATCATTGTCGGCAGTTTCGTGGCGCAGAAGATAGCGGTTCGCCCCTGCGTCAAACAGTTTCTGGTAACTTTCGCGCGGTTTTTCGCCGAGTGAGAGCGTTATCGCGACATCGGGATAGGTTTTTCTGATGTCGGAAACGATCTTGCACATCCTTTCATCGGTGAAATAGAGATCTTCGCCTCCCTGAAGGACAAAAGTTCTGAAACCGAGAGCGTAACCTTCGCGGCAGCACGCCATGATTTCTTCTTCGGTGAGTCTGTAGCGAACTGCATCGGTGTTCCCGCGTCTTATTCCGCAGTAGTAGCAGTTGTTGCGGCAGTAATTCGTCATTTCGATAAGTCCGCGAAGATAAACGGCGTCACCGTAAACTCTTCTCCTGACTTTGTCTGCCGCGGTCCCGAGAAGTTCTGTTGCCTCTTCGCTTTCAATCAGAACGGAAAGCCCTTCGTCCGAAAGGTTTCTGTTTTCTTCAAGTTTTTTAATAAATTCCGTTATTTCGGGTCGAACAGTCATCTTTTTCTCCATGAGCCGAAAACCGCAGTTTTTATAGCACGGGGAGGAAAATCGTCAAGAGTCTTTTTCTTGCTTTTGCTATTTTAAGTGCTACAACGGCGTCGATTCTGTTTTTTTAACTTTTTTGGAGGATAAAATGAGACACATTTCCGTCAGAGGACAGTCGATGCCCCTTTCACCGATCAGAAAACTTGCTCCTTACGCAAACGACGCGAAGGCAAAAGGCAAAACGGTTTATCATTTCAATATCGGTCAGCCCGATGTCGAAACTCCCGAAGAAATGCTGAAAGTTCTTAATGAAATCAAGACAAAAGTCATCGCTTACGGTCCGAGCCAGGGTATTCCCGAATATCAGGATGCACTTGTAAAATACTACGCAAGATACGACATTCCGCTTACCAGAGAGAACATCATGGTAACGACAGGCGGAAGCGAAGCGATCATCATGGCTTACACAGTATGCCTCGACGCTGGCGATGAAGTGCTCATTCCGGAACCTTTCTACACGAACTACAACGGTTTTGCGACCGCAACCGGCGTAAAAATAGTTCCGATCACGACAAAAATCGACAACGACTGGGAAATTCCGGCAGTCGAAGAAATCGAAAAGCTCGTAACCCCGAACACCAAAGCAGTCATGATCTGCAACCCGAACAACCCGACAGGAAAGGTTTACTCGAGAGAAGAACTTTCGAAGATCGTCCAGCTCGCGATCAAAAAAGACCTTTTCATTTTCGCAGACGAAGTTTACCGTGAATTCATTTTCAACGGCGAAAAACATGTAAGCCTTCTCAGCTTCGAAGAGGCGAAGGACAGAGTCGTCGTTATGGACAGTATTTCAAAGAGATTCTCTTCCTGCGGCGCAAGAATCGGCGCTTTCGTAAGCTACAACAAGGAAATCATGAAAGCTGCCCTCGCATACGGCCAGGCTCGTCTCTGCCCGCCCACGATCGACCAGATGATGGCTGTCAAATCGGCTGACCTTGACGACAAATACTATGAGACAGTTGTCGGCGAATACAAGAGAAGAAGAGACGCAGTCCTTGCAACGCTCAAAGAGATGAAAGGCGTTGAATACAGAGTTCCGAACGGCGCTTTCTACATCGTAATCAAACTTCCGGTCAAAAACGCGGAAGATTTCATAATCTGGCTTCTCACCGATTTCGACGTCAACGGCGAAACCGTTATGCTCGCTCCGGCTGAAGGCTTCTACTCGACTCCTGGACTCGGCAGAAACGAAGCAAGAATCGCATTCGTCCTCAACGAAGAGAAGACGAAGAGAGCGATGAACGTCCTCAAACTCGGTCTTGAAAAATATCTCGAAATCCAGAAATAATTCTTTTCGGCGCCGCTGATTTTTTGTCGAAATATCGAATTTTCGAAATCTCGAAATATCGACGGCGGCGCAACGATTATTCTTGCAAAAAAATTGTTTTATATTATTATATCTGGTCTGTTTTTTGCAGGTTGTTTTTGTGTTTGAAATATTAGAGGAAAAAGTGAAGAAGAAATTTTTAACTGCTTTTTTTGTGCTGCTCGTTTCTTTCGGGCTTTCGGCACTTATTCCCGATTTTTCCGCTTTGAGTTCGGCAGCCGTTTCCGATGACGACGAAGATGATGAGGAAGAAGAATCCGCTGCCGAGGAAGACGAATCGGAAAGTTCGGCTGAATCTTCGGAGGAAAGCGCTTCCGAAGAAGGCGAAGGTGAAGAGGAAGAGGAGAAGGCGGAGGAGGATCCTTTCGCTAAAACGGCTCCGGCGAAAACGTCAAAACAGGATGACGATTTTGTTCAGGGCGGTTCACAAAGTGTTTATCCAGATCCTGAAGAAGACGATTTCGTTGTCGAAAAACGTGAAAAAGGCGTTGTGCACCGCCACAAAGAGCCTGATCTCGGCAAAGTCGTCGTCTCGACTTACCTTTATACCGAGGCTTCAGTCCGCTCCAAAAAGCTGTTCGAGCTTTACGAGAAGGACGATCTTGTTATCATTGAGGAGGTCAACGATTTCTACAAAGTCGAGTTCCTCGGCAAGGAAGGCTGGGTTCCCAAAGACGACGTCCGCCTTGAAAAATGGTATACTTACAGGCTTTCAATCGAGCTTGCAGGCGGTGTCGGCGGCGGCGGCGGCGATTTCAAAAACTTCGATATAATCGGAAACTATACGCTGAAACTCAATGTGGCGGCGCTTCAGGATCTGGTTGTCGGACTTGAGGGCAGGGCTTTGTCGCTCGACAGGGACAACCTTTACTACGGCGGCGGAATCGCGCTCAGATACTACATCCACGGTCTCAGAACCCGCAAGACGAGAAGTGCGATCACTGCATCGGCAGGTTTTATCGGCGGAATCGAAAAAATCGCCGACCGTACGCGTCCGAACGGTATTCTGAGCTTCTTCGGCGGTCCTTACGCTTCGGCTGATCTGGACTATTTTTTCAGAGTCTGGGAATATATCGCCCTCGGAGTCGGCGGCAACTTCACGTACCTGAAAATGTACGGTTCATTCAGAGGTTTTGACCGCAGCGAGCAGCTTTTCCAGGGCGGCGCGCACCTTTCCGTTATGTTTAATGTAATGAGGTAACGACATGAAAAAAATCACTTTTACGGTTTTACCTTTGCTTCTGCTCATTATTTCGGCCTGTTCACCGGAACTCAGCCATTTCGATATTGAATGCAGTTCGTTTGAGGACTGCGAACTCGGAGAAAAGTGCTTCGATGCGAAATGTGTCAACAACCTGATGGAGCCGAAAAATCCTCTCGATGAAAAAGAGGAATTCGGCGGAATCGAATATGTTTCAAACAAGATTTTCTATCAGGGACGTGTCAGTCTGCCGCAGGGATTCATTATTCCTTACGCGAATCTTCAGGTTCAGTACGGCAGGAACAACATCGTCCAGAATGTAGATGAGGTCAACGGAACTTTCTGGGTCCGCTCCAATGTTGTCGGAACGACGCTTTTCACGCTGAAGACAAACTATGAGGACGAGAGCAAGAATGTGCCGATAATGCTTACTGTTTTCCCGTCGAACGGAGAAAATTACTTCAAGCGCAAACACATCGAGTTCAGCGTCCGCGAAACAGCGGCGGCTCTGATTTTCCTGCAGCCCGGTATCGCGACGACTGTAAACCCGCTTTACAATGCGGCGCTTCTTGAACGAATCCGCAGCCTCAAGGCGACTAAAACACTCATCAGAATACTCAAGGACAAGATGGTCAACATCACTCCGAGCATTATTGTTGCCGGCGACCTTGACGTTCAGAATGCAATTGCTGCGGCAATTGATGAGCTTTACACCGAAACCGCTTCCTACATCGAAAATCAGGGAACGGATCAGGACGGGAAAACGGCTCAGGCTCAGCCACGCAATTACCAGAGAGACCTTACGGTGACACAGGATGACAAAACGGAAACATTCCATCACTCAGTTTTCAGGGAGCTTCCGAAAGAGGAAAGTGACGAGGAAGTTGACCAGATTTTTGTAAAATATTTCAATGAAAACGGTTCTTCGGTAAAAACTTACAACTCCCGTCCGAGATGGGCTTATTTTTATGTTGACGCTATGCCGGTTAAACCGCTTCTTCCGACTGATGTCGGTGATGACGGAATCGACGAGAACGCCATGCCGACTCTTATGGTCCCGCCGACGCACTACGTATCGCCGACTCTGAAATATCTCATCCAGACTTACGTCACGCAGAATGAGGAATATCTCACGCAAAAGCTGATTGTCGAAGGGCAGCCGAACAGAATCGCTTCCGAGATAGCGTCATATTTCGAGGAGACCACGGAAACCGAAAAAACGCAGCTGCGTTACAAGAACAACGAGATAAAGGAAGGGCTTCTTGCAAGCTACGTTCCGGCGCAGAACAGCGGAAACCTGATGAACAGGGCGATGGATCCGATCTGGGCGACTTACTTCACCCAGATAATGCTGCCGATCGTTATGATTTCAGCCGATGTAAACGATAACTTCCTCAATATGCTGATAAATTACGACAAGACGGTCAACAAAGGGCTTGCCAGTCATCCGGTTAATGTCGTGGCGAGAGGAATCCGCGAAAGAGGCGTCGGACAGCGCGTGAACGATTTTATGAAGGCGAGGAAAAACTCATTCTCGACAAATCTTTACAAAGACGACCTCTACATAAAAGTCATGGAAGTTGTCGTAAACTCGTTCTCAGGCGACACGAAAAGCAGCAAATCGTTCCTTCAGGATGTCAGTCAGGCGACAAACAGCGACTCCTACATGCTTCAGCTTCAGAAAGTCACCGACCTTGTCTTCAAGAAACTTTCTCCGGCGGACACTCTGAAACTTTTCAGAGGCATTGACCAGCCGATAATCGATTTCACGGACGAGATTTTCAACCTCGGAAACACAGGTGAGGATATTTATTACTTCAACGAAACGTCCGGAGAGTCCGAAGATACCGATCCTGAAGATGAAACCGAGCCTTATCCTACCGAAGAGTATGTCTGCCCGAACGACTCCTGCCGCTGCAACGATGAGGATATTCCCGGCTGCATGATAGCGATTAACGCTGCCGGCAAGTCGTTCATTATGGGAAGCGAAAGCGATGCGGCATTCGTTATGGAAAAACCGAAACACAAAGTCTCGATGAAAAAGGATTTCCTTATCGACAAGTATGAAGTTACTGTCGCGCAGTATAAAAAATTCCTTAACGATTCGAAAAACAAACTGTGGCGTCCCGAAAATGCGATGAGGACAGACGACGAACTCGGACTTGAGAAGTGCTACGGAAACGAGAAGTATCTCGAGGAGTGGTTCGGAAAATTCAGCGGTGATAAATACAAGGCGGGTGCAAAAGACAAAATGCCTGTCACAAGTATCTGCTGGTATGCCGCAAACGCTTACTGCAAGTGGATCGGCAAACGGCTTCCGAGCGAAGAGGAGTGGGAGTACGCCGCGAGAGTTTCAAGCGACTGTCTGTGTCCGTCATCATCGGAAGAGGAGTGCACGAAGGAGTGTTCCGATCTTCCGTGGGAAGAGGGCGGTCTGATCGACGGGATTTTCGAGAGCATAAGTTTTACCAAAAACAAAAATATGCCGTATCAGGCGAATTACCGCGGAAGTACGGATCCGTATGAACCGAGCCGGGAACTTGAGTCGCTTGTCTCCGCAGACGATCTTCTTATCGCTTATCCGGAACCGCATGTTTCCCCGGTAGGCTACTACAACGGTTCAAAATACGATGCGTTCAACACAAAAGACGCGAAGAGTCCTAACGGAACCTACGATATGGCCGGAAACGCTGAAGAGTGGGTTTCAACGAGATTCTACTACTATTCCGACCTGTTCCAGGGCGGTGTCCCGCTTCCTATCGGCGACCAGAGAACTGTCCGCGGCGGAAGCTGGAAAACGTCGAGAAAACTTATCCGTTCGACTTACAGACGCGGCGTAAATCCGCAGTATAACTCGAATTCGATAGGTTTCAGATGTGCAAGAGATGTAACAGAGTAATATAGGTGCTGCGATGAAAAAGATTGTTTATTCATTGTTTTTAGCGGTTCTTTTTCTGACGGTCGTTTCGGTTGAAGCCGAGATTGTCCGCGACGGCGAAGAATGGCGCGTTTACGACGAGCAGTATTCCGATGAAATCGAGTTTGAATACCGTGATGTTCTTATTCCTCACAACAAATGGGGAACCGGCGAATGGCTGCCGGGATGCGGCGGACTTATTCCTCTCAGCATACTTTTCAATGTCGAATACGGTGCGGAGATGGGCGCAAAGATGCACGGGAGAGCCAAAGCGCAGTGGCCGGAATCTGTCAAAGTCTTCTTCGAGGGGGCGCCGGACGGCGGCACTGCCGATATGTTCTACGGTATAAACATGGAGGCCAAGTGGAAAAACTGCTACTCCGGCGATGAAAATGAACTCAGCAAATGGCTCAATTTCGATCTTAGCTTTGCCGATGAAAAAACTTATCAGCCGTTTCTGCTTGACGGAAACGTCGATAATCCGGTTTCGATGGAAGACAGCGTTGACCACTTCCAGCTTTACGAGGGAACCCTTGCAGAGATGGTAGGCGGCAGCTGCGGTCTTACACTGCCTATAGTCGGCGATCTCTGCAGTCTCATCCACTTCAACTTCGAGCTTGACGGCAAAATGTACGTCGAGATGTTCGGAAGCAGGATCGGTCTAGACGAAAAGCAGGAACGCAGCATTTTTACCGACAACCAGTATCTGGTCATCGAACCGCCTGTCGTCGGAACTGTTATGGAAATTCCGGTTTTCTACGAGTCCAAGACCTATTACAATATCGAGGTTATTTTTACGGTAACGATTACTATCAAAATTCTTGAAATGAAGTTCCCGATTCCTATAGAAATCCCCCTTGCTAAGGATGAAAAGCTCTGGAGATACAATTCGCAGTCGGTTGCGTTCAATTTCCCGGCTATTTTCATAGAGTCGAGAGCGCACAAATTCGCAGACACGATGCCTGGTGACGAGGATTACTGGGAATTTGAAGTCGAAAATATCGGAACGAGAGCGATGGAGGCTAAAGTCGCGTCGGACGATTCCAATTTCATCGTTATTCCCGAGACTCTTAACATCGAACCTGGCGAGAAGGCGACAGTAACGGTCTTCTTCAAGCCTTACGATGTCGGAACGCAGAAAGGTGTAATTTCGATTTACAGCAACGACCCTGTAGAACCGGTGACAAAACTTTCGCTTTTCGGCTACAGCAGCGAGAACGATACCCAGTGGACGCAGGTCATCGAGGGTGACGAGCCGCGCTGGGAAATCGGAAGTTCGGAGAACGGATGCTCAATTTCCGTCATAGGAGGTGAATAATGTCCGCAATATACAGAAAAGTCATGTTCCTGCTTGTTTTTGCAGCGATTCTTACGGCATGCGGAGTAGAGGATTACCTTTACAAGAAAATCGGACAGGATTTCGACAATTCCGGCGGCGTTTATAAAGGTGTCGACGGTGTTACAGTCCATATCGAGGAAGGTTCTCTGCCGGAAGGGATAGATGTCGTGACGATTACGGCTTATTCACTCGATACGCCGGCTTTCACCAATGTTTCAAAACCGGTCACGAACATTTATTCCATCTCTCCGGCGGCTGTTCAGTTCAAGAAAAATCTGACGGTGGTAATTCCTTATAAGGAAGCCGATTTCCCGAATCTTCTTGACGAGCTCGACCTTAAACCCTATTTTTCGATGGACCGCCAGAATTTCGAGGTTTTTGACAAGGATTCATATGAGCTCGATGTCGAAAACAACCTTTTCAAGATAAGCACGAATTTTTTGGGCAACTTCCATATAGGTTTTCCGAAAGACATGGTCAAACAGGAAGACGCCAATCAGGCCGGTATCGCCGAAATGGTGCTGATTCCTGCCGGCGAGTTCGAATACGGCGCGCCTGAAGGGACTTCTACAGGTCTTGCGGAGGAAGAAGAGGGGATGAAACAGTCAGAAGGTATGAACACAGTTTATCTTTCTTCATACTATATTGACAAGTACGAGGTTTCCAACAGCCAGTACAAGCTCTGCCAGGACGCCGGTGTCTGCACCGAGCCTTACGATGTCACCTCGATCATGTATCAGAACTACTACAATAACGCGACATATGCCGGATTCCCCGTAATCTGGGTTTCATACAACCAGGCTGCGACATTCTGCCAGTGGGCCGGCAAGAAGCTGCCGACAGAGGCGCAGTGGGAAAAGGCGGCGAAGGGCAAATCAACGAGAACTTATCCTTGGGGCGAGGACAAACCTGTTGACAACATCGAGTCGGCTCAGGCGAACTTCACGGCGCTTTTCGGTGATGTAACTTCGGTTATGTGGGGAGACAGCGGTGTTTCGCCTTACGGAGTCTACAACATGGCCGGAAACGTCGCTGAATGGACTGACACGTGGTATAACATCGATTCGTACTATCATAAAAGAACGGATGATGTTGTTGTAACGGATCCGATAGGACCTTCCGATTCGCCGACAATGGAAAAGGTCATCCGTGGCGGAAGCTGGGTATCGCTTGATGACGAAATAACAACTTACTCGAGAGACAAGGCGTTCCCGAACTACCGCTATTACAACCTCGGTTTCAGATGTGTTCAGTCTGTAGGGCAGTAAGGAGGATAGAATGAAAAAAAATATACTTGTTTCTTTATTTTTCCTTTCTTTTGTGTTTTTCGCGGTTTCATGCGGCGGAAGCGATCCGAAAAAGGAGTATCCCGACGATGACACTTCGGACACAACGGCTGATTCAGGCGATACGGCTTCCGACAGCGACCAGACCGACTCCGGCTCCGTGGTGCCGGACAACGACAGCAAGCCGTCGCACGACTGCAACTATTCAAGTGCCGACAACAGGCTCAAACCCAAGAACGAGGAGCTTCTTTTTTCAGGTATAATTTTCGGTGAAAGCTCGCTTACGAAGTATATCTACGTTATGAACCGCTGCTATGCGTGCGAAGCTGCTGAACCGCTTGTGATTACCGACATTTCGATTGTCGATGAAAACGGAAATGAAGATGCCGGAACATTCAAAATCGAGTCGAATCCGCTTGAAAACGGCTCCGTCAACCTCAAAAACGACGAAGAGATCGAGATAGGCATTTCAGTTGTTGCTTCGACATGGAAAGACCAGGTCCGTTACCTCAGAATAAAAAGCAACGACAAGTGCAAACCGGATTTTGATATTCCTCTCACCGCGCAGACAAAGCCGAGCGGAAAAATCGAAGTGAAGGCAATGGACGGCGATCCGGACGATGATGTGCTTGTTTTCAGCGATGTCATTGACGAGCTTGTCGCAGATGTCATGGTTTACAATAAAGGAACTGCAAGCCTGAAAATTTCATCGGTTGTCATTTCGGAAGGACAGTCCAAAAGCTCGAACGAAATGGGTTTTTTCATTAAAGACGGGCCGGAGCCTGGCGTTTCGATTCTGCCGGACGGCGAGATTGCTCTTCAGGTCGGATGCCGCAACGACAAGGAATATCCGTCTCCTCTGACGGGCGAACTTCTCATCATCAACTCGGATCCTACCGAATACGGCAAGAACGCAAACAAAAGAATTCCTCTCAAATGCGGTCCGAATGTCGAGAAATACCCGACTGCCAAACTCAAATGCGAACCTGCAAAGGTTTCTGTTTACCAGTGGGCGATAATGGATGCCAGCGAAAGTGTCGACAGCGACGGAGAATCAAAGGAAAATCTCAAGTATCTGTGGAATTTCTCGACAACTCCCGGCGGAATTTCGCTTGATATTGTTGATGAAAGCAACCGCGCCGGCTCGCCTTTGAACGGTGATCCGTCGAACAAAATCAACCGCGCCGCGTTCCAGGCAAAGATCAAGGGTCAGTATGTTGTCCGTCTCATCGTAATCAACGATAAGGGGATAAGCAGCGTTCCGGCTGAATGTACGGTCGAGGCTGTTTCCGACGACGATCTGGCTGTAAAGATGCTCTGGAACAATAAAAATTCCGATATAGATCTTCATTTAATAAGACCGGAAGGCGAATTCGGAGACAATGAGAGCGACTGTTACTACTGGAACTGTTCTCCGCAGTATTCCGGCGAAAGACCTGACTGGGGCGTCGAAGGCGAGACAAAGGATGATCCTTTCCTCGATATTGACAACATCGACGGAATCGGACCTGAAACTGTTACGATAAACAAGCCTGAAAACGGCGAATACACAGTTGTTGTCCACGCTTACGATACCTCCAAAGGACCTTCAACTGTCGTTGTCAAAGGTTATGCGCACGGCACGGAGGAGAAATCGGCATCGCTTCTTATGAACAAAAACAACACCTGCTGGAAGGTTTTCACAATAGACGTCAGTGACGGCAGCGATTCGAAGAAGGCGATTACAATAAACGAAGTAACGCCTGCCGAAGTCTATGACTGTCTTAGACCGACACACTGACGCTTCACTGAGGCCCGCATACAATGAATGACGTCCAGAATTATGTCGACAGCCGTAATATCACCGTTGATCAGGTCGGAATCTGGGATATCGAGTATCCGATTGTCGTAAAGGACAGGAAAAACGAGATTCAGCACACTGTGGCAAAAGTCGATCTTACTGTCATGCTTCTTCCCGAGTTCAAAGGAACGCACATGAGCCGCATAATCGAGGTTCTGAACCGTTTCCACGGCCAGATAACGACAGACAATATTCCCGAATTGCTGCTGCAGACACGCGAACATCTTGGTTCTCCGCAGGCGCTTGCGGCATTGCGTTTTCCCTACTTTATCGAGAAAAAAGCGCCGGTTTCAGGAATATCCTCTATGTTTTCCGTAAATGTTCTTTTCAGCGGTTTCAGTGACGAAAAAGTGGGATACAGCTTCATTCTGGGGCTTCGCGTTCCGGTTACTTCACTCTGCCCGTGCTCGAAGGAAATCAGCGCGTTCGGAGCCCACAACCAGCGGAGTTTTGTCACGCTTTACGTCCAGTTCAAAGAGTTTATATGGATTGAAGAGCTGATTTCTGTAATCGAGGAGAGCGCAAGCTGCGAGATTTATCCGCTTCTCAAGCGCCCTGACGAGAAATTTGTCACCGAAAAGGCGTTTTCCAATCCTGTTTTTGCGGAAGATGTCGTCCGCAACATTTCCGAAAAAATGATGGAAAACTCAAAAATAAAATGGTTTTTGGTTGAAACACTGCATCTGGAAAGCATCCATTCGCACAACGCTTACGCGAGAATCGAGCGCTTCAAGACGAAATCGGCCGTTCTCACCGAGCATCTGCGGATGTTCAAGGGCTTTCCCAGACAATAATTTAAGGAGTTGAGTTATGAAAAAACTGGTTTCCATGCTGTTTCTGCTGCTTTTCTCTGCTGCTCTTTCGGGTGAGACGCTTTACTACTACGTTGAGGGTAAAAAAGTCACGCTGACCGAGGATTTTTCAAGTTATTCTTTCATCAGAACTTCGCTCACAAGGGCTGATTTTGTTCTGCCGCAGGGTGTCAAAACCTTGAAAAAGCACCAAAATATCTCGATTGTCGAGCTTGCAGACAAAACAAATGCCGAAACTTTGAAGAAAAACGGTCTTCTTTTTCCGGCTTACATCAAAGAGGGCGTCAAAGTCCATGTCAGCGGAATGATTTTCGTGAAAATTCCCGGAAAACCGAACTCGGAAAATGCCGTAAAATGGTGCGAAAAGAACGGATTGAAGCTGGTAAAACAGTATAAATACGTTCCGGAATGGTATCTTGTTTCAGTTGACGGAAACCCGGTAAAAAAGGCTGCTGAACTTGTCGAAAGCAGAATTGCGGAGGCTGCGGAACCCAGTTTTTTTATTCCGCTCAAAAAAAGGGCTTACAAACCGAATGATCCGCTTTTCAAAAATCAGTGGCATCTTCACAATGACAGTTCAAACACGTCGGTTTCGGGCAACGACCACGCTCATGTCGCAGAAGCATGGGAAGTTATGAAGGCTTTCAAAGGAAATTTGGGCGGAAAAGGGATAAAACTTGCCATTGTTGACGACGGTTTTGACCTCGACCATGAGGATTTTACGGGAAGATTCACAGCCGGTTGGGATTTTACCGATGATGACAGTGACCCGACTTATGGGAACAGAACCTACTATGGTCAGGTTTATCCTGACGAACACGGAACTGCATGTGCCGGAGTCGCGGGAGCTGCGACTGATAACGGAAAAGGTGTTTCAGGTGCGTGCCCTAACTGCACGCTTATTCCTATCAGAATGGATATGGACGGATACTCTCTTGACGCCGCTGCCATTGAAAGTTTTGAGTGGGTTGCTGATGCAGGCGCCGATATCATTTCAAACAGCTGGGGTCCGACAGACGGCGGCGGTGCAGTCGATATGAACACTACGCTGAAAAACCTTGTAGCCAATCTTACGACGACAGGCAGGAACGGCAAGGGAATAATCATTCTTTTTGCTGCAGGAAACGGGGATGAAAGCATTGACGCAAGAAGCTCCAAAGACGGTTTTGCAGGCAATGAAAATGTTTTTGCGATAGGTGCGACAAACGCAGGCGGAAATCGTGCATACTATTCCGATTACGGAAAATCGCTTGATTTCATGGCTCCGAGCTGTGACTATTCAGATAACGGCTACGGAGACCTTATGGACGGAATCTGGACTGTTGACAACACCGGCAGGGACGGTTACAACGCCGGTGAATCATATCTCGGTGACTCAAAAGGAAACTACACCAACGATTTCGGCGGAACTTCATCGGCATGCCCGCTTGCAGCCGGCATCACAGGACTTGTTCTGGCGGCGAATCCGGATCTTACACGTGACCAGGTTTATGAAATATATGTCGAGACTTCAGACAAAGTCGGCAACCAGAAATACACCAGCGGTTTTAACAACTACTACGGCTACGGCAGAATCAATGCATGCGAGGCTGTAAAAAAAGCCTTTGAAATGGCTGGAAAAGATGTTTCTCAGGTAACATGCGGAGAAGAAGTAGTCAATCCGGGCCCGGTTGATGAAGATCCGGATACGGGCGACACAGCTGATACGGGTGACACAACCGATACCGGCGACACGACTGACACCGGCGACACAGCTACTGATACCGGTGACACAACTACCGATACAGGCGATACAACAACCGATACCGGTGATTCAACCGATACGGGCGACACAGCTGATACTGGTGACACAACCGATACCGGCAGTACAACTGACACCGGTGACACGACTGATATGACCGACACCGATGGCAAGGAAAACTGCGGAAACGGATTCCTTGATGCCGGAGAACAGTGTGACGACGGCAACAGAATGGACGGCGACGGCTGCTCGAAATACTGCATGAAAGAAAGCGGAAAACTGAAATCGGAAGGCGGCTGTTCACTCGATTTTATTTAATTTTCCGGAGGCAGAATGAAAAAAGGTTTTTTTTATTGCGGCAAAGTTGTTTTTGCCATGATTCTGTGCGCTTTTCTCGCTGTTTCGTGCTCGAAAAAAGAGGAGACGGCAGCCTCGGATTCAGATCTAACGATAACCCAGTCGGACATAATGCTTCTTATCGAACACAAAAAAACAATCGACGGCATAACCTCTTCTTTTGACAAAAAAATTTCCGAAGCCAAGCCTGGGGAAGCCTACAAACTGATTGAGGAAGGGAAGGGTGAAATCAACAAATATCTTGAAAGCAAAGGACTCAACCCCGAGATTTTTATGAAAAAATCGAAAAAAATTCTCAAATGTTATCTCGCTTTCAATGAAATCAGCGATGAAACTATGCAGCACAGAATCGAGCTGCTGAGAAAAAACGATACTTCCGAAAAAGACATCGAAACAAAAGTGAAAGCATACAAAAAAGCGGGGGAAACATTCTTCAAAGAGATGACATCAGGTATGTCGGAACA
>CAJOFY010000011.1:108213-111223 GCA_905233945.1 uncultured bacterium | reverse complement strand
TAAACCGCTTCTTCTTTTTTAACGATATTTCCGAATGCATCATGCTCGGTTTCTATACACCTTTTGTTTGAAGGCTGCGCAACGTCGAACTGGCAGCTTCTGATTGCACGTCCGATTTTGTCGTATACTGTTGTCTGTTTTGAAAGTGTTGCGATTTTTAATGTGGAATTTAGTATAAAACTACAAACATTTATCATATATTTGTTTGATAAAAATATTTATTTCACGATGCAAGGTTTCTCCGTCAGAAATTGAGCCTTGTCTATAATAGTCAATGATTGTTTTAACTTTATCACTAATTTCATCCATAATTTCTTGTGATGGTTCAAAATATGGTATCTGCTTTACATAGTTTGCAGAATTATTAGCTGTAGGATTAATAGTGTGAATCAGACTATTTATAATGTCTGAGTTCATAATGGCTAAAATATAATAAAGTTTTGAACAGTCCTTAGGAAATATACCAACTATAGATTGGTCAAAAACACGATTTTCAAGCAAGAAAGCTCTTATTTTGCTTGATTTGACCATAGGAATCGCTACTCCAGTGTGAAAATAAAATGATGAATTTTGAAAACGGGTTTTTTTATTACCATTATAGAAATCTATTGATTCTTTGTCCCACCTAACGAACCATTCGTCATTTGGCCTGTAATATCGATTACTTGAAGCACTTTTAACATAAGGAACATATCCTTCGGAAACATCTTCAATTCCACTAATAGAAGTACATGGAAATATCAAAGACGGATCTATTTTATCATACCCTTTACTTCCTTTTACATTATCGTCAAGCACCCGAATAAATCTTTTATTGTCTCCAGTGTAAAATCCCGTTACTACATCTGCAACATCTCCAAGGGAAGTAGAGGCCTTATTTATTGTGTCAGTAACACTAGTATCGGCAAGAATAAACCTATGCTGCTCGCAATTTAAAACATCTGATTGTTTTAGCATATATGTAGACAAATGCGCGGGTAACTTTTCTTTAAGGCATAGCGACTGGAATTCTGTTACAGAGCGAAAACCCTTAACAATTCTAATAGTATTGTCAAGAGCAACTTCTTTTTCCGTCCTTTCAAGTGTTATAATTGACAAATTGGAATAACCGAAACTTATACCTGGGAAGAATTTTGACGGGAATATTATTATTTCCTCTATTTTTGTTGATGTCAGTAACAGTTTCCTTAATTTTGAATGCAAATTTAAAAACATATAAGTATCAGGAATAATAAAAGATAAACGTCCACCGGTTTTAAGAACGGACACACAGCGAAGCAAAAATAATGAATAAGTTTCTTTCACATATTGTCCGGGATACTTCTTTTTAAGCAAATCCCTTTTTTCGTAATCCTGCCAAGCGCCGTAGGGGGGATTCCCGATAACTTTATCGTAATGACCGCCAATAATTTCAAAACAGTCAAGTTGGGTATCCACCAATGTATCTGTTTTTTTTAGCCATATTTCTGGAATGCCAAAAGCATCAAGATGTTCATCAAGAAGAGTGTCGGTTTCTCTGACAGTGACTGAGCTGTTTCCTTGATATTTTCTTTTAAGAGTAGAAATAGCCTTTTTATCAATGTCTAATGCATCAATCTGTACAGGAATATCGTTCTTTAAGATTTCGTCAATAAAAATACCTTCACCTGCCGAAGGTTCTAAAACAACATCATTGTTTGAAAGCATAAGACGATTAACCATATATGAGGTTATTTCATCTGAATTTGTATAATAAGAACAAAAAATATCTTTCATGGGTGTCCCTCCTTAAGATTCAGCTTAAGACAAACCTTAAGACAACATACTCTTTATCAATCACCATGTCAAGTACTTTAGCAAACCATTTGCTTGGAGATGAGTTTTCAATTCTTGACTAATATCTTGTTCCCAATTGACATTGTTGTTCAGCCATGCTCTAATATCAAATCCTGTAAAGGATTTTATTGCCGCATAACAATCAGCAGCACAATAAACTTCCCAATAATTTGAATTTTTCAATGTTTGAAAATAATTATTATTGTTTTCTTCTCTAACGAACAACAATGTTTTTTCACCCAGATATTTGTATATACTGGCGACAAGCAACAATCTGTTCGTGTTACCTTTTTCATTTGAATGAAAACCGCTTTTGAAATCGCAATTATAACAAATTCCACCTTGCTTAAAATGCAAATCCAAAGCTAGGTCTATTCCGCCGCTATTAACTAGTGTCCAAGGAATTGCATAAAGTTTTTTGAGTTCTTCTTTTATTTCATATGAAAGTTCCAACGAATCTATATATTCCGTTGCATTTCTTTTGATATTCTGCTTAACCTGTTCAAAATTACGAGGTTCTATAATCTGCAATTTCTTGAGAGGATATTTAAAAGCAAGTTTACAAAAAGGTTCCCAAAATTCACCTATACGACGAGAAAAATCCATATACTCGTAAGCTCTCAATTTATTTCTGCATTCAAGCATTACAACATATGAAACATAGGTTATTTTGAGTATTTCGTTAAGCAAGCGTTCATTATCCCATTTTTCAGAGATCGCTTGTTTTTGAACAAGTAATATTTTTTCATCACTGTAAGACTTGATAAGTTTGTTTATTTCACTTGTCTTATCTTTCTTGCTTTTCTGTGATGTGAATAAAGATCTTTCCATTTTTTCAGCATAACAACGAAAGTTTTCCAACCATTGCGTTTTCGTTTGCATAAAAAAACTCCTTTCATATTTCTCATTATTTTTTTTCATCTCTTGCCGCCATCGAACCGAACACATCGTCATTATAAAGATAATTTAAATTAAAACAACGAGCAAGGCATCCGTCGCGAAAATCAGCCGGTAGTGGCAGTTTCCCGTGTTGTAGCAGTCATTTCCGTTAAGTATTGCAAGAGTATCGACAGTTGAAGCCTCATTCAGAATACAATTCAAGCCGGAAGCATGAAATCCCGCTTCGCAGCTGCACACTTCAGCACCGCTCACAACCGAGCAAATGCCGTGACCGCTGCAAGTAACGCCGTTACAG
>CAJOFY010000011.1:89798-108167 GCA_905233945.1 uncultured bacterium | reverse complement strand
CTTCACCGTCATCCTGACATTCACCGTGACCCGAACATGTCACATCTTCGCAGAGGTCTTCCCCCCAGCCGGCAGAAACGGAAACAAAAGAGAAAAATATGACTAGAAACAAAAACAGTTTTTTCATGGTTGCCTCCCTCAGCAGTTAATAAAAATACAACGGATTTTATTAAAATATAGAAAACAGGCAAGACTAAATCTCAATCCTGCCTCAACGCCTCGGCAGGACTCAGTTTCGCCGCCTTTTTCCCGGGATAAACCGCCGCAATGACTGTAAGGATCAGCGACCCGGCTATCGCCACAATAAATGTCAGAGGCGACATGTCGACCGGGATTTTTTCGATGTAGTAGACATCCTGCGCCACTTTGACCGGCATATCGCTGAGAATTATGCAGATTATAGTTCCGGCAAGAGCGCCCAGGAAAGTGCCGAAAAAACCTATTATGATGCCGTCAAGCATAAAAATTTTCATTACCGATTTCGCCGAATATCCTGCAGCACGCAGGATCGCGATCTCCTCTTTCTTTCCCATCACAAGCATGATGAGTGCCGAAACGATATTGAATGAAGCGACGAGCGCTATAAAACCGATGATCAGGAACCACACTATTTTTTCCATTTCGAGAGCCGAAAAAAGCGGCTTGTTCATATCCCGCCAGTTTTTTACGACTGTTCCGCCGCCCAGATCGGCAAGAATCGCCTTTTCTGCCTCATCCACACGCTTCATATCCTTGAGTTTTATCCCCAGATGATCGACGCTTTCGCCCATTGAAAAGAAGTTCTGCGCGTTTTCAAGCGTTATATAGGCATAGTTGAAATCGTATTCGTAAAGCGAACTGAAAAATATCGCCGAAACCACGAATGTCTTTATCTGCGTTTTCGGCCCGGCCATCCCCATTTCGCCTGTGGGAGAGATGATTTTCACCTTGTCGCCGATACCGATCCCGTAATATTTTGCAAGTTCAACTCCGATTGCGATTCCCGGCAGATTGTCCGACTTGATTTCATCCGTTTTTCTCCCAGTAAATTCCTGGATCGACTTCTTTTTTTCGATGATTTCTGGGCAGTTGTCCGGCGAAATCAGGCAGTTCATCGAGCCTTTCGTTATCTGCTGAGGGAAAAGCATCGCGTTTCCGACAGTTTTTGGATCGATTCCGTTTATAACAAGACCGTTGAGCTCATCGCTTACAGAAATTATGACATCCCTTGAAATGACGGGGGTAACGCCGGCAATTTCGTGATTTGCCGCAAGTTTTTCCATTTTCGGCGCATAATCTTCAAGTTTTCCGCTTTCAGTCGTAACAAGGGCATGGGTTTTTGCACCCAGAACAGTAGCACGCATCTTGTTCTGCAGACCGTCCATTATCGACTGCACAGAAATCAGAGCGGCCACACCGATTGCGATTCCGAGAATGCAGATCAAAGTTATGACGCTAAGGAAGCGCGTCCGGCGCGAATTCCAGAGATACCGCAGACCTATGAACGACTCAGCCTTCAACTTTTTCCTCCGGTTCTTCTTTTTCAGCCCCTCTTTCGGCGCATGCAAAACTCATTGTCGCATGAACCACGAAAACCGGGAACAAAAATGCGGTAAGTATTGTGTTTACAACAGGAATAAACGAGACAAGCGACGGCAGAAACGCCGTTTTAACGCTGACCGCCGGATGCATAACAATCCATTTTACCTTCTGAACAAAACTCCAGCGTCTGCGGGAAGTGACAAAATCGAAGACCAGCAGAGCGTTGATGCAAAAGCAGATAAGAAAAGCAATCACCTGCCCGAAAACCGGAACAAAACCTATAAAAAACGCTGCAATTCCAAGTATTAACGCGGCGAAAGTCACCTTCAGAGCCTGCTTTACATCCTCAATAGCCCCCTCGATTGAAAGTTCTGCATCATCCTGCGGTTTTCCGAAATAAACATCCTCCGCGATCATCGAAATAAAGGAGTAAAGCGGCGAAACAAGGGCATATGAAATAATGAACGCAAGGTAGAAAAGCAGAACGTTCACCACTATTTTGAAAAGCCATGCGCCGCAGACTTTCAGAGCGTGGTAAATCTGCGAGAAGAGTTCGTCCGTGGCAGGCGCAATCTCAAAAAAATCAAGCGTTTTCACCGTCACGAAAGAAGAAACCTGATGGTAAAGGAAAATTGAAATAACAAGCATCGCCAGAACAACCCCGATCGAGGCAAAAAAGAGTTTTCCGCTTCCGGCAACCGCTTTGAATGCGGCGAGAATCGAGACTCCCCCCTTCATTTCCACAGAAGTTTTCTTAACAAATTCAACAGCCTGCTCTTTTTTTGTTTTATGGATTTCTTCATCCGGCTTCTCTTCCTGGAAATCAGGCACGACAGGCGGCTCAGGTCTTTTCGACCTCGCAAGTTCCGGCTTTTTATGCGGCGCATGAAGCTCCTGAATCAGTTTTTCAGTTGATTCTTCCGATGCTGATTTCACGTTCGTTTTCTCCTTTTCCGAATTTTATTTCAATTCTTATGAGCGGGCGGTGCGCCTCCCAGCATTCTTTGAACATATCCGCCCATTCGACTATCGTCAGCGAGTTTTCTGCTTTAAGATACTCAGGAAAATCGGCGATATAAAGCTCGTCAGCGCTTGAAACCCTGTAAAAATCCCAGTGGTAAATATCGAATTTTCCTGAATATTTTTTCATTATCACAAAAGTGGGGCTTGCGACTTTCTTTCTTTCGACATTCAGCGCCTCGCACAGAGCGCCGGTGAAAAAAGTCTTTCCCGCGCCCAAGTCACCGTCAAAAACAATAAGCTCTCCGCCACGAAGTTCTGCAGCCAGTTTTTCAGCCAGAGAGATCGTCTCGGCCTCGCTTTTCACAAAAAACGTCTCTTTTGCAAAATCCATTTATCTCCCCGTAATCCCTATCATTTCGACAAGTTTTTCGATATCGTGCATAGTCGCCGAGCAGCGTTTTTCAAGCTCGATCCCTGCCGCTCTGTGCCTTACGACCGCATTGACAGCACCTTCGAAAAGGCCGTGCAGAGCCGTTTCCCTGGCAATTATTCCGGTAAGCGCGTCCCCGCTTCCGCCGAAAGCGAGAGCCTTCGCTCCGGCCGGAACGATCACTGTTTTTTCAGTATTTCTCACGAAAGTGGCGTGACTTTTCGCGACTAAAACATGATTTTTTTCAAGCGGGAACCTTTCGACAAGGCTTATCCACGGCTCCTCTTTTTCCGCCTTGAGGAAACGCCTGATTTCGCCCTGATGCGGCGTGAAAACGACTTTTTTATCTTTTAAAATCTCAACGACTTTTTTGTTTTCAGGCATGATGTCAAACATTCCGGCATCAACAACAAAAGTTCCTTCAAAATCTTTGAAAACTGCAAAATCAAACGGAATTTCCGAAAGTCCGGGGCCGATTACAACTGCCGAAAACTTGTGAAGTTCTTCCGCGATTTTTTCGTTTCCGATGAGCATTAGTCCCGGCATTCTCCCTGCGATCGAAGGAAGGAACTCTTTCTTGAAAGCAGCCGTCACAAGCCCTCCGCCTGAGGACATGAAAGACCTTGCCGAAATTATAGAAGCGCCTAATTTCTCGACATCGCCGCCTACGACAAGCAGGTGTCCGTTTCTATTTTTGAAGCTATCCAGCGGAACTTTCACATTTATAACCTGCGGATCTTCTTCAACGAAATAGTTTGTTTCAGGCTTTTCAGCCTGAGTAGCGGAAATATGACCGAGAACAATTTTTCCGGATCTGTCCGAACCGCTTCCGGCAAAAAGACCTGTTTTGTAAATTCCCATCGTTACAGTTAAATCAGCTTTAACAGCTTCACCTAAAACCGCGCCGGTATCGCAATCAAGCCCTGTCGGAACATCGATCGAAACAACAAATTTTTTGGTTGCCGGATATGAGTTTATAAATTCTACAGCATCCCTGATTTTGCCCGAAATTTCGCTTCTGAGACCTGTTCCCAGCATTGCGTCAACAAAAAGGATGTCTCCAGAAACTTCTTTAAAATCAACAATTTGCACTTTTTCAGGAAGCATCAACCTATTCATCCACGCAGAATTTTCAGGAACTTTGTTCTGCTCCTTAAATTCAGCGGTTTCAACTAAAAAAATGGGCATCTCCGGCATTCTGTCAACCAGAAGACGAAGCAGCGCAAAACCGTCGCCGCCGTTGCCGCCGTTACCCGAAAAGACGACGATTTTGTCGAATTTCCGCGCCGAAACAACCTTATGCAGCTCTTCAAAAACGGAAAAAGCGGCGTTTTCCATCAGAATCAGCGATGGGATCCCCGCCTCCATCGCGCTTTTGTCAAAAGCCCTTGAATCAACTGTCTTTCCTGCCGGAACTCTCATTTTCGCCTCCAGAAAAATGCGCGTAACATTATTAAATTTAGCCAGATCTTTCAAGAAATTTTCTTGATTAAACCGTTTACGGAAGCCATAATAGCCCGTTTTTAAGCTGCTTTTCGATTTGATGATATGATTACCATTGAAAAATTTCTCAAATTTGTTTCGGCTTCCGTACTTGCCGCGACGATTATTTTCACGATTGCAGTCGTAATTAAAGAACTCACGAAGCCGAAAGATATTCTCGAACGGATCAAAAAAGAGCATTGCACCTCTGTTTCGGAGCTTGAGGAAGCACCTTCGTTTGAATATACCCACGCTATGAAATATTCCGAAAGTGAGTGCGTTTTTGTTCCAAGTTCCCTGCGCGGAAAAACCAATTTTACTTCTGCTCTCTTTAACTTTCGCAGACTTGATGCTTTCGACTATCTTTTTGCCGGTAAGAGCGGGATCCTGCTGAAAAAAAACGGCGGATCGCTTGAACTTGAAAAGGAAGCCGATTTTATCATCAAATGTTTCCGCAACGAAAAGTGCCCGGACAGTGTTCCCGACAAAAAGCGCACGGTTACGGCGACGGCTCTCGATATTAACGGAAACGTAACGATGTCGGTAACTTACGAAGACGAATTTATCTCCGCCACAGCAAAAAATCTGAAAAAACTTTTTAACGAAATAGCCAAGATCAAAAAACTCGATTTGGCGAACCTTCGTCTTGTCTTATATTTCCATTCAGAATACGCATATCTTGAAGATAAAAGCGATAAATATTTAATTTCATTACCTAAAAGCGGCGTTGACGGACTTTATCTGAAATCCCGCGGTGCAAAAATCAGACTCCTTCCGTGGGAATATTCGACAAACCCCCTTTCAGTCCTCGACAGAAAAGGCTCGCAGTACGGGCTTGACAAAAATGAATACCAGAAAGAGGTCGCTTCGGTCTATTTTTACAGAACGACACAGTTTTCCGAAAATGACGGGAACGCGGAGCCGTGGTTTGACGGTTCTTCGCTGCAAAAAAACGACTATTCGCCGAAATTTTCCCTCCATCTCATCTCCAAACACTTAAAAAACATCCAGCGTGAAGACGGCTCTTTCCCGACTGAGCTCGAAACCTCGGATGCAAAAGAAAAAAACGCGAAAGAATCACTTCTAATGCAGACCTACGCGGCTGAAGTCCTTTTCAGAATGGCTGAATACCTTGAAGATCCTGCTCTTGCCGAAGCGGCTGAAAAAGCTTTGAAATATGTCCTTGAAAAAGAGGAAAAAGAGGATGCGGCAACAGCCAAATTAGAAGCTCTGATGTTGAGGCAGAAAAAAGAGATCGGATATCAGTATCAGTTTTTTGATTTCGACCGCACCGAAAAGGCGATAACTGCAAACTTCATATATTCGGGCATTTTCATTGAGGCGTTTTCGCTCCTTTCGAAAGATAAAAACAAGGATGAAAAAATCGTTGAACTGCTGAAAAAGGCGATATCTCTTTTTGAAAGCGCAAGTACCGAAAACAAAATGCGTTTTATCGGCTATCTTGCCGATTTTACTCCAGAAAAAGAGAGCGCTTCATATAAAGCAATGGAAGATTTTTTTGCTTCGCAGACCGCTTTTTTAAAAGACAGAACTTTCGACGCACGCGGTTTCTGGTATGAAGAAAGAACTTTTACAGCCGACAAAAGCAAAAATTTCCCGGACACTTCACTTTCACTGCTCCTTGCAGACGGCTTGATGAAGGTGTTTAACAATGGACTGATTGACAGCGAAACAGGTTTGCGTGGTTTTGGCTTCATAACAAAACTTATCGTCAGCGGCGACGACTTTCCTAACTGGGGAAGCGTAAAGGCGAAAGCCATGATCCAAGGCGGCGTCCGTGCTTCCAACCGCTCGAAATCGGTCAAACTTTCAAACACACTGCGCGCTGCGTCTTACTTTACCCGCGTAGAATAGGAGAGAAAAATGAACTTTTTTAAATGCACTGCATGCGGAGGCTGCTGCTCGGGCGACGGATCGGTTTTTCTCTATCCGGAAGATGTCAGAAATTTAGCAGAAAATTTTA
Source organism: uncultured bacterium (assembly GCA_905233945.1). Taxonomy (GTDB): domain Bacteria; phylum UBP6; class UBA1177; order UBA1177; family UBA1177; genus UBA1177. Next base: position 101,787 of record CAJOFY010000011.1, on the reverse strand, counting down.
AAATGACGCTTCAGGAATTTATCGACAAATACACCGATTTCATAATTCTGGAATACTGCGGCGACAACTCATCATATTCTTATCTCCCTTATATTGTTATGAAAAAAGAGAATGACGCCTGCATTTTTTTAAAGTCGAAAAGATGTTCCATACACGATTTCAAGCCGTTCCAGTGCAAAAACACACCGTTTGTCAGCGAATTTTTCACAGATGACGAGTGGAGAAAATTTTTGATGAAAAACTGCCCGGCACTGATGCGGATGAAAGAGGAAGATCTTGAACAATACAAGCCTCTTGCACAGATTTCGGAGGAAAAAAACAAGGAATACGAGTTTGTTTTGAGGCAGAACACCTACAGTCTTGAAAAAATTCTGGGAGTAACTCTGCCGGAACCGAAAATCATTCCTGTCGAATCTTAAAAAATTTCTCAGCCGAAGCAAGCCACTCTTCGGCATCCATCACAAAACCAAGATCAGAATAATTGAATATTTCAGCAGACTTATCAATATTGACAGCAACAATGAAGCCGCTTGATTTCATTCCTGCAAGATGCTGGACTGCACCTGAAATGCCGATAGCAAAATAAATTTCGGGCGTGATGGTTTTTCCTGACTGACCGACCTGACGAGGCTGCTCAAGCCAGCCTTTCTCGACGATTTTTCGAGAGCAGGCGAGCACTCCGCCGATACTTTTGGCAAAATCGCCTATTCGCTGAATAAGTTCGCGTGAAGAGACGCCGCTGCCAACCGAAACAACAATTTTCGCATCTTCTATTTTTGCAGAATCGCCAGTAATTATTGAGTTTTCTTTAAGTTTTAAAACTCTTTCAGCAAGTTCCGCAAAATCGTTTCCGACTATATTTTTTTCAAAATTTTCCGTTTTATACTCTCTTTTTTTGAAGACTGAAGGACGTGCAGTAGCCATCTGCGGCAAAGTCGAAGGAGAAATTATGTGCGCCATTATGTTGCCGCCAAGCGCAGGCCTGATCTGGACAAGACGCCCTTCAGCATCGATATCGAAATCGGTGCAGTCGGCGGTAATTCCGCAGTGAAGACGCGCCGCAACTTCGGGGGCAAGCACCCTGCCGTAATCGGTCGCCGGGAAAAGCACCGTAGAAGGAGAGATCTCCGAAATTATCGAAGAAACCGCCATAACATCGGATTCAAGCTCAAAAACGCCGGCTTTTCTGTGGGAAAGCACAAAAACCTTGTCCGCGCCGAAATCCTTTAAAACAGAGACATCGCAGTTTTCGTCAGCACAAGCCAATGCGATGACGGATTCTCCTGTTTTTTCTGCGAGAGAGCGAGCCGCGCCAAGAAGCTCGAAAGTTACATTTTTGAAAGAACCGTCCGTTTCGACGGAACAGACTACTGCAATCCCCGAATTTTTCATTAAATTTTCTCGCCGCGCATTGTGTTTTCAAGGATTTCGACAACTTTGACTGGAACGATTTTCCCTTTGTCAGCCGAGGTTGAACCCGCAATGTGAACGATCAGGTTGTGTTCGCTGCGCCCCATGAAAGTGTCGCCTTTAGGGCTTGCCGATTCGACTAAAACATTGACAGTTCTGCCTAAATACCTGCCGCGGACATCTTTCAGTCTTCTTTTTTCGAGATCCAGTAGCTCGTTAAGACGGGCGAATTTCTCTTCTTCAGGCACATCGTCAGCCATTTTTTCGGCTTTTGTGAAAGGTCTCGGCGAGTAGTTGAAAGCGAAGATCGAATCATAGCCGACTAAATCGACAAGCTTCATCGTATCCTCGAATTCTTCGCGGGTCTCACCGGGAAAACCGACGATAAAATCGCTGCTTAGAGCGATATCGGGGCAGTATTTGCGGGCAAGTTCCATTTTTTCGATATAGTTTTCGACGGTATATCGTCTGTTCATCAGCTTTAAAATCCGGTTGTTTCCCGACTGAGCCGGAAGGTGGAGATAGGGCATAAGATTCGGAATTTCGCCGAATGCTCTTGCAAGTTCCTCGCCGAAATCCTTAGGATGGCTCGTGATGAAACGAAGCCTTTTCAAAGCCGTTGTTTCCGAAATTTTGTGCAGTAAAGAGGCAAAAGTTTCGCCTGTTTTGGGATCTTTGTAGCTGTTTACATTCTGCCCGAGCAGAGTGACCTCCTGAATCCCTGAATCGATAAGTTTTTTGATTTCATCAATGATTACAGCGCTTTTTCTGCTGATTTCACGACCACGCACGAACGGAACGATGCAGTAGCTGCAGAAATTGTTGCAGCCGTGCATAACTGTGACATAGGAAGAATACGGACTGAAAAAACTCCCTTTCGATCTTGCCGGAAAAATTTCCTCGCGCTCAAGCGAATCGGCCTTGTTTGAAACAAACGGGAAAACGCCTTTGTTCGCGACATCGGGGATCATATCTTCCGCACCGGGACCGAAAACTCCGTCGATATAAGGGATTTTCTCGATTATTTCGCCGCCTAACTGCTGAGCCACGCAGCCCATTATGAAAATCCTCGTCCCCTTCGATTTTTTAAGCGGAAGATAACGCCCCGCGCAGCTGTAAAGTTTGAGAAGCGGCTTTTCACGCACGCTGCAGCTGTTGATTATGATAAGTTCGGCTTCTTCCGCATTTTCAGTGTATTCCCAGCCGTTTTCGACAAGCATGACCGCAACGCGCTCGCTGTCATAAACATTCATCTGGCAACCGAATGTATGAATGAAAAATTTCCTCACAACTCCTCCAAAAAGCAAAAAAAAACGGGGGAAAACCCCCGTTTTAAATCAAATCGGACAAACGGCTACGGAACTGCGTAGCTGCCTACCTGATAAACATATTTTCCGCCGAGCATGAATACCTGTCCCAAAGCATCGACTGCAACCGGACCGTCGGATATAACAGCACTGCTGTCCTGATCCTTGTTCTCATTCATTAAAGTATCTTTAACGGAAGATGAGAAAACTTCCATGCCGAGGTCGGAATCTTTAACTCTCTTGACCTGAAGAACGAAAACGATCTGATCTGAAGCATATCTCGATGTTCTGTCGATATCTTTTGTTCCGCAGTTTACGGCAACATACTTGAGAACATTCTTGTCTTCCGAGCCGAGAAGAGCTGCTGAAGGTCTTGAACATTCGTTAGGAGTCGAGTTGGAATCGTAAACGAGAGCATTTTCACCCTTTTCGCTGAAAACGAAAAGATTCGGGTTGGTTACCCATGAAGCATCGTCAACGTCGCCGCTGCGGAGATAACCGCCGAGAACAGCAACAACAGTTTCATTTTCTTCCCTGTCATCCATTACAACACTGACAGCTGCAGGAGAAATAAGACCGGTAGCAGCGCTGCTTTCGTCTCCAGTTGCAAGTTTGGAATCATCGACACCGTTTCTCGCAGCAACAGAGAGGGGTTTGGAAGCACCTTTGGTTACAAGTTCGACAAAATTTGCACCGACAACAGGAGTTTCTTTACCTTCCGGTTTGTAATTTGTTGAACCGCCGATAACCATAAGTCTCGGAGTAACGGTTTTTACGCCGTTTTCATCGACATTGACTATTGAAACATCAGCAACTGCGTGGTTGCAGCGGCCTTCATTCAATTCTGCAAATTTTTCTACATACGCGCCGTTTTCACCTGCCGAAATTTTGTAAACGGTTTTCGAAGCAGCGGATTCCGTGCAGCCGCCGACAATATAAACACTGCCGTCAATTGTAATCGCCTTGGCTTTTGTCATAGGCGAAGCTCCGAGAGCAAGGACATCGTATTTATCGGATTTAGGATCGTAAACCCAAACAGAACCGTTGAGCTCGTCTTCTTCTCCCATGCCGAGACCGACAACAACTTTTCCTGTCTCGCTTCCGTCGTCAAGAAGTGCCGCAACATGATCATAAAGTTTTGCGGGAAGATTCTTAACATCCTTTTTGGAGATTCCCTTCATATTGAAGACAACCGCTTTCTTCATAACGGAATCTTCATCGAATCCGTAACCTCCGGCCATGTAGATGTTGCCGTCTTTGAGAGCAACCGCAGCAGAACCTTTGGAACCCTCGTCATCGAAATAGGACTCAAGCGAGTTTGAATCAGCATTTGTTCTGTCCGAAACGACTCTGACGAAATCACCTACTGCTGAAAGGAAAATATCGACATCATAGTTGTTTTTATCATCATAATAAATACCGTCGATACCGCCTGTAAGTTTCAGTTTTTCGTTTTTGTTGGTAACTTCGACAAAGAAACGATAGTAGGTTCCCTTTTTGAGCGATCTGATGAATTCTTCTTTGCCGCCGCTGTTGCTTGCAACTTTGATAAGTTTACGGTCGGCATAAACGTAATCGTCCTTGATTTCCGATTTGGAATAAATCGAAAGAAGAACCTGGTCACTTTCATTTATGCAGTAAGTGTAATCATTGCCTTCGCTGTCTTCTTCATCTTCATTGTAATCTTGGCAGTTGCCTTCGTAATCAATGGGAAGCTTCAGCGTGATTTTGAAATCGCCGGTATTGCCGGAATCACAAGCCGCGAACAAAAAAGCCAAAGCAAATGCCAGAGAGAGAAAAAGCAATCTCTTCATAAAACCCTCCAATCTACCTTATTATTTGTTGTCCCACTCAATAACTTTGCCTTCAGGCTCACTTGTTCTTGTTCCGTAGTAGATACCTACCGCGGCTCCTGCGATAACTACGACCGCAACCGTAGCAATGAACCAAGTCTGTTTGTAAAAAGGAGTAGACTGGGTTTCAGCCATTGATTCCTCTTTGTCATCGTTGGCATTGTCGTTGACGTTGCCTTCAAAATAGAAGTTGTCGCCGACTTTAAGGTTGACACCTGACTGCTGTTCCTGTTCCGGATCTGCTTCCTGTGAATAAGCCGGAACAACGAAACTTACGATCAAAACCATAACAAGCAATTTTGAAAAAAACTTCATGTCGCTAACCCTATAAAAAATTGTCCAATTAAGCACCTAAAACAACCAGCGGCGGTATCTATCAAATTTTGCACTGACAGTCAAACTTTTTTTACAATTGAAAAAAATAACTTTTTCAGACATGTCTCAAGCTACCGTAACGCATCATCAAGAATAAGTATTTTCCTAATATTTTCAAACACTTCATTCCCGCTGCCGCTTCCATTGCGGAATTCTTTTTTCATATAAACGGCGGCATAATCGATATTATTTTTATTGCCGGAACTTAAATTTTCAGGCAGACGTGAGGAAATTTTTTCTTTTATATGTTCATGTTGTCCCCTGACAGCTTCAGCTGAAAAATTTTCTTCAGCCCTGCTGTTGAAAGAAAAAGCCGCCCCGCATGACGACGTGACAAACGTGTTGATTTTGCGGGCAGTTCCCGACGGAACAACTTCTGTGTGTATGCTGAATTTTAAACCGGCGGACTCTACAGCGGAATCTATTGAAGGAATATCTTGCATCAGTCTTCGTCTTGGCTGCGGATATATCTTGAAATTTTGCGGCGGCGGTGCATATGCTTACGCTGTTTTCCAGCCGCAGTTCCGAGTTCTATTTTTCCGGCGCTGACTTCTCTCAGCGCGATGATGGGCGGTTTATTGCCTTTAGTGTTGGGAATGAGCGGTTCCGCGCCTTCAAGCAGCTGACGCGTTCTTTTTGCCGCAAGAATTATAAGTTCCATTCTGTTCGGAACTTTTTCGAGACAATCTTCAACTGTTACTCTTGCCATAAAAAATCTCCATCAAACAAAAAAAACCGCAAAAGTATAGTGATATTTTTCTGGAAATCAATTTTTCGGAATATTTACGCGAAATAGCTCTTCGTGATTTCGACTCTTTCAGCTTTGTCGGTTCGGACGATTCTGCCGACAATGTATCTGTCGGAATTTTCAAGCAGCGCCGGGACCTGTTCCTTCGGCACGATCAGCATGAAGCCGGTTCCGCAGTTGAATGTCGTAAACATTTCGCGCTCGCTGAGATCCGCACATTTTCTGAGCCACTTGAAAACCGGAAGCACTTTGAAATCACCGTCAATGAGAGCACCGAGACCTTCCGGAATGACTCTCGGGATGTTTTCATAGAAACCGCCGCCAGTGATGTGAACCATTCCGTGGATATCGAATTTTTTGATGAGGTCAAGGACCTCTTTTACATAAATCCTTGTCGGTTTAAGGAACTCTTCTGCGACCGTGCAGCCGAGTTCTTCAATTTTATCGTTGACTTTGAGCCCCGTTTTTTCAAGGACGATCTTTCTGACGAGCGAGTATCCGTTCGAGTGTACGCCGGTAGAGGGAATTCCGACGATCACGTCGCCTTCCTTTATTTTCGAGCCGTCGATTATCTTGCTTTTGTCGACAACGCCTACGTTGAAACCTGCAAGGTCGTATTCACCCGGAGTGTAGAAGCCCGGCATTTCGGCAGTTTCGCCGCCGACAAGTGCGCATCCAGCCTGACGGCAGCCTTCCGCGATGCCCGAAACGACTTTCGCGCCGGTATCGCTGTCAAGTTTACCTGTCGCGAAGTAATCAAGGAAGAAAAGCGGCTCAGCCCCGCCGACAATGACATCGTTGACACACATAGCGACAAGGTCGATGCCTATCGTATCGTGCTTGTTGGCAAGAAAAGCGAATTTCAGTTTCGTGCCGACACCGTCTGTTCCGCTGACGAGAACAGGTTCCTTTATTCCTTCAGGGATTGAAACGAGCGACGAGAATCCGCCGATTCCGGCAAGAACTTCGGGGCGCATCGTGTTTTTGACGAGAGGTTTGATTTTGTCGACCATCGCCGCGCCTTCGACAATGTCAACTCCGGCGTTTTTGTAATTGATTTCGGACATTTTTTTCTCCACAAATAAAAAATCCGCGGAAATATAATCGAGCCGCTTTTTTTTGCAAATTTAACTTTCCGCCGTATATTGGCATGTCAATTTTTGGGGAGGAGACAATGCCGCTTTTTATCGGAATCGCCGGAGGATCCGGTTCGGGAAAAACAACAGTTGCCAAAAACATCAAACAGGCCTTTTCGAACGATGAAAGAGTCGTAATCATCGAAATGGACAGCTACTACAAGGATTTGTCGGGAAAAACTCTTGCCGAGCGCGAGAAAAACAACTACGACATTCCCGACGCGATCGACTTTCCGCTTCTCAGGCAGCAGCTTGACGATCTGAAGGCGAACAAAGCAATAAACAAGCCGATTTATGACTTTGTGACTCACTCGAGAAAGCATGAAACTGAACTGATCGAGCCGGCAGACATCGTTGTTCTCGAAGGAATCATGACTTTCCACGATGAAAAAGTGCGTGATATGCTCGATATCAAAATTTTCGTCGATACAGACGCAGACATCAGACTTATGCGCAGAATCCGCCGTGACATGGAGCAGCGCGGACGTTCTTTCGACGAGATCCGCGAGCGCTATTTCACGATGGTCCGCCCGGCTTACCGCGATTTCGTCAAACCGACACAAAGGTTTGCCGATCTTGTCATTCCGGAAGGCGGCCAGAACTCCGTTGCAATCGACATCATAGTTTCAAAAATCTCACACTGGCTTTCCGACAAGGAAAAATCGGCAAAAAAATGAGCAAAAATCCGAAAATTCAAGTCGACAAGGCGTTTGCTGCGCTGAGAATTTGGGTAAAAGAGCTTGATTACGCTCCAGTCATCGACCTAATGGCTGCCGGGCACGATTCTCCGTGGAAACTTCTTGCTTCAACAATGCTTTCGGCACGCACAAAGGACGCTGTGACGACAAAAGCCTCGAAATCGCTCTTTTCACGCGCCGACACACCGGAAAAAACGGCAAAACTTTCAGTTGATGAACTCGCGGAACTCATTTATCCGGTCGGATTTTACAGAACGAAGGCGGAAAACCTCAAAAAACTTGCAGAGAATATTGTTGAAAAATTCGGCGGTGTTGTTCCCGAAACTCTGGAAGAACTCACGACTCTTCCCGGAGTCGGCGTGAAGACGGCTTCACTCGTTCTCATCAAGGCTTTCGACAAATACGAAATCTGTGTCGACACGCACGTCCACCGCATTTCGAACATGTGGGGGCTCGTCGAGACAAAAACTCCCGAAGAAACAAGGGTCGAACTCAAAAAAACTTTACCAAAAAAATACTGGAAAGAAATCAATCAGGAACTTGTCACACTTGGCCAGACGGTCTGCCGCCCGACCAAGCACGAATGCGGAAAATGCCCGCTCAAAGAGCTCTGCCCTGTATCGACAGAACATTCATGATTTGCACTATACAACCGGATTTTCGGGTGTTTTTCCATTCAGAACGGCGCAGCAGTCGTCGATGACCATTCTCGCCATTTCGGAGCGTGTTTCTACCGCCGAGCTTCCGATGTGAGGCAGAAGTGCAGCGTTTTCAAGAGTCATAAGTTTTTCGTTTATCTTCGGTTCAAACTCGTAAACATCGAATCCCGCAGCGTAGATTTCTTTCTTTTCAAGAGCATCGGCGAGAGCCGCTTCGTCAATAAGCTGACCGCGTGCCGTGTTGATAATTATCGCGCTTTTCTTCATCGTTCTGAGTTCTTTCGCGCCTATCATGTGGTGAAGTTCCGGCACATAAGGCAAGTGCAGCGAAAGGAAGTCGCACTCCTTCAGAAGTTCGGCAAATTCGCAGTATTTCGCGCCGAGTTCCTTCTCAGCCGCTTCGTTTCTGCGTCTGCTCCAGTAAATTATGTCGAGACCGAACGCTTTCGCCCTTTTCGCCGTGGCAAAGCCGATCCTTCCCATTCCCAGAACGCCGAATTTCTTGCCGTCGAGCGACACTCCGTTGAAAAGTTCGGGCGCCCAACCTTTGAATTTTCCTTCTCTCGCATATTTTTCGGCTTCGACCGCGCGTCTTGAAGTCATAAGGAGAAGCAGGATCGCAATGTCGGCAGTCGAATCTGTGAGAACTCCCGGCGTATTCGTTACGGTGATCCCGTGTTCGCGGCAGTATGCAAGGTCAATGTTGTTGAAACCGACCGCATAGTTCGAAACAACCTTCAGATTCGGCATTTTTGCAAGCAGAGCTGCGTCGATTTTGTCCGAAAGCATCGAAATCAGGCCGTCAGGATTAAGTTTTTCAAGGCTTTCAGCCAGATTTTTATGCTCTTCCTCATTCAGCACAACAGTCTCAAAATTTTTGTCGGCAAGCAGATTTTCATATCTTTTGCCAGGCAGTTTGCACGAAATAACGATTTTTTTCATTTATCCCTCCATCAGAAATAACTTTTTTCAAAATTTTTGGCGTATTCCGACGCTTTTGAATAGAAATTTCTCAGAATCTGGAAGTTCAGCATGCTTTTTTCGGAAAGCTGACGCCCTTCGGTGTGGTGGAAAACAAACGGCGAAACAATCGTGTTGTCGAATTTCCGCAGGAAGTATATGACGCCGCTTTTTTTGTCGCTGAAGATGTAGCCGCTTCTGCCGATCACCGCTTTTTCCTTGTAGAGCGCGTTTTTGCGAAGTCCCGGATTTATGCTGGCGAGCCCGCGGAAGAAAGCGCGTGTCGCGTAGTTGCTGTAAATAAGTTCCATTGTTCCCCCGAAGCCGCGCGACTGGTCGAATTCCATGAGTTTCGCCAAAAACGGGAGATGCACTTCATCGTTTGCAGGAACTTCAAAAACAGGAACCAGAATATTGTTTTCATAGACGAATCTGACCTTGGGACAGCCTTTGAACGGACCGTTTGTAATGCACGGCTGAAGCGCATAACCGTCGGCAGTGTAATAAAACGCTCCGTTTCCGGCATCGAAAAGATAAACTTCCGACACCGATCTCACTGACGAATTTTTATATTTGAGGTAAAGAATTTCGCCCGTTTTTTCGTCGTAGAAAAAAGTGAGCGCGTCGCCTTCGCGGAAGCGGATTTTGTAACCGTTAAGAAAATAAACGATTTCCTGAATATTTTTAACTATATTCTGGGGAAGTTTGGTGTTGTATTTTCTCGCGAAAGAATCGGCGATAGTCCCTCTTATCACGAAATCGGCAAAAAGAATATTGTCGCCGTGCGGTGAAAAAGTCCTGAACTGCGGCAGATCGACATCGTAAGTGAGAGGGAAATCGAGCGACGAATGGTCGGTCGGATAGAGAAAAAACGGTTTTTCCTCATCTTCTTCAGCCGGTGTCGAATCTTGGTTTAAGTATAAAAAAACATTGAGAAAAACTGAAACAAGAAGAACTGAGACGTAGGCAAAACGGTTTTTCACGACTTTTCCGGAAAAAGCGACTATTTAAGCAGCATTTTTACAGGTTCCATTCCGGCGGGAGTTTTTTCTTCGATCGCTTTAAGCACTGCACCGCCGCCGGTAAACATGTAGTATTTCGAGTTATCAACAGCCGCCATGTAGGTTCCCGGAAGGAGTTTTTTGAAATCCTGGAGCGTATCGCCGCCGCCGTAAAGTTTGTTTGCGTCCTTGTTTTTGTCGATAAGTGAATACATAGCCGCGGTGCCGCTTCCGAAGTTGGGTGTAAAGCCCATGACAGCGTTTACGAAGAAGGTGTTCGCGTTTGCGAAAATATCTGCAACTGCCGGATCAGCGAAGGTTTCTGGAGCCGCGTCAAGAACGAATTTGAGTTCCGTTCCCGGTTTAAGGTCTTTGAGAGCGACTGTTCTGTACTGACCTTCGAATTTGCCCTCCATCGTGTCGGATTCGACGATGTATGGAAGTTCGACGATCTTGCCCGGGAATTTAGCCGAGAAGTCGACAAATTTCTTTGCCGATGCAACGTCTTCTTCCTCAACACCTGCGATTTTTACGCCGTATTTTGCGCAAAGGTATGCGTTGTAGATTACGCCGCCCAGAAAAAGGTGGTCAGCTTTTTCGAGAAGTGCCGAAAGAGGTTCGATTTTAGTATCGAATTTCGATCCTGCGACAGCTGCAAGGAATGGACGAGCCGGTTCGTAGATGCGTTTCAGGTTTTCGATTTCCTTTTCCATGAGGATTCCAGCGAATGCCGGAAGGCGTTTTGCAACTCTTACTGTCGAAGTGTGGCTCTGCCATGAACCGAAAGCGTCGTTTACGAAAACATCGGCGATCGCAGCCATTTCGTCAGCAAGTTTCTCAGCTTTTTCGTCTTTAGCCTCTTCTCCTGCGAACCAGCGAGTGTTCGGAAGATAAATCATGTCGATTTTTCCCGATTTGAGTTCGTCCAAAAGCGGATTCATAACTTCTTTGCAGAGGCTTTTGTAGCCGAAAGCGTCTTCAGCTTTGAATTCGGGAACTTTGATCCTGAGCGAAAGTTTTTTCTCGAGATATTTTACAACCGGCATGACGGAAGTTTTTTCTTCCATCGTGATTTCGCCCGTTTTTTTGTCTTTCGGACGACCGACGTGGGTCATAAGTATCGGTTTGCCGCCTTTTGCATAAATTCTGCAGATCGTTGCGAAAGTCGAATCGATTCTGTAAGGATCTTCGATTTTTCCCTTTTTTACAACATTGTGGTCAACTCTGACAAGAACGATTTTTCCCTGAAGGTCGGCTTCATTCAAAGTTTTCAAAGTGAGATTTTCCATGATTTTCTCCGTAAGTTTTTTTATTTAAGGCAGACACCGTCAGTCTGGTCGCATTCTCCGTAAAAACACTCATATCCTGCTTTTTTGCAGTCCGGCATGCAGAGGTGCGCTTTATTGGAACAGCGGTATCCTACGCGGCAATCAGAGGGTTTTGTGCATTTGTGATAACAGAAACCGTCACCCCAAGAGTTATATTCATAATGGGTTTCGCCAGCATTGCTGCAAGCTTTGCCGTCGTCGCTGAAGTAAGAACAGTATCCGCCGGTGAATCCTTCTTTTGCCGCAAGACATGAAGGAGTATGCTCATCATCACCGCTTCCGTAAGAACCTTTGCAGTCGCTGTCGCTTGTGCAGGCAGCACCGACTGCACCTTTTGCAGCCTGATTTCCGCTTGTGTCGCCGGTATTGAGGTTGCTGTCGTCGCCTTCCGAGCCGGAGTCTGCGCCTGAATCGGTTGTATCTGCTCCGGTATCGGTTGTATCCGTGCCGGAATCGGTCGTATCTGCTCCGGTATCGGTCGTATCTGCTCCGGTATCGGTCGTATCTGCTCCGG
>CAJOFY010000011.1:37184-89765 GCA_905233945.1 uncultured bacterium | reverse complement strand
GAATCGGTCGTATCTGCTCCGGTATCGGTCGTATCTGCTCCGGTATCGGTCGTATCTGCTCCGGTATCGGTCGTATCTGCTCCGGTATCAGTCGTATCTGCTCCGGAATCGGTCGTATCTGCTCCGGTATCAGTCGTGTCTGTACCTGAATCGGTCGTGTCTGCTCCGGTATCCGACTGAGTGTCACCGGTTCCTGTATCGACAGCTTCTTCTTCATCGTCATCGCTGACGCAAGAAACAAGGAAAAACATTGAGAACAAAGCGAAAAGTGCAATCAAAGAAAGTTTTTTCATAACAATTTCTCCTAAAAAAACAGTTACTTAGCTTGAGTTTGAGGTTTAACCATGTCGGGAGCCGATTTGTCTGCGTAACCAGCAGGAATAACCAGATCAATCTTTTTGAGATTTGACTTAGCCATCTTTTTAACAGTTGTTTTCACCTCGGGCATTTTCGGATTCTGGGAAAATTTAATCGATTTCACAACTGTGCCGATTTCAACGAATTTATCTTCGACCTGAGCGTCGACAGAGCGGTATTTAATAAGGTTTTCCGGAATAGCCGAAACAAATTTCTTTTTAAATTCAATCAGTTGTTTATTTTTCAGTTCCGGAGCGACCCAGACTTTCGAGTAAGGTTTTCCGTCAACCAAAACATTCCAGACTTCACAGTTCCACTTTTCGATGGTTTCGTTTGCCAGTTTTTCGAACGCGACTTTCGGAAGAACTTTTTCCGGGTCTATATTTCCCGTTTTTTCCTTGAGTTCATTAAAAAGCTGCTTTGCAAATTCGATATACTTGCTGAGCCTGAATGCCTGAAAAGTCTTGTATTTATGGGTTATTATTATGATTTTGTCGGCATTGAGATCCACATAAGTCTCCGTCTCGCCGCTCTGGGAAGTGTTTACGACTTTCATTACATTGTCCGAAATCAAGACACTTTTTTCTGCAGTCACACCGTTCACGTCAATCTCTTCGCGTGTTTCCCAGATTTCAGCCGCCGAAAGCGACAAAAAAACAAACAATGTTGCCAAAACAAACAAAATTTTTCTCATATTTCACCTCATAAAAAAATCAAAAACGATGAAGTTTAGTCATTTTCTATTTTTTCTCAATAACTCTTTGTGATTTTTTCCGTTTTTTTCGGCAGGAAAATCAATATGAAAGCAGATTTTCAAGACTTGCTGCTATATCAGCGACTTGAGCTCTTCGGTTCTGTCGGTCTTTTCCCAGCTGAAGCAGTCTCTGCCGAAATGGCCGTAGGAAGCGGTCTTTTTGTAAATCGGCCGCCGCCGGACGCATGTCGAAGCACTTTTTGACAGCTCTTTCGATGTCGCTTTCTTTTGTCGCAGCGGTTCCGAAAGTGTTGACATAAACAGAAACGGAAACGGGTTCCGCGACTCCGATTGCGTATGCAAGCTGGACTTCGCATCTTTTTGCAAGCCCTGCCGCAACTACGTTTTTAGCGATGTAGCGCGCCATGTAGCATGCCGATCTGTCAACTTTCGACGGATCTTTGCCGGAGAACGCGCCGCCGCCGTGACGCCCCATTCCGCCGTATGTGTCAACGATTATCTTTCTGCCGGTGAGACCTGTATCTGCAACTGGGCCGCCGACAACGAATTTGCCTGTAGGATTTATGAAAATCTCGGTTTTATCGTGCATAAGATGCGCTGGAATAACCGGTTTGATAACGCTGTCAATAACCGTCTGTCTGATTTTGTCGTAATCAGCCTCTTCTTTGTGCTGGGTGCTGACGACGATTTTATCTACCGCAACAGGTTTATCGTCTTCATAGCGCACTGTAACCTGAGTTTTGCCGTCGGGAAGAATGAAAGGAGCTGCGCCGGTTTTTCTGATTTCGGCAAGTTTGAACGCAAGCTGGTGCGCAAGGTTTATCGGAGTCGGCATAAAATCGTCGTTTTCGTCGGTCGCGTAGCCGAACATCATTCCCTGGTCGCCTGCACCCTGTTCCTTAAAAAGACCTTCACCGGCGTTTACACCCTGAGCGATGTCGGGAGACTGCTTGTCGATAGTTGAAAGAACGCCGCAGGTGTGGCCGTCGAAACCGCAGGTCCTCGTGTCGTTATAACCGATTTCCATGATGGTGTTGCGGACTATTTCCGGAATATCAACATAAGTATCAGTAGTAATTTCGCCGCCGACAACGACGAGTCCTGTCGTGACAAATGTCTCGCATGCAACTCTGGCAAGTCTGTCTCGCTCTAAAATGGCGTCAAGAATAGCATCTGAAACCTGATCTGCGACTTTATCGGGATGCCCTTCGGTGACTGATTCCGAAGTGAAAAGGTAAGGTCTGAACATAAATACCTCCAAAAAACAAAAAAACCCCCTCTTTTTGAGGAGAGGGGGCATAAAAATCCGAGAAACTGAGTATAAAAATTATCTCTTCGAGAACTGGTATCTTGCTCTTGCGGAACGAAGACCGTATTTCTTTCTCTCTTTCATTCTTGCGTCTCTTCTCAGGAAACCTTCCTTCTTGAGAGCGTGTCTCATTTCGGGATCGTATTCAACGAGAGCTTTTGAAATGCCGTGACGGACTGCTTCAGCCTGAGCGCAGATTCCGCCGCCGCAAACCGTGACGAGGATGTCGAACTTGCCCTGAGTCTTCGTGATTGCGAGCGGAGCGTCGATTTTCATAATGTTGCTGTCAGTGTAGAAATAATCTTTGGTGTTTTTGCCGTTGACAACGATTTCACCTTTTCCCGGTCTCAAAAAAACTCTTGCGACTGCTGTTTTTCTTTTGCCGGTAGCGTACCACTGTTCCATTCTTTATCTCCAAATAGTTAAATTTTTTCAACTTTGCCGGTTACGTCAACTCTGAGCTTTGTGGGCTGCTGAGCTGCGTGGGCATGTTCGTTTCCTGCGAAAATTTTGAGTTTGGTCATAATCTGGTTCGCAAGTTTGTTCTTCGGCATCATTCCTTTTACAGCGTGAAGAATGAGGTAATCAGGATGTTTCTGAATCATTTCAGCTGCCGTAAGCGATTTCATACCGCTCTGATAACCTGAATAATGGTAATAATTCTTTTCAGTCAGTTTGCTGCCGGTAAGATCGATCTTCTCGGCATTCGTGATGACAACGTAGTCGCCGCAGTCAACGCTCGGCGTGTAGTCAGCTTTTGTTTTTCCGCGAAGGATGTTTGCAACAGCCGTCGCAAGTCTTCCGAGTCTGACGCCCGTTGCGTCGATCTCGAACCATTCTCTTTTAACGTCTTCTTTTCTTTTGTATTTTGTCAATTCCATGACACTCTTCCTCATGTCAGTTACCAAAAAAGCGGGGATATGCTACGCAAGTAAAAATCAAAGTCAAGAAAAAAGTTTGATTTTTTGAAATTTTTTAGTGATTTCTGCGTGTTGCCGGGGAGAGAAGTACGCGCTGAAGAATTTTCATGATGAAAAATCAAAATTTTTTTGTACTGAAAACAAATATGACTATATTGCCGTTTTTGTAAAAGTCCGCGGTTCTGCGGACGCGATTATGGTTTTTTAGTGGAGAAAAAAATGAAAAAAATTCTTGTTGTGGGTGCCAGCGGTCAGATCGGAAGCGAGCTTGTTCCCGAACTCAGAAGAATTTACGGTGAAAACAATGTCGTTGCGGCTGATTTGAAAGACCCGTCGCAGCTTGCTCCGACCCTTGTCGACGGAATTTACGAGCAGGCTGATATTCTCGACACTGCGCGTGTTTCCGAGATTATCAGAAAATACAATGTTGATGCGGTTTACAACCTTGTCGCGCTTCTTTCGAGCGTCGGCGAACAGAAGCCGCAGCTTTCGTGGAAAATCAACCTCGGCGGTCTGATGAACCTTCTCGAAATCGCAAGAGAGCTTCATTTCCAGCTTTTCACTCCGAGTTCGATCGGTTCTTTCGGCCCTGCGACTCCGAAAGACAACACTCCGCAGGACACGATCCAGCGTCCGACTTCGATGTACGGCGTTACCAAAGTCGCAGGCGAACTTCTCTGCGACTATTATTATAAGAAGTACGGCGTCGATACGAGAGGCGTAAGATTCCCCGGCATCATTTCGAATGTCACGCTTCCCGGCGGCGGCACGACCGACTACGCAGTCGATATTTACTACGAAGCAATCAAAAAACATCACTACACCTGCTACATCAAGGCGGGAACATACATGGACATGATGTATATGCCCGACTGCCTCAAGGCTGCAATAGGCGTTATGGAAGCCGATTCTTCGAGATTCATCCACAGAAACTGCTTCAACGTCGCTTCGATGAGTTTCGAGCCGGAGCAGATTGCGGCTGCAATCAAAAAAGTCATTCCCGATTTCACGATGGATTACGACATCGACCCGGTCCGCCAGGGTATCGCGGAAAGCTGGCCCAACAAAATGGACGACTCCTGCGCGAGAGCTGAGTGGGGCTGGGCGCCTTCATACGATTTGGACAGTATGACTGAGGATATGATAAAAGTTCTCAGCAAAAGATTGTTGAACAAATAACCAAGGGAGAGAAAAATGAAAAATCTGTTGAAAGAATTCAAAGATTTCGCAATGAAAGGAAACGTTATGGACATGGCTGTCGGTATCATCATCGGCGGTGCGTTCGGCAAAATCGTAACTTCGGTTGTAAACGACATCATCATGCCGCTCATCGGTCTTCTTGTCGGCGGTGTCAATTTCTCCGATCTCTTTATTACCCTGGGTGAAGGTGAATATAAAACGTTGAAAGAGGCAACTGATGCAGGAGCAGCTGTGCTGAAATACGGAAATTTCCTTCAGACCACGTTCGACTTCATCGTAGTCGCATTTTCGATCTTCATTTTCATAAAACTTATCAATACCGCTAAAGAAAAACTTGAAAAGGCTGCGAAGGCTGCTGAAGAAGCTGCTGCAGCTGCTGCTCCGGCACCGGCTCCCGATCCTCAGATCGTTCTTCTTACCGAGATCAGGGACCTTCTCAAAAAGTAAGCATATTTGTTCTTTCCATCTCCGTTTGACGGATTCTTTAATTAAAAGGTAAAAAATGTCACAGACACTCAAAATCCTTAAAATTTTGTATTCAGCTTTCGGTTTCCGCTTCAAATACATCGGGATCCTGATTTTCAGGACTTTCATCGGCGCACTGATGAAAGTTACGCTGTTTCTGGATAAAATTTTATTTCCCGGCGCGGCGAAGCAGAAAATCGAAAAGCCTGTTTTTCTCATCGGGCATCTGCGCAGCGGAACGACTTTCCTGCACCGCTTTCTCACCGAAAACTGCGACGAGCTTCGCGGTTTTGCGATGTGGGAGATGGTTTTCCCCTCGATTTTCATGCGGAAAATCATAAAACCTTTCCTTCCGCTCGTGAAAAACCTCTCTTTCGACGGCGTCTGGGATCCGAAAATCCACAAAACCGACCTTTTTTCGATGGAAACCGACGATATTGCCCTTTCGATGCGCTATTTCGACGGACTTCTCTCGTGGATCTACTTCTACTGCTGGCAGAATTTTGACGAAAGCGATACATTTGAGAAAGAGCTCGTCGAAGTCGCCGGACAGGAAAAATTTGCGGAGTATCTTCAGGATATCCACCGCAAAAACATATGGAAAACGGGAAGAAGAATGTTCTCGAAGTCGTTCGCGCAGCTTTTTGCGGTAGATAAAATCGAGGAAATTTATGAAAATCCGCGCATCATGCTGATAATCAGAAACCCGCTTGAGGCAGTTCCTTCGATGATGTCGCTCGAAAAACGTGTTCAGGAATCGCTAAACAACTACAGTTCCCAGCCTGTCGAACTGCAGCAGCGTTTCCTCAAAAACATGTACCGCACGTCGCTTTTCTACTACAAAATGTTCGACGAGATCGCGGAAAAAAAGAAAACCTCGCCGAATTTCCTGCTTCTTACCCACAAGCAGCTTATGACCGATTTCGACAATACTTTCGAGCGGATAATCTCTTTCTGCGACCTTAAAAAAGACGAAAAGTTCGCCGCGGCACTCAAAGCGCAGTCCGAAAAGCAGAAAACTTTCAAAACCGAGCACATCTATTCGCTCGAGCAGTTCGGCCTTACCGAAGAACAGGTCAGAAAAGACTTCGCGTTTGTTTTTGAAAAGTACGATCTGGATTGACACAAAAATCTCAAAATTTCCTTGCCTTGAAAAAAATTTTTTCTATATACTGAATCCCGTTTTGAGTGTGTTTTGAGTTGCAACGCTTGTCCAAAATGGGGGAAAAAATGGTCTTTAAAATCGGGTTTGACAACGAAAAGTATCTTCAGGAGCAGTCTCGCGAAATTCTTGAGCGCGTGAAGATGTTCAACAACAAATTATACCTCGAATTCGGCGGCAAAATCATGTTCGACTACCATGCCGCGCGCGTTCTGCCGGGCTTTGATCCGAACGTCAAAATGCGCCTTCTGCAGATGATCAAGGACGATGCGGAAGTCATCATGTGCATTTATGCCGGCGATATCGAGAAAAGGAAAATACGCGCCGATTTCGGTGTTTCCTACGATGCCGACACAATGCGGACAATCGATGATTTCACCGACCGCGGAATTACGGTGAGAGCTGTTGTCATCACCCGTTTCAACGGTCAGCCGGCGGCGGAAGCTTTCAAAAACAAGCTCGAAAGACGCGGCATGAAAGTTTATACCCACAGCTTCACAAAAGGTTATCCGACCGATGTCGATACTATTGTAAGTCCCGAAGGTTACGGCAAAAACGCCTTTATCGAGACTGAAAAACCGATAGTCGTTGTCACCGGCCCCGGCCCTGGAAGCGGCAAATTCGCAACATGCCTGAGCCAGCTTTACCATGAGAACCAGCGCGGTGTGAAAGCAGGTTATGCAAAGTTCGAGACTTTCCCGATCTGGAGTCTGCCGCTCAAACACCTTGTCAATGTCGCGTATGAATCGGCGACATGCGACCTCAAGGATGTCAACATGATGGACAACTTCCACTTTGAGGCTTACAATAAAATTGCAGTCAACTATAACCGCGACCTTGAGGCTTTTCCGCTTGTAAAACGGATAATCGAGAAAATCACCGGACAGCCTTCAGTATATAAATCGCCGACCGACATGGGTGTAAACCGCGCGGGATTCGGCATAATCGACGACGAGGCAGTTCAGGAAGCCTCAAAGCAGGAAATCATCCGGAGATACTACCGCTACGCCTGTGAATACGCAATGGGCATAGCAAGCGAAGAAACAGCTCAACGTGCTGAAATGATTATGAAAAATATCGGTGCAAAACCGTCTGACAGACTCGTTTCTGAATACGCTAAAAAGGCTGCGTTCGATGCAAAAAGCAAAGAAGGCAAAGGAAACGACGGCGTTTTTTCCGGTGCGGCAATAGAGCTCAAAAACGGCGAATTTGTTATGGGAAGCAACTCCCCGTTCCTCCATGCAGCTTCGGCGATGATACTCAACGCAATAAAGAAACTTGCCGGAATTCCCAAGGAAATCCCGCTTATTCCCGACCACATAATGGAGATGATAGCCCACTTGAAGCAGAATATTTTCATGCGCGGGAACGTCAGCCTTGACCTTGAGGAGACATTGACGGCAATCGCGATAAGCGCGGCATTCAACCCGTCTGCAGCATTCGCCATGGAAAAACTGAAAGATCTGCGCGGCTGCGAAGTCCATCTCACCCACATTCCTACTCCTGGCGACGAAATGGGACTCAGGAAACTCGGACTTAACGTCACGAGCGAGCCGGAATTTGCGACAACTCACCTTGTAAACGCGTAGTGTGCCATGGAAGTAAAATTTTTAGACCTCAAAAAGCAGTATTCAAAGCTTAAAAACGAAATCGACAGTGCAGTTCAGGCAGTTTTTGCCGAAGCCTCTTTCATAAAAGGAAATGAAGTCGGGAAATTTGAAGAAAATTTTGCGAACTATTGCGGTGTAAAACACTGCATTTCGTGCGGAAACGGAACAGATGCGCTGACAGCGCTCATCAAAATCCACGATTTTCCGAAAGGGAGCGAGGTGATTTTACCGGCAAACACTTTTATCGCGACTGCCGAAGCGGTTGTCTCGAACGACTTGAAACCGGTTCTCGCCGACATAAAAGAAGATTTCACAATTTCGCCAGAAAGCGTTGAATCTTTAATAAATCCGAATACTTCAGCAATCATTGCCGTTCATCTTTACGGTCATCCTGCCGATATGGAGCAGCTTAAAAAAATCGCCCTGAAGCACAATCTGAAACTTTTTGAAGACGCAGCCCAGGCTCACGGTGCGGTTTACCGCGGGAAAAAAGCAGGAAATTTGGCTGACGGAGCGGGTTTCAGTTTTTATCCCGGCAAAGTTCTGGGTTCAGCCGGTGATGCCGGTGCGATACTTCTCAACGACAACGAACTTGCACAAAAAGCGAAAATGTTCTGCAATCACGGAAGATCATTGAAGTATTTTCACGAGTTTGCCGGTATAAACTCTCGAATGGATACCCTTCAGGCGGCAGTTCTAAATGTCAAAATGAAATATCTTGACAGCTGGGTTGCGGCAAGAAACCGCGTCGCAGAAAAATATATCGAAGAACTTTCCGGCGTTAAAGAAATCGTCCTTCCGAAATTTTATCCTGAAACAACTGACGCATGGCATTTGTTTGTCATAAAAACTGAAAAACGCGATAACTTACGGGAATTTTTGAAAAACTGTGGGATTGAAACCGGAATCCACTACCCTCTTTCTCTGCCCGAACAGCCCGCTTTTGCCGATCATTTGAGTTATTGCTCCGACTACCGTGCAGTCAAGGAATCAAAAACACTACTTTCACTTCCTATCGGCGAACATCTGAGCGTTGAAGAAATCATTTATGTCGCAGACAAAATCAGGCATTTCTTTTTCTAACAAAACGCCCCTCTTTAACACAAAAAATTTAATAAAATAAATAAGTTATCGATTTAAGAATTTATTTTGCCCTGAGAATTTCGAGTTTGTCTTTATAGGTTATTTTCGGAACTGTTTCATATAACGAAGTGAAGAGTTTTTCTGCCTCTTTACGGTAAGATTCTTCGTGTGTGAGACGGAAAAGAACGAAGTTTATCTCAGCCTTCTTTTCGTCGCTCAGATCATCTTTGAAAAGATTTTTGGTTTCCCTGACTGCGGTTTCAGGATCTTTTACTGCGACTATTTTCCACTTCAGAAGCAGGCTGTTGAAAAGGAAATCAACGCGGTTGACCTCGATAATCATTTTGCCGGCCTCTTCATTAAGCGTATAAGCCTCGTCGTATCTGCCGGTGAGATAGAGAAGGTCAGCGTACTCATACAAAAATTCACAGAGAATGTTGTTCACGTTGAGCTCTTTTCCGATGGCAATCGCCTTGTTGTAAAATTCCTCAGCTTTCGCAAAATCACCCTGCTTTTTGCTGAGGTTGGCCAACATCATGTATGCAATGGCAACGTGGCGCTGAATTCCGAGTTCCGTAGCAATTTCAAGCTGTTCTTCGACAAGAGATCTCGCCTCGTCGTATTCGCCAAGCCAGAATTTAAGTTCGCCGAGGTTGTTTGCCGTGTAGCATATATACTGCCTGATACCCACTTTTTTGTAGGTTTCAAGAGCACGCCGGTAGAATTTCGCGGCGTTTTTGAAGTCGTTGAGGTGCGAATAGACAAGTCCTAGGTTGTTTTCAGCAACCGCGACATCAAGCAGATTCTCGTTATCCTTTGAAATTTTGAGCTGGTTTTTGTAGTGCTGAAGCGCTTTCTGGTGGTCGCCGCGGTAGTATGCAACGCCGCCCATGTAGCGGTAAGAAAGGGCTTTTGCCGACTTGTCGTCGATGATTTCCGCAAGTCTGAGCTTTTCGGTGAAGTGCTCGACTGCATCGTCAAGCTCTCCTTTATAGTAGTGGATAAGCCCGCGGTAACCTTCGATATCGCATTTTCCCTGAATATTGTCGAGTTCCCCGTAGAGAGTATCGGCATCGTCAAGAAGCGGACTGGCCTCATCATAACGCCCCTTCTGAAGCATCATGTTGGCAAGTTCTTTCTTGCTTGTCGCAATGAGCAGCTTGTCTCCGATTTTCTGCGAACGCTCAAGACTCTCTCTGAAAATCTTTTCTGTAAGATCCCATTTTCCTTCGATTTTATAGACATTCGCAAGACTGTGGTCGACTTTGATGATTTCGACGTCATCCTTGAGAAGACCGAGCAGCTTTTCGTACATTTTTTCAGCTTCCTGGTTGTGATACTGCGATTTCGCGTAATCCGCCGCTTTTTTGAGGTAGAAAATCTCGTTTTCGGTCTCTTCGGCCTTTTCGTAGTGGAAAGCGAGGGTCGAGAAGAATTTCTCTTCATCCTTGTAGTTGTTCTCAATAGCTTTCGCCACTTTCCTGTGGATTTCCTTCAGACGCGCCTTGAGCTGCATCGAGTAAGCCGCATCACGGAGCAGTGCGTGCCTGAAAGAATAGAGAAGAGACGAAGCCTCGTTCCAGACGAGTTTGTCGACTCCCTCCTTGAGAAGATTCGGAATGTTTTTCTTGTCCTGCTCCTGCGCGATTTCGTTCAGAACAAGAAGGTCAATGTTGTTTCCGAGGACCGACGCCCTGAAAACAAGGTCTTTCAAATGCTGCGAAAGCCTGTCGAGACGGCTTACCAAAAGCGAGTTGACGCCGCTCGGCACTTCTGTTTTGTTGCTTGTCAAGGCGTAATATCTCCCCGTTTTCTGAATATATTTCTTCTCTTTCATAAAAAACAGGAGCTGTTCGATAAAGAACGGATTTCCGTCGGTTCTCGAAAATACGAAGTTATTGAGTTCGCTGTTTCCCCTTTCACCGATGATATTTTTAATGAGCATCGGCATATCGCTTTTCTGCATTTTATCGATGACGAAGTCGCTGTATCTGTCAAACGCTGTGACGATCTCGGGTTTCGAACCGTCGTCGTTAAGCCTTGACATGATGTAAAGCGCGACCGGATATTCATCAAGAGCCTTGAGAAGCGCATTCACAATGGCAAGAGAATCGCTGTCAACAGCGTGCATATCGTCCATAACAATCATAAGCGGTTTGGTTTCGGCCATTGCGACAAAGAACTCGCAGACTGCATACATCGTGTTTTCGTAACGGCTTTTTGCATCAAGAATGTCAACGACCGAACCTTCGCGGATAATTCCGGCAAGGGCTTCGATATATGGTCTTGCAGCAAGAAAAGCCTCTTTTTTATTGGCGACTTCAGCCGCGAACGCGTTCCACACCTTCTCAAAAGCAGCCTGATTTTCGCTTGACGACGCATTTTCGTTCTGGTTGAAAAGTGTCTGGAAAAAGCTCGTGAACATATTCATGGACTGGCGGAGAATCGTATCAGTTTTAAGGGTAAAAACTTTGAAATCCTGTCCTGAATTTTTGCGGACCTCGTAGATGAGACGCGATTTTCCGATGCCTGCTTCGCCGTATATTGCCGTGCAGTAAAGCCGTTTTTCTTCGCGGCATTTGTCACGGGTTCCGCAGAGAATTTTAAGTTCCTCGGTTCTTCCGGTGAAAGTGGTCGAGAATGTATCATCCTCCTCGACTTTGAGGTGTCCTTTTATTTCAAAGACTTCAATAGGAACATCGATTCCCTTGAATGCAAATTCGCCCTTGCTTTCGAGAGCAAAAACACTTTTTGCCTTTTCGGCAGCCTTTCCGGCAATCCAGTCTGCGCCGAACGGAGTTTTCATCATAATTCTCGCCGAAAGGTTTACGTTGTCGCCGAGAGCCGTATATGCCGCACGTTTCGGACTTCCTACGAATCCGGCATAGACAACACCCTGTGTTATGCCGCTTCTGAGCTCTGTGTCACAATTTTTCCTGATTTCGGCGACGCAGTCTATCGCGCGTTCCAGATTGTCCTCGTAGCTTACCGGCGCACCGAAGAGGGCCAAAAGCGTTGCTCCCTTGTCACCGAAGTCAAAACCGCTGATGTAGCCGCCGTATTTCTGAACGTAGCTTGCCAGATACTCAAGCATTTTTTCGATTTCAGCCATATCTTTCGAGATTTGGTACGAGATGAAAAGCGAAACGACTTCGCGGAACTCTCCTGCTATTTCCTGCTCAATAACCGTGCGCGGAATGAAAATTTCGAGATCTTCGAGTTTCGGCGCTGCGACAGCCGGAGTCTCTTCAGCCGGAACAAGAAGCTCGTCAACAAAGTAAGCCCCGTCCTTGATGTGCGTGCAGCAGTCAGTTTTAAGAATCGAGAAAACCTTGTCGTTGATACAGATGTCGTTCGCCTGGCAGTGATGTTCCGCTTCGGCAGCCTCGTCAACAACATCTCCGAAGAAAAGGAAATGTCTCAGGTTTTCCTCGCCTTTTGCCGCGATCCAGTTGAATTTTCCTATTGAAATCCCGGCTTTTGCCGAAATTTTGAAAGCCTCGCCGCGATGGTAAAGCGAAGGATTTTCGGTGAAAAAGCGGTGAATCGTAAACGCCGCGGTTATCGCCCGTCTGCCGTTGTCACCTTTGAAAACAGCTGTAAACGCGTCACCGGCGAAGTTGAGGATGAATCCGTTCTGATTGTAAACCGCCTCGATAAGCGGATTGAATATCGTGTTCATAAAGACTGAAAGCGTTTCGGCGCCGTCGCTTCCGCGCGACATGAGCTTTCTTGTCATATTTGTAAAACCGGATATATCAACAAACATCACCGATGCTTCGACTGAACCGGATTTTTTGTCCGAATTGATTTCAAAATAACCCAACTGGTTGAGATCTGGAATTAAATTTCTCATGTTTACCTGCCGCACAAAAATAGAACAAAAATTTTTACCGCCGGATTATAAATATATATTATAATAAAACAAGTTTTGTTGCCGCCGCAGGCATTATCAGGTTAAACTTTCATTCTGAAAAAAAATCACTAAAATATTCTGTTTTGTTTGTCGCTTCTGTTCGGCATTTTTGCGGAGGATAAGATGCAGAAAACAGAAAAGCTCGATTTTATTGGAGCTTTCGAACACGCGTGGATTCAGTACAAATCAAATTTCACGAAACTTGCGGGATGGGGCGCGGCCATCGCCGTTCCTCCGGTTTTCTTCCATTTCAGCATTTCGGCAGGAGTGATTCTGACACTCCTTCTCGAAGGTTTTCTGATGATTCTCCTGGCAAATTCTGTCCTATGCGCCGAAAAAGGGCTCAAAAACGAGATTTTTTCTTCGCCCAAACTTCTGCTGAACTATGCGAAAAACGGTTTTATGGTTTCAATCATCCTTTTTCCGCTTCTTCTGATTGGCGCTGTTGCCGCAATAATCCCTTCCATCGCAGTTTTCAGCGTCTTCATGTTCACTTTTTTCATAACGGCAGACGGTGGAAAGTTCGCGACCGATGCGATGTTTGAAAGTCTGCGCAGAGGAAACGGATACCGGTTTCCGCTCTTTCTTTTTTCGCTCGTTTTTTACGCAGCTGCGTTTTTCGCACTTTTTCTGGCACAGCTTCTCATGCCGATAGGATTCATCGCAGGCGCGTTGATAACACCTTATTTTTTCACGGTAATTTATGAATTTTATGATCAGTTGGGGATACAGCAATGAACTACGAAACCAATTTTTTGGCTTACCAGCTTCTCAACATTTACAAAGGAAGAAAGATTCTGGATTTCTTTGCGGAACCGCTTTTCGGTGACGCTTCCGGAAGATCGTATGTAAGAATCACCTTTGAAAAAGAGAGCGTTCTGATGATGAGGGTCGCAAACGTCAAACCCGGCGAATTCGGGCGCGGCGATTCGTTCACGGACTTCATGGCAATCAGGGATTTTCTTTCCGGTTTAGGAATCAAAGTGCCAGGAATCCTTGCAGTTATTCCAGAACAAAAAGTGATGCTTCTCGAAGATCTCGGCGATTCGACCCTTTTCAAACTTATCGAAAACGACAACAGCCACAAATTCAAATACATCAAAGATGCCGAAGACCTCCTGACCGACGTTCAGAAACGCCTTTACACCCGCACTTCATTCAACACTCCGGCAGACAAGAGACGCTTCACCACAAAACTTTTCATGGACGAGTTTTACCATTTTTACGAATACATGATTGCAAAAAGGGTTTACCACATTCCCTACAAAAATCTGTGGCCGAAACTTGAAAAGCACTGCCTGAAAATCGCAAAAGAGCTCGCAAATCTCCCCTACTTTTTTTCGCACAGGGATTTCCAGTCAAAAAACATCATGTCAAAAGATGGCTCGCTCTATCTGATCGACTTTCAGGATGCGCTGATGGCGCCGGTTGTCTACGACCTTGTTTCGCTGCTGCGCGACTCATATATCACACTTTCGCCTGAAGAACTCGACTCTCTTCTTCATCATTTCTGGGATACAAACGATGTCGCAAGATACTTTTTCAACGACTACGAATCGTTCGAGCACGCATTCTACATCCAGACTCTGCAGCGCAAAATGAAGGACGCAGGCAGATTCGTATACCTCAATCAGGTCAAAGGGAAAGAGTGGTTCGTCCCGTACATTCTGCCGACACTCGGCTATGTGAAGGACGCACTTCTGAAACTTGAGCTTGACAAAATTCTGGAGCTCCTGGCCCCCTATATTCCTGAATTCGACAACGGGAGAGCAAAGTGAAAGCACTGATTTTAGCAGCCGGTTTCGGCACAAGAATAGCGCCTATTACCGACAACATCCCCAAACCGCTGATTCCGGTTCTCAACCGCCCGACAATAGAATACAACATTTATTTTCTGAAACATTACGGAATCAAGGAAATTTACATCAACCTCCACTCGCACGGCGAAAAAATCGCAAAAGCGCTTGGAAACGGAAGCAAATACGGCGTCAGTATCGAGTATCTGCCTGAAAAGGAGATTCTTGGAACCGGCGGCGCGATCGCCTCAATGGAACCTTTCGTCAAAAAAGAGCCTTTCATCGTCATCAACTCCGATACGATTTTCAATTTTGACCTCGACAAAATGATTGAAAGCCACAATCACTCGGACGCGCTGGCGACTTTGGGAATCCTTCCGGCACCGCAGGACGATCCGCGCTCGGTTATCCGCGTTGACGGGAACAAAATCGTGAGAATGCTCAACGAGTCATTATACGACACAATTCCGGAAGGAAACGCGATGTTTACCGGAATCCATGTCATAAATCCGCAGCTCCTTGAATTTATTCCTAAAGGCTGTTTCGTTTCGATCACAAGCTATGTCTATAAACGGGCAATAAAATCGAGAAGGAACCTCAACGCTTTTTATATCAAAGGAAACTGGTGGGACATGGGAACACCCGACGGTTATCTTGACTGCTCGTTTGACCTTCTACGGACTCTTCCGCTGAAATTTTTCGACGAAACCGACATTCTGAACGATTATTACCATACAAAATACGAAGACTTAAAAGAGAAAAACAACGATTTTTTTGTCGCACTCGGCAAAAAGCTGAACTTTCCCCCTATCAAGCAGGAACCGCCGATAGTAATCGGCAACAACTGTGAAATAGAGAATAGCAGCGAAATAGTTCTCGGACCGAACTTAATTGCAGGCGACGGCGCACGTCTCACGTCAGACCACGACCTCGCGGACGCCGTTTACCTTCCCGGTGCAGACGGGACGAGAGTTATTTACGGAAAAAGAGGAAAAATATACTACTGATGTTCCCGAAAAACGATTTACAACCCAAAAAACACTTGACTTGAATCGCTTTCGGACTAAAATTTTGCGTTTTTTAGGAGTAGATTATGGAAAAAGAAAAAATAAATAATTTAAAAACTTTCAGGGAAGCAAAGCTCATAAGCAAAACCGAGCTTGCCCGCGATGCCGAAATTTCACTTGTGACTCTCGACAGAATCGAAAAAGGCTACGACTGCCGCCTTTCGACAAAAAGAAAAATTATCGAGGCTTTAGGTCTCAGCTTCGACGAAAAAGACGAAGTTTTTCCTGAAAATAACTAGAATAATGAGGTAAAAAATGAAAAAATTTCAGTTCACAGGTTTGATTTTCTCTCTTTTCGTTGCTTTTTTCGCAGTTTCATGCGCCGGAGCAAAAGGCGAAGCGGAAAAAACGATAGACTCCTATGTCGAACTTCTCAAAGCAAAAAATTTCGCGAGAGCTTGGGAAATGCTTGATCAGGAATCACAGGAAGTTGTCGGCCAGAAAAAATTCATCGAAGATGCACAGAACATTTCCGGCAACGCGATGTTCCTCAAGAACAAACCTATAAAAATCAACGAAGCCGGCGACAAAGCGATCATGGAAACCGAATATACCGGTCAGAAAGTCGCTTTCAACAAACTTCCCGAAGCAAAAATTACTTACTATGCAAGCAAAAACAACGGAAAGTGGCAGGTAAGACTTCAGGAAAGAATCGACCAGATTCTCGAAGAGCGGAAACGCGACTCCATCGAGATTCCTATTGATCCGGAACTTATCGAGACCGCTAAACTTTACAAAGATAAAATCGAAGTCAAAAACCTCCGCAACGGTGAAGTCGGCGACGGTCCTACGGCTCAGTATATGATGGATGCAACGGTTAAAAACAATACCGACAAACCTCTCAGCTATGTCGGCGTTCTCGTAAAATTCATGGATGATGCAGAACAGAAAGTCCTTTTCGAGAAGACTTTCTTCGTAATCTACACCCGCCAGATCGAAGAGATCTACCCGATCCAGCCCGGTGAAGAAAGAAACATCATCATCCCCGGCTACGATGCAGGCGATATCGACGGCAACTGGACAGGAAAACTTCAGTG
The DNA here is from genome assembly GCA_905233945.1 of uncultured bacterium. GTDB lineage: Bacteria > UBP6 > UBA1177 > UBA1177 > UBA1177 > UBA1177. The sequence continues at coordinate 73,128 of CAJOFY010000011.1, read as the reverse complement.
GGAAGTCAACGCTGTCAAAGTTGCGACTCAGGCTGAACTCATCAAAATCGAAGATCTCAATCTTCCTAAAAAGAAATAATGCAGATCGGCGAATTCGTTTCGACACTTATCACAAAAATAGAAAAATTAGACCACGATTTCAATATGTATTTCACGGCGCAGGAAAAGCGCCCGCCGCTTCAGGCGCTTGAAAACATGAAAAAAGAGGTCAACTTACTGATGAGAAACGCCGCAACTTCACAGAATTTAGTCGAGCAGAATCTGGCGACGCAGCTGGTCAACCGCTTCACCACCTACCGGCAGAAGTGGGAAAGATGCGTCCGCGACATCGAAGAAGGACGCGCAAAACCGGGCTGTAAATTCTTCGGCTGTGCCGGAAGCAGCGATCTGAGTGATCTGAAATCGGCTGCAAATTCGATTGAAAGAAAAGATGCCGAAGCATTCGCGATGAGCGCGATGATCGACCAGACTGCAAATAAATTCATAGAGTTGAGCAAAAAATACACAAACCGCTCATACAGTTTTGACGCTGTAACCGAAATGCTGACAAAAAAAATCGGCGATGTCCGCGAAAAATTCGGAAACAACTTCTCGTTTGATGTCTACTACGAAGACGGAAAAGTCAAAATCAAGCCGGTAAGAAGGTAATCAGCAACCTTTTCGGAGATAAAAATGAAAAAAATCTGCCTGCTTTTTCTTTTTTTTATCTTGGCAGCGAATCTGTTTGCCGACAATGACGAGAAATTAAAACTTGCCGTCATGGAATTTGAAGACAGAAGCGGAACTTTGTCCGAAAAAACATTGTCAGATGCAACAGAATACATCCGCAGTGCTTTTGTAGCCTCGAACAAGTTCATCGTCATTGCGAAAGAGCGTCAGGAAAAAGTAATGATTGCCGAAATGAAAAAAGAATCATACAAACTCTGCAACGACAAAAACTGCCAGATTCCGCTTGGGCAGGCACTTTCAGCCGACACGATTCTAAGGACGACCATTAACTCTTTAGGCGGCGTTTACGTTATTACTTCGGAACTCATCGATCTTGCAAAAGAAGCGACAGTCATCGGAGCAAAGCAGAATTTTGACGGATCGGAGACATCACTTGTTTCGGCTCTCGACAAAATAGCGGAACTGATTGCGGAAACGCAGATCAGACACAATGATGAAGCAGAAAGTACTCCGGAACCTGTCAAATCTGAAAATCTTGAAGAAAAAACTGAAGAAAATGAAAAGATAAAAGCGGAAGAAGAACAGAGAAAAAGAGCCGAAGAGCAGCAGAAAGCTGCGGAAGAAAAACAGAAATTCAAAGACGAACTCAACCAGGCGGGCAGAAAAACGAGAATCGCAGTCGCCACAACAACTCTTGTCGCGGGAGTCGCTGCTGGAGTTGTCAGCGGAATTTCGTTTTACTCCATGAACGAGTGGAAAAAGAAACGCGCTAATTATTATCAACAATATCTGGAAAGCGACATAAACCACGAAGACGATTTTCGCAAACAAGTGAACCGCGCGGACAATAAACGGAAAACCTTTATGATTGTGGGCGGAGTCACTGCAGGTGTCGGTGCCGCACTGATTGCGACAGGCGTTGTCCTTTACAGCATCAAGTTAAAAGGCGAAAAAGAGGTGCAGCAAAAATACAACCTCTCATTCGGTGCAAATCCTGCTGCCGGAACACTTCAATTCGCGTTGAACTGGTAGGAGGTTTCTGATGAAAAAGTTATTGGTAATTTTTATAGTTTTTCTTCCATTTTTCATGTTCGCGGTAATCGGTCAAAACGGCATTTCAATTGCTCCCGACGGAACACTGCTCAAATGGGAGGAAGGAAACTGGGACTTCTTCATCATGCACAAGACGTTAGTCGCCCGTATCACAGGAGAAGCTACAACCAGCGAATCAAACCCGCAGGCTGACACATGCATTGACCAGGATTTCGGTTCGACTTACACTTTGACATCCAAGCACATTCCCGAAGACGCAGAAATTGACCGTGCTTTCCTTGTTTGGCTTTCGACTCAGGACCCCGCCAATCTCAACGGTCTGACTGACAATTCAGTAACCCTTAACTTCAAGAATGCATCACATCCTGAAATAACATTGTCAAGGGTAATCTCCGCTTCATTTCAGGGCAACTTTGCGGCAACTACAACAGGCAACTTTGAATACGAAGCTCTCAATATGCAGGGCTCACAAACCGGAGACATGGGAGTTTACACATACCGTGTCGAAGTTTCCGACTTCATGAAAGAAATCATCGCAATGGGTGAAGCAGCAGGTATGAAACCCGGTGAAGCTCTTTACGGTAACTACAATGTAAGAAATATGGAGTGCTCGAATCACCAGAACTACCTCACAACAAGCGGCTTGGTCGGCGGCTGGTTTATGCCTTTCGTCTACACTTCGGCACACATCAACCCGAAGAAAATCTACTTCTACAACGGTCTTGCTGCATACCACAATCAGACGAATACAATCAATGTCAGCGGCTTCGAACTTCCTGCTGAAGCAATCATCAAGCTCGGTCTCGTCGTTTTTGAAGGTGACCCCGGGCTTGCAACTACAACCTATGAACCTGAAGGTCTCTACATCAGCAGTCAGAGTAATCCTGACAATTTCATCTCTCTTTACAATGACTGCAACCCTTCCCATTATATGAACGAGGACTCTAACCATTTTTATTATACCGAAATTTTCAACTCGATTTCTTCAGTTTACGGCTGGGATGATAACTATAATTACTACTACTGGTGCGTCGGAAACCCAAGCAACCCGACAGATCCGACAAACCCGCTCGAATACGCGATCGATGCCGACATTCTTATGTTTGACACAGGTCCTGCCAGTCCTTTCTACGGCGAATTCAACAAAGGCGACTCTATGTTTAACCTTAAAATCAGCGTAAATCAGGATCAAATATACACCAACTTTCTCGCCGTCAGCGTTGACACCGCAAAGAACTGGTCTGATGCAGATACCGATCCGGAAAATCCCGATACCGGTGACACATCCGACTCAGATCCGGCAGATACTGCAGATTCTTCGGATAGCAGCGACACCGCAGACACTGACAGCGCCGATACAGACGATCAATCTGATACGGTAGACAGCTCCGACAGCGATGACCAGTCAAGCAAAAAAGAGGATTCAGAAAATACCAATCCTGAACAGGGAGAACTTCACGGTGAATGTTACTCTGATAGAACATGTAACGCCGGACTTGTATGTAATTCACACAATATCTGCAAAAAAGAAATAAAATTCAGCGGATGTTCTGCTCTGCTATTTTAGTTTCTAATTTACGCCTGATTCTTGCTGTATTTATCAACATTGAAGAAGCGCTGTACTTTGAATATTTCCGAAGCCATTGCGCCGTCGAATGTGCCTGAGAAGAGAACGTGCTTGTCGGCAAGCATGAGGACTTTCTGGGCAGTTCTTTTTATCGAAAGAAGTTCGTGGGTTACAATGAAATATGTCGTTCCCAGCTGCTCGTTGAGCTTGATGAAAAGCATATCGAGATCACGTGCCGTGACAGGATCGAGACCTGCCTGAGGCTCGTCGAAAAAGATGATGTCGGGGTCAAGAACGAGCGCTCTCGCCAGAGCTCCTCTCTTTTTCATACCGCCTGAAAGCTCCTGGGGGAACTTGTCGCGGTCTTTGTAGAGATTGACCATCGCAAGTTTTTCATCAGCAATGTCTTTCGCAGTTTTCTTTGAAAAATCGGGATAGTGCATCGTTATCGGAAGCATTATGTTTTCTTCCAGCGTGAGCGAGTTGAGAAGCGCGGAATTCTGGTATAATATGCCGATTTTCTTATAGAAATCAGAATTTTCAGGCATCGGGTGAATTATTTCTTCCTCGTGGAAAAAAATTTTTCCGCTTGTTGGCGGGTTCAAGCCGACGATCGCCTTCATCAAAGTCGATTTTCCGCAGCCTGACTCGCCTAAAACGATGAAACGCTCCCCTTTTTCGATCTGGAAGGTTATGTCCTCGAGAATCGTTCCAGCTCCGTATCCGGCGGTAAGATTCTCGGTTCTGAGCATTATTTCCCGGGACATTGACTTTTAAGCGACTCCGAAAGATTGGTGTTGTGGCCGTAAGCCTTGTCGAACTGTTTTGAGAATTCAGAAGCGAGTTTTTCAGCTCTTGCCTTGAACGCCTCTTTGTCGCTCCATGTGTTAATCGGATCGAGGATCGAACTCTCGACACCGGGGCAGCTCTTCGGGATCATGACGTGGAAAAGTTTGTCTTCCGCGTATTCCGATTTTTCGAGTTCGCCGCTGATAGCAGCCGAAACTATCGCTCTCGTGATGTTGATGTCCATTCTCTTGCCCGTGCCGTATGCGCCGCCGCTCCAGCCAGTGTTGACAAGGTAAACGTTGACGCCGTGCTTTTCCATCTTTTTGCCGAGAAGCGAGCTGTAGTCGTCAGGATTTCTCGGCATGAAAGGTGCGCCGAAGAATCTCGAGAACGTGCTTACCGGCTCTACGATCCCGGTTTCCGTGCCTGCAAGTTTGCTCGTGTAGCCCATGAGGAACCAGAGCATAGCCTGTTCTTTCGTGAGTTTGGCGACAGGCGGAAGAACGCCGTTTGCGTCTGCGGTGAGGAAAATTATCGTCGAAGGATGCGAGCTTACCGAGCTTTCCTTGATGTTCGAGAGGAACTTCAAAGGATAGCTTGCACGCGAGTTCGCAGTGTATCTCTCGTCGTCGAAATCGATCGTTCCGTCGGGATAGATCATGCAGTTTTCGATCATCGCGCCGTGTTCCATGTAATCAGCTTCGTGGAAAACCGCGTTGTAGATCTCGGGCTCTTTCTCTTTGTTGAGGTTGATGAGTTTCGCGTAGCAGCCGTTTTCGAAATTTGCGATGCCGCTGTCGTTCCAGCCGTGCTCGTCGTCGCCGATGAGCTTTCTTGCCGGGTCAGCCGAAAGTGTCGTTTTGCCTGTTCCGCTGAGTCCGAGCATGAGGGCGCTGACACCGTCCGCACCTTCGTTCGCGCTGCAGTGGAGCGGAAGGATGCCGCATTCCGGCAGATAGTAGTTCATAACGGTGAACATAAGTTTTTTGCAGCTGCCGAGGTATGCCGAGCCGAAAACTACGCCGAGTGAGTTCTCGAAATCCATGACGATCGCCATGTCGCTCGATTTGCCGTTCGGAAGCATTCTGATGCGGTTTCTGTATTTTTTCTCGTCAAGTTTGTCGTAAGGAACGACGAGAAGTGTGAATTTCTTGTCGAAGAGAACGCTTTTCTCGATGTTCTCCGGCACTGCCCTGAACATATTGTCAGCAAAAAGCGAAGTGTATGCTCTGTCTGTGACGGTTCTTATCGGAAGAGCGTATGAAGCGTCAGCGCCGATGACTCTGTCGGTGACAAAAAGGTTGTCTTTTTTGGAAAGAGCGGCAAGCGCGTCTTCGAAAAGCATATCAAAAGTTTCCTGTGTTACGGGAAGATTGTTCGGAGAAGTCCAGTCGACCGTTTTTTCAGTCTTGGAATTTTTTACGATGAATGTGTCCTTAGGGCTTCTGCCGGTCGATTCTGCCGGAGTCCATACTGCCAGAGCGCCGGTTTTTGTTACAAAAACTTTTTCTTTCGTTACCGATTTGTGGATGAGCATTTCCCTTGACGGGTTTACGAAAACTTTTTTGTGAGAACTGAGAAGCTGTTCAATACCTGCTTTGAAATTCATTTCATAACTCCTTAAAAATATTGATAAAAATGTGAATTTTCAGAAACTTTGCACATTGAAAGGTCTGAAGTGTCCGCCTGACAACAGGTTTGCGAACTAATCAAAGGTGTTGTTCGTTCCGGTCCAGATTTTGTGGAAGTATTCGCCCATCTTTTCACCGATGAAGCGCATCGCTTCCATATCGTCCGCGTCGAAACGGCTGCTTCCCTTCTTGTTGATAAGTTCGAGAACACCGAAAGTAATGTTTGTTTCGAGCGATTTTATGGGAACGCATACGATCGAATTGGTTTCATAACCGATTTTTTCGCTTATATCCTTGAAGAATCTCGGATCTTTCTGAACGTCGCCGACAGCGATGTAGCAGCTGTGTTTTGCGGCAAAACCGACGAGACCCTGACCTACGCGGACTTTGATGCCGAGAACGGAATCACCTTTAGGACCGCGGCACGAAACGAATTCCATATCAGTCGTGCTGAGATCTGATCTTGCAAACGAACCGCTTTCGCACGGTATGTATTTAAGCGCCAGGTCAAGGAAGAAATCGATTCCTTTCTGCTGCGGGAAATCCCATCCGTCCATAACTTCGATAAAAAGATCGGCGAGAAGTTCATCTTTCGGAGTGATTTTGTCGGAGACCCAGACAGATTTTTTTTCTTCGACAAGTTCTCTGATATCAGTAGTGTTCGCCGGATCGGATTCTCTGAGATAAAATTTTCTTCTGGAATCGGTGTCGGTGACGACAATCAGACCGTTTTCCTTGACGTCGCAAAGAATGTGTTTCATGCAGTCAGCAAGACCTTTGCTCGTGAGCGCCTCTTTCAGGGCCTCCATGTAATCCTGAGCTTCCGACATAATAACAACGCCTTTCGGATTGCCCGGCATCGGAATAAAGACTTCAAATTTTGCCATAATTTTCTCCTTACAGAATAACTCCTACAAAAAAAACACGTTATTAAACACCAAAAACGGAAAATTTCAAATATTCTTTACAGATTTTCCTTTTTAAATTCGCAGAGTTTGAGAATTTTTTTATACATCGACGCAAAATGATCGAAATTCAGCGACTGATAGCCGTCCGAAAGAGCATTCGTGGGATTGAAATGCGTCTCGACGATAAGACCGTCCGCGCCTAAAACGACAGCCGCTTCAGAAACCTGCGGAACATACTTGAAATTACCGACACTGTGCGACGGATCAAGAATCAGCGGCAGATGTGTCAGACTTTTTATTATCGGAATCGCAGCGATATTCACAAGACTACGCGTCGAATCGTCGAAAGAAGTGATTCCGCGCTCGCAGAGAATGACATTTTCGTTGCCTTCCGCCATGATGTATTCGGCACTCGACAGAAATTCGTCGATCGTCGCATTCGCCGAACGTTTGAGCAGAATCGGCTTGCTGCTCTTTCCAAGCTCCTTGAGAAGCGCAAAATTCATCATGTTTCTCGCGCCGACCTGAATAATGTCAATGTACTGCTCAAAAAGATCGATGTGGCGGACATCAACAATTTCCGAAACCGACTTCATACTGTATCTCTTCGCAGTTTCGTTCAGAATTTTCACGCCGTTTTCGCCCAACCCCTGGAAAGAATAAGGCGAAGTCCTCATTTTAAAAGTGCCTCCGCGCAGGATTTTAACGCCAAGACCCGAAAGAAAAGAAGCAATTTTGTCCAGCGAATCAGCATTTTCGACGCTGCATGGACCTGAAATCATTGTAAAATCCTTGCCGATTTCAACTCCGTCACCAAAATCGACCACACTTTTTTCGCGATAGTTTTTCGAAGCCATATAGTATGGTTTCGAAATATTGATTATCCGCTCTACTCCGGGCAGTGACTTGAAGCGGCCTATATCTGAAGTCGTAAGATCCCCCATGACTGGAAGGACGACATAACTTGATCCTTGCAGAACATCGAACGACATTCCGTTGGCAAGCAGAGTCTCCTTTATATTGTCAAGAAACTCCTCACTTATTCCTTTTTTAACAACGATAATCATTTTGCAAATCCTGCGATTGATTTCATTTCAGCTATAATCTCTTTCACGCAAACGCGCGATTCTTTCAGCAATTCAAAGAACTTGTCATCATCAAGAGGAACTCTCTCGGCAGTTCCCTGAAGTTCGATTATATTGCCGTTTTCAGAAAAGACAAAATTAAAATCGGTATCAGCACGCGAATCTTTTGCATAATCAAGATCAATCACGACTTCACCGTCGATAACACCTCCGCTTATAGCTCCGATCCAGTTTTTAAGCGGATTTTCGGGAACAACTCCTTCTTCAACAAGTTTTCTGCAGGCAAGCGCGACAGCGAGCATCCCGCCGTTTACCGAAGCAGTGCGCGTTCCGCCGTCAGCCTCAAGAACATCGCAGTCGATAAGCATCGTGATTCCGGGGATTTTCTCCAAATTGACGGCCATTCTGAGCGAACGCCCGATCAGGCGCTGGATTTCCGCGGTTCTTCCCGAAATTTTGCTTCTCTCGCGTGCACTTCTGACATTGGTTGAACCCGGAAGAAGCGAATATTCTGCAGTAAGCCAGCCGCCGCTTTTTACGTGCGGAGGAACTTTCATATCAAGCGAAAGCGCCGTTATGACCTTCGTGTTTCCCGAAACCGAGAGAACCGACGAATAAGGATTTTTAAGGTAATTTGTTGTGAAAGAATGTTCTCTCATGGCTCTCCGAATATAAAAATTGTTAATGTTTTTCAGAAATTCTGTCAAGAACTACAATTAACACGACGCCGACAATCATAAGCGCGATACAGAGGGCGAAATATCCGCCGAATTCTGTCGGGAAAACGTTTGCCTGAGAAACGATTTTTTCCTTTCCGCCGACCATTTCGACGATCGCTTCCCCTTTCCACGGCCATATGCTGCGCAGAGAACCCGCCATAAGACCTGTGAGAAACGCAAGCGTCACAGAGTGCCATTTATTGAGTAACCAGTTGAAAAAGCGCGAAAAACCAATGAGTCCGGCACCACATCCGAGGCAGAAAACGATGATTATAAGTATACTGTCAAGATTAAACGGATTTTTAAGCGCTTCAATGATATATTCATATTTTTTGAGAACAAGCAGGATGAATGCGCCGCTTATACCCGGCAGGATCATCGCGCAGATGCTGAAAACACCGCAGAGAAAAATGAACCAGAGCCCGTTCGGAGTCTCTACCGGAATAAGTCCGACCAGAAAATATGCGGCGACAGTGCCGGCAAGTATCGAAATTACTTCTGGAATCCTCCATTTTATCGTTTTGCCGACAACATAAATAGAAGCCGCGATAAGTCCATAAAAAAGGCTGTATGTCGGTTCCGGGCACTCGTTGAGCAAAAATTTCATAATGTGCGCAAGAGAAACTATTGCAACGGCAACACCAAAGAAAAGAACCGCCAGAAAGCGTGTGTGAAGATGAGCGACCGCCCCTTTCAAATCAAAAGAAAGCAGTTTTTTCACAAAGACAGCATCAAGAGACTTGATTGCGGCAAGAAGTTTTTCGTAAATTCCGGCAATAAGCGCGATAGTTCCGCCAGAAACACCGGGAATGACATTCGCGGCACCCATGCAGAGCCCTGTTACAGCGAGAAGCACCGCCTCTTTCCAGGAATTCGGTCCCGGAGTAGCCATAACCGCCTGTTTAAAAGTTGTTTTTTCCATTTTACACCTTGATTTTATTAAGAATTTCGTAATCGCTAAATTCGAGCGATACAGGAGTTAGCGTCGCGCAGCCGCGCTGGATTTCGCAGCAGTCGCTCCCATCGATTTCAGCAAAGGAAAGCTGGTTTCCGCCGATCCAGACATACTCCTTTCCGCGCGGATCGACCCTTTTTACGACCTCGCTGCCGTAAAGCCTTTTACCGAAACGAGTCCATTTTATCGGTACTTTTTTCGAAATCGCGATTGTTTCCGGAATATTGATATTGAAAAGCCTTGGCACCTCATAAAGCTCCGATTTTCCTACAACTTTTTCAATTTCAGGAAGAATTTCGTCAAAAAAGAAATCGGCACAAATAGCAAAAGTATCGTTTTTGAATGCGGCAAAATCAGTAATATAAAGCGAAACTGCAAACGAAGTAATTCCGTTGTAAAAAGTTTCCATCGCCGCCGAAACCGTACCTGAATAAGTTATATCGTCGCCAAGATTTCCGCCTTTGTTGATGCCAGAAACAGCGAAAAGCGGTTTTTCCCCCTCCAAAGCGTTTATTCCGATATAAACCGCATCTGTCGGTGTTCCGTTTACTGCAAAACGATTTTCAGCGAATTTTGAAACTCTGAGCGGAGCACCCAGAGTAATTGAATGACCGGCCCCGCTCTGCTCAGTCAGCGGAGCGGAAACAAAAGGAAAAAAACCGCGTTTCACAGCGGCGTTTTCCAAAGCCGACAAACCTGCGGCATAAATTCCGTCATCGTTGGTAAGAAAAAACTTTTTAGTCATTTTTCAAAAAAATGGTCGGGATGACTGGATTTGAACCAGCGACCACCTGAACCCCATTCAGGTACGCTACCCAGACTGCGCTACATCCCGACCTTATAAGGAACAGCTTATTTGCTGTTGAGCCTCTCTTTCAGTACCTGGCTGTGATGAAAAGTTGCAACTTTTCTTTCGCTGATAGTCAAGGGTTTTTTAGTTTTAGGGTTACGGCCTTTTCTTTCTTTCTTTTCTTTAACCGAGAATTTGCCGAAACCGCTGAGTTGAATATCACCCTCTTTTACAAGAGCATCTTTAAGTTCTTCAAAGAACATATCGACAAGTTCTGAAGCGTATTTCTTGTCAAGTTTCATCTGCTCGTAAACAAGGTCTGCAAGTTCAACTTTTGTTACACTCATATTTTCCCCCAATAATTAGTTTGCGCCTTTGGCTTCTTCTATGATTCTGTCGAAAGCTTTCGGATCATCGACTGCGAGATAAGCAAGAACTTTTCTGTCGATGTCGATATTTGCTTTGTGAATCATATCCATGAACTTCGAATATGAAAGTCCTCTTTCTCTTACAGCTGAATTAATTCTGGTGATCCAAAGTTTTCTGAAATCTCTCTTTTTCTGTTTTCTGTGAGCGAACGCGTAAGCCCATCCTCTTTCAACTGTTTCCTTGGCAACTCTGTATCTTCTCGATCTTGCCATATAGTTGCCTTTTGCGGCTTTGAGTATCGTCGCTCTTCTCCTATTGGCTTTAAATCCTCTTTTTACTCTCATCTCAGTCTCCTATTAAAGATACGGAAGAAGTTTCTTCATCTGCGGAATATCGCAGGTCTCAATGTAAGCGCCCTTTCTCAGATCTCTTTTTCTCTTGCGTGTTTTCTTCGTAAGGATGTGGCTTTTGAAAGGATGCCATCTTTTCATTTTACCGCTGCCGTTTGATTTAACTCTTTTCGCTGCAGCTCTATTAGTTTTCATTTTAGGCATAACAAATTCTCCTTAATTTTTCTGCGCTACCAACATTGTCATTTTTTTATTTTTTACAACACTGTCCAATTCGATTGCAAGTTGTTCCTCTCCGCCGAGCTCCTTAACGATAATATTAAGGTTTTCCAGCGCTTTTTCAGCAAACATTATCTCTCTGCCTCTGAAAAAAACAGTAAATTTGACCTTGTTTCCGTCATCGAGGAATTTCTTGGCCTGACGGATTTTTGTCATAAGGTCATGCGTGTCGGTGTTCGGACGGATCTTGAGTTCCTTGATCTCGACAACAACTTGATTCGCCTTAGCTTTTTTCGCCTTTTTCTTTAACTTGTAAAGATGCTTGCCGAAATCCATTATCTTGCAGACAACAGGATCCGTGTTTGGGGAAACACAGACGAGATCCAGCCCAAATTCCCTTGCTTTTTCCAAAGCATCCCGTTTTGAAAGAACGCCCAGCACTTCGCCTGTCGGGGCAATCACCCGCATCGATGAGGCTTTTATAGTCTCATTTACAAGACCAGCAGGTGCAGGCTGTGCCGAGTTGCCTGTTTCCGGCTTAGCAGGCTTCATCAATAGTAAACTCCATTGAAATTCTCAGAGTTGAGCTTCGAGAGGAAATCTTCCGTTGCAAAAGTTTCCTGCTCGCCGCCTCTCTTTCTGACCGTTATGGTCTTGAGATCCGCTTCGTTGTCGCCGATGACAACGATGTATGGAACCTTCTGGACAGACCATTCACGGATTTTGTAGCCGACCTTCTCGTTTCTGTCGTCAAGTTTTACCCTGATTCCGGTTGCAACAAGTTTCTGAAGCAGCTTGTCGGCTGTTTCGATATGTTTTTCCGAAACCGGAAGAACTGCGACCTGAACTGGTGCGAGCCACATCGGGAAAGCACCTTTGAAGTGCTCGATAAGAACACCGAAGAAACGCTCGATAGAGCCGAGCAGAGCTCTGTGAAGCATTATCGGGCGGTGTTCCTGACCGTCTTCGCCGGTGTATGAAATATCGAATCTTTCCGGCAGGTTAAAGTCGACCTGAACTGTCGAAAGCTGCCAGAGTCTTCCGATTGAATCGGTGATGTTGATGTCGATTTTCGGGCCGTAGAAAGCACCGTCGCCTTCCTGAATCTCCCACGGAAGCCCGGATGCTTCAAGAACATCCTTCAATGCGCTTTCAGCTCTGTTCCAGACTTCGATTTCACCGACATATTCTTTCGGACGGGTGCTGAGGAAAAGTTTGAAACTCTCAAACTCAAAACTCTTCAGCATAAAAAGCGAGAAATCGAGAACGCGTTTGATCTCATCTTCAAGCTGGTCAAGCCTGCAGAAAAGGTGGGCATCGTCCTGAGTGAACCCGCGGACGCGCTTCAAACCGTTGAGAGTTCCCGATTTTTCATATCTGTAAACCGTGCCGAGTTCCGCCCATCTGAACGGAAATTCACGGTAACTCCATTTTTTTCTCTTATAAAGCATTACGTGGAACGGGCAGTTCATCGGTTTTACGTAATAATCTTCGCCGTCTATGTCCATCGGATTGTACATTCCGTCTTTGTAGAAACCGAGGTGCCCGCTCGTTTCCCAAAGAAGGCTTCTTCCGATGTGAGGAGTGAAAACAAGATTATATCCGTTTCTTACGTGCTGTTTTCTCCAGAAATTCTCGATGACCGTTCTGACTATACCGCCGTTCGGAGTCCAGAGAACGAGTCCGCCGCCGACATTTTCGGAAAATGCGAAAAGATCAAGATCCGCACCAATCTTTCTGTGGTCTCTCTCTTTCGCTTCTTCAAGCATCTTGAGATATTCGTCCAACGATTCCTTGTTCGGGAACGCAGTTGCATAAATTCTCTGGAGCATACTTTTGTTTTCGTCGCCTCTCCAGTAAGCGCCCGCTACCGACATCAGTTTGAAAGCCTTTACAAAACCGGTGTTCGGAACGTGAGGACCGCGGCAGAGATCGACAAAATCACCGTGATAGTAAAGCGAAACAAACGGTTCGCCCAGATCTTCGATGATTTCAACTTTATAATTTTCACCCATTTTGGTGAAAAGCTCTATTGCGGCTTCTTTTGTTACGACTTTTCTCATAAAAGGGTATCTCCCTTTCACGATTTCGGACATTTTCTTTTCGATAGCCTCGAAATCATCGACCGAAAAACGGTGAGGAGAATCAAAATCGTAATAAAAACCGTTCTCTATCGAAGGACCGATCGTGACTTTCGTTCCCGGGAAAAGTTTCTGGACTGCATCAGCCATGATGTGGGAAGCTGAGTGGCGCATAATTGCGACACCTTCCGGATTTTTCATAGTGATTACAGACATATTGCCCGACTCGACTTCAGCCGTAACATCAACAAGTCTGTCGTTTATCGAAACAGCGACAGCCGCTCTTGCCAGACTTTCGCCGATTTCGCGTTTGATGAATGAAAGCCAGTTTTCAGAAATTTCGGATTCGATTTTATTTCCGTCAGGAAGTATTACCTCAAACATATCAACCTCAAAAGAAACATGGTAGGCCCGAGTGGGATCGAACCACTGACCCCTGCTACGTCAAAGCAGTGCTCTCCCGCTGAGCTACGAGCCCACACATGAACAAGAAAATTGCCGCGCTTTATAATCAAATCTTCCAATGATGTCAACATTTTTTCGCACAGCAGAAACAAATATTTGATTTCATTGACATTTTGGCGCAGTTTTTCTGTTTTTAAAAAACTCAAACATTTGCAAAACCGACACAACATAGCGTTTTGTTTCAGGATTTTCGTAAATTTTTCCGGCAAGTTTTCCGCTCTTTTCTGTCGGTTTCGTCTCAGTTGAATAAGTTCCGCCGTTGTAACCGGACAAACTCTTCACCAGATCCCCTTTGTTATAGGTTAAAAGCGCCGCAAGGAACTTCACTGAGCATTCGACTGCATTCTGCGGAACATTCAGCGTTTCGTAGTTACACCCGAGAAGCCGCGCAGTCTGCGGCATTATCTGCGTGAGTCCGTAAGCCCCGGCTGCACTCTTCGCTTCCGGCTTTCCGCGCGATTCGACATATATCACGGCTTTTATCAGCGAAGGATCCATGATTTTTCTGCCGCCGTCTGACGAGATGTAAGGATATTTTCTCACAGCATTTTCGACAATACACGAATATTCATTGTCTATGTCTATTAGTTCCGCCGAAGCCGCGTCAACGGAAGAAAAAAACATAAAAAAGAGGAGCGCTGCAAACAAATCAACCTCCTTCAAAGCCCGAAAATGCTCTTTTTCGGTTCTTTCACAACGTTATTTTCCTTCTTTTCATCTTTCAGAAACTGCAGGTAAGACTCTGCCGAATCACGGTTGTACTGCTCTCTCATAACCTTCAGATCAATATTTTTGCGGATATGCTCCAGCGTTTCAGCCGAAACATAGCCTGCCTGCATCAGATTTGCGAGCCCAAGAGCCTCGATATTGTCGTTTTCCTTCGCGCTTTTCATATATTCTTCGTAGTAATGCCTGAACATTTCTCCGCGTACGGCGTCGTTTTTCATTTCATATTCCATTCCTGATTCAAGCCACGCCTTGTGCACAATTTTCTGTGCACTTTCCGAACGGATAAAATCTTTTCCAGATTCCGCCGCGGCAGGAAAAAGTTCCGGAAACATCATCTGTCTGCCGTAATTTTCAAGCAGTTTGTCGTGGTAATCACTTAATTTTTTATTCCATCCTGCGACATAAGCGGCATATTTTCCGCGACCTGCACCGTTTACGTTTTCAGATAACTCTCCGGCAAGCTCAGAAATTTCATCAATCTCAGGAAAAACGCCGTTAAGCCCTTTTTCGACTTCTGACAGCCACTCCGCACTGCTTTTGTTTTTCAGAACACTGCCGATCTGCAGCACTTTCGATGCCGCCTCCTGCCCTTTTTTAATCGTCGAAATAACGTTGGCGAACTGTGTCAGATACTCAAGAAACCGTTCCGTTTCGGCAGTCCGGCTGTCAATCGCCAGCTCGTTTATAAGCAGCATCTGCGTTGCAAGAAGCGCATCCGTTTCCGGGCTTTCGACCACAACCTGCGCCGAAAGAAAAAAAGTTCCGAACAAAAAAGCAGCAAAAACAAAAAACTTCATTAGACACTCCGACAACTTTTCCACCTTTATTTTAAAATATTGTTAGAAAATTGTCAATAAAATTTTAACAGATATTCGTTTTTATATTTTTTTGATAAAACGAAACTTTTTTCTTGCCACATTAAAACTTGTATCAAAATTTTCAGGAATACAAAATTCCGTTTCTCCGTTTTCGGCAAGATTTTCAATAGCTTTTGCAACCACGACCTGAAACAAATTTTCCGGATAAAGCGCAGGAACCTCGTCACTTTGCGGCAAACCTATTCTGATTACCGGAATTTTCAGCTTCATTGCGGCAAGAAACAGTGCCGATGTTCTCCCGATAATGGTTTCGACGCTTTCCATTTTCACGATTCCTGCTTCCAAGTCATTGAAAACAGATGTGTTTTTGAGCGGAACGAACGGATAAATCCTTATAAAGTCAGGCTTGAGAATTGAAAGCGAAGTACACGAAATCTCAACATCGTTGTCAGTTTCGCCCGGGAAACCCGTCATAAACTGCAAACCAAGCGAAATTCCGGCATTTTTAAGCAGTTTTGCCGCCTTTTCGACACATTCTGCCGAATGTCCTCGCCTCATTTTTTCAAGCAGAGTTTCCGATATGCTCTGAACGCCGAGTTCGACCGTCTCGAAATGATTGTTTTTCAGGATTGAAACCCGCTCGGCATCGATTTCATCGGGTCTTGTAGAGCATCGAAGCGCATTCACTGTACCGTTTTCGACAAATTCAACACCTTTTATGATATAATTCATCATTTTTTCGCGGGAAAGTGCAGTGAAAGTGCCGCCGTAGAACGAAATCTCTCTCCTTTCGCGCGGTTTTGACCACGAAAGATAGTTCTTCACAGCGTTTTCTACATCTTCCAGAGTAGGCTCGGTGACACCGGTAACATCGCGCTGGTTACAGAAAGCGCATACTCTTTTACAACCCAGATGAGGAATAAATACCGGAATTATCAGAGGTTTTTGTTCAGCAGAAACAAAAGTGAACATCTTAAAATTCAAAAGTTGCTTTTAAAGCAGCATGGTCTGAAGAACCGAGCGAATAGTAACTTGGAGCGTCCTTTACGACTTCAGCTGAACCTTTTTTGTAAGTTCCGCCGTCAGTTTTCACCCAGAAAATGTGGTCAAGCGCAATTGCATCGCCGCGGTAATAGTAAGTTGCCTGATTTTTTGTCGAAAGTTCGTTTGCGACTCTCAGAAAAGCAGAATCATTTTCAAAATATCCGAGAGTGTCACTTCCTGGTTCGTCGTTGAGATCACCACCCATAACGATCAGCGCATCCGGATTTTCTCCAGCTCTTTTTTTGAGTATTTTTGCCGCTGCAGCCGCCTCTGCAAGCCTGCGGGACGGGTCATCGTCGTTTTTCGATCTGAAATGAGCCGAAAAAACTATGATTTTCCGGCAACCGAGTTCGATGTGTGTTTCAAGAAAAGCGCGGGTAAAAGTGGTTTTTCCCCCTTCGCAGTCAGGACATTCAATCTGTTCTGGATGCAGGTGTTTATAGGTTATTTTCCCTTTTGTCATAACACCGGTGTCAACCGAAGCGCTGTATCCTTTTTCACCCAAGAAAAACTCATCATAACTGCCTGATTTTTCAAATAAATCTTTAAGACAGCTTTCCTTTTCGACTTCCTGCAGAAGAATAATGTCGGCTCCTATTTCCTTAATAGATTCGGCAAGATCGCTGACTTTGGCGTTGTATTCCGAATTACTCGGCACACTTTCGAAATCGGAACTTGAGCATGAATCTGAGTCGCACACTTTGTCAAAGAAGAGATGTGTGTTGTAAGTGCCTATAACCACTGAGTTTATCGCATCCGAACAAGATTCTTCCTCTGGTTCTTCTTCCTGTTCTTCATCCAGTTTTTCTTCCTGTTCTTCATCAGGTTCTTCTTCGGATGGCGCCGCATCATCAGAAGAGTGACTATCGGTAACATCGTCCTGACTTTCGTCCGGAGTTACAACCGTATCTTTGTCCGGAATTACGTTTTCTTCATCCTGCTGCCCGCTGTCAGAAGAACATGAAAACAGTATGGAAACAGTTGCAACAACTAAAACTTTTATCAGTAAAATCAAAAACTTATTCACTTTTTTCACCATTTCTTGCAAAGTATTCGTCAACCAGTTTTTCGGCAATTCCGAGATAAGTCGAAGGCTCGAGTTTTTTGAGTTTTTCTTTGACATCGGCAGGAACTTTTTCAAGAGAATCAATAAATTCGTCAAGTCCTTTTCTCTCGATCCTTTTGCCGCGGGTAAGCATTTTCAGCTTTTCGTAGGGATTTTCCTCGCCGTAAACTCTCATGACTGTCTGAACCGGCTCGGCCAGAAGTTCGAGATTGTTTTCCAGATCTTCCGCAAGTTTCGGATAGTTGACTTCGATTTTGGAAAGCCCTTTCATGCAGTTTTTGATGCTTATCAGAATGTAGCCGAAAACAAGACCGACATTCCTGAGAACCGTAGAATCGGTAAGGTCGCGCTGCATTCTCGAATTGAGAAGTTTCGTGCTCAGATGCTCCATGAGTGAAATCGCGACTCCGGCATTTCCTTCGCTGTTTTCGAAATCGATCGGGTTGATTTTATGCGGCATTGTGGAAGAACCGACTTCGCCCTCTTTCGGTTTCTGCTTGAAATAAGCGAGCGAAATATATGTCCAGATGTCGCGGTCCATATCGATAAGCGTCGAACTGATGCGGATAAGCGTGTGAAAAATCTCCGAAATGTAGTGATAGTTGTTGATCTGCGTTGTCCAGATGAGAGGTTTCGCGCCGAGACGCTCCGAAATGAATTCTTCGGCAGCGCTAAGCCAGTCTACATCGGGTTTTGCCGCGACATGAGCGTTCCAGTTGCCCGTAGCACCGCTGAATTTGCACTCGACCTCGATTTTATCGAGAATATCAAGCTCGCGTCTGAAACGTGCGGCGAAATTTATGAACTCTTTTCCGACAGTCGTCGGAGTCGCGGGCTGACCGTGCGTTCTCGCCATCATCGGAACTGCCTTGTTCGCCTTTGCCAAAGACTCGATTTTTTCAAGAAGTTCGCCCAGAAGTTTTCCGACGATCTCCTTTCCCTTCTTGATCATCAGCGCGTAGGAAGTGTTGTTGATGTCTTCCGAAGTGCAGCAGAAGTGGACCCACTCCTTCAAATGTCCCAGACCGCGGTTTTCGAGCTGATCCTTGACATAGTATTCGACCGATTTGACATCGTGGTTCGTGACCGACTCGAACTTTTTGACCATAAGGCCGCTTTCGGTGTTGAAACCTTTGTAAATCGCATCGATCGCATCAATCACGCCCTGCGGAGCATCGTCAAAACCGAGGCGTCCGAGAATGAATTTGAGCCACTCGACTTCGACAAAAACACGGTGTTTGATAAGGCCGTATTCCGAAAAAATATCCCTGAGTTCGTCGGTTTTTCCGGCGTATCTGCCGTCAACAACCGAAATAGCGTCCAGACTGTTCATTTGCAATCTCCTTAAAAATCAAATTACTGGCAATCAGCCGAATCATCAAAATGATCAAGCGGGAAAAAGTCGTTGCACATTTCATCGCAGGTTCCGTTGTTTTTCCACGAGCAGGCATCGGCAGGTCCGCAAGTGCAGTTTGAAGGTTCCTTCTCGTTGCAAAGGGCCTCGACTTTTGCGGTGTCGGAACAGTCATAGGTGCAGACACAGCCGTTTCTTTCGATTGAACCGCTGTCCGTGTAGCTTGTTTCGCACGAGCCGCTGAGACCGCCGACTTCATCCGAGCGGCAGTAGGTGTCGCAGTTGGATGTATAGAGCAGCCCGAGCGACGAATCGCACATGCAGATATCAGTCTTGTCGGGAAGACACATTCTGTACGATGACGAACAGATTCCTTTGCATGAATCCTTATCGGTCGCCTCTTTGATGTATGTGAACGAGAATGTTCCGTAAGTGTTTGCATCGGATGAATCAATTACGAGATAGTATGTTCCGGCAGTTTCGGAATTGGTTTCAAAGTTGATGAGATTGCCGCCGTAGAGGCAGTTTTCGGGTTCATCAGCTTTTACGACATAAACCGAAGCCGAGAATGACGATGTTATTTCGGCATGGAAATAGTCACCGTCGGCCATAGCCATAGAATAAACTACATCTTTGCCGGCAAGCGTAACTCCGTTGCAGATTCCCTCTGCCGGAGCAAAATCATCCTCAGCAGAAATCGTGAATCCCTGGATATTTCCTCTCCCTTCGAGCGGTATTGCGCCATCAGCTTTGTCGTTTTCGGGAACAGGCGGCGTATCGCCGATATCGAGCTGGATTGTAAAGTCATATTCAAGCGGAGCAACAACGGTATCGACAACAACAATGTAGTTCTTGTCGGCTTCCGAATCGTTGTAGTAAACTATCTCCTCAGGACTTCCGAAAGTGCCGAAAGAGCTGCCTGCAAGGCAGACATCCGCAATTTCTCCGCAGCCGGAAAGAACAGATATTGTCGGATTTAAAGCGGCAGATTTCGGAGTTACACGCAATGTCATGACTTTTCCCGCAGGAATGCTGACTTTGTAGAACAGGTCGGGGCCGTAGCCGTAATAATTGGAACATCCGGCCGTATCAAGCGAATCTACTGCATTGCTGAAGCTTTCATCATAGGTTCCGGGCTCAAGTTTTTTTGCACCTTCGCATGTATTGTTTGCATCCGGAGTGAAAGCGTCGACTTCAAGGATGTAAGGCATATTGTACAGAGCCTGGCGATAAGTCGGCGACTGCCTTACAACAACGTAGTAGTAACCGTCGTAAGGTGCCTGATAGTTCATTATTTCGGAATAGTAATACTGCTGCACGAAATAGCTGTAATCCATATCCTCGTTCTCTGCGAGCTGCGCACCGTCAGCATTGAGAAGGGCGATATAGGTATCGTTTCTGGTCTCGCCGCAGTAGGCATGTGTCCTAACTTTGAGATAGTCACCAGCTTTCGCCTTAAATTTGAAGTAATCGAAATCCTCGTTGTTGCTTACATGGCCGAAACCTGCAAAAACAAAACCATCAGACACTTCCTGAGCCGTCGCAAAAGTGTCATTCGGCTCGATTTCAAGTGTTCCCAGAGAAGATTTCGGAACACAGCTGCCGCTCTTACATTCCTTGAATCCGCATCCGCAGTCAGCATCAGTGCTGCATGTCTCCTTCTGACAGTAACTCTCTCCGCATTTTCCGCTGAGACACTCTTTGTCTGTGCCACAGATCCAGTCGTCGAGAAGAGTCGGAACCGCGCAGTTGCTTTCGCTGTTGCAGAACGCTTTACCGCCTGTGCAGGAACCCGAAATCGGATAGCAGTACTGGCCGTTGCACCTTGTTCCCTCCGGGCATAGAGTGTAGTTATCCTGACAGTCTTCAACGCAGTATTTATTGCCGTTGTAGTCTGTAAGACACATTCCGTAGTCATAAAAAACTTTCTTGCAGTCTGTGTCAGTTTCACAAGGTTTGCATGTTTTCTGCGTTCCGACCGGAGTTACGGTGTTGTAGCCGTCGCAGTTTGAATCAGCAGAGCAGCTACTCGTGCACATTCCGTGTTCGCAGTTCGTGTATTTTTCGCAGTCGTCATCAAAACGGCAGGAAGCGTAAATATCGCTTCTGTACGGGATTGCTTTCTGGCAGATTCCGTTGTAGCAGCCGCCGATATCGAAACAGTCGGAGTCGCTTGTGCAGGTTTTCGTGCAGTAGTACTGCTGAATGGTGTAGTCAGTGTAGCACATGTCACACGACCATTTGTAAGGACAGTAGTCGCCGACTTTGACGCTCTGCTGCTCTTTCGAAATGCAAACGCCGAAAATCTGCGGATCGCCACCGTCTTCCGATTCCTGCTGACCGTATATGTAGCAGGTTTTGTCGATTTCGCACTCCTCGTTTTTCGTGCAGGCTTTGCTGCAGAAAAGCCCTTCAAAACAGGTATATCCGTCCTCGCACTGCCAGTCGGAATAGCACTCCTGGCCGAATTCCAGCCGTTTCAGCATCTTGTCCTGAGCGCAGATATATTCCGCATAACTTCCCATGCTGCCGGATTTCTTTACGGCAAGGCACTGACTGCCGTTTGCACAGGTTTTTGTAGTTGTCGTATTTCCTGTTTCGGGATCTGTAACCTCTTTGTCGACACAGTACGAGCCGCAGATTTTGTCACCCTCGAATTCGATGCACTTTCCGCTTGCGCACTGGTCATCGTAGTTGCAGTATGAGCCGTCAGGCATATCGAACCGCGTCTTATCGATGCAGGTTTTGCTTCCTTCAGAGTAAACATCCTCCATGCAGTCATAGTTTCCGCTGCATTTCAGGCTTCCGAGAAAACCGCTGCACGAAACTGTGCAGTATCCGTCATAACAGCCGCCGCTCGAGCAGTCCATTCCTGACTGGCAGTGGTCGCCGAGTTCGCCGCTTCCTTTTGGAACGCAGTAGTTGTCGTAAATGAACCCGAGCTTCGCGCCGTCATCCTTGCATCTTCCGCACGAACCGCACGAAGAATCGCTTGAGCACTCTTTGGAGCAGAAACTTTCGCCTTCACCGTAGGAAAGGCAGAGCCCGCCTTCGCAGTCCTCGTTTACGTTGCACGGCCCGAAAGTCTTCATTTTTGGACTCGGTCTCTCCACACCTGCGACAAAAAGAGGCATACACTGATATCCTTTCGCTTCAAAATACTGGCAGGTCATGTTGTTCGGACAATCCTCGTCCTCTTTACAGGTTCCGGTACATACTGAAGCTCTGGCGTAGCCGTAACTTCCGCTTCCCGACCAGTCGTACCAGGTATAGCAGTAACCTGTTTCGCACTCGACATCCTTATTGCAAGGAGAACCGGCTTTGAGCCCGTAAGCCCTGTTGTCGCAGGTTCCGAAACCTCCGCAGACGCCGCTGCGGCAGATACCGCTTCCCATAAGTCCCTCTTTAGCCTCGCAGTCCCTTCCGTCGGCGACAGTCGACCATGCCGTCTTGGAATTGTCGCGGTTGCACTCCTCGCATGAATTTGCCGGATTTCTATCGCCGTCCGCAATACAGGCACCGTTTATTTCGCAGGTAAGCCTGTCGCATGAACAAATATAAGAAGCACCCGTAACCGTGCAGACAGTCTTGTTCTTTTCAGTGCATGGATTCGGATTACACGGATTCTGCTCATCTGGCGGATTGTCGGAATCATTGTCAGGCACAACCGGGGTATCATTGTCTCCGCCAGGCTGCTGGTCGGAATCATCGCCGTTTTCGCTATCGTTTGAATTTCCATCGGTGTCAGTCACGACCGATTCACCGTCATCGAGATCGGAATCACCGCTTCCGACAGCATCGGCATCGTTTTCCTCCAAGGTTTTCGATTTTTTTCCGCCGCAAGCGACAATGGCTGCAAGCAATACAAAAACGACCATAAAAAGAATGAATTTTTTCATATTTTCCTCCAAGCACCGATAAAACGGCAGATATTTTACATAAAATTAAATTTATTTCAATTTTAGTTACCGGTAAAACAAAAAGTCAGTATCCGTATTTTTTACGTTTTGCCGCATAGAAGGAAACTGTCACAAGGGCCGCCACAAATTCGGCTGCCACAAGGGAAAACCACACTCCGTTTATACCGAAAAATAGCGGCAGAATGAGGACTGAAACCGTTTCAAAGACTACTGTCCTGAGAAACGAAATCGCCGCCGACACAAAACCGTCGTTGAGTGCTGTGAAAAAAGATGAGCCGTAAATCGGGATTCCGGCAAGAAGGAAACTGAAGGAAAAAATCCTGAATCCGCTGACAGTGAGTTCGGTTAGTCCTGCATCGTAGCCGACAAAAACTGCGGCTAAAGGTCTTGCGAGGATTTCACTCGCGCAAAACATCACGACAGCAACAAGAGCAAGTATTTTCAGACTCTTATAAAAAACATTCTTTAACTCCGTGACATTTTTCGCGCCGAAATTGAAACTCACTATCGGGGCAGTTCCCACCGAATATCCGATAAAAACGGCAAGAAAGAGGAAGTTTACATACATCAGCACGCCGTAAGCCGCGACGCCGTCTTCCCCGCTGTATTTCAGAAGCTGCATGTTGTAGAGCATGCTCACAAGCGACATCGAAACGCCCGAAACAAATTCAGAAGAGCCGTTCGTGCAGGTTTTAAGCAGGGCTTTAACATCGAATTCTGCTTTGCCGAGCTTGAGAAGGCTTGTGTTTTTCCGCGAAAAATAGATGAGCGGGATGATCCCGCCTGCAATCTGGCTTGCAACGGTCGCAAGAGCCGCTCCGACAATGCCGAAAGGAAAAACTGCGACTAAAAGAAAGTCGAAAATCATGTTTGTGAAACCTGCTGCCAGAGTCACATAAAATCCGAGTTTCGGCTTTTCCGCTGTTACGAAAAGGCTGTGAAATTCGAACTGGAGCATGACGACAGGAAGCCCGAGCATAACAAGATTTCCGTAAAGAACGCAGTCTTCGAGCATCTGCCCTTCAGCACCGAGAAGAGTCGCGACACTCCGCATCGAAGCGATTCCTGCAGCGGCAATCACGATTCCGAGAGCAAGCGTTACATAGACGATCAGCGAAAAAACAGAATTTGCCTTTTCACGTCTCCCCTCGCCCAACAGTTTACCTATGAGCGCACTGCCTCCAGTTCCAAAAATAAAACCTCCGACACCGAGAATCATAAGAAACGGATAAATCAGATTTATCGCGGCAAACGGCGTCTTTCCGACATAGTTCGAGATGAAAAATCCGTCCACCATGCCGTAAATTGATGTAAAAATTATCATCATTATCGTCGGCAGAGAAAACTTGAGCAGCCTGCCGTATGAAAAATGGTCAGAAAGTTTGATCTCCACAAAGCACCCCAAACAAAAAAACAGCTCAATATAGCCAAAAATAAAAGATTTCGATAAAAAAGAGACTAAAAAACGACAACTCCGCTTTTTTCAAGAAGTTTTTTCCGCTCTCTCCAGTCAGGCATAAAAACCGCAAGCTGACGGTAAAAATCAGGCGAATGGTTAAGATGCAGAAAATGAGTGAATTCGTGCATGACAACATATTCGATGCATGCAACAGGAACCGTGGCAAGCGCGTAACTGAAAGTGAGAGTTTTTCTGCCAGGCATGCAGCTTCCCCAGCGAGAAACCATGTTTCTGAACTTTATTTCAGGGAAATCTATCCCGTATTTCCTGAATTTCGGATAAAGCGCTTCGCATAATTTTGTCACAGTTTCGCGGCAGAGATCATGCAGCCACTTGCGGAAAACACGCTCTTTCATAGCGGTGTCAAAAGGATCTTTCACCCGCAAAGTTATGAAAACTCCGTCGTTTTTGACCTCGTTTCTTGCTCCGCGCAGCACTTTCAGCCTCAGATCATGGCCGAGAACGCGGAACGATTCCCCGTCGACATATTTTTTCGGTGATTCTTTCTGAGAAACAACTTCTGAATAATGCTCAACAGCCTTGGAAATAAAGTCAGACTTCGACCTCAAAAAATTCTCGATGTAATCCAGCGGAACAGACTTGTTTGCCGAAACATAGACGCTTCCGTCACGCCTTATCCTCAGATTCAGGTTCCTCACCTTCTTCCGTTCAAGAGTGTATTCCAGGATCCTGCCGTTTATTTCAAGCTGGTGCTGCATTTATTTTGAATCCTCGTCTTGAAAAATTATTTCCCAGTGACCATGAGTCTTTCCGCCGATACGTCTTATAATTTTACCTTCTTTGAGTAGTGCGATATGTGTTTTTATAGAACGATCGGAAAGTCCGACTTTCAAACTGAGTTCTGCAATGGTTGCGTACGGATCAGAACATATTGCCTCAAATGTTTTTTGTGCCACTTCAGGAATTTCTTTAGGAAGTCTTTGGGAAGTCTTTGGGAAGTCTTCATTTTCAATCTCAAACGCGAACGGAATCGTTACGCGCAAAAAGAAATCCAGAAACTCGAATACATTTTTGCCGTAATGCTCTATTACAAGCGGAATGCCTGAGCCTGTCTGCTCCATCAGGTCAAGGCGGATAAAAATCTGTGCCAGTTCCTCGTTCACAGGCTTGGAAACACCTCTGAAAAAATCCTCTTTCGAGAGATTCAAGGGAATCCCGCCTGTTGAAATTATCTCCATTCTGTCGGAGTAAATATAGACCGCCGGAGGCGTTCCGTCCGCCCAGTTGTTGTGGAGACAGGCATTGAACCACACTTCGCGGAAAGAGTTTCTGTCAAAAAGCGGCTGGTCGTTGCGAATACCTTTTGTAAAGCTGATGTGCGTCTCGTTGATTACATCGGCACAGTAATCAAACGCCTGTTTCATCGCGACTACAAGGCATTTTTCACCGTATTCGTTGCGGAGTGCGATACCGTCAGCCTTGCTTTTTCCTTTAAATCTGACGACTTTAATCGAAACATCATTTTTATCAGACAAAAGTTCAGCCATTCTATTGTATTCACCGTCTTTTGTGAGCAGATAAAAATTCTCCGCAAAAGTCGCTTCGTTTATGGTGAATCCTTTTTCCGTAAGCAGCAACTTCAAATACTGAAAAGTGGGATTTTTTATTCTGCCAGGAATTTCCGTTATTCTGACTTTTGAATCCAAATATTTGTTGTGCAAAATGTTAATTTGCTCTTCCGACATCGAACGAGTTGTTGAACCGATGCGGATAAAGCATCCTTGTGCACTCCTGCCGTATTTTTTAATGTAATAAAGTCCTTCGCCTTTCAGAACTTTTATTTCGATGATGTGTTTCTGCTCAACAAATTTTGTTCCGAGTTCCACATAAGAACGAGGGTCTGGCAGGATATGATCTCCCAAAATGTCAGCTATTTTTTTTAGGATCTCGTCAAGATTCGTTACACCGCAGACACTTCCGTCGTCGTTCACTCCGATATAAATTGTTCCTCCGTCCGTGTTCAGAAAAGCTACGATTGCCTTAGGTAGCCCGTCAGTCAACTTCTGTTTTAATTCTGTTTTTTCAGTTTCTGCGAAAATCATAATTAACCAACTCTCTCCAAACAAAAACCACCACATATTTTATTTATAAATTTTAACTTTGCAAATATTTAGAGATCTTTTAATAAATTCATTTTGTTATATTTGAAAAAATGATTTGACTTTTTTAGATAATTATTCTACAATACTTTTGCAGTTTTACGAATTTTATCTTTGGAGGCCACAATGAAAACAGAAGTTATTAACAAAACCATAGAACTTAGCGACAATTTAGAGTTAATATTGAATTGTGCCATGAGATACGTCATGGGGCGAAGAACCTATATTGTCGGCACTTTTTGCGATTATGTGAAATCAATTATGACGGATTTATCGCTTATAACACTTGAGCGTAGAATACGGAAATTCTTGGGGTGATGAGTGCGATAAAGAAACATGGATGCGATTCAAGATGGACCTTGACGAAACGATAAAGAAACGCAAGGAACAAAATGACAGATAATGAAGATTGGTAAATTGTACTAAAAACCAGCTAAAATTCTGCTGTCAGTAACTTTTCCTGTCCTTAATTGCTTTGTATTCCTCAAAAAGACCGAGGCATTCCTTTCTGTCCATTTCCGTTTTTATGTCGAAAGAGGATGTGCAGAAAATTTCGTCACGGAAACCGAGTTTGTCGGTATCGGAAATTGTGCAGCCGTAGTAGACTTTTCTGATGTTTGCCCAGAGGATCGCGCCGAAACACATCGGACACGGTTCTGCCGTCGTGTAAAGTTCGCATCCTGAAAGATCGAACGAGTTCAGATTTCTGCATGCGTCGCGTATCGCCATGACTTCGCCGTGACCTGCATTGATGCCGTTTTTCGCTTCCTGAAGAGCAATTTCCATATATTTGTTCATTTCAGCCTCACTATCTGCCGTTGAGACAAGTTAATTTGAATCCGCATGATGTCAAGATGAGATAATATTTATTTTTTCGACTTTTCCCTTATAATCATTCGTTTTTATTTGTTTGCAGAGGTTGACGATGAAAAAATTACAAATGATAACCCTTTTGATTTTATCACTTTTCCTGATGTTTTCATGCGTTCCGGAAGATGAAGAAGAGGAAGAATTCCTGAATGATGAGCAGACTGACACGATCCCTGACGGAAATTCGGGTGTCGACACTGATTCTGCGGCTGACACTCTCCCTGACGGTGAGCAGGATAGCGGCACCGATTCTTCGGACACGATTCCTGACAATTCGGACTCGACACAGGATCCTGCAGACTCAGATGTTTCCGATAGCGATACCGGCGACACTGGTAAAACCGATTCTGAACCCGCAAATGACGGTGATACCGAAGTTGTTGAGACTGATAACGATGCTGACGAACCGATCTCTGACGACGATACCGTGCCGGCAGCAGATAACGACACAGACCTGTCAGACGACTCTGATTTGACAGACGACGATGTTGAACCAACAACAGACAATGACAACGAATCAACAACAGATAACGACTCTGAACCTTCAACCGGTATTCCTGAATGCAGCGATGCAGATATCACCCCCTGCAAAGATTCTTCTAGCGGCTACATCTGGTCGAAAAAATCATCTAACGTAACCCTGAGCAAGGCGGAGAGTAACTGCCAAAGCCTCACAGAAGGTGGACTCAGCGGCTGGCGTCTCCCGACAATCGGTGAACTCAGAACTTTAATCAAAAATTGTGCTTCTACACAGCAGTATGGTTCATGTCTGATTTCGGATGATTGCCTTGCGAACACGGATGAATGCACAGCGGGATGTTCTTCATGTGCTTCCGATTCCAGCGGCAAATACAGCAAACTCGGTGACACCGAAACGTTATGGTCGTCATCCGGTTTGGCTGACAACTTTTACTTTGTATGGACAATCAATTTCCATTCTGCCAACTTCAGCTATGCATCAAATGTGAGCGATAAATATGCGGCCCGCTGCATAAAAAAGTAAAAAAATCACTCTAAAATCATTGTCTTTCAACAAAAAATCCCTAAACTATGCAGGCTCTTTAAACATTTTTGGCAACATTTTTTTCAAGGGAGAAAGTTATGCAGAAAAAAACCGTATCACCGAAAGGCAAAAAGCAGACAAAGTACATTTTTATCACCGGCGGAGTCGTGAGTTCCTTAGGAAAAGGGATCACTTCGGCATCGCTCGCACTCATTCTTAAAAGCCGCGGATATCAGGTTTTTATGCAGAAACTCGACCCTTATCTCAATGTCGATCCCGGCACGATGAGCCCTTATCAGCACGGCGAAGTTTTCGTCACGGACGACGGCTACGAAACTGACCTCGACCTCGGCCACTACGAGCGTTTCGCAGGTGTCCACTGCACAAGGGCTTCAAGCTATACTTCGGGAAGAATTTATTCCTCTGTCATCGCAAAAGAGCGCGCAGGAGCGTATCTCGGCGGCACAGTCCAGGTCGTTCCCCACATCACAAACGAGATCAAGGACGCATTCCGCAGCGCGGCAGAAAGCGGCGCCGACATCGTTCTTTGCGAAATCGGCGGAGTCGCGGGCGACATCGAATCGCTTCCTTTCCTCGAAGCGGCGAGACAGTTCCGCTTTGAAGTAGGCCCTGAAAACAGCTGCTTCGTCCACCTCACGCTTGTTCCTTATCTGAAAGCGGCGGGAGAGCTCAAAACCAAACCTTCGCAGCATTCAGTCGCCGAGCTCAGGAACATCGGTATCATCCCGGACATCCTTGTCTGCCGCACCGAAATGACGATCCCGCAGGATCATCTCAATAAACTTGCCCTTTTCTGCAACGTCCGCCCCGAATGTGTAATCGAGGAAAAAGACGTTACCGATTCAGTTTATGCAGTTCCGCGCGAACTTCTGAAACAGGAACTTGACCTCAGGATCCTTGAGCAGCTCAAACTTCCGATAAAACCTGTCATCCACACCGAGTGGGACACGCTTGTCCGCAAGGCGACAAAGCCGAAATACGAATGCACGATAGCCCTTGTCGGCAAATACATCGCGATCAGAGACGCCTACAAATCGGTTCACGAGGCACTTCAGCACGCAGGAATGGCGAACAACGCGAAAGTTCATGTCGAATGCATTGAAGCCGAAGATCTTGAGAAAAATCCAAAACTTCTCAAAAAGGCTGACGGAATCCTGATTCCCGGCGGCTTCGGCACACGCGGAGTCAACGGAAAGTGCATCGCGATAAAATATGCCCGTGAAAACAAAGTTCCGCTTCTGGGAATATGCCTCGGAATGCAGTGCTGCGTAATCGAATACGCAAGAAACGTTCTCGGCTGGAAAGACGCGAACTCGACTGAATTCGACACCAAGACGAAACATCCCGTCATCGACCTCATGGACGAGCAGAGAAAAGTTACCAAAAAAGGCGGCACAATGCGTCTCGGCGCATATCCGTGCAACCTTGTCAAAGGCTCGAAGGCGGCAAAACTTTACAAAAGCGAATCCATCAGCGAACGCCACCGCCACCGCTACGAATTCAACTATGACAGCAAATTCCGCGAAGAACTTGAAAAAGCGGGGCTCAAAGTTGTCGGAACTTCGCCCGACGGCAAACTTGTCGAAATGATCGAACTTGACAATCATCCATATTTCGAAGCGTGCCAGTTCCATCCTGAATTCAAAAGCAGACCGACCGACCCGCATCCGCTTTTCAACGGCCTTGTCAAAGCGGCACTCGCAAAGAAGAAAAATAAATAACGGAAAGCAACTTAGTTCCTTACGCAGCGGACATGGTAGGGGTAGTGATAGAATTTGTTGTGTTTCGGCATATAGCCCTGTTTGCCGTCGATTTCTATCACTATTGCCAGTTCGTTTGTCATAGAGCTCGAAAAGAATGTTGTCGATGTCCAGAAACCGTAGTCTGACGGCATGTCGAGAGGCCATGAATCGTTGTCGGAATCGTAGTTTATGATCGAAGCGAGCTCGTTCTTGTTCGGTAGTCTCCAGTCGGAAAATCCTGCATATTCAAGGTTTTCGCAGTAGGCGAGGGCTTCCTGCCATGTTTTTATTTCTGTGTAGGTCTTCTGCCATACCAGACCGCTGGAAGTGTCTTTTGCAATGCTTTCCCCGCTTACGTCCGATATTATAAATTCCGCTGTCGGAAGCCCTTTGCCGCGGACACACATCACATTGTAAATGCTTGATTTTGTAGCAAGGTAGTAGGTGAAACCTTTGTTCGGATGGAATATCCACACTCTCTCAGGATCGTTTTTGTAAAATGCTGATGTCCACAAATAGTTGCCGCTGCCGGATACCGGAATATCCGTAAAATATCCCGTGTTGACCGGCGTACCGGCACCGGAATAGAGACCTATTGTCATTATTTCCTGGGGTGCAGGCATCCTCCAGTCGGAAAATCCTGCATATTCAAGATTTTCGCAGTAAGCAAAAGCATCGTTCCAGGTGTAAGCCTTTTTAGAAATTGCCTGCTGCCACTGCAACCCGGTATTTTTATCGATGACGACGGTCTCATCTGAAACAGTTTTCAGCACCAGACTCTGCTGTTCGCATTTTCCTTTTGCCGCATACTGTGCATCCTGACCGTAGAAATCCTTTCCTGCTGCCGGGCACTGAATTTCATCTTCCATGCTGTAACAGCTCTGCTGCCCGGAACAGATGTTGCCGAGTGTCGGAGCATTAGATACTTCTTTGCATCCGCCGTCATTCCAGCTGAAACCTTCAAGGCATCCGCAGTAATAAACAGCTGCGTTCACCGGAGTGCAGACTTTGTCCGAGTTTGCAACTTCGGAACAGGGATCACTGTCGCACGGATTGACGCATTTTGAGCCGTTCCAGCCGTATCCTTCGGCGCATCCGCACTCATATACCGATTCGGTTTTAGGGATACATACACCTGTTGAATCTGCCAGTTCGCACGATTCCGGTTTGCACGGATTTTTAACGCATTCGGAACCTTTCAGGAAATAGCCTTCATCGCAGACATCAGATCTCACACAGCGCGCAAAGTACTCAGGAATTACATCACCTTCTCCTTTGGACATCATTTTCAGTTCACCGTAGATAAAATCAACTATGTCTACCATGGCGCCTTGTGATGTAGCTGAGAAAAAAACCAACATGTCATGCATCGGCGTGATCGGAAAATCAGCTGCCGGTCTGTATTTTTCGTAGTTTATAATTGAAGCAAGTTCGTTTCTGTTCGGCAGTCTCCAGTCGGAATATCCTGCATAAATCAGGTTTTCGCAGTAGAAAAGTGCTTCTTTCCATTTTGTCATTCCTTTCTCTGCGTAATTTTTCTGCCACATAAGTCCGCTTGCGGAATCGGTAAGAACCTCATCTCCGTTGAGTGTTGATTCTTCAAACACAGGAGCCTGCGATTCTTCGCCGCGGACGCACACAGTACCGGCAGAAGATGAATTGTTGTGTGTGGTGCCGTAAGGGAAAGAAAAAGTCCACGAATGCTGGTTGTTGTACTGGAAGATTTCAGAAGCCCAGAGAGCGCTCACCTGAAGCGGAAAATATATTTCGTTCTGTTCCTTGTCTTCATCGGTGACAGCCGCAATCGACATGAGCTCATGCAGTCTCGGCAGCCTCCAGTCGTTTTTCCCGGCATAACTCAGATTCCCGCATGTCTCGGAGGCTTCATTCCATGAGTATGAGGCGTATTCAGACAGATGGTGCCATTCTAGTCCTGTGTTTCTGCTTACAATAGTCGGTTCATCCGGAAAGTCGGAATTTACTGAGAAATCCTTAGGGGAACAGAAACCAAGCTTCGCATACTGGGCATCCTGCCCGTAAAAAACTTCATCCTCCGCCGCAGGACACTCGATCTTGCCGCCGTTGCTGCTGCATGAGTACATTCCTGTGCAGATGTTTGCCAGAGCAGGTTTCTGCGCTATGCAGCCGCGTCTTTCTCCCCACCACCAGTAGTTTTCGTCGCATTCGCATATATGTCTGCCGGCTGTTGAATTAAAGCAGGTCCCGGTGGAATTCGGCATGTTTTTGCACGGTTCGTTTTCACACGGCTCGGCACATTTTTCACCGTTCCATACGTAAGAAGGCAGACATTTGAAATAGCAGCGGTTGTAAGATATCTCTTCGCTGTAAACAGCCGTTGCGGAAGGCTCCCAATCTTCTCCGTTCCAGGTCTGCGTTACCTCTGAAACTTTAGTCCACTGGGCATTTTCGGGAAGTCCAGTGCAGCTTTCCTTCCTCTCGTCGGCTTTGCAGCGGGGTCCTTCCCAGGCATATCCTTCCCAAGTGTAGTTTTCTTTGCATTCGCATGAATAGTCGTTTTCTCCGGGGATACATTCTCCCGTAGAGTTTTCTATATTTTTGCATGGATTTTTGCTGCACTGACTTCCTGCCGCATGATCTGTATCGTCTGCATCTGCATCCGTTTCATCACTATCGTCCGCATCGCTCTCATCACCGTCAGTTTCATCTGTTTCATCAATTTCACCGATCTCTTCATCATTTGTATCTGAGTCAGAATCACTAATGGCGGCAGTTTCCTCTTTTTTTGAACCGCCGCACGAAACAACTGAAAAAAGCACTAAAATCATGAAAAACATAAAGATTTTTTTCATGGAGAACCCTCCGCAGGATACACAAAAAACAAAACACAATCATTGTGTCGATAAAAAAAGGAAATTCAAGAAATTAAATGTTGGATTTTCAACCGCGTTGATGTAATCTCGGCTTGATTTGCAAAGGTTTTCGCATAAAAAAAACCGGAGTTGAAATGCCGCTCACTATTTCAGGAAAAACAGTCGAGATTTTTACAAAAACCGACTCTGACAGAAAAATTCCGTTAGTGATTCTCCACACATTTCAAGGTGAAGGAAAGGAAGTTTTCGAGAAGTGTGTTGAGTTGGGCTGCGAAAATTTCACCCTTGCCGCGATCGGAAATCTCGACTGGAATCACGATCTTTCACCGTGGCCAACTCCGAACATTGGAAACAACAAATACGGTTTCGGCGGTGCAGACGAATATATCAAAAAACTGACAAATGAAATTATACCTGAAATCCGCGCAAAACTCGGATTCGAGCCTGAATTTACCGCTATTGCAGGCTATTCGCTTGCCGGACTTTTTGCCCTTTACGCGGCATACAGAACCGATATTTTCAGCCGCATCGCAAGCGTTTCCGGCTCACTCTGGTTTCCCGGATTCACCGGATTCGCCGAAACAAACAAGTTCGCAAAAACCCCTGATTTGATCTATCTTTCGCTGGGAGAAGCCGAATCGAAAACACGCGACAAGAACCTCGCTCCGGTGCGGGGAAACACCGAAAAACTCGCTGAAATCTACAAATCACAAAATATTCCGACAATTTTTGAATTAAATCCCGGGAACCACTTCACTGAAACTATTTTGAGAACGGCGAAAGGGATTAAAAGAGTGCTAAAATAAAAAACCGAAGTTAGCAACTACAGGTTCAGAATGCACATAATATTATTTAATAAAATCCAAGATTTTATTCGTAACATTCTCTACGGCAATGGGCAGAACATCGAATGCTAAGATTATAAAGACAACCGGAGCCAGCAGAATTGCGGTTATAAACATGCAAGGCAGAATCGCGACCATCATAAATGTAATGAAACTCAGGATACGTGGAGCATCGGAGGCAAAAGATTCGCCCATATAAAAATAACCTGCGGCATCAAGAATCAAAGATGCAAAAATCCATAGTTTGAGTTTATAGTGGCTTTTCAGACCGCGTAAAGTTCTAAGCATAATCCGCTTCGCTCTGTTTGGTTCACGATCAATCGGGTCTCTTCTTACCCGCTTAAATCTTACGGATTCAGGTTCAACGGTCTCTGTTATTGAGGCTTCGCTTTCCGAATATTTGTTTTTGCGTTTTCTGATTGTTTTGATAACTGTTACCAGAGCTCTGATTATGGCGATAACAAACAAAAGAATTATGTCGCAGCCAATTACAACCTGGATAACTGCGGAATAAGGATACGCCAAGTTCGGGTCGTTATTTCTCGGGTCAAAATACCAGCGAAGAGTGAAGAAAAGCCAGACTAAAATAAGAAGTATCGGAGTGTAGTGCTTTTTCAAAAAGCGGAAAATCCTTGAAGAAAAACTGATGTTTTCAATGTATTCGTATTCAGTTTTGTCTATCATTTTGATCCTCTTTATTTTCTATTATCGTTATTTCTGTTTTTGGTCGCATTATTGAAAAGAAAACCGCCCATGAAAGAACTGCGCCGAGAGACAAAGTCGCGGTAGTGCCAACAAGGACAAGGAGAAAGACTGTTCCGAAAATAAGAGTTATTGCTATTGCAATCAAGTATATCGGAATAGCCGGAAATCTGAATAAAAGATAGAGGACACCGATTACTAAAGAGATCAAAAGACCAACCAACATGGTGTTTTCGATAAAATCGCTGCCGAATAATGACGGAAAATGGGGCTCGAGAAGCGGCTCAATCAAAACTGAAAGCGCCATTATAATTGAGTATCCAATCCAAACCGATGCAATCAATTTAGGCCAATGTATTGTCGGAGTCTTGCTGTCAGTCTTGTTTTTGGCAGGAGTTTTGGAAATTTTAGCCCCATTTTTATCCAAAACATTCAGCAATATGATCCAGAACGGAGATGACGCCCACATCATAACCACAATGAGAAAGAGTCGGCCTGCGAATTTTATTGAAGAATTTTCAGCAAAAACATACGGTTCAATGCAAGCGGCTATTGCAGTCATGACAGCGGTCGCCAGAACAAAAAACAAAAGAGTAGAGGTTACGGAATGAAATATAATTTCGCTGAATTTTTCCAGAAAACCGCGGTCATCGCCGGAATCTTTTCCGAATTTTTCAATAACTTTTCTAATTGTTTTCGGGATTTGCTTCAGAATTTCGATAAACACAAAAAATAGTCCGAGCAAGATTGAGAAGAAGAGTATCACATCGAAATATGTCAGTTTGGGATCGTTTTCAGGTCCGATAAACCAAAGAAAAGTGAGAAAAATCCACATCAGGATAAAAATTATCAACCTGTAATGGCTGGTGAGTATGCGCAAGAATTTACTCATTTCCGCACCTGCATAAAGTTCAATAATCCTAATATGATAGTGAAAAATTTGCTGATTGCAAGCATTTTACAAACCCCTCAGTCACTGCGTGACAGCTCCCCTGCAACAGGGGCGCCGCAAAAAGGAGATAACAATGACGAAGAGGATTAGGGTTTTCAACTCTCCTGAAGAGCTGGCTGAGAGTGCGAAAAAGAACGCGGAATACTGGATCAATAAGGGATTGCCGTTTGCTTTCGGGCGTTTCGGCGATGCTTTCATGATAGCACCGACAGATGAAAACGGAACGCAGACGGGAAACGGAGCTCAGATGTTTTTTGAAAACCATGAGTTTTGCGGCAAGTTTTTCGAGAATTTCAGGATAGTTGTTGCTCATACGCCGGGAAAAATCAGGGGATCGCGGATGGGTGACATGTATCAGAGGATCGTGTTTATGCCGAAAAAAGAGGAAACGGAGGAAACACAGAAGCAAATGAAACTGTATTGAAGGGAGAAAAGGAATGAAAGTGGATTTTGACACGCCGAAAGATGCCCGAAAGAGATTTGAGGAACTGAAAGAAAAATATTTCGTTCCAGATGACAACCTTTTTGGCGAGGATAGTAAAAAAGCATTCACGCATCGATACGGCGGCAAACCAAAAGATGAAGAGAATTTTTTTGCGGCCTACAGGCTTTACGGAAGAAAAATCGAATTCTGGACTTACGGCAAGGTCAGCTCATTAGTGAGTGCAATGAAAATCGTTGACCTGATGATGGAGATATAAGGATGCTCACATTTATCCTGAAAAGAGAATGGTTCGAGAAGATCGAGCGGGGCGAAAAGACGGTGGAATACAGGGAAATGACAGGCTACTGGAGCA
>CAJOFY010000011.1:0-37105 GCA_905233945.1 uncultured bacterium | reverse complement strand
TCACTGAGATCGTACCGATGATGGGTGACGATACCGATCTGAAGATTCAGAAAATGGTTTTTGCGATTCATTTTAGACTTAAAAATTAGACTTGGTGAGAAAAAATAGGAGAGAAAAATGACGACAGCTTTGATAATCATTCTTTTGGGATTTGCAGTTGAATTTTTGAGTGAAATTGTCTTTCAACTTAAATCATTGCGATCCCAGATTGAATATTTCGCCGCATGGTACACAGTTCCGAGGCACTTTCATTGC
Source organism: uncultured bacterium (assembly GCA_905233945.1). Taxonomy (GTDB): domain Bacteria; phylum UBP6; class UBA1177; order UBA1177; family UBA1177; genus UBA1177. The sequence continues at coordinate 36,850 of CAJOFY010000011.1, read as the reverse complement.
CGTTCCGTAAAGCCGGATGAGCGAATGCGGGAGACGATAAAGAAAGAAGTGGAAAATTTGAAAATGCAACCGAATGAAGATACAGTGTCAAAGGAGGATGGAGATGAGTGATAACAACAGGCGAAAAAGACCTGAGAATTTACCTAAAATAAAATCAATGGATGATTTTTTTCAAAAACAGATAGATAAGCTGGAAGCAACTTTCCAATCGACTGAGACTATTTGGGATCATAATCCGACAGAAAAAGAAATCATTGTAATCTGCGAAGAGAGAAAACTTTCTCAAAAAGAAATTATAACAGAAAGTAGGAAATCAGAGTTGAGGCTTCTTTGCTTGATTTCGCTGTTCAGACTGAGACGCAATAAAAAGGAAATGGATAGAATTTGGCATGAATATCGAGCTATTTATTCTGGAACTCTGTAATTTTTGTTCTTTTTTATTTTTTCTGTATTTTTTTCTGTAATTCAATATATTTTCCGTAATAATTCGCCAACTTAAAATAAACAAAATCCTCTCTTTCGGCCGGGCTCATGTTTAACCATGCTTGATCTTTGGCTTGAGAGTTTTCAGCTATATATTTTGACAATTCAGGCAACATATCTTTGGCTTCGCATTCAAAACATATTCTTGTAATATTCTGTGTGCGGGTTTCTTTAGGAACTTGCATGAAATCCAGAGCACTTTCAAAGTATTCCATTAGAATCGGGTAACCGTTGCCATACGCGATTATCTCTTTTTCATAAAGATTCTTTTTTACCCCCATTCTTTTTAGATGATCAGAAAAAGTGTGCCGTGCAACATATTCGGTTATGCTTTCGCGAGCCAATCTGTCAAATTCGGCAATTTTTCCAGCCGCTTTCTGCCCGTTATGAATGGTTTCGTGATAAAAATTTTCCATCGCTATATGTTCAAGAAAATTAAGGGTTGGCTCTTTCTCTTTCATTATTTTATTTAAAGCAGATGATAAGTGTTTCAATGGAATATATTCTATTTCTTCTCTCCCTCTATTTAAAGTAAAAACTGACTTTGAAATATGAAAAAATCCTTTTCCATCTGTTAATGCGATTTCCCCTTTTTTTGAAGAATCAAAATAAAGTATTCCTTTGAAACCTCGAGGAAAATCTGCGGTGTTTTTTTTGCTTAAACTTTTAAGAGCCTCAGATATTATCTGCTGTTGCCGATACAGTTCGGGTTTAGTGTCAGGGTTTTGTTTTACAGGAGAACCATCGTCGCTTTGAGAAGCATTGGACGGGTTCCCCGGTCGTCTGAGTTCCCTTTCACCTTCAAAATACGCAACATGCGTGGTTCTACACCGGAAATGGTAAGGCGGCAGTTTTATTCCGAGGCGTTTGATGTCTTCGTCGCTGATTTCGCCTTTCATGGCTTTGCCGCTGATCATGGGCTGGGCTGCTTTATATGCTTTCAAATCGTGCTTTTCGGCTGCATGGATTATTTTGTCATACTGTTTTCGGAAGTCAGCGACTTTAAAGACTTTGTTGTTCATTGCACGGCATACCGGCGTGGTTTTGCTGTCGATGACGGCAACGATTTTTACGTATTGGACTCCGGCGGTTTCATAGCCGGAAACATGACCCATGTTCTGGATTTTGGTCAGGGTATGGTCGGCGAGCAGTTCCCAGTAGGTTTTTGAGTCGGAGACATGGTCTTCGAGCGCGGTTTCAAGGGTTTGCGCGAATTCGCGCTTTGTTCCGCCTCGTTCCAAAAGGTCTCCGAGTTCACGGTTTATGATTTCGCTGGTTTCTTTGGACATTTTATCCTTGATGTACCAGCCGTTGAACTCATCAAGGGTGTTAAGGGCTCCGAGGTCGGCATCGTCAAGGGAATAGTCGATTTTGAAGGGTTTACAGGCTTTACGTTTGCCTTCGGTGTAGGCTTCCATCGAGGCTTGCAGAAAAGGCGCTTCGGCAAGCGATTCGAGTTTCTGACCGAGAGTTTTTTCTATATCTTTAATCACGAAATCCAGATCTTTCTGCGTTGCCGGGTTGTCGAGGCCTTTCTCCTGTAGAAAGCTCAGGTGCTTCAAAAGGAAATCGCGGTCGGCTGCTTTATGAGCCTTGCTGAGGGCGTTTTTGAGGTTGCGGATCAGGTCTTCGAGTTTGAGTTTTTTCACGCTTTTGCGGACTTTGGCGAAGTACAAAAGTGACATTCAGGCCTCCTTGTTTGTGCCGCCGACGGTAGGGAGTTTAGGGAATTTAAGGTGTTTAGAGTCCTTAGGGATAGCGGCATTGAGGCATTCAATGGTCGCTTTCAATTTTTCGGCGTAAGTTTTCAGCTTCACGATGTTATTCAGCAATTTCCGCAGTTTGACGTTTTCGGGGTCGGTTTCGTCGATCCGGTCAAAAACGGGTTCGGGCGGAAGCGTGCAAAGCTGCTCTTTAATCGGCAGATCGGGTTTTATTTGCGCACTGGCCGAACAGCTCGTTAAGGCGAGGAACAATACTGTTGAAATCACTAACATTTTTACAAACTTTTTCATTTTCATCCATTTGCTCCCGTTCGTTCTGGGTGATGGTTTCAATTTTATTTAGGTAAAGGCGGACGGTTTTAACGTCTTCGGCGGCGGTTGAAAGCTGCTCGATCAAGGCTTGGTTCTGGTTTTTGAGGTCGGAGATCTGGCCGCTCAGAGTTTCGATCTTTGAGATCTCAATGCGGATGACAAGGAAAAGGATCGTGATGATGAGGACAGAAACAAATGGGATAAAAAAATCTGATTAAGCCGCTTTTTTTCCGACAACTTTATTCGCAGCAACGCAGATAACCATCGTTATGAGCATGTCTGGAAGGGTGTTTCCGAGAATGAAATCGAATGTCATTAGATAGCGGTAAAGCACGAAACCTATGACCCAGACAACAAGATTTGTCCAGACGAAGTTTTTTTCGATCGCGCGGTGCTTTAAAATGAAGAAATCTGCTATTAAAACCGCCGTCATCGGGGCAAAAACCGAGCCGATGAGATATAAGAAATCGGTGATGTCATCCATGTTGAAAAGTATCGCGCCGATAGTTCCCAAAACTGCAGCAGAGATCGCGACTGCTTTGGATTTGAGCTTCGTTGAAACAGATTCTGCCGAAATTCCTGCCGAGTATGCATCCAAAAATGTGGTCGTGACTGTCGAAAAGATTATGATGACAAGTCCTGCACCGAGCCCCGCTTTGATCATTATCTGAGCAAGGTCGCTTTCACCTGTGAAGATCGCGGCTCCCATGCCTATCGTGTACATCCAGCAGCTGACCAAACCATAGATGATTGCGCTGACAGCAGATGCCTTGACCGGTTTTTCAGCTTTGCTCGTGTAGTCACTGATGAGGGGAAGCCACGAAAGAGGCATTGCAGCCGAAAGTTCTACAGCCGCGCCGAAACTCATCGCTTCTTCGCCTGACAGCGCAGCACCTTCGCCGGTAAAAATTTTAACGCTTAAAATCACGGTGAGGACAAGAAGGGCAGTCACTGCAACGCTATTGATCTTGGTGACATTGACGATCCCGAACATTACCCAGAGCACAATGAGAACGCCGATGACAAGTGCCCAGACCCAGTTTCCTGCCGAAACGAGGCCGTTTGCCGAAAGGGCACCGTCATAGATCATTATTCCTGTCCAGCCTAAAAGCTGCATGATATTAAGAACGGCAAAAAGCATTCCCCCTTTTTCGCCAAAACTCATTTTGACGGAATCCATCGCGCTGAGACGCACTTTTCCGCCGACTACGCCTGCAAGAAAAAGCATCGCACAGCCTATGATGTGGCCTGAAATTATTGCCAGGAATCCGTTTTTGAAGCCGAGCGGCGCGAAGTAAGTACCGGTGAGAATTTCGGCAATCGACACAGCCGCGCCGAACCAGATAAAGCTGTTTTCAAGCAAACTCGTTCTTTTTTCTTCCATTTATGCCTCCTTCGCAAATTCGCCCGTCAGGTTGAAATTGTGCTGCATCGGGCCACGTCCTTTGCCTAAATCGAGCATAGCCGCAAGTGCGCCCGAAATGTAATCTTTCGCCCTCTGGATCGAAGTCTCGAGGTCAAAACCTTTCGCCAGATTAGCCGCGATCGCGGAAGAAAGGGTGCAGCCGGTTCCGTGGGTGTTGGGGTTGTCGATCCTTTTGCCCATAAACCACTTTTCCCCTTTTTCGGAAACAAGAAGATCGTTAGCGTCGTTTACGCTGTGACCGCCTTTGAGAAGGACTGCACAGCCGAATTTTTCGTGGATCGCGTGAGCCGCCTTGATCATGTCGGTTTCGTTTTTGACCGGCATTCCCGAAAGGATTTCTGCTTCCGGAATATTGGGTGTAGCAACTGTCGCAATGCTTAAGAGTTCGGTTTCCAGAGCTTCTACCGCATCGTTTTTAAGAAGCGCCGACCCGCTTGTCGCGACCATTACAGGGTCGACTACGATGTTTTTCGCACCGTGGAAGCGGAGCCTTTCGGCGATCACTTTGATGAGGCCTGTGGATGATACCATTCCGATTTTTACGGCATCCGGAAAAATGTCCGTAAACACTGCGTCAATCTGTTGTTTGAGAAAATCGGGCGAAACTTCCGAGATCCCCGTCACGCCGGTGGTGTTCTGCGCCGTGAGAGCCGTTATCGCGCTCATTGCGTAAACCCCGTTCATGGTCATCGTTTTGAGATCGGCCTGAATCCCGGCGCCTCCGCTGCAGTCACTGCCAGCGATTGATAATGCTGTTTTCATAACTCCTCCTTTTTCAGCACTATTTTTATTACGCGACGCAGAGTGGTGCCCCCGGTGCGCCGCAACTCACTTGTTTGTTTCCTGCATTAAAGCGTCTGAAAGCCGACAAAAAGATTCCAAAAAGACTCCCTACGGCGGCATTACCCGCATCAGGTCAAAGGGTCAAAGCCTAACTTCCTCTCAGCCTGCCTCAGCACGCTCCCCTGCAAAAGACGAAACAGTCAAAAAACCAGAAACAACGGGAATGTAGCGTTAAAAAAGAGTTTGTCAAATAGGATGACAATCATAAAAAATACAACATGAATTTTCTGATTCAACTATTGATTTTTATGGATTTTTTATTACACTACTTACGAGTAGACTACTTACGAGTAGTGTTTTTTTGAGGAGGAAATATGATCGGGCGAAATGAAGAGCTGAAACACCTGCAGTCGCTTTATTCAAGCGGCTCTTTCGAGTATCTTGTCATGTACGGAAGGAGGAGAGTCGGCAAAACTACGATCCTGCAGGAATTTTCAAAGGGAAAAAATGCGGTTTTTTATTCCGCGCAGCTGAAAAACGATACGCTGAATCTTGAAGAATTTTCCAGAATTGTTCAGCTGCACTTCGACAAAATGTTTATTTCCGCTTTTCAGAGCTGGAGTGATGCTTTTGCATATATAAGCAGAAAGGCTGTAGAGCGGACTGTGGTCATAATAGACGAATTTCCGTTTATCGCCGATTCAAACCCGAGCGTGAAATCGATCCTTCAGCATACCATCGACCATGACTGGAAGAACAACAAAAATCTTTTTCTGATTTTGTGCGGTTCTTCCGTAAGTTTTATGGAAACCGATGTCATGGGAAGCAAAAGCCCGCTTCACGACAGGCAGACATCGTCTCTGGAGATTCTTCCTTTCGATTATTTTGAGAGTTCTCTGTTTTTTCCCGATTACACGAACGAGGAAAAACTGCTTGCTTATGGAATTTTGGGAGGAATTCCGCGCTATCTTGAGGCTTTTGACGGCAATTTCACGATAGAAAAAAACATTTCCGGTAAAATTATCAGAAACGGTGCGTATCTGCACGAGGAACCGGCCAATCTGCTGAAAGCCGAACTTCGCGAAACATATATTTACAACAGCATTTTAAGTGCACTTGCAAACGGAAAGAACAAGGTTTCTGAAATAGCCTCTTTTATTCACGAAGATATAAACAAAGTTTCCAAGTATCTGATAACACTCCAGATTATGAGGCTGATTGAGAAAAAAGTGCCTTGTGGAGAAAATCCCGAAAGCCGCAAAGGAATTTATGTCATGACGGACAACTTCTTCAAATTCTGGTTCAGATACGAATTTACGAATAGTTCCTACTACGAAATACTCGGTCCGGATAGCGCGGCAAAGGAAATTACGGATGATCTGCCCAATCTGATGGGAGACGCTTTCAAAAAAATCTGTCTGGAATACATGATCCGGCTCGCGAAAAAAGGAAAACTGCCGTTCGTTCCGCACAGCACAGGAAGGTGGTGGGGCAACAATCCTGTGGCTAAATCACAGGATGATGTCGATATTCTCATGCTGAGTAAAAACAGGAAAAAAGGGATTTTCGTAGAATGCAAATTTACATCAAAACCGATGCCTTACGACGAATACGAGGATTTGAAAACCGCTATGTCCGCTTTTGAAGAAGTTAAGGAAAAATATATGTATTTCATCAGCAAATCGGGATTCTCGGATTCGGTTAAACGCTGTGCCGAGCAGGACGGTGCAGTACTTCTCACGATTGATGATCTATTCCGTGTATAGCAACCTTTCCGCAAGCTTTTTCAGCATTCTGCACTCGGTTTCGATATCGGTTGCTCCGAAAATCGCGCTTACAAGGGCGACTCCGTCGATCCCGCTTCCTGCAAGAAGTGTGATATTGTCCTTGTTGATGCCGCCGATTGCGACAACGGGGATTTTAACGCTTGCACAGATGTTTCTGAGCGTTTCAAGCGGCAGAGTGCGGACATTTGATTTGGTCTGACTTCCGAAAACTGCACCGCTTCCGAGGTAATCAGCACCGTTTTTTTCGGCAAGGAGAGCTTCTTCGACATTGTGCGCCGAAACTCCGATAACAAGCTTCTCACCCGCTATTTTTCTCGCTTCAACGATATTCATGTCATCCTGACCGACGTGGACTCCGTCGGCTCCGCTAAGAAGTGCGATCTCAATATTGTCGTTGATGATGAGCGGCACGGAATACTTTGAGCAAAGCTTTTTCACTTCCTTAGCTTCAGCAAGAAATTCATCAAAAGGGATGTGCTTTTCCCTAAGCTGGAAGCAGGTGATACCGCCTTTCAAAGCAGATTCGAGATCGGCGAAAAATTTGTTTTTTTCAGTTCCGTTTGCACCGCCGACCGCGTAAAGAAGAAGATCTTTTCTTTCAAAACTCATGAAAACCCCCAAAATTACGGAAAAATTTAATGTCAAAAAAGGGTTTGTCAAATATAAGGATTTTTTGAAAACATCTATTGACTTTAAGTTTTAAATCTATAAAAGGGCGGCGCAAAAACGCTCTCTTGAACGTTAATGTTATTTTTTACTGTTTATTTCTGTTCGTATCGGAGGTTTGAACTCGTTATGGAAAGGATCCCTGGCGTTATAACTTACAAAAAAGAGTTGGGGCTCGAAACTTTTATTTTTCCTGTTGTCTTTTTCGGATTTTTCGCCCTGTTTTCAACGCAGATGGGGCTTGAAAACACGATCAACACCATGATGAACACGGCTTACCGCCTGCTTATCGACACGGTCCTCTATCTTACTGCGATATGCGTGATCATGGGTGCTGTTTCGGCTCTGCTTTCGGAATTCGGCTTTGTTTCGCTTGCGAACAGAGTGCTCCAGCCTTTGATGAAACCGCTTTTCGGTATGCCGGGAGCCGCTTCTCTCGGAGTCGTCACGACATTTCTTTCGGATAACCCTGCGATTCTGGCTCTTGCCGAAGACAATAACTTCCGCCGTTTTTTCAAGAAATACCAGTTTCCGGCTCTTACAAACCTGGGGACCGCTTTCGGAATGGGACTTATCGTCTGCTCCTATATGTACAGCCTTTCTCCGGCGATGGGAAAACCGCTCGGACTCGCTGTAATAATCGGAATCGTGGGAGCTGTTATCGGAAGCCTTGTCAGCACGCGTCTTATGCTAACTTTTACGAAAAAACTTTACGGCACGAAAGAAAAAATGGTCCCTGACTGCCAGACAATGGAAGTCCCGCCTCTCAACATGCGCCCCGTAAGATCGGGAGGGATCGGCAGACGTATCGTCGGAGCAATGCTTGACGGCGGTCACAGCGGAGTTGAGATGGGAATGGCGATTGTTCCCGGTGTCCTTGTAATCTGCACGCTCGTCATGATGCTGATCAACGGCCCCTCGGAAAGCGGCGCCTACACCGGAGCAGCTTACGAAGGGATCAGACTCCTTCCTCTTGTTGCCTCAAAATTCAATTTCATACTTGAACCGCTTTTCGGCTTCTCATCCCCCGAAGCTGTCGGCATTCCGGTAACCGCTCTCGGTGCCGCTGGAGCATCTCTCAGCCTTGCCGAGCGCCTTGTCAAAGCAAGCCTTGTCGGCCCTTGCGACATAGCGGTTTTCACGGCAATGTGCATGTGCTGGAGCGGATATCTGAGCACGCACACCTCGATGATGGACAGCCTCGGCTGCAAAGAACTCATCGGAAAGGCTATTTTCTGCCACACGATCGGCGGACTCTGCGCCGGAATTTCCGCTCACTGGATCTTTGTTCTGGTTTCAAGCTTGTTTTAAATAAAAAAATGCGGGCGAAAACCGCCCGCATTCAAAAATTTCGTTCTTGTCGATTATTTATTGACCTGGAAACGGACGTCGCCTTTCTCGAAGAAGTTGACGATTTCGTTTGCAGCAGCTTCAGCAGCGTTGTCGTTTGCTTCGCTTGTCTGAGCGCCCATTTTCTTCGGGGTGAAGAAAACTCTGCCTTCGAATTTCGCTTTGAGTTCTTCAGCATTGTCCGGAGCTACGTCGGCAACGTATTTGAAATCGGGTCTTGCTTCAAGAACAGCCGCGAGATCTTCCTCGTTGATGATCTCTTTTCTTGCGGTGTTGATGAGTGTAGCCGGTTTCGGCATATCCATCATGAACTCTTTCGTGATCGATTTTTTGGTCTCGTCGTTAGCCGGGATGTGAAGAGAAACGTAGTTGCAGGTCTTGTAGAGTTCTTCTTTGGTAGCGATGTATTTTACACCCTCGGACTCGATTTTCTCTTTGGTGAGGAAGGGATCGAAAGCATAAACTTCCATGCCGAGACCTTTCGCGATCCTTGCAACGTTTCTGCCGACGTTTCCGTAAGCCTGAAGACCGAGTTTTTTGCCTTTAAGCTCTGTTCCTGTGGTCGGAGTGAAGCAGGTCCTTGCAGTGTAGATAGCCATACCGATCGCAAGCTCTGCAACAGCGTTTGCGTTTACGCCCGGAGTGTTCATAACGACGATGCCTTTTTCTTTTGCAGCTGCACAGTCAACGTTGTCGAATCCTGCGCCGCCTCTGACTACGATCTTGAGTTCCGGAGCTGCGTCCATGATCTCTTTCGTGATTTTGTCGCTTCTGATGATAACTGCGTTGACATCTTTGATTGCAGCTTTGAGCTCGTCAACGGATGTGTACTTTTCAAGTTTGCGGACTTCGTAACCGGCAGCACCGCAGATTTCTTCGATTTTTGCAACAGCTTTTGCTGCAAAAGGTTTTTCGGTAGCAATAAGAACTTTTTTCATATCAACCTCCATAAAAAAAGTGTTAAAAAGAACAACGCGGCTATCTAATATTTTAAAAAGCGCTTTGTCAAATATAATTGTAAAGATTTAAAGGCTGAGAATCCCTGCCTCCCGGAGTTTGCCGAGAGCAGCTTCAATGGAGTTTATTTTCTCCTCTGAAAGGTGCATAAACAGGAGGTTATCCCCGTTTTCAAGGTTTTTTGGAATGCCATCGCCGGATTTAATGAGGATCAACATTCCTGACTTCGCTAAAAGCTCGATTTCATGCATGTTTCGCGACATATCCAAATCGGGAAAATAACAGACAAAAGCACCGAGAGAAAAAAGATTTTTTTCAAGCTCTACTGCGAAGTTTTCATTATCGACAGCAATAACAGCCGCTTTATGTCCGAACCTGCGTTCCCTTTCGCTTTGAGTTATCTCTTTGCAGGAAGCTGCTTCAGACAATGGTTCGAGAATAATTCCGCCGCCGCGGATCTCATAGTCGCTTACTATTACAAATCTTCCTGTTTCCTGATTTTCGTCGATAAGGTCGAACGCAAGCGGTTTTCCGGCCTCAAAAACGCACTCGGCAGCCTCGAATTTTCCCACTTTTTTCCCTTTTTTGCTTTCAAGAGACGATGTGTCGATAAGTTTTGTCACTTCGACTAGCCTTAGAGTGGTTCTCGCCGTTCCCACCTTGATGAAATAAGATCTTTCGGGGCTTAAAGGCTCGCTGCCCAGCCAGAAAACAGCCGCTTTGAAACGCGATGCGGTGTGCGGAGCCGTTTCCACGGTTTTCGAAACAAGTTCTCCTCTGGTCGCATAAATCTGCTCAGTCAGCGTGAAACCTGCCGTAGAACCTGCTTCGACAGAGGTTTTGTGCGGAGTATTGAATGATTCAATCGACAAGATCCGGCTCCTTTTGCCGGACGGACTGAAAACTATTTCGTCACCCTCATTCAGAGTGCCGCTGCTCACCGTTCCCGCATAGATCCTGCGGTTGTCGCCGTTTTCGGTAAATCTGTAAATATCCTGCAGAAACATTCTGAAAGGCTGTTTCGTGCTGTGTTCTTTTGCCTTGAAAAGATCGAGAAATTCATAAAGCGTTTTGCCTTTATACCACGGTGTTTCCGGGCTTTTTGCACTGATATTGACACCGTTCGTGCCGCTTGCAGGGACGAATCCGAGCGGTTTTATCCCGATTTCGGAAAGGAATTCCGTATATTCCGCCTTGATTTTGTTGAAAATATCTTCCGAATAGCCGGCAAGGTCCATTTTGTTGACGACAACGACTATCTGCCTGATCCCGAGGATCGAAAGCATATATCCGTGACGCCTTGAGTTTTCGCGAACTCCCTCGTCCGCGGCGATTACAAGAACAGCCGCTTCCGCCCTGCTCGCCCCGGTAACCATGTTTTTCAGGAATTCTATGTGGCCAGGCGCGTCGATGATGACAAAATCACGCTTTTTCGTGCTGAAAAAAACTCTCGCCGTATCTATTGTGATTCCCTGCGACTGCTCGTCCTTGAGCGCATCAATGAGAAAAGCGTATTCAAACGGGCGTGAATTGAGTTTGCAGTAGTTCTTTATCGCTTCGAGCTTGCCTTCCGGAAGGCTTCCTGTTTCGCTAAGCAGCCTGCCGATGATCGTGCTTTTTCCGTGATCTACGTGACCTGCAAAAACTATGGGAAATTTTTCTGTCTGCATATCTGCTCCAATTATTTTACGCATCTGAAACCGAAATCTATCGCCTTGTCATCAAGTTTTGCCGAGCTTCTGAACGATGCGCGGGTGTGGTTTTCGCCGTAGATGTAGGAACCGCCGCGGATGACTTTGTATTTGTCCTTTTCAGGTTCTGCCGGGCCCTGAGTATCTTTCTGCGACGCTTCATCAGTTGAATAGAACTTCTTTTCATACCAGTCGGCGGTATATTCGGCGACATTGCCGGAAAGATCGTAAATTCCCTGTTCCGAAGCACCGGAAGGTCTTGAGCCGACAGGATAAGTCGTGTTTGTACCGCATCCGTTCGCGCTGCTTTTCATAACAGTGTTGTCACAGCTTGCCTCAGGAGTGTTTCCCCACGGATAGATCTGGACTTTGCCAGATTTTGCGGCATATTCCCACTCAGCTTCGGTCGGAAGACGTTTCCCTAGCCATTCGCAGTAAGCCTTTGCACCGTGCCATGTCACGCAGTTTGCCGGGTGATTTTTTCTTTCGGGATTTCCGATATTGCAGTTGGGAGAATCGGACGATGTGCGGTAATGCGGTTCTTCGGCGTTGTCGTTAGTGCAGATGTTTTCGGCAATACAGAGCTCGTAAAGTTCGACCGGAACCTCGAATTTATCCATTTCATAGCCTGAAAGCTCGACTTCATGCAGCGGAACAGTATCCTCGGGACACGTTCCTTCAGTTTCTTTGTCGCATCCCATTTTGAAAGTTCCGCCGGAAACTGTAACTGTTCCGGCAACGCAGGCACCTTCATCGACCCACTTTTTATCCTGACAAATCTGCTTCTGAAATTTTGTGTTGTCATCGGAACAGACTTTGAACTGCTGACCACCGCCGTTAATAAGGGCTCCGCCTGAATAGCAGACATATTCAGGGACATCGTTCGCCTCCTCGTCAGGAATCTCCTGCTCAGTGTCGTTGACTATTGCATCGGGAAGTGATTCCTCGGTATCATCAACATTTTCGTTGTCGTTGAAAACCGTTTCTTCTTCATCGCTTCCGCAAGCCGCAAAAAAAAGAACCATAAAAATGAAAGCAAGCGCTCTGATTTTCATAATTAACTCCGCTTTTTGTTGATATTGTTATAAATTTCCAGCGTTAAATCCTTTTCGGAAAAGGGTTTTGACAAGTATCCGTCGAAACCGTTAATGATTATATCGTCTCTCTTCTTTTTCATAGCGTATGTCGTAACCGCAATCGCCGGGGTATAGCCGCCGTTAGCCGCTTCCGACGCACGGATACACTGTATTGTTTCGATTCCGTCCATAACCGGCATCCTGATGTCGAGAAGAACTATGTCGAAATCGTTTTTCTCCATCACGGCAAGTGCTTCCCTGCCGTTGGCTGCACTGATTACCTTCGCCCCTTTTCTGGAGAGGACAGACGTTATGAATTTGAGGTTTGTTTCGTTGTCCTCCACGCAGAGAACGCTTTTCCCGGCAAGGAAATTCTCAGGTATCGATTCATTCTGCTTAACCGTGATGTCAAATTCTTTGTCCGGCAGAACAAGCGGCAGTTCGAAGAAAAAAGTCGTTCCGGCTTCAGGGCTGTTGGAGCGCGCACCGATCCTTCCGTTCATCATCGTTACCAGATTCTTGCATATCGCAAGCCCGAGTCCGGCACCGCGATACTGCTTTTTAACAGTCGAATCGAGTTGGTAGAACTGATCGAAAATAAAAGGCATCTTGTCGTCGGGAATACCTATTCCTGTATCCTTGACTCCGAAAAGAACCGACTCTTTGCCGTCTGAAAATATTTTGCGGCAGTCAACAGTTATAGTTCCCGTCGTAGTGAATTTCCATGCGTTTGAAAGCAGGTTGTTGAGGATCTGTGCAATTCTGTTTTTATCACCGATAACAAACTCAGGAAGACTTTCGTCAATATTTATCTCGGCTCTGATCCCGTCCGCATTCATCCTGTGTTCTATATTCGCAACCGAAGCTCTTACAAGCTCCTCTATCGAATAGGGTTTATTCTCCAGTTTGATCTTGTTCGCCTTTATCAGAACCATGTCGAAAAGGTCGTTCACGATGTTGTTGAGCACTTCACAGCTCGATTTTGCATATTTTATATAGTCTTTCTGTTCTTCGTTCAAAGGACTTTCCTGAAGCATCGAAAGCATTCCGTAAATACCGTTTATCGGAGTTCTTATCTCATGGCTCATGTTCGCCAGAAATTCCGATTTTGCCTTATTAGCCTCTCTTTCGATAATTTTTTCGGCCTGTTCCTTCTCGAAATTCATCTTATTTAGGAAAGATTTCAGACTTTCGCTGTAGGCTATGTAGTTGATGCACACGGCAACGACTATTGTACTCGTGATATCGGAAATCAGTCCGGGGAAAAATCCTCTGACACGTGGAACAAAAAGCCAGATGGAAATAATATCGAGTATGCACAACAGTACTGAATGGGCAAGATACACGCTCAACTTTACCTTGAAAGCAGATGCAAGAACAATAACCGCTACAAACAGCGTCGTAAGGTTTCTATACAGTTGGAGACACGGTGCCGAAGTCGTGAGTGCATAAACGTATGCGGAAGAGAAAAAAACACGCCAGAAATACTTGTAAAACGGACTTCCGACCGGCAGCCAGCCGTTCCTGGTTTTGACTTTGCCGAGAATTATCAACGCAGGGAAAACAATGCAGGAAAGAAGATGGATTACGGTTATTTCGGTGTATCCGTATTGTGAAAAAAGTTCCCGTGAATACAAAAATCTGTAAATATCCAGAAGAAGCAGCGGAAAATTTATGATAGTAAGGGCAATTGAAACGTGAATCGACATCTTAAAGTTGCTGAAATCGTTGTCAATATCGAACTTCCGAAGCAGTTCCGCATCGTAACCTTTTCTTATATTTATCGGCATTTCAGCCCCGCCTGAAGTTACTGTTCCGGATCATACATCATGCCGCGGGATCCTTTGTTACTGATCACCCTGGCCGGAATTCCGCCTACGGAAACTGAAGGAGTCGGAATATCCTTGTTGACAACCGCGTTTGCGCCGATAGCAACATAATCAGCAATTTTAATATTTCCGAATATTTTTGCCCCCGGTCCTATATAGACATTGTTCCCTATCTCAGGCACAAGCACTTCCGGCCCGGCAGCCGTACCGATATTAACCCCGACATGAATCCGGCAGTAATCACCGACTCTCGCCGAGCCGTTTACAATAATCGGTCCGGAATGAACGATCGCCAGCCCTTTTCCGAAGACATTCAGCGGAATGTGGATACCTGTTATCTGTGAAAGCCTGAACTTTCTGTATTTCCAGAACAGAAGAAGAAATCTATGGAAAAAACCTTTGACATTATTGTAATATTCGCATTTTCTCAGCGCTATTTCAAATTTCCAGACATCATCGTAAAAAGGCGGGCGCCGTTTTTTTCTATACAGCGCTTTCTTATCTTCCTGCAGATAAAGTTTCAAGTCTTCCTTACTTTTGATCATAAACCGGCCTCTATTAAGATTTTTTGTTGTCGCAAGTTACCGCAAAGCCGCGAAAAAACCAGCTAAGTAATATCATACAGCAATTTAAGTCAACTTTTTCAGGCAATTTGCAGGCTTTTCAAGAGCCTTATAGTGATGTGGAAGGAAACAAATAAAAAATACTCTGTCTTTTTTACGATTTTCTGTTACACTCCGCCGCTTTTTCAACCTTTCGAGGTGATTATTTTGGAAATTTACCTTGCTCCGCTGGCTGAAATAACATCAAAAGAGTTCCGTCTGCTCTGCTACGAAGGCGGTGCCGACGGGTGTTTCAGCGAAATGATTTCGGCAAAGGCCGTCACTTTAAGAAACAAAAAAACAATATCGCTTTCCGAAATAGACGAATCCGAACCGCGCACCGTTCTGCAGTTTTTCGGCGGAGAGCCCGATGTTATCAGGGAAGCTGCCGAAAAAATTCTGGAACGCGTAACACCTGCAGGAATCGACATAAATGCAGGATGCCCTGTGCGTAAAGTCGTCGCGGCGAAAGCCGGCTCAGCTCTCATGGACGACCCTGAAAGACTCGGCAGAATCGTAAAAACTCTCCGCGGAGTCACAAATCTTCCGCTTTCGGTCAAAATCAGAAAAGGCTTCAAAACACCGAACTACGAGCGGTGCGCGGCTGAAGCGGTGGACAACGGGGCTGACTTTCTGACGATCCACCCGCGCCTCAGGACCGATATGTTCACAGCAGGGAGCTGTGATTTCGATGTTTCAATCGAGCTTGCCGAAAAACTTCCGATACCAGTCATTCATTCGGGCGACATCAGGGAAAAAAGCGATCTTGACAGATTCAGCGGCACCAAAATCGCCGGAGTCATGGTCGGACGCGGTGCTTTGGGAAGACCCTGGGTTTTCCGCGAACTCAAAGGCGGAACTGTGACGGACGACGAAAAAAAAGAGATTATGACGAAGCATTTCAGATACTATATCGATCTCGACACAAAAACCGCCCGCACGATGATCCGCCGCCATGCTTCGTGGTATTCGACAGGATTCCGCGGAAGCGCCGATTTCAGAAGATTCATATTCGATCCGGCAAACGACATTCCACAAGTTATCAGAATTATTAACGAATTCTTCGAGATAGAGCTGTGAAAAAAATTCTTGGACAAAGCGAAACCGCCAGAGAAATGCGCAGAATGCTGCGGAGCGCCGAACCTGGCGGAACTTATTTAATCGGCGGTGAACCGGGAACAGGAAAAGGCTTTCTCGCCGGACTGATAGCCTCGAAAATCAGCAAGGAAGATGCCGAAAGAAACATCGTCCGTGTAAAAAAAATTGAGGATTTCAGAAAAAAGGGGGTTGTCTACATTACTGAAAACCGCACACTTTTCGATATCCGTACGGCAAAATTCACTTCAGCACTATGGCTTGCGCCGCTCAGGGAACGGAAGGCAGATCTGTCTGAACTTATTGAATATTTTATTCAGGAAAGCGGCATCGAATCATCACGTTGGTATAAAAAAGAGACTGCAAAACTCCTCTTTTCATACTGGTGGCCTTTCAACATTCAGGAACTTAAAAGAGTCGTCGGCACTGAAGACGGATATAAACTGCTCCCCTACTCAAACATCGGGGAAATTCTCTCGAATTACAGTGCAACCGAAATCATCAGGCTGAAAATCGGCAATCTTTTCAGCGACTTGGGCAAAGAATCGAATGCAGGCAAAATATATCAGCCTTTTTTGGATTCGGTTGATGCAATTTTCATAGAATCTTCACTGCAACACTGCAACGGATCCGTATCGAAAACCGCCGAATTTCTGAGTATACACCGCAACACACTGACCCAGAAAATCAAAAAACTGAAAATAAAGAACAACGTGAAAAATTCGTAGGGAACATCCCCGTGTGGCGTTCCGTTTGTCGCAACAAATAAAAAAATAATTGCAAAAAATAAAAAAAAGAGTAATATTGCGCGCTTTTAGCAGACTTTCTCTGCCGGCCCGCTTTTTCCGGCATCGGGAATGACTTAACAGCTGACAATTGTTATTTTTTTAGCCAATACAGGAGGAACAGATGGCTGATTTCAACAAAAGCTCATTGCGTAACGTCTGTGTCGCTGGACACGGCACATCGGGAAAAACGACTCTCGTCGAATCGCTGCTTTTCAACGCCGGCGCTATCAACAGACAGGGAACTGTCGCTGACGGCAACACCGTTTCGGACTTCACCGAAGAAGAGAAAAACAGAGGAATTTCGATTTCCGCATCGATCAATTCCGTTGAGTACAAACAGAATCTCATCACTTTCATCGATACTCCCGGATACTTCGATTTCGGCGGC
The DNA here is from genome assembly GCA_905233945.1 of uncultured bacterium. Classification (GTDB taxonomy): domain Bacteria; phylum UBP6; class UBA1177; order UBA1177; family UBA1177; genus UBA1177. The sequence goes on along the minus strand of CAJOFY010000011.1, from coordinate 19,893 downwards.
GAACTTGCGGCTTCAATGCCTTTCTGCGAAGCGGCTCTTCTCACTGTCGAAGGTTCGACCGGCATCGACGCTGGAACAGAGAAAGCTTTCAAACTTGCTAAAAGACTCGGCAAATCGATCGCTTTCTTCATCAACGAAGTCGACCGTGACAACATAAACCTTGAATCGGCTTTCGAGAGCATTTCAAAAGAGCTCGAAATTCCGCTTGCACCTATCACATATCCGGCTGCAACAGGCCAGAACGCTGATTCGATCATCGACATTTTCAAAGGCAAACTCGTAAAATACGCTAACGGCAAAAGAGCTTCGGAAAGCGAGATCCCGGCCCAGTTCGCCGACAAAGTCCAGGAACTCAAGGAAAAACTCATGGAAGCAGTCGCGGAGAGCGATGAAGAGCTTATGACCAAATACTTCGACGAAGGCGCTCTTTCGGAAGAAGAGATCAACACCGGTCTTCACAAAGCTTTCTCACAGGGAACTGTTTATCCGGTATTCTTCGGCGCACCGAACAAAGGCATCGGCGTTGACATCGTCCTTGACTCTGTTGTTGACTTCTTCCCGTCACCTGACGGCAAGATCATGCAGTTCGGCGAAGGCGAGATCGACACGAACGACGATTCCGTAACGAAAGGTATCATCTTCAAAGTCAACTCGATCCCGCAGTTCGGCGAAGTTTACGCGTTCAAACTTCTCCAGGGCAGCCTCTCTGAAGGTGCTGATATTTACAACATGTCTTCGGCATCGGCTGAAAAGTTCGGTCAGCTTTTCTACACAAGAGGAAAAGACCGTTTCCCGGTTAAAAACGTCGTTGCAGGCCAGATCGCTGTAACCGTTAAACTCAAAAACAGCAAAACCGGCGACCAGTTCTCCGACAACAAAGCTGCCGAAGTTTATCCGTTCCCGCTTATCGAATGGCCGGAAGCTATCGTCCGCGGCGCGTTCGCAGGTGCTTCGAAAGAAGATACCGATAAAGTCGCTGCAGCGATCAAAAAGATGCAGATCGAAGACGCATCCTTCAAAATGGTCAACGATCCTGAGCTCAAACAGCTTTTCGTTGACGGTCTCGGCGAACTTCACCTTGAAGTTCTTGCAAAGAAAATCAAAAACCAGTTCGGACTTGATGTTAAAATACTTGAACCGAGAATTCCTTACAGAGAGACAATCAAAGGAAAAGCTGAAGCACGTTACCGCCACAAAAAACAGTCGGGCGGATCGGGCGAATTTGCAGAAGTCAACATTGTTCTCGAACCGAACAGCGAAAGCGAATTTGAATTCGTTGACGCTATCGTCGGCGGCGTAATCTCCGGCAGATTCATTCCGGCAGTCGAAAAAGGTATCCGCGAAGTTCTCGCTGAAGGCGTTCTTTCGGGCTGCAAATTCATCAACTGCAAAGTTACACTCAACGACGGTAAGGAACACCCGGTCGACAGTAAGGAAGTCGCGTTCAAAAAAGCTGCTCAGATGGCTTTCAAAGACGCCGTCAAGAGAGCTAACCCGATAATCCTTGAACCCATCTACGAGATCAAGATCACCGTTCCTGAAGAATTCGCAGGCTCGGTAATGGGCGATATCTCCAGCCGCCGCGGTAAACCGCAGGGCATGGAAAGCGAAGGCAGACTCACAGTCATCAAAGCTCTCGTTCCTCTGAAAGAAGTTCACGGATATTCGACACAGCTCCGTTCGATGACAAACGGTCGTGGAACCTACACCATCAAATACGACCATTACGAACAGGTTCCCGCTGACATCCAGAAAAAGATCATCGACGAATACGAAGCAAACAAAGACAACAAAGAAGAATAGTTCACATTCAAGCGCGCCGCGCTTCTTTTTTATGCCGCCGCGTGATGCGGCGGTTTTTTTTCGTTATTATCGATTAGGGTCGACGCGCCGAAATCAGGATCGTTATACCGTGATACCGTTATAACGTTATTCCGACGGCGCGAATCGTTCTGAACGACAATAACGTTATAACGATAAAATCTGCGGCGCCAACAAGAATTATGACGTGAAAAAGAAAATTTAGAGATTATTTATTTTGATGGTCTGTACAAGTGATCCTGTGCTGTCGAGCTCGCTTGTGCCGCCTGTTATCACGATCATCGGCTTGTCGCCTATAATTCCGGCTGGAACAACGGCTGCTGACGGCATTATCCTCTTGTCGTTCATAGCATGGCTTGTCGGTTCGCCATAAAGGGCAAGGCTGTCAACATTCACAACCTGATAAATATCGGACGCATTGATTCCGCCTATCACAATCAGTCTGTTGTTCTTTGAATCATAGACACTTCCCGGGAAAACAATGTTGTTGCCGCGGGTGCGCAGAAGATCACCGGGCGCCGAAACATCTTTCCCCGAAACGCTCCATTTTCTGACTTTATTACGGTTTGATTCAGCCAGTCCTCCTGCTGCTGAATCGAGTTCGTAACCACCGAAAGTATAAAGATTTCCATTGACTACAGTTCCCTGTGTAAAGAAAATATTGTCTTTCGAGGTTCCGAAATTTTCGCTTGCATCTTTTGAAATCACAGATCCAGCGAATTCCGAAGCCGACGGTCTTCCGCCTGCCGCAATGATAGAACCGTTGCTATATGCAACTGCCGGAAGAAGCATTCCTTCCGAACTTTCTGCCAGTTCTTCGACTTCACCTACAGAAAGTGTTCCGTCGTCTGTTTCGCTGACAATAAATCTGTAAGTTTTCTTCGATGCCACAATCTTATTTGATTCGCTGCCCTCTTCCTGAATTTCCGTCAGACCGCCGACCAGAAATACCGCTGTTTCGGTGTCGGAAATCTTTTCCGCGGCAATACTCTGGAAAGTCGAGAAAGGTATTTCTGAAGTTGTCGTAACAGCTTCCGTTCTATTTGCTATGGATGAACCGAATCCGTTTGCATCCATATTATATTTCGGATATTTCGGCATATATTTTTCAATTGTTGTTGAAGCTGTTGTAGGAACAAAGCGCATAAGCGGGAATCCCTCGAAAGCCTGTTCCTGCCAGTTTACATCGAGCATATGGATTCCTCCTAAAATCAGAACACTGCCGTCGCTCAGCGGAACGACAGTGTGCATAGCCCGCTCCTCAACCATATCAGCAAGAGTTTCGACTTTTCCGGACTCAAGGTCTATGATTTCAACACTTTTTGAAGCCGGGCATTTACCGTTGGAATAGCACAAAGTAAACCCTCCGGTGACAAGGATTCTGCCGTCCGGAAGAACTGTGGAAACATGCCCGAATCTCTGGGTTTTAAGCCCTGCCGGCATTGAAATTTCCTTTTTCTGCACATCTGTCGGATAGAGAAGAACAGTGACCTCGGTCTTTTCACCTTTCTCAAATTTGAGTTGTGTCACCTTCCCCTGCCATTTCACGGTGTTGAGGTTCGCCACACCGCTGCTGTCTGCTCCGAAAACAGAAATAATAAGCGTTGCATTTTCGGCATTTTTTATACCTGTCAGCTCCAGATGTTTGTCAATATCTTTCCTTTCGACTGATTTTGAAAAAACAGTTTCGCCCTTTCCGTCCTTAATTTGAAAAACAACAAGTGCAAGATCGGTAAGACACCCGAGTTCCATTCCTGTGCATTCATCACTTCCGGCAGCTCTTATCGAAACAGCGATGGTTTCATCACCGGAAACGCTTTCTTCCGAACCGTTTTCCTCTCCTCCGCATGACAAAATAAAAAGCGGACAAATTGCGAAAATTAACCAGAAAAGGTTTTTCATTTTTTAAACCTCCATGAATAAACCATTGATTTTATCAAACTTTTTAAAAACAAGAATTTCTTTGGAATCAATATCAAAAATTTTTGCCGACACACTTTTTGCATCATCGATTTCGATTTCGGCAAATGATCTGTGCCCTGTAAGCCCGGCTTTTCCCAGCGACCCCGGATTGATAAAAATCTTTCCGCCGCGTTCTTCGATGAGAGGCGTGTGGGTGTGACCGAAAATCACCATTTCGGAACCTGCCTCATTTATCGCGCTTTCGTTTGACGGCAGAATCCTGTGCGGAGCAGTAAGATTGTGAACAAGAAAAATCTTCACTCCGCCGATTTCCGCGGAAAGTGTCTCCGGAATATATCCTGAAAGGACAAAATCGGTGTTTCCGTAAACAGCATGAAGGGTTTTCTCTCCGGAAGCCGCATCAAGAGCTCCGAAAAACGCCGCATCACCTATATCTCCAGCATGAACAACAGCATCAAATTCTATTTTTTTCATGTCGAGCGGCATTTCACCGTGCGTATCGGAAATCACGAGCAATTTCATCAACAACTCCTCCCAAAACCAATATTTTTAGCACGATCTTTCAATTATGTCAAAATTGCACTCGGCAAAGCAGCCTAATTATTTTTTATTCCTTTTTTTTCAGGTTTTTGTTAAACAGTGCCGTTTTGGAGGCTGCGATGCTGAACAACAGGGAATGGGAACTCATAAATTTCGCGAAAGGTGAAAAAAACGCTTTCATCGGGGATGACTGCGCGGTGTGGAACGAAAAATCGCTTGTCGTAACAACAGACCACTTCTGCGAAAATGTTCACTTCGACCTCTCTTTCATGCCGGCAGAGGCTGTTGGCTGGCGGCTCATGGCAGCGAACGCGAGCGACGTGATCTCAATGGGCTCGTTTCCGACTCATTATCTTCTGAATATTGCAGTTCCGGACGGCGGTTTTGAAAACGCTAAGAAAATGATTGAAGGAATCCATAATTTCGCGGAAAAATACAGAATTGCACTGCTCGGCGGAGACACGACTGCTGCTGAAAAATTCACTCTCGGTGTCACGATGTTCGGCGAAAAACCTGAAAAACCACTTCTCAGAAGCGCGGCCAAACCGGGCGATTTTGTCTACCTGGCAGCAGAAACAGGACTTTCACTCTGCGGTTACAAGGCTTTGAAACACAAACTTCCGGGTTTTGAAAAGTCAGTCGAGAGATTTCTTTATCCAAATCCTTTCAAGTATATTCCTAATAAAATCAGAGAGTTAAATGCAGCAATCGATATAAGTGATTCCCTTATGAGCGAACTCAGGCTTCTCTGTAATCTGTCGGATGTCTCGATTGAAATCGACTTCGACAAAATTCCTGTGCATGAAGAAGTTGCAAAATACAGCTCGCAGTTTTCGTTTCCGCTTGAAAACCTCCTTTTCGGAAGCGGAGAAGAGTTCACAATGCTATTCACGGCAGACCATAAAATCGAAGGTGCTTTTGAAATAGGAAAAGTAACGGATAAACCAGGAAAAAAACTTGAAATTATTGGCAAAAACGGCGTTATTCACGCTGATTCTGTTAAACTTTTTTCTCATTTCGGCTGAGAATATCTGCGGATACCCGAAAGAAGCGTCCGTCGAAGTGACTTCACAGACAGGCGCGAAAAAAATATTTTCCGTAGGGATCGCAGAAACTGAAAAAGAACACGAACAGGGGCTCATGTATTGCAAAAAAATGGAACCGAATCAAGGACTTTTCTTTATTTTCGATATTGAAAAACCCCATTTTTTCTGGATGAAAAATACTCTCATTGAACTTGCCGTGATATTTATTGACCGCGATTTCAACGTCATTGCGGTAAGAAAAGGAATTCCGCTCAGCAAAACAACGCTCCCGAGCATCAAACCGTCGCAATTTGTCCTTGAAGTGAACTGGGAAGCCGGAAAATCGATCCTTCCCGGCGACAAAATCAAACTGAAAATGCTGTAAAAACTGAGCCAGTCAGAACGCGGCAAAGAAATCAAAACTAAAATTGAATTTTTCTTTATTATAAATAAAGTACGGCGATTTATGTTTGCAGAGATGAGGTGTTCGTTATGAAAAGATGTTTTTTAACGCTGATATTCCTGATTTTTCTGATTATTTCGTGCGGAGAAACAGACAGCGGAAATCAAGTGAATACAGGACTTGCCGCTTTCCAGGTCGAATTTGCCGACGATTTTGATTTAGGCACTCCAGACCACAGAATAGACAGTCACGGAAAGGATATCGAGACGACAATAAACATTACAGCTATCGGTTATGACAAGCAGCCGCTTCCGGATTACAGCGGTGAAGTCGAAATCGGTCTGCTTTACGGCACAAACAGCGAAGTTGCGCGAATTACGATACAAAACGGATATGCGGAAAATATTCCGGTAAAAATGCGCAACTGCCTTGACAACGACCGTGTTGTCGTACAGGAAGTAAAAAAACACGAAGGCGAAACGAATTACGAACCGACAGGCAAGATCGGCGTTTCACCCGTTTTCTACACAAGTGTCGCAACAATTTCGGCAATTCAGGGAACTGTCAACGGCGCAAAAGGCAATCCTTCGGCATTCAACAACCGCAATCTGACTCTGAAAGACAGGGAGATGGTCGTCATCGCTGTCATCGAGGGAGGTTTCTATCTGCACGAAGTAGGTGTTGAAGATTATTCATCGATTTATATGTACACCTACTCCACACCTTACGTTGACGACAATATCGAGGAGGCTGTATCGCTTCCGGTCGGAGCTTTGATCGAGAGCGCGAACGGCTCGGTTTTCGAGTTTTTCGGCTTCACCGAAATGAGTTTCCCGACTTTTCACCCGAAATATAAGGACGGCAAAATTGAAGTAAATGAATCACTCATTCCGAAACCCAAAGATATCGGAGAAATTCTTGACAAAGACAGCGAGATGGAAAAACACGAGGCATCACTTGTAACCGTTAAGAATGTTTCTGTTGCGTGGTTCAACGAAAACGATTCCTCTTTTATCGAATACTCGCAGTTCCCGCTTCAAACCTCTGACGGAAAGACAATCATGGCGCAGACGCTTTACACAGCGCCTCTTTTCAATGCAGTAGCCGAGAAACCGGAAGAAGAAGACAAAGAAAAACATCACTACAATTTCACCGGAATTCTGAAACAGCACACAAGTGCGAGACCTTCGACCTGGATTCTTGTTCCGCGTGACCAGAATGATATTGAATGTTTGGATTGTAAATAATTGGAGATGAACCCATGAAAAAAATCATTTTTTTAATCCCGCTCCTTTTTGTTTTTTCCGTTTTCGCCCAGGAGGCCGCAGAGGCTGAAAACGAAGGTGAAAATGAGGCGGCAGCGGCTCCGGAAGCGGCTGAAGCAGCACCAGCTCAAGCCGATGAGGACAAAATAACGGTTTCTAGAGACGAGCTTGCAAAACTCGTCCGCGAGGCGGTTGCAGAAGAAATGGCGAAAAAAGAGGCTGAAAAGAAGGAAGCCGAAGCTCAGAAAGAGCAGGAAATTGCCGAAAACACGGCAAAAACTGAGGAAAAACCTGCCGAAGAAGCTAAAGAAGAAGCCAAGGAAGAGGAAAAGAAAGAACTTTCCAAAACCGGAGAAACGAACGGCCTCATCCAGACAAGCTACACAAAAAGCAGCATATCCTTCATCATGGGCGACGACAACCTCCGCGACAACTCGCAGTATTCTCCGAAATGGGACATCGGTTCAAGATACGAATACGAAGATTTCGCCGACAGAGTCTACGGCTATTCCAACAACGTCAAAAGCTCGACGAAACTTTCGCTTTTCCACGCTGAAGAAGGCTTTCTGCCGTATCTCACCGCAAAAATGTCGCTTTCTTTTGCGATGTACAACTCTGTTGACGCAATGTCGGACAAACTCATAACTTCGCTGAAAGAAGACCGTTCTTTCCTTGAAATCGATTTCCGCCACCCGACGACGCACAGATTCAACATCACGCTTTATCCGTACAATGCCGACAATATCGCGATAGGTAATCTCCGCGGACTCCGCTGGGGCGGCAATGCATCAGTATGGCCACAGAGCGATTCTTCACCGGTTCCGGGATTTCAGGTTCTTTACGGTTACTCCGATTTTTCGGTTTATTTCGGTTTCAAAGCTCACGCACAGTCAAAAACCGACAAACTTTCGACAGAAATCGTTCCCAAAGAGACAGTTTACGGCTACTTCGGCGGTCTTACCTACCACAACAAACCGCTCGGATTCAAGGCAAGCCTTCAGGGCGCATACATCGACAAAGGCGACAACGTAAATATTCAGGATTCAGGACTTAAAAACCCGAAAGATGACACAATCCACTCTTACGGAGTCGATGCATACCTCGAATACAACAACGGTTCGCGTTTCGGCGACCCGATAGGAATCAACTCATACTCCGACGGAACATGGATTTCGCCCGACTACACGACCGATGTTTCGTGGAGAATCCGCGGTGAATACCTCTTCCAGAGCGAAAAACTCCAGAATGCCGACTATCGTGCTTCAGTAAAAGGCAGTACCGGAGATAAAACTGCCGATTATATGGCTCACGGTGCGGCGCTTGACCTCGGGTTCCGTTTCAAAGGGCTCAGAACAATGTTCCTGTACAGCTACCGTGACCTTTCATTCATGACTTTCGACGCTCCCGGCGTAAACCCGTGGATGACGATCCCGAAGGAAGCAAAACAGACTCCGGAACACCTTTTCACAATTTCGGCTGACTACTACATCTGGCACTTCTGGTTCGGCGCAAGTTTCGGCTACAAAATTCCGGCAACCTACACCGTTAAGGATGAAAACGGACGCAAAAACACAATGGTTATCCGCGAAAGACTTTCGACAGACGCCGTCAGCACAGCGTTTGACAGAACACGTGAAATGCTTCCGACCGGCAGAGACGCTCAAAACATCTTCTTTGTCAAAGCCGACATCAAATACCAGTTCAGCGATTCATTCACAGCAATGCTTGAATACTCCTTCACCCGCGACCACAACCGCCAGAGAATGGTTGCACAGGAAGACGGCACATACAAAAGCGAGTCCGATGTAATCGAAGTAATGGATGTCCACGGACTTATGTTCCTTGTTGAAGGCAGATTCTAAATCCAATTCGCTTAAAGCGCAGTTTTTTATCACCGGAGGTTTTCATGGATAAGATTCTTATTTTGGATTTCGGTTCACAGTATAACCAGCTCATCGCGAGAAGAATAAGGGAGATGAATGTTTACTGCGAGCTCAAACCGTTCGACGTTTCGCTTGATTTCATTAAGAATTTTGCGCCGAAAGGGATAATTTTCTCGGGTGGTCCGTCGTCTGTCAACGATGAAGGTGCACCCGATGTCGATCCGAAAATTTTCGAACTCGGGATCCCGATTCTCGGCATCTGCTACGGAATGCAGCTCACTTCCTCGCGCCTCGGCGGAAAGCTGAGCAGCGGAAAAAGCCGCGAATACGGCCGTGCTTACATCGAAAACCTCGCTCCGGATTCGCCTTTTTTCAAAGGGATTTCGCTAAAGACGCAGGTCTGGATGAGCCACAGCGACTATGTTTCGGAAATTCCGCAGGGATTTTATCCGATTGCAAAAACCGACACGATCCCTTTTGCCGCAATCGGAAACGACGAGAAAAAAATCTATGCGGTGCAGTTCCATCCGGAGGTAAACCACTCTCTCGAAGGAAGAAAGATGCTTTCGAACTTCCTTTTTGAAGTGTGCGGCGCGAAAGCCGAGTGGAAAATGGATAACTACATCAAGATCGCGACCGAAAACCTCAAAAACACGATCCAGGACAAAAAAGTGGTCCTCGGTCTTTCTGGCGGAGTCGATTCGTCCGTCACGGCTGCACTTTTAGCACGCGCAATCGGCAAAAACCTCACCGCGATCTTCGTTGACAACGGCTTACTCCGCAAAAACGAGCGCGAAGAAGTCGAAGCAAACTTCAAGGATATGCTCAACCTCATCGTAGTTGATGCCCGCGACGAATTCCTTACCAAATTGGCAGGTGTCACCGAACCCGAAAAGAAGAGAAAAATCATCGGCAACACTTTCATTGAAGTTTTCGAGCGCGAAGCTAATAAAATCAAAGATGCAGATTTCCTGGCTCAGGGAACGATCTATCCCGACGTGATCGAAAGTTCCGTCAACAAAAAAGGTGCTTCGACCACGATAAAAAGCCACCACAATGTCGGAGGTCTTCCCGAAAACATGAAGCTGAAACTCGTGGAACCGCTGCGAGATCTCTTCAAAGACGAAGTTCGCGAGCTCGGGCTTAAACTCGGCCTTCCCGAAAAGCTCATCAAACGCCATCCCTTCCCCGGACCGGGCCTTGCGGTCAGAATTCTGGGTGAAGTCACTGGCGAAAAATGCGATATTCTCAAGGAAGCGGACCATATTTTCATCGAGGAGATCAGAAACGCCGGCCTTTACGACGAGATCTCGCAGGCGTTTGTCGTTCTCCTTCCAGTCAAAACCGTCGGAGTCATGGGCGACTGCCGCACATACGAATATGTCGTCGCACTCCGCGCCGTCAAAACGGACGACTTCATGACGGCCGACTGGTTCGAATTCGACCCGAAATTCCTCAAAAAAGTAAGTTCCCGCATAATCAACGAAATCAAAAGGATCAACCGCGTTGTCATGGACATCAGTTCGAAACCGCCGGCTACGATCGAGTGGGAATAGATAACAACCGATTTTTATAAGAAATTTCCGGCCATATCTTAATTTTTTTCACAAACCTCTTGACAAAACTTTTTTAAAGAGTAATGATTAGTTGTTCATTTGTTCAACTAATAAACGATGAGGTCTAAAATGGTAGATTCTGAGTCTTTGTGCACTTGCAATGTGATACACGAAAACATTGTGAATGATGTCAGATCAAAAATGGTATCGGATGATGAATACTTGAACCTTGCGGATCTGATGCAGCTTTTCGGCGACTATACGAGAGTTAAGATCCTGCACGCTCTCGAACAGAGCGAAATGTGCGTCTGCGACATCGCCGTGCTGCTCGGGCTTACAAAATCGGCGGTTTCGCACCAGCTCAAGGCTTTGCGTCTTGCGGGACTCGTGAAATTCCGGCGCGAGGCACAGATAGTCTACTACTCGCTGGCTGACGAGCATGTTAAAAAAATTATCGATACTGGATTCGAGCATCTCGAAGAACTGATGCCGGACTACCGGGAAACGCATTGATCAGGAGGCAGCTATGGCACACGAACATCACGAACACGAATCTTGTGAACACGGATGCCGCTGCTGTCATGCCTGCGACCATCATCACGAGCATGAACATTCAGGCGGCAAAAAACTGATTTTACGCTTATCTATCGGAGCTTTAGTCTATCTTGCAGGGCTTCTGACGGCTTTTGCGGCAGATGTTCCTCTGCATGTCGAACTGGGTTTCCTGATAGCGGCCTACATAATTCTCGGTTACGATGTCGTCATTGAAGCAGTTGAAAATATCGCTCACGGGCAGGTTTTCGACGAGAATTTCCTGATGACGATCTCCACTGTCGGGGCTTTTGTCATCGGTGAATATCCATGCTTTTTTACCAGATAGGAGAATTCTTCCAGTCGCTCGCAGTGGAGCACTCAAAAGAATCGATTTCCGACCTTATGGATATCCGTCCCGACCACGCCACAGTGCTGCGAGACGGCGTTTCTGAGACTGTTTCTCCCGAAAATGTCGCTTTAGGAGAGACAATTATCGTGAAACCGGGCGAAAAGATTCCTCTCGACGGCATCGTGCTCGAAGGGAACTCTATGCTCGACACGAAGGCTCTGACCGGTGAATCGGTTCCGAAAAGTGTCCGTGAAGGCGACGAAGTCCTCTCGGGATGCGTAAACCAGAGCGGAACTCTGACAATCAGAACGACTAAAAATTACGGAGAATCAACAGTTTCCAAAATCATAGAGCTTGTAGAAAACGCTTCGGAAAGAAAAGCGAAAACAGAAAATTTCATAACAAAATTCGCCGGATACTACACCCCCGTAGTCGTCATTCTTGCCGCGCTCTTGGCTGTGCTTCCTCCCCTTCTTCTTGGAGGTGAATGGACCGACTGGATCCACAGAGGATTTGTTTTCCTTGTAGTATCATGCCCCTGTGCGCTTGTCCTTTCTATTCCGCTCACATTTTTCGGAGGTATCGGAGCCGCTTCAAAACACGGCGTACTTGTGAAAGGAAGCAACTATCTCGAGGCGCTAGACAATCTCAAAACCGTCGTTTTCGATAAAACGGGAACCCTCACAAAAGGAGTTTTCAATGTCACGGAAATCATTCCGGCTGAAGGTTTTACCAAAGAAAAAGTGCTTGAATACGCCTCGGCGGCGGAATATTTTTCCAATCATCCTATCGCGAAATCAATTTCCGCTGCTTACGGAAAAGAAATCGGAAACGGCCTTGTTTCAAGTCATGTTGAAATCCCGGGGCGCGGCATAAGCGCGGTATTTGGCGGTGAAAAAGTCCTCGCCGGGAACTCAGAACTTATGAAAGATGAAAATATCGCTTTTCAGCCGTGTGACGAAACGGGAACAAAAGTCTATGTCGCAACGGATGGACGCTATGCCGGCTGCATTCTGATAAGCGATGAAATCAAGGAAGACAGTTTCAAAGCGGTTTCAGGCCTTAAAGAACTCGGCGTGAAAAAGATTGCCATGCTCACGGGTGATGACGAAAAAATCGCGCAGACCGTAGCAGAAAAACTGAAAATAGATGAATACTATGCGCAGCTTCTTCCAGGAGAAAAAGTCGAAAAAATCGAGATTTTAGAAAAAAATAGCAATGGAACTGGAAAACTCGCCTTTGTCGGCGACGGAATAAACGACGCACCTGTTTTAGCCAGAGCTGATGTCGGTATCGCCATGGGAGGTCTAGGCTCCGACGCTGCAATAGAAGCGGCAGATGTCGTCCTGATGACAGATGAGCCCTCGAAACTTCTCGAAGCCATAGATGTTGCCAAAGCGACAAAAAGCATTGTAATCCAGAATATCACACTAGCCCTCGGAATAAAAGGAGTTCTCCTTGTTCTCGGAGCTCTGGGGATAGCCGGAATGTGGGAAGCGGTCTTCGGCGATGTCGGAGTTGCCGTAATAGCGGTTCTTAACGCAACAAGGGTGCTGAAGAAGTGAACTCTTCTGAACGAAGGCCCGGTCTCTCTGCTCCGGCTTAAAACCGAACTGAATCACGGCCATAAAAAGTGATTTTTTTGCCATTTTCCGCTTTTTCCGTATAATACTTTGTTTTTATGTTGGAGGAAAAAATGAAAAAATTAGCTTTGCTTTTAGTTTTTCTCATGGTTTTTGCTGTTGCGTGCAGCAAATCGAAAAAATCTTCTCCGTGTGACGGCGTAACATGCAGCGATCACGGCATCTGCGACGCTTCAAGCGGCAGAGCAGTGTGTCAGTGCGATACATGCTATGTCCCGAGCGGCACTCTCGAATGTGTCTTTGATGAAGGAAATCCGGAGTGCTACGATGACACCGACACCGATCCGAACGGTAACGGCAATGACAACGACAACACTGACCCGCGGTGCGGAGAATGCGCGGAATTCATAAACGGCGAATGTCATACAAAACCTGGCAGATGCTGCGACAATTCGGACTGCAAAAGCAATGAAGAATGCAACACCGATACTTTTTACTGCGAAGATCTTAGATGCAAAGGGATAGACTGCGGAGGTCACGGCGTCTGCAAAGTTGGAGCAGGCTACGGAAGCGGTTACGGCAGCGGAAGCGACTACCAGACAGGCGATATATACTGTGAATGCAGCGAAGACTACATCCCAACTGTTGCCAACGAAATCCCGACCTGCATTGCCGATCCTGCAAAATGCACGCTTGAATGCAGCAACAACTCATACTGCAACTTTGACGGCAGCGGAAACCAGTACTGCGAATGTTATCCCGGCTACGTTAAAGATGAAAACGGCAACTGTATAGAGCAACAGCCGGAACCTCAGTGCACCCTTGACTGCGGTGAAGGCGGCAACTGCGTTAAGGCCGGCGATACTGAAACATGCAGCTGTCAAAACGGCTATGCAAACGAAGGCGGCGACAGCTCAAAACCGTGCGGCGTATGCGATCTGAACTGCGGTGTTGGCCAGTGCGCACTTAAAAGCGGAGCAAAAACATGCAACTGCCCTGAAGGATACTTCTTTGACGAAGATGACAAAACCTGCCTTGAGGATAAATGCACAGATGATGCATGCAAAGAATGGGAAACATGCGAGCGTAAAAGCGGAGACTGCATTGTCGAATATCCGAACTGCAACATTGACACCGACTGCCACAGCGACGAAGTCTGCGACCTTGCGGAACACAAATGTGCTGAAGATGTCTGCAAAAGCGTAAACTGCGGAAACGGCGGTGTATGCACTGTTGAAGGCGGAAATGCAGTCTGCAACTGCCCGCACGAATATTATGACAAAGACGGCAAATGTGTAGAAATAACATCACAGCACCCAGGCTGGGTCGGTGTTCAGTGGCCTTTCAACATTCCGTATTACGACCCAACATATCCGGAAAACGATCCATACATGATTTACGGCAGAATTTATCTTGAAGGAATAACCGGCTGCCCGCTTACAAGCCATCCGCAGCAGAGCAGCTGGAAAGCTCAGTTAGGTTACAAGATGGGCACCGGCAGTGCAGAATACCCGATAAAGGCTTCAACCTGGAAATGGGTCGATGCGAATTTCAACAACGGTTACGACTGTGCCGATGGCAACCAGAACCACGAATACATGATTCCGTTCCCGCAGAATGAAGAAGCCGGCGACTATATTTATATTTTCAGATTTTCGCTTGACGGCGGTACTACCTGGTGGTACGGCGATAAAGGTAAAGGCCCAACAAACGATGACACTCCAGGTCCGAGATTCATCACATCGGAAACGAACTATCCCGGCAAGGCGACAATTGAAGCTCAGCTCACCACCTGCACTCTTGAAAGTCACTCGAAAACGGCAAATTCATACACTTTCACTCTTGCATGCCCGCCTGTTGACTTTACGAAATCAACAATCACTTTGAACGGCAAACCTGTTGCCGCAACAGATTACAGCTACGACTCAACGACACACAAATTCACAATCTCGAAAACAGATCTTGAACCAAACAAATACAGCTGGCTTTTCAGACTTGTTGACACAGACGGCAACAAAATCGAGCCTTTCTTCGTTCCGCTCTGGATCGGCGAAGGTGTTGATTTCGCAGATTTCGGATGGCGTGACGCGTTTGTCTATCAGATTATGACCGACCGTTTCCTTGACGGCGATTCAACAAACAATGTTCCGGCAAGTGAATTCCCTCATGTAACGCAGGATCTTGAACAGTGGAAAGGCGGCGATTTCCGCGGAATAATCAAAAAACTTAAAGACGGTTACTTCAAAGACATGGGAGTAAATGCGCTTTGGATAAGCACGCCGGTTCTCAATCCGCACTATGAAAGCAAAGGCGGCACAGCATCGGGTCAAAGCAATGACTATTTTACCAGTTACCATGCATATCATCCGCTTGCAACCGGTTACAGTTTCGATAACGACTACGAATTTGACAACGAAGGCGTTGACACAGCTTTCGGAACAGCAGATGAGCTCCGTGAACTGGTCGAAGAAGCACACAAGCAGGGAATCAGAGTTGTTCCAGATTTCGCCGCAAACCATGTTTATATTGATGCTCCGCTTTATCAGCAGCACAAAAATGACGCCTGGTTCTACAACTACAACCCGTGCGACGGCAACTGGGATTCTCACAGAATCGACTGCTGGTTTACACCGTATATGCCGGATTTCAACTACAACAACGCGGAAGCGAGAAAAACTGTCATCGCGCACGCAATCTGGCTTATTCAGAATTTCAACCTTGACGGTTTCCGCGCCGATGCTCTGAAACACATGGATGACATTTTCACAATCGAACTCCGCTCGGCTATCAAAGCAAAAATCGAAACCACAGTTGAAAACCACGATCTGCCTGATGAAGCCGAAGTTTTCTACATGGTCGGTGAATCTCTTGGTGGCTGGGCGCGTTACCACACCCGCGCTTCTATGGTTCAGGGCCAGGTAAACGATTCCCTTTATTATGCAATCAAGTGTAACATGTTAGTAACCTCTGAAAATGCTAGTGCTAATGACTGCGATTCGAATCAGGTTAAAAAATATTCAACTCTTGCAAATAGAGTTATGAACGATGTCGGCGGTGATGTTACAGATACAGCTTACCTGTATCCAAAATCCACACAAGGCGGAACAGGCGGATTTTCAGGTGCTGTAATGGGCAACTTCTTCGGCAACCACGATCAGGACAGAGCTCTGACACTGTGCAAAAACGATTACACAATTCTTAAACATGCGCAGACTTTCCTTTTCACTTCCCCGATCAACATCCCGATGCTCTATCAGGGAGACGACATTGGAATGACAGGCGAATCATCAGGCGGTCGTGACGGCGGAAGACGCGCAGTTATGAAGTTTGACAGTCTTACAAACAATGAAAAAGATGCTCTGAAACATGTTCAGAGACTCGGCAAATTCAGAAAGGAACATCCTGCTTTGAGATACGGAACACGCTACAACTGCGGCAATCCGACAGACAATCTTTGGGTTTACAAAGTTAAATGTGAAAACGGAGATATTATCAAGTGCAAAGACAGATACGGTGACGACACTGTAATCGTCGGAATCAACAAAGGCTCTTCAGCAGCAACAGTTGACTGCGGCGAAAGTGGAACTTTCAAGTCTTATGACGAGACAGATACAACCAACTATTCCGGCGGAAGCGTTACCGTTCCCGCAAACGGCAGCTTGGTCATCGGAAATTAGTTTTTGAGGGAAAAATGAAATCGAAAATTTTTGTCGCACTTGATGTCGAAACTAAAGAAAAGGCTCTTGAAATAGTCGGCGATCTGAAAGGGCTTGGCGCATGCTTCAAAATCGGTAAGCAGCTTTTCACATCCACCGGCCCCGAGCTTGTCCGTGAAATCGTCGGCATGGGCGAAGATGTCTTTCTTGATCTCAAATACCACGATATTCCGAACACTGTCGCAAAAGCAGGTGTCGCGGCGGCTGAGCTTGGAGTCAAGATCTTCAACGTTCACGCTTCGGGCGGAAGAAAAATGATGGAAGCAGTGAGAAGCGAAATGGATAAACTCACAAATCCGCCTCTCGTGCTTGCTGTAACGATTTTAACAAGTCTCGGTGAAGAGAACATCCGCGAAGTCGGCTTCGACCGCTCTATACCCGAGCAGATTGCAAAACTCGCGAAATTAGCCAAGGATTCGGGAATGGACGGAGTAGTCGCAAGTCCGCTTGAAATCGAACTTATCCGCGAAACCTGCGGCAAGGATTTCAAAATCCTCACTCCCGGGATCCGTCCCGCATTTGCAGCTGTGAACGATCAGAAACGCATCGCGACTCCGGCGGAAGCTCTCCGCAAAGGGGCTGATTTCCTTGTAATCGGACGCCCGATCACGGCTGCGGAAAACCGCAGAGAGGCTTTTCTTAAAATTCTGGAAGAGTGCAGAAACGCCTGACTGCCGTGCAGAACCGATTTTTACTCCTATTTATTTTTCTGATTTCAACATCTCCTGTTTTTTCCGATGAATCCGTACCAACCGATCAATCCGTAAAAACCGATCAATCCGTAAAAACCGATCAATCCGTAGAGACGTTTCCTGAAACGTCTCAAAAGACAGAGACGTACCAGGGCACGTCTCTACAACAATCAGAAACGTCCGCCGAATCCGTTCCGCGGGCGAAAAAATCAGACGACAACAAAATCGTCGTAAAAGGATCACGCAAGAAAAAAACATCCTCAGACGGCACTGCGGCACAGGAATCGGTCAACGCCAAGGAAATCGAAGAAAAACAGTCAGTTACGACAGGTGATGCAGTCAAGGAAATGACCGGAGTATATGTCAACGGCGACGGAAGAACAGGTCAGTCACAGTTTTTGTTCGTCCGAGGTTTCAGAAGCGCAGACGTTCTGGTTCTGATTGACGGAGTCGAACTGCGGAACCCGCTCAGCCCCAACGGCGCGGCAGACCTTTCGATGAGTCCTGAAAACATCGCCAGGATAGAACTTCTGAAAGGGCCCCAGCCTGTTCTTTACGGAAGCGGCGCACTTGCCGGAGTTCTCGACATCAGAACAAAAAAGGGAAAGGGAAAACCTAAATTCACGGCTTCGGCGTCTACGGCAGTCCTCGACATGAGCAGCAGCCGCTACATTCCCGATACAGCAAATGTGAGCGCAAACGTAAGCGGCTCAAAAAAACGGTTCTACTACTCGGGCGGCGGCTCGTTTTTCTACACGAAAGGGATATCGATGGCTGATTCCTACAAGGATGTGAAAGAAAATCTATACACAAAAACACCGGACAACGACTCTGTAATCAAAGGTTCGCTCTATTTCCGCGGCGGAGTCGATATAAACAGCGACAATACATGGGAAGTGATACTCCGCGGAAACATCGGAAAAGCTGATATAGACGACGGTCCCGGACTCGGAATGGATGACCCCAACAGATTTTTAAGAAATGAATACCTGCTTTTCAAAACAGGAACTGAATCAAATTTATTCAATAAAATATGGAACTTGAAGTTTGACATTTCCATGCTTTTAAGTTCGCTCGGCGACAAGGATCCGGCAGATCCCGGCAAAATGGCGGGTGATCTCAAAAGCCGTTACCGCTCGATGACTTTTGCGGCAAACTGGAAAAACAGCGTGATTCCGGTTGAGTGGTACGAACTCGTCGCAGGGCTTGATTTCAGCACGGAATGGGGAACTGCCGACTATGAGGACTATTCCGCCGGACGCTATTTCAACATGGATTTTGTTCCCAATCCCGACATAAATTTTGATGTTTATGCTTTCAATATTTTCAAACCTGTCGACAAACTGGAACTCAATGCCGGAGCACGTCTTCAGACCAATTTTTACCAGATTTCGCTCCTCGACAAAAATACTGACGAAGCGCTTCCGAACGAGACAAAAAAGAATATAGAACCCACGTTTTCTGTCGGTGCGGCTTACGAAACGCCGATTGAGCTCGGTTTCAAGGCAAGGTTCGCACGCGGAACTAAAACCCCGACCCTTTTCCAGCGCTTCAGCCGGTATGCCAATCTTTATCAGGAGCTGAAACCAGAAACTGCTTACGGATTCGACGGGGCAATACAACAGTATTTTGTAGACAGAAAGATTCTGCTTGAGGCTGCTTATTTCTATGAACTTAAAATCAACAACATTGATCTGGACAAAAGCGGAATATATTCAAACCGTTACAGAATCGAAAACCACGGACTCGAAGTTGCTTTCCACACAAAACCTTTCTGGGGAGTGAGCCTCAGAAGCGCCTACACCTGGATTTTCAAAATGCAGGAATACAAAGTTGTCGAGTACAAAGGGGAAAAATACAAGGCGAAAACTCCGACTCTCATGCGCCCTAAACATTCATTTAATGCCGTTTTGAATTACAACTATGCTAAAATGCTGAATATTTCGCTTGAACTCAACTACGTAGGCAAACGCAAGGACGAAGTCTACAACTACCCGAAAACGCCTTACATCATTACAGCCGACGATTTTGTCATTCTCAATTTCGCAGTCTCTTACAAAATCAACAACTATGTGACAATATTCGCAAAAATCGAAAATATGCTCGACAACGACGACTACGCTTACTCGGTCGAATACGGAACAGCCGGAATCACGCCGTGGATAGGGCTTAAACTGAATATATAACAGCACTTACAGCTGCCTAAAACTTGACATTTGAACTTTTCTGAATATATTACGGCGGTTTTTGGTTCCGTGAGACTTAATTTTATAAATGGAGGATAATTTGGCTCACCACAGATCGGCAAAAAAAAGAATTAGAACAAGTGAAAAAAGAAGACTTTACAACCGTTCTATCAAATCAAGAGTAAAAACTTTCTCGCACTACTTCGAGGCAGCAGCTGAGACAGCTGAGAACCGCGAAGATGCAGTTGCAAAACTTAATACGGCAATAAGCGAAATCCAGAAAGCTGCAAGCAAAGGCGTTCTTCACAAAAACACCGCTGCAAGAAAGGTCGCAAGACTTGCACGCCAGTTCAACAGAACTTTCTCAAAATAAGTTTTGAAATACTCTCTTATACTCCGAAACATTTCTGAAATTTT
>CAJOFY010000010.1 GCA_905233945.1 uncultured bacterium | reverse complement strand
CGACGTTGATCGTGGTCGAAACCGAGTAAAGGCTTGCGGCAATATCTGCAAACAGCTGGCCGACCTCATTCATGTCGCTGACCCGGAAGAAATATTTCTCATCTCCGGTTTCCTCGGTTGCCAGCATTTCCAGCGTGTTTTCGAATTTGGCTTCGTCGGTAACGTCCGCACCTTTCAGACCGATCGAATAAGCTGTAACCGGCTGCCCGTGAATACCGTCTTCGTCCATGATCATGCTGTGGATGGCATCAAGATAATCGGCATGACTGTCGTACGGGCCTGGATTGAAATCGTCAGACGAAAGCGACTGGTTGTCAAGACCGTCCGTAAATGTGACAAGTGCAACCTTTTTAAGCTGCAAATCGGGAGAAATCTCAAAGTTCTCCATCATATCCAGCGCGCTGTAGTCCGCCCAGTAAAGCGCAGTTAAATTCAACTGCGTAAGAGAGTTTATAAAACTCTTGAACTCAGACTTGTTGGCATCAGTCAGACGCTTGATCGGCTTTTTGGTCAGATCGTTGTTAAAGCCGATGATACCGAGATAAATGCCCTCTTCCATCGACGGAACGACCGGGGTTGTATCCGTGTCAGTGTCAGCGTCAGTATCCTGATCGGGAACGGTATCGCCGGAATCCGTGTCAGCATCGTTGTCAGGCTGAGAATCGCCGCTGTCCGGCTGCGTATCACCGGAATCAGAATCAGCATCGTTGTCAGGCTGAGAATCGCCGCTGTCAGGCGTTGTATCGGAATTATCCGGATCGTCGGGTTCAGTGTCACTTGACGGTTCAGAATCGTCCGCCGGCTCACTCTCGTCAGCTGTGTCGCCGTCTTCATCCGTCACGGTTTCACCAGTGTCGCTTGTGTCGACGGGTTTAGAACCGCCGCCGCACGAAATCACCAGAACCATTGCGCTTAACAGCGCGAAAACCACAAAAAATTTCTTCATTTTGACATCCTTAAAACTTTTTATAAAAACAAACGAGTTTTTAAACAAAAAAACGCGGTATTTTAGGAAGTTCAGCTGTGTTGGCAAGTTTTACGCTGTAAAGAAGAACGCAAGATTTTCAATGTCAAGCGTTGCGTCAACTTTTTGTTTTTTTGACACAGTGCTTTACATGCAGATTTTCACCCTGAAAAATCGTGCTAAAAATATAAAAATATTATTGATTTTTTGCAAAAAATCGTTATTGTCCCCTACTTTTTCCGGAATTTGGCCGGTATGTTTTTCACACACGAGTTTTTTTAAGGAGAAAAAATTGAAGTATTTGGTCACATCAGCTTTGCCTTATGCGAACGGACCGATCCACCTCGGTCACCTTGCAGGGGCTTACCTTCCCGCCGATGTTTTCGTACGTTATCTCCGCAACATGAAGAGAGATGTCGTCTACGTCTGCGGAACGGATGAACACGGCGTCCCGATCACGATCAATGCGGAATCACGCGGGATCACACCCGAAGACGTCGTAAAAGAAAATCACGAGCTTATCGCACGCGGTTTTGAAATGGCTGAAATGTCTTTTGATATATTTTCAGGTACGCACAATGATATCGAGAAGGAACTTTCACAGGATTTCTTCAAGAGGCTCGATAAAAACGGTTTCATTTCGGTAAGAAACGTCGAGCAGCTTTACTGCGAACATGACAAGATGTTCCTTCCCGACCGCTATGTCGAGGGAACATGCCCTATCTGCAAAGATCCGGGAGCCCGCGGAGACCAGTGCGACAAATGCGGAAACGCCCTTAATTCGCTCGATCTCATAAATCCGAAATGCAAGATCTGCGGTCAGACTCCTGTGAGAAAGACTTCGAAGCACTGGTTCCTTGACCTCGACAAATTCGAAAAAAGGCTCGATGCATGGCTTGAAACGAAAGAAAACTGGAAAAGCAACGTCCAGTGGTTTGAAAGAGGTCTTGAACCGAGAGGCATCACCCGCGATATTTCGTGGGGCGTTCCCGTTCCGGTCGAAGGAGCTGAAGGAAAGGTCCTCTACGTCTGGTTTGACGCGCCGATCGGATATATCGCTTTCACGAAAGAGCTCTTCGCGAAGAGAGGTCTCGATGAAAACGAGTGGGAAAAATGGTGGAAAGGCGGCGAGGATGTGAAACTTGTCCATTTCATCGGAAAGGACAACATCGTTTTCCATTCGATAATCTGGCCTGCAATGCTCATGGGTCAGGAAGACGGCTGGAAACTTCCCGACGAGATCCCGGCAAACGAGTTCCTCAACCTTGAAGGACAGAAGATCTCGACAAGCAGAAACTGGGCGATCTGGGTCCATGAATTCCTTGAGAGATTCAACCCCGACTCAGTTAGATTCTACCTTGCTACGATCGCGCCCGAAACCAAAGATTCCGACTTCTCTTTCAAAGGTTTCCAGGATGCCAACAACGGCATGCTCTCCGCTATCTACGGCAACTTCGTGAACAGAAACCTCGCCTTCATCAACAAGTTTTTCGGCGGAAAGATCGAAGGAGAAATCAAGTTCTCTGAAGAAGACGACAAAATGTGGGAAGACGTCAACAGGGAACTCAAGGAAATCCTCGACTGCTACGAAACTTTCCGCGTGAGAGACGCAGCTTTCCACATCATGGAAATAGGACGAATCGCAAACAAATACTTTGACACAATGGCTCCGTGGGCACTCAGAAAGAGCGATCCGGAACGCTGCAACGGCGTATTTGTAAACTGTCTCAACTTAATCGACAAAATGGCCACGGTTCTGGAGCCGATAACTCCGGCCGCGAGCAGAAAGGTCAAACGAATGTTGAATCTGCCGGAAGTATTCGATTTTACTAAACTTTGCGAACACAATATAAGTAACGGAATAAAGCTTGGTGAAGTAGAGATACTTTTCGGAAAGATCGATGACGAAACTATTGCCGCCGAGAAATCGAGATTAGGCAATAATCATTGATACCATAGCTCACATTTTTATTTTTTTGTAAGGCTGAACTGCACTTATGGGGGTATTTTTGCTTTGCTCACATTTTTTGTGGAGGAAAAATAATGGGTGACACAATCGGGATTGCAAAAGGAATTTTGTCTGATAAAAAACAGACAGAAACATTTGTAAAAAGTGACAAAATTATTGAACTTGTCGGAATTTCGAAAGAATTCGAAGGCGGTACTCTCGCTGTTTCCGACTTCAATCTTCATGTAAACCGTGGCGAATTCGTCACGTTTTTAGGCCCGTCCGGTTGCGGAAAGACGACAACGCTGAGGATGATTGCGGGTTTCGAGCTTCCCACGAAGGGAAAGATCCTGCTTGACGGCAAGGACATAACGAATCTTCCGCCCTATCTCAGACCGGTCAACACCGTTTTCCAGAGATACGCCCTTTTCCCGCATCTCAATGTTTACGACAACATCGCGTTCGGCCTCAAACTCAAGAAAGTAAAAACTTCGTTCAGAGATAAAAACGGGAACATGGTCGAAAAACTGGAACATCTCAAAAAGTCTGAAATCGACAAAAAAGTCAGCAAGGCACTCCAGATGGTCGATCTCGAGGAATTCGAGAAAAGAAAAGTCACCACCCTTTCCGGCGGCCAGCAGCAGAGAATCGCGATCGCCCGAGCTATCGTCAACGAACCCGAAATCCTCCTCCTTGACGAACCGCTTGGCGCGCTTGACCTCAAAATGAGAAAAGACATGCAGCTCGAGCTCAAAGATATGCAGAGAAAACTCGGAATAACCTTCATCTACGTCACGCACGACCAGGAAGAAGCCCTCACGATGAGCGACAGGATCGTCGTTATGAAGGACGGCGAAATTCAGCAGGTCGGAACCCCGCAGGATATCTACAACGAGCCCGCGAACGCTTTCGTAGCCGACTTTATCGGCGAGAGCAACATCTACAACGGCACGATCGTAGGCGACAGAAAGGTCAAATTCATCAACAAGGTCTTTGACTGTGTCGACGATTTTGAGATCAACGCAAAGGTCGATGTCGTCGTCAGACCTGAGGATGTCGAAGTCGTTCCGCCCGAGCAGGGAATCGTTTCAGGTCAGATAGTCTCCTCTATTTTCAAAGGCGTCCACTACGAAATGATCATGATGGTCGGCAAAAGCGAAGTTATGATCCAGTCGACGAAAGAGGCTAAAATCGGAGAAACGATCGGGATCCGCGTAAGCCCCGACAACATCCACATCATGAAACGCGACTTCGTTTCGAACGTTTACGACGGATATATCGACAAAATCAACAAAGTCCACTTCGCGGAAGGCGCTTTCGAGTGCGATGTCACCCAGCTCTACCCCGGTTCTCACCTTGATTCCGAAGGCTATGTCATCACAGCAACCGGCGAAAAACTCGACCTTACCAACGTCGAAGTCAAAGTCGAAGTCGGCCTCAAAGACATCGAAATCATCGACAACGATGTTGATGGCGATGCAAGAGGTTCAATAATTTCAATAGTTTACAAAGGCGATCACTACCAGATCATAATCTGCACCGATGAAGAAGAGGAAGAGATCGTCTGCGACACCGAATACCTCTGGAACGAAAACGACCGTGTCAGCGTCAAGATTCCGAAAGATAAGATCAAACTTACTTTGAAGGCGGTGGAAAAGAAATGAACGGACTTAAATTTTCAAGAAAGCAGCTGGGTATCCCCTACGCGGTTTTTCTCATCGCGTTCGTCGTAGTTCCCCTTCTGCTTATAATTTTGTATGCATTCACAAAAAAAGTTCCGGCAGGGAGCGAAACTTTCACGATTGCCGGTGAGCCGGTTTCGTTTGCGGTTTCCAATTTCTCTGATTTCTTCTCGAAACAGGCGAATATCAGAGTCCTTTTCGTAAGTTTCGGCCTTGCGATAATCACGACTGTAATAAGCCTTCTCATCGCATATCCGGTCGCATACATCCTCGCAAAATCGAAATTCAACAAAGGCGGAGTGCTCCTTATTCTCTTCATTCTCCCGCTCTGGATCAACTTCGTTCTTAGAACAGCCGCGATGAAAGAACTGCTTTACTTCATCGGAATGTACAAGTCGAACAGCTTCAGCTTCGTCAACACGCTTATCGGCATGGTTTACGACTATCTTCCGTTTGTCATCATGCCGCTTTACTCAGTCATTCTGAAAATCGACAAAAGCTATGCCGAAGCAAGTGCTGATCTCGGCGCGAAACCGTGGAAGACCTTTGTTTCGGTCACCCTTCCCCTTTCGATGCCCGGTATTGTCAGCGCGGTTTCGATGGTTCTTCTTCCGACGACGACAAGCTACGTCATCAGTGATACGCTCGGCAACGGCAACGTCACGATCGTCGGAAAACTTATCGA
Source organism: uncultured bacterium (assembly GCA_905233945.1). GTDB lineage: Bacteria > UBP6 > UBA1177 > UBA1177 > UBA1177 > UBA1177. The sequence goes on along the minus strand of CAJOFY010000010.1, from coordinate 103,650 downwards.
GACTCAGTTCCTCACGATGCACAACTGGCATGCAGGAAGCACGATCGCGCTTGTTCTCCTTGTAATAATCTTCATTTCGATGTTCCTTAGCGGCAAATTCACCGAAGAAAAGGACGAAAGCGCAGGGAGGGCTAACTTATGGTAAAGAAAATACTCAGCGGAAGCTACATAACTCTGGTGCTTTTCCTTCTCTACGCGCCTATCCTTCTCCTTTTCGTCTACAGTTTCAACATGTCGCGCGAAATCGGAATCTGGTCACCTGACTGGGGTTTTGACCTTTATGTCAAGCTCTGGAACAATGCAGACCTTATGGAAACGGTCGTCAACACGCTCGTTCTCGCACTTGTCGCAGGATTTATCTCGACAGTTCTTGGAACTATGGGAGCGATCGGCATTTATTACTCGAACCACCGCGTGAACAAGGCAATGAACGAACTGACGAAAATCCCGATGATAAACGCGGAAGTTGTTACGGCCATATCTATCGCACTCATCTGCACAATGTTCGGTTTCGGAAGATCCTACGCTTCCCTTCTCATCGGGCATGTTGTTCTCACGATCCCGTTTGTCGTCCTTTCGGTAATCCCGAAACTCAAACAGATGGACAACAACCTTTACGAAGCAGTTCTTGACCTCGGCGCGACGCCGACGAAGGCGATTTTCCTCATCGTCATTCCTGAAATTCTCCCCGGAATCATTTCGGGTTTCCTTCTTGCGATAAACATTTCGCTTGACGACTACATCATCACGAGTTTCACGAAACCTTCGACTTTCAAGACAATTTCGACTTATGTTTACGATGCCTACGCAAAGGGCGGCAAAAGCTCGTCCGTCCCTGCGCTCAGGGCTCTTTTCGCTATAATTTTTGTCGTAATGATCGCTTATGTGGTCATTTATTCGTTTATACAAAACAGAAAATCTAAACGGGAGGGATCTAGATGAAAAGATTTTTCAAACTTTTTGCTTCTTTTTCACTTTTATTCAGCCTTTTTTCGCTCTACGGCGAAGGCGAAGTTATAGAGCTCAAGGTCTATAACTGGGAAGATTACATTTCTATCGATGACGGTAGCGGCGAAAGCGTTGATTTGATTAAGAAATTTGAACAGCACTGCAAAGAGAAGTTCAATCTCAATGTCAAAGTCAAATACTCCACTTTCGGAACGCTTGAAAATATGTACAACGAGCTCATGCTCACAAGAACTGCTAAGGAAGACGGCTCATACACCTACGCTTACGACCTTGTCTGCCCGTCTGACTACATGGTTCAGAAGATGATCCTTGAAGGAATGGTCGAAAAATACGACTACACCATCGAAGAAGGCAAACTCGGCTACATCAACGGCTACTACGACAATGCGTCGAAGTTCATCGTCGACCTTTTCAAAAAATACGGCTGGCAGGATTACGCTACAGGCTACATGTGGGGAACTATGGGTTTTGTCTACAACCCCGAAGTCATCACGAAACTTCCCGGCTACACCGAAGGCGATGAAAAGCACTGGAGCTTCATCTGGAAAGAATACGCAAAAAACCTTGGAACTATTAAGGATTCCATCCGTGACACCTACGCTCTTGCACTCGGATACGTTTACAGCGAAGAACTTGCAACGCTCAGAAAATCGTATGAGTCCGGTTCACTCACAAAAGCGCAGTATGCCGACAAAATCGTCGAAATTTTCAACAGAGCTGACGAAGAATCGGTAAAGAAAGTCGAGGAAGCACTTTCAGTCCTCAAGGAAAACATCTACGGATTCGAAGTTGACAGCGGCAAAAAAGATATGGCTACCGGCAAAATCGCCATCAACTTCGCATGGAGTGGCGACGCTGTCTACACTCTCGACACAGCTGATGAAGACGAAAACGGCGCAAAACTTTACTACGCAGTTCCTGAAGAAGGCAGCAACATCTGGTTTGACGGCTGGGTAATGCCCAAAGGCGCGAACGTTCCGCTTGCTCAGGAATTCCTCAACTTCCTCTCTCAGCCCGAAAATGCTAAGGCGAACATGGATTTCATCGGCTACACCAGCGTAATCGCAGGCAACGAGATGTTTGAAAACTGCGTTGACAACTACGGAACCTACGTCATGGTCGAATGCGAAGCTCCTAAAGAAGGCGAAGCAGCAGAAAAAGCTGAAGAAAAACCTGCTGAAGGTGAAGAAAAAGCTGAAGCCGAAGGCGAAGAAGAAGAGGAAGAACCGAAACCCTTCCTCGACAAGGAAAGCGGCAAATACTACTGCGACAAATATGTAGGAGAACTCAGCGAAGAAGAACTCAACAAATTCAAAAACGCTGACGGCACCTACAACTTCCTCTACCCCGACTACGACAAGGACGACAACGTAACCGGAATGCACAAAGAAGAGAACGTCACCCTTTACAAGAACGACCTCAACTACTTCTTTGCGAACAAAACCACAGACGCAGCTGAAGAAAAGACCGATTTCACAGTCATCACCGATACGATCGGCAGACAGTGCTCGACACAGTATCCGACCGAAGACATCGTTGCACGATGCGCGATCATGAAACACTTCGACGACGAGCAGATGCTCCGCCTCAACAACATGTGGGACGAAGTAAAAGTTTCATCGTCAGGCATGTCGATGGTCGTTCCCGTCATCATCGTAGTTCTCACCTGCCTCGTTTTCGCAATTGTCGCGATTATGAAGAGAAGATAATTGCCGGCTTGCAGTCGGTCGACTGCAAAGTCTTGCATTTCCACCAATTTTCCTTAAAATATCGCGGTTTTTTTGATGGAGGAAAAATGAGTCCCCAGACAGAAATGGATAAAAATCTTTTGGTCGTGACGGCAATTCAGGGTTATGCCGCGAATCACAACATTTCAGAATCTGCAACTTATGAAAAATTTGCACAGCACGATATGATCTCACTCATCCGCGAACAATATGATGCCCTTCATACGCAAGACCTTGAAGAAACCATCGCTTTTGCCGAAGATGTGATGAAACGCTATGAACACAGCGAGGTTTAAAGGTGCTTTTATACCACGGAACAAACACAAGATTCACAAAAATAGATCTTTCTCGCTCTAAAGACAAGCGCGATTTCGGCAAAGGCTTTTATCTCACAACTATATTTGAACAGGCTGAAAGATGGGCAAAAAACCAGTTCATCAGATACGGCGGAGACGGCAGTTTCGTTAAAGTTTACGAATATACTCCAAGTTCAGATCTGAAAATCCTCTCATTCGACTCCATGAACAAGGAATGGCTTGAATTTGTGAAAGATAACCGCATAAAAGGCGGCATCACGCATGATTACGACATCGTCTGCGGTCCTGTAGCAAACGACAATACGATGCGGACTATCGCGCTTTATATTTCAGGCGTATACAACGCCGATCAGGCCTTGGAAAAACTCGCCTTTTTCAAAGTGAACGATCAGGTTTCGTTTCATACGGAAAAAGCACTTTCTCACTTAAACTGGAAAGAAAACAAAGAGGTCTAAATGCCGCACTACATTTACAACAATCAAGACATAACCATTGATATTCTTATGAAAATTGAGCATGTCGTCCGCATTCTCGCAGAAAAACACGGAAAATCTTTCGATGAAATGCTCCAACTCTTCTACGCCTCAAAAACATTCTCAGCCCTGAAAAACACCGAATCCTGCATGTGGGCTGAAAGCGCGGAATTTATAGCGGATGATTTTGAGAGAGAAAAACTCTCTAAATTCTAAATTATAACGCTGGGTTGCAAAAACTTGCCGTCCCCGCGCTTTCCTAATATATATAATTTTTGATTTTTTTGAAAGGAGCATTTTGTTAATAGCAAATATAAATTTTGTGAATCAGGAATCAGAAACAATTCATCCCCCTTAATATTCCATCATCATTTTTTAGATATATTTTCTTTGAAAAGAAGTTATCTACATTCTCTGTGTGATCTACTATTACAATAGTTCTCCCTTCTTTACAAAGAGTATAAAAATATTTTACCATCCTGAATATTTCTTGGGGATTCAACCCCTTAAACGGCTCATTCACACCAAGTACTTCGGTTGTAACTTTTCTTGATTTTAATACTTTGATTCTTATATTCTCACCGCCAGACAATGTTCCTGTGGGTTGGCCAATTTTCAAATGACCCAGCATAATCTCAGCAGCTTTCTCAAGAGATTCTGTAATTTTCTTATCTATCTTTGCAAAATAATCAATTCCCTCTATAATAGTCATTTTCCAGACATCAAAAATCGTTTTTCCGTCAATTTTGTACTTTTTTAGTATTTTATTAAAACCTGTTCCTTCACACTCACCACATTCCAAGCGCGCAATTAGATTTCCATCGCTTCTGTATTCAATAAATCCTGCGCCATGGCATATGGGACACATTCCGTCATTTCCTGTTAAATTAGAGAAACATTTTTTGTCTTTAGAAAATTTTTTAGCAAATATCTCAGATATATTTCCAGATATATCAAGTGCCGTTGCAACATAAGAATTCTTATTCCCTTGTAAATGCTTTTGGTTAATATATTCATATTTTTCAAACTTCTGAGGAAAATATTCTCTCAACAATGAGGATTTTCCTACACCAGAATATCCCGTCACCAAATTTAAACAATTCTTAGCTATACACAAATCGACTCCCTTATATTGATAAACCTCATTCTGAATAACAATATTAATCAACTCCTTGACATTTGGAACATTTAAAGATTCAACTTTTTTTTGTTTTTGTTGCTCTAAATAATTTTTACTATCAATCAATATAGTGGTAAACAAAAACTGGACAGAGGTTGAAGTGTAAATAGATTAACCTTTGTTATGGGAGAGTTTACAATGAGGAGATTAAGGATGCACGATTCAGCGTTTAAGGCAAAAGTGGCTTTCGAGGCAGCGAAAGGAGAAAAAACGATAGCGGAAATAGCCGCTATTTACGAGGTTCATCCGAACCAGGTATCTGTATGGAAGAAAGAGTTTTTGGAGCGTCTTCCCGAGATATTCAGCGACACGAGTGCTAAAGAGAAAAAGGATAATAAAATCAAGGAAGAAGAATATTTAAAGCAGATTGGGCAACTGACAGTCGAAGTTGACTGGCTAAAAAAAAAGTGCAAGCAACTTGGGATAAAATGAGCAATGAGGAGAAACGCTCGATGGTAGAGCGCGGCAACGGCAGAATACCGGTGTACAGACAATGCGAGCTGCTCGGCATACCAAGATCGACCTGCTACTACAAAAAGGTTCGTAATCCGGAAAAAGAAGAGTTCGATAGCAGGGTTAAGGCATTGATTTCAGAGATATATTTTGATTATCCGTTTTACGGCAAGCGTCGTATAAGGAACGAACTAGCAAAGCGTGAAGTTTTCGTATCGGCTTACAAAGTAAAATCGCTGATGGATAGTCTTAATATCCATGCGATACATCCGAAACCGAACCTTTCGAAGCCGAACAAGCAGAACAAAAAGTATCCGTATTTATTGAGGAATGTTGATATAACGCATGTCAATCAGGTTTGGAGCACTGATATAACTTACATAAAAATGGCGCGAGGCGTTGTTTATCTGGCAGCGGTTATAGACTGGTACAGCCGTCATGTCCTGTCGTGGCAGATTTCGACGACTCTCGAAAGCGGATTCTGCTGTGACGCACTGCGGGAAGCTTTGGCAAAATACGGAAAACCAGAGATATTCAATACTGATCAGGGATCGCAGTTCACCGGTTCAGATTTTAGCGGCATACTTGAGGAAGCAGGCGTAACAATAAGCATGGACGGTAAAGGCCGCGCTTTGGATAACATTTACTGCGAAAGGCTTTGGAGAACCGTTAAGTATGAAGAAATATTCCTGAAAAGCTACGATTCAGTGCCGCATTTGAGAAACGAACTCGATAAATATTTCAGGTTTTATGACTACAAAAGAGGTCATTCGGCTCACGGTTACAAGACTCCGTTGGAGGTTTATAGCGAAAATTCTAAATTTTGGAAAACGGGAGCGACAGCATGATGTCACGCATAGATGCTCATGCTATGGCAAAAAACACTTTTGAGGAGAATTTTTCTGTCCAGAAATGCTTGACCATTATACCTTGCCGCTGTTGTAATATTTTTAGATTTTTCCTTGACTATTAGTCAGAGCTAACAATTATCCTCAAAACTAATTTGATTGAGTTCTTTTAATATTTTGAAATGTGTTATTAAAGGCATAAAATATGAAGACATTACGCGAAATAAAGATCGGAGAGACCGTTCAGGTCAAAAAACTCGGAGGAAACGGCGAACTCCGCCAGCATTTTCTTGATATGGGAATAATTCCTGGTGCGGAGATCACTTTCGTGAAATACGCGCCTCTCGGCGACCCGATGGAATTCAGGCTGCACGGCTACGAACTGACTTTGCGTGTAGCGGATGCACAGCAGATAGAAGTGACTGAAGCCGATGCGGCAAATCCTGCATTCCGGCAAAGCTCCGTAACCGCAGACTCGATCGCAACCGAACACCCGGGACTCGGCGAAAGCGGAAAATTCCACGACAAAAACAGCGAAAACCCGCTTCCTGACGGCACAGTTCTCACATTCGCCCTTGTAGGAAACCAGAACTGCGGAAAAACCACGCTCTTCAACCGCCTCACCGGATCCAACCAGCATGTCGGTAACTTTCCAGGCGTTACTGTCGACAGAAAATCTGGGGCAATAAAAGGACATGCAGACACGCAGATCACCGATCTGCCCGGCATTTACTCGATGTCGCCCTACTCTTCCGAGGAACTTATCTCGCGTGATTTTGTCCTGAATGAAAAGCCGCATGCGATAATAAACATCGTGGATGCGACGAACATCGAACGGAATCTCTACCTGACGATGCAGCTTCTGGAACTCAATATTCCGCTCGTTGTCGCGCTAAACATGATGGACGAAGTTACGGCAAACGGCGGTTCGATCGACGTGAACAAAATGGAATCACTGCTCGGCGTTCCAGTCGTTCCGATTTCGGCGAAAAAAGGACAGGGAATCGAAGAACTTGTCTCCCACGCCGTTCACGTCGCAAAATTTCAAGAAAGCCCGCTGCGCCAGGATTTCTGCGGCAAAGACGTGGGCGGCGGCGCAGTCCACCGCGCGCTTCACGGAACGATACATTTGATCGAAGACCATGCCGAAAAAGCGGGTGTTCCGGTGCGGTTCGCAGCGACAAAACTTCTTGAAGACGATAAACAGATACTGCACAAACTCGACCTTGACGTGAACGAAAAGGAGACTTTGGAACACATCATACTGCAGATGGAGAGCGAGCGCGGTTTAGACAGGAGCGCGGCAATAGCCGACATGCGTTTTTCCTTCATTTACAGGCTGTGCTCCCTCACCGTCAAAAAGCCGCACGAAAGTAAAGAGAGGGCAAGAAGTCAGGAAATCGACAAAGTTTTGACCGGAAAATGGACGGCGATTCCTTGTTTCATAGCGATCATGGGGGCGATTTTCTATCTGACTTTCAACGTGATCGGCGCATGGCTGCAGGAACTTCTTGAAACGGGGATCGACTGGCTTACGAAAGTGACGGATTCAGCTCTGGCGGCTGCAGGAGTGAACGAAGTGCTTCACGGACTTATCATCGACGGTATCTTTGCAGGTGTGGGAAGCGTGCTTTCCTTCCTGCCGATCATAGTTACGCTTTTTTTCTTTCTTTCGATGCTCGAAGATTCAGGCTACATCGCGCGAGTAGCGTTTTTTATGGATAAACTGCTGCGGAAAATAGGACTCTCTGGCAGAAGCATAGTTCCTCTTTTGGTAGGCTTCGGCTGCTCTGTTCCCGCCGTCATGTCAACACGCACGCTTCCGAGCGAACGTGACCGTAAAATGACGATCCTCCTCACCCCTTTCATGAGCTGCACGGCGAAACTCCCGATATACGCCTTTTTCGTAAGCGCCTTCTTTCCGAAGCGCGGAGGCCTCATCATGACAGGTCTTTATCTTCTGGGAATTCTTGTCGGAATACTCATCGCCCTTCTCTACAAAGGAACACTTTTCAAAGGCGAAGCGGTACCTTTCGTGATGGAACTTCCGAACTACCGCATGCCTGGTGTGCGTAACACTGCGCAGCTTTTGTGGGAAAAGGCCAAAGACTTCCTGCAAAGGGCGTTCACGGTTATTTTTGTCGCAACGATCGTTGTCTGGTTCCTGCAAAGCTTCAACTGGAAACTGCAACTGGTCGAGAATGCCGAAATGAGTATGCTCGCATCCGTAGCACAATTGATTTCCCCGATCATGAGACCGATAGGACTTGGCGACTGGCAGATCGTCGTTGCGCTCGTTTGCGGCTTTATGGCAAAGGAAAGCGTAGTTTCGACTCTGGAAATTCTGTTCGCGGGCGGCGTTGAAACGATGATGACGAGCCTAACCGCTGCAAGCCTTCTTGTGTTCAGCCTTCTCTATACCCCCTGCGTCGCGGCTATTGCCTCGATAAAACGCGAACTCGGCGCAAAATGGGCTATTGGTGTTGTTGTATGGCAGTGCGTGATCGCATGGCTCTGCTCGCTTATTGTATACCTCATCGGGATCGCACTCGGAATGTAGGTTATTTATGCTGGCAACGATCATCATCTCAATAGCGCTTCTGGCAATGTTCGTATTTGCCCTGGTAAATATCATCAGAAAGCGTATGCGCGGCGACTGCGGATGCGGCATGGGGTCTGATTGCCGGATGAAATGCAGGAAAAAATGATGGAAACCTTAAAGCTTGATCTTCATATCGAGGCACTGGCTTCTGTAGAGGTCAGAAACCATCATTGCGACTTCGTCCGGAAGGACTGCAGCGACCTTTCTCAAGTTGTGGTCGGTGAGCCATTTTCTGAAAACTTCCTTCGATTTGTCGGGGATGAAACGGGCGCTGTCGCTCGTGAAAGTCTCGTCAACAAGCGAGAGAACGCCGTCAATAAAGCCGTATTCGACCTTTCCGTCCGCGATTTCGAAGCCGAAATTCTTGAGCGCATAGTCTCGGCAGAGCTTGAAAAGTCTGATCGTGGTGTCTTTTATCTGCTGGGCAGTCTCTTTCGAGCCGATAAGCGTAGCCATCTGGTCGAAAGTGATTTTGTCGTCGGTTTCCGATTTTTCGGTAGGAGTAAAAATCGGGCCGTTTTTGATGAGCGAGCCTTCAGCGAAGTCGTCAGCTTCGATTTTGTCCCAGATCCAGGTGTTGTTTTTGAGTGCCGAAACTGCCGAACCGAAGATTCTGAAGCGGCATACAGCTTCTACCGGAAGAACTTCCGCGTGTTTTCCGAGCATTACTCTTCCTCTGAGCCACGGAAGGTCGAGAAGACGTTTTTCGCCCGTGATTTCAGCTATTTCATCAAGGTCATCGCTTACAAAATGGGTGCTGAAACCGTTTTCGCGGATGAATTTGAACCAGAAAGCCGACTGCTGCGTGAGATAGATCCCTTTCGACGGAACGCCTGTCTTCATAACGACATCGAATGCGCTGATCCTGTCGGTCGCGGCAATAAGAAGATATTCGCCGAGCTCGTAAACTTCGCGGACCTTGCCCTTTTTGAAAAGCTTCAAAAAAGGAATTTCCGATTCCATGAGAACATCTTTTCCTGCAACTTTTTCAATTCTAAGCATTGTATCCTCCTGAAAAACATCATAAAAAAACCGCGCAATTTCAGATTCAGCTACCGCTATCTGTGATCAACATTGAACCACCACTCGGCACTGAGTCCGAAATAGTGGAGAACCGAGTGTTTCGCGCGGAAATCCTCTTTGTTGTAAGAATAGCGGGCGTCGTCGTTCTGGACTGCCAGTGTGTAAACCAGACGCAGCTGCGGGCGTCCGTAATTGCCGCCGCCGTAAGTGACAATCGGAATGAGCGAGAATTTCGTGACCTGCGGCATAACACTTTTGGTTTCGCCGTTGCTCAAAGTCGCGAGGCCGTTCATGTCCTTGAGCTGGTGCGAAACTTCAAAAGCGAGGTAAAAATACTCGTGAATGAAGAAATGCGGACGGATTGAAAATGTGTATTCGACAAAATCGTCGTTGTCGTATTTGTTGCCGTCCGAATCCCTGAAAGAACGGACATAGCCGCCGAAAATCGCGCCGAACCAGCCGATTTCAAGGTTTGAAGTGACAGCGAAAAGAAGTTCCCGAGCGTCTTTCGTTTTGTAATCAAGGTCAAATCCCCACGGAACGCTCATCAGGCCGTAAGCAGCGAGACCGCCCGAATATTTGAAGAAAATATCGGTGAAACTGTTCTTCGCATATCCGAAAAGGCCGAGCTGTCCGCCTATCGACCAGCCGAAATCCTCGGGATAGACGATTGAATTGTCCTCATCCAGCGGGTCGTTGCTTTTTTCACCTGAGCTGATTCTCTGAAATTCGCCGATGAGTTTCCATTTCAAACCCAGACTGTCGGAAATATTGTATCTGTGCAGATATTTGAGACCGGTGACGATGCGCTGTCTGTCCATCCATGTTATGCTTTCGGAGCCGAAAGTATCCGAAACGACCTCTTTCGACTGATACTGCCAGTCAACTTCAAGCCTGTTGAAACCGAAGTAATACTCAAGTCCCCAGTTGTCGAAGTGAAGAGTAACACCGCCGCCGTAAATGTTGTCGTCGTCAAGCGGCCAGAAGTCGAGAAGATAGATGTCGTCACCGCGGTACATTCTGCTTCCGACCCAGAAACCGAGCGGCTTATAGAAAACGTTTTCGGCACGGACAAAGAGGTTTCTGACTGTGTTCAGAGCAATCCATTTGCCGCTATTGTGAAAAAGCGATTCTGAAAAAGCAAGCGTCGAAACAAAATCAAAAAGCGGACCGTTGTCCCCTATTTTCGGCAAAAGATATGCAAAATCGAGCTCGACATAGCTTTCCTGCTCAAGCCTGCTGCCGTGACCGACGATATTCACCCACTTAGGCGAGCCGCCGCGCAGATCTGTGGCAGGCTGAACTCTGCCGTAGGAACCGAAAACGAAACCTCTGCCGTCATCTTTTTTCTTTTCACCGCTTTCCGCCTTCACTTCCGAATCCGTATTTTCACCGGAAACCGCAGCAGCCTCTCCAGTTTCAGGCTTTTTATCCTCTGCTGCTGGTTCATTTTCAGCCGCAAGAAACAAAGGAAGGAAAAACAGCGTAAACACAAACAAACGCTTGAAAAAACTGTTCATAGCTCATACACCTCACAAAAAAACCGCCTATTTTAGCTGTATTTGCAGGGTTGTCAAAACAATTGAAAAACTCTTAACGTACCTTGGTACCTAGAGACGTACCAGGGCACGTTTCTACATTACCGTGACAGTTGTCACCATTTTTCCCAAAATCCTGAAATCATCACGGCATGTAACGTTTATCGGAGAATATTTTTCGTTTTCCGGAAGAAGGAAAACCTCGCCGTTACTGAGCGAAAGGCGTTTCAAAGTGGCGTCACAATCAATCAAAGCGGCGATTATGTCACCGTTTTCGGCAAGAGGCTGACGTCTGATTATAACCAGGTCTCCATTCATGATTCCGGCATTGATCATACTGTCGCCACGCACTCTTAGAGCGAAGAAACTCCCCTTTCCTATGCTGCTTTCGTCAACCAGGATCTCGCTTTCCATATTTTCATCGGCAAAAATGGGAACTCCCGCGGCAATAGTCCCTAAAACCGGAACCTTAACAAGTTTCACAGAACTGATTTTTTTAACCGGATTTTCATTTTCAGGCTGGCTTATTATGCCGATAGTTCTCGCGGCACCTTTCTGGCGGGTTATATACCTTTTTTTCTCAAGCCTTGAAAGCTGTTCAAAAACCGAAGTCTGCGTTATATGCAGAATTTCCGAAATTTCTTTAGCAGTCGGCGAAAAACCATTTTCTGCAATAAAATCAGTAATTGTTTTCAAAACTTTAGCCTGAGATTCGGTAAGTTTATTACGGTCAGATGCTTTCATTTTTAACCTAATAAAAAAAACATTAACGTCTGATTGTATACCTGGAATTTAAAAGGACAAGAAAAAATAGCTGATTATTCGCACTGACCGGTCGGATTGTCGTCGTAATATATGCTGTCACCGGTCATCGTGTAACCAGATGCACATTTGCAGGCTATTTTATGAGTTTCAGGCTCAGTATAACAAGTACCCTGACCATTTGCAGTGTCTGTGCCATTACAGAAATTAGAGTAACAATTTGTTGGACAGCCGCTTCCTGCATATGTTGAAGGCGGATTATCAATATCACATACTGTGCATTCGACATTGTTAAGTGTCTCGAACACACTTATCAAAGATCCACACTGAACTGTTTCTCCTGTACCTAAGTTTGATGTTCCTGTAATCCAGCCAGGATCGCAATCACACGCTCCTGTCGTATTGTTGCAGTTTCCATGAGCTGTTACTGTTGTAGTTTGTTCAAATCCCAAGAGATTAGTTCCTGTGCACTGGTGTGTTTTAAAGCACTTGTTTATATCACAGTTTTTCTTACAGACACCGTCACTCATAAAGTATCCTGAAGCACACATACTGCAGTCAGAACCTGTGTAATTGGACTCACAAGTGCATTTCGGAGTGTTACCATCTACAACACACGCCGTAGCATGACCGTTGCAGAAGTGATCCATGTCACAGCTTTTACAGTCTGAACCAGAATAAAATTCATCACATGAATTACAGCTAGCTTCATTGGTTATGGAATCTATTCCGCATTTTTGCGGTTCCTGACAGGTGATTTTTGTGCAGTCCGGCTTGCATATACCTTCGTTATTCATAAGGAAACCTGCGTTGCACTCATTGCACCACCTTCCAGTATAGTTGCCTGAGCATGTGCATACAGCCGTATTGCCTTGTGTCGAGCAGGTTGCATCTTCACCGCAGGGCTTATCACTGCATTTTCTGTTCGGGGCACATGAAACAGCACCGTCACCGTCTTCGTCGTCATCTACAGCTTCCCAGTGGAATCCTTCTTTGCATTCGGAACAGTCTTCACCACCGTGTTTTTCGTTACAGGTACACTTTCCGGTTGCAAAATCACATTCACCAAAACCGCTGCATCCGTTCGGGCAACCTGTAATATCGTCCGGAATTTCTGAATCACCGTCGACTTCTCCAGGAAGTTCCGTGTCAGAATTCTCTTCGGGAAGTTCAATTGAAGAATCAGTGACTTCTTCTGTGTTTTCCGCAACATCTGCATCCTGTTCAGCAACCGGCTGACGGCAGACAGAATCAATGCATGAATAACCGCTCGGACAGTCAAGAACAGTGACACACCCTTCATCATCATCCGAAGCACACGCAATAAAAACAAAACAAAGCATTGAAACAAAAATAAAAGCAAAATTCTTCATTTTTCTCTCCCAAACCAATAAAAACGCATTATTTTACTTAAACTAAAAATTTTGTAAATAGAAAAAATAAAATACATATAAAATGGATGTTGATTTAAGCTGTTTTTTTCTTAAAATGTCCGGCTTTGTGGAGGTATTTATGCTTTTACTAAAAGGGATTTCAAAACAGTTTTCGGGCCAGACGATCCTCGACAACGTAAGTCTGCCGCTTTCAAAACACATAACTGCCCTTGTCGGGAAAAACGGCTCGGGCAAATCGACTCTGATGAAGATAATTTCAGGCGCGGAATACTGCGATTCGGGCGAAATCACTTTCAAAAAGAACGCCGTCATCGAATATCTGCCGCAGCAGGCAGTATATCACTTCAAAGGAACGGTTTTTGAAGAAGTGGCGGCAGGACTTGATTCGAGCAGGCTTGAATCGCTCCACTCGGAACAGGCGGCTATAATTGAAAAAATCGATTCGTCGAAAGAACCTGACGAAAAGCTGTTAGTCAGACTCAACGAAATTATTGAAGAAATTCACAGACTTGAAGTCAAGGCAAAGCAGAAGAACTCTGTCGAAAATATTCTTCTCAACCTCGGTTTTGAAAGAAGCGAATGGGAAAAACCGGCTTCAACTATGAGCGGCGGCTGGCAGATGAGGATCGCCCTCGCCCGCGTCCTCGTCAAAGAACCTGACATCATTATGCTTGACGAGCCCACGAACTATCTCGATATCGTCACGATCGATTTCCTTGCGGGCTGGCTCAAAAGGTTTGACGGTCAAGTCCTTCTCGTTTCGCACGACAGGGATTTTCTCAACGATGTCGCGGAAGAAACATGGGAAATTTTCAACGGCGAAATAACGATCTATAAAGGAAACTACGATTTTTACCTCAAGGAAAGAGAGGCAAAGATCGCACTTTTGGAAAAACAGCGCGATAAACAGCTTGTTGAGATCCGGGATCTTCAGGATTACTACGACAAAAACCACACGAACGCGGCTCACGCGGCCCTCGCGCAGTCGAAGCTGAAAATGCTGGAAAAACTGAAAAGCGAGCTCATCGTTCTGCCGCAGAAGGCTCCTGTAATGACTTTCCGCCTTCCCGAACCAAAACGCGGAGGCGAAATCGTCGCGGAACTAAGCGGCATAACTCATAAATTCGGCGATCTTGAAGTCATTTCAAACTACAAAAGAATAGTCAGGCGCGGCGAAAGGATCGCACTCGTCGGAAGAAACGGTTTCGGCAAATCGACACTTCTCAATATCATCGGCCAGGAACTTCAGCCGACTGCCGGAATATGCAGAATCGGCGCGGGAATCGATATCTGCTACTTCAGGCAGCACGAGATCTCGAAACTTCCTTCCGACATGACTGTTCAGGGATTCGTCGAATCGATCGCTCCTTTTGAAATGATGACAAAAATCAAAAATATTCTCGGCTGCTTCCTCTTTTTCGAAGACGACTGGGATAAAAAAATCGCAGTCTTAAGCGGCGGAGAAAAAGTGCGCCTCGCCTTCATCAAATTCATAATGACTCCCGGCAATCTTCTCCTTCTTGACGAGCCGACGACACACCTCGACATCGATTCGAAAGAGATCCTTCTTAGCACTTTGAAAAGCATTCCGGCGACGATCATCTTCGTTTCGCACGATTCCCACTTCATCAATTCCCTCGCGACTTCGATAGTCTACTTCAGAAAACGCGGCGACATCTTCAATTTTGAAGGGACCTACAGCGAATATCTCGACATGTACGGGCACGAAACGATTTCCGAAGAAACTTTTTCGGAAAAGCCGAAAACATCCGCTCCCAAAACTGAAGAAGTCAAAGGAAAAATCGACTTCGCCCAGCAGAAGGAAATCCGTAACCGCCTGAATAAACTGAAAAAAGAAATCGAAAACCTTCAGGATAAAATCGACTCGCTCGAAAAGGAAAAGCAGGAAATCTGCGACAAAATTTCCGCTTCATTCGATCCCGCACTCGCTTCACGGCTCGGCAAAATCGAAGACGAACTCCTCGAACTCATGGAAAAATGGGAAGAAAAAAGCATCGAGCTTGAGAATATTACGGTTTAAAATGATCCGCAGGATTTCAGCAATACTTATTTTTATTTTTCTTCCGCTTTTTCTTTTCGCTGAAGAAGTAAAAGAAGAAGCTCCCGATGCAGCGGCAAAAGAAGATAAAAAAGATGAGGAAAAGGACGAAAAAAAAGTCGGATTCATCGCATTCCCGATAGCCTTTTATTCAAGCGACACAAGTGCCGGTTTCGGCGCATCGGCAGTAATCCACAAGGAACATTACAAAGACAAATTCGTAAGCAAATCCAATTCGCTCGCTCTCGTTTTTTTCTACACTCTGAGAAACCAGATGTTCAACGCGAATGTCGGCAATCTTTACTGGGACAGTGCAAACTGGCACTGGAAAAGCAAACTCATTTTCAAAAAATATCCGACCGATTTCTACGGCATCGGAAACAACACGCCGAAATCGGACCACGAAGTTTTCGAGCCTTTCGTTTTCCAGTTCGAAAATTCAATCAACCGCAGAGTCTGGAAATCGTTTTACGCCGGAATCTCGCTTACACAGAGTTATCACAAACTGCTGAAAACAAAAAAAGAAAAACTCGCCGAAGCCTACTTCAAAAAGCACAGGAAAAACGGTTTTATTTCCGGAATCGGTCTGCGTCTCAGCTACGACAGCACCGACGACTCATTCTATCCCACAACAGGCAGTTTTGCGGAAGTCGTCTGGCAGTACCACCCGTTCTGGCTCGGCAGCCAGTACAGTTTTTCGCGGATTTTCATCGACGGACGCACTTTCGTGAAAATTCCGATACCGAAATTCGAGTCAGTTCTCGGTTTTCAGCTTAATTTCGAGGGTGTAAACGGCAACGCGCCGCTTTCATTCCTCCCGACAATCGGCAGCAAGGACATTATGCGCGGCTATATCGGAGACCGCTTCCGCGACAACTACATGATCGCGGTGCAGACAGAATGGAGATTCCCGATTTACTGGCGTTTCGGAGGCACACTCTTTTTCGGAACAGGAAAAGTTCAGAAAAATTTCACCGATTTCATTTTCTGGGGCCTGAAATACGGCGGCGGATTCGGAATCAGGGTGCAGCTCGCGAAGAAAAAAAAGATAAACCTGCGGTTTGACATGGGTTTTACGCCCGAAGGATACAAATTCTACTTTAATCTGCTCGAAGCCTTTTAGTTTTTACGGCAAAAAAATCCGCGCGGCTGCGATCAAATAAAATGTGCGGCACAGGCATGAGCCGCCGATTCGGTTCTGATGATTCTGTTTCCGAGTGAAACGGGCTGGAAACCAGCTTTTATGAATTGATTTGCTTCGTATTTTGTGAAACCTCTTTCGGGGCCGATCGCGACAATATTGGAGTTTCCCTTCTCTATTTCGCCTATTTTCGGAAAATCTCCGGGCAAAGCGATATAACAGTTTGATTTTGCTGCATATTCCGGAAGAACATCGTTTGAATACGGGCCGAACCGCTTAACCAGACTTATTTTCGGCGGAATTGTGTCCATGCTCTGTTCGAGCCCTTTTCCTACAGCTTCGGCGATACCCGATTCTGTGAACAGTTCGTTTTCCCAGTAACCTTTGTCTCCGAAATAGGTCTGGATAATTTCAATTCCACAGACTCCGTAGGAAACAAGGTCCGAAATCAGGCGAGAAAGAACCTTAGGTCTGGCAAGCGCGACAATAACCGAAAGGGGGATTTTAGGGAGCGGTTCTTCATTCAGCTCAAAAGAAAGAACCGCTTTTTCCATCTCAATTTTTTCAATTACAGCTTTTCCTTTTTTTCCGTTCAAAATGCCGACTCTCACTTCATTTCCGGGATTCAGTTTCAGAATTTCGTTAAGATGTCTGACTTTTTCGCCAAAAATTTCAGCTTTGTTTTCGGCAATCAAATCGCTTTGACTGAGTAAAAGCAGGTTCATAGGTCTTTCAAACCGGATTTTATTCTTCTTTCTTTTCCAGGGCTTCTTTTTCAGCCTTTTCCTTCATTCGCATTTCGCGGTATTCTTCAGCTGTCATTAGAGGATCGTCTGTTTTGATGTCAATGAACAGAACGCCGTTCAAATGATCTGTTTCGTGTTGAAAGATAACAGCTGTAAAACCCTGGATACGCTCGACTTTGCGCTCCGGTTTATCGCCGTTCATGACATCGTATTCGACATCGATATCCTGCCACCTTGCAACCTGTCCGAAACCCGCAGGAATAGAAAGACAGCCTTCCCAGCCTACGACTTTTTCGCCTCTTTTTTCTTTAATTACAAGGTTATAATAAAATTCAAAAGGCTTGTTTTCCTTATCGAATCTCTGAACCATTATGAGACGCCTGTTTATTCCGACCTGCGGAGCCGCGATCCCTACTCCTGTTCCGATCGCTTCTTTCATATAATTTTCAAGGACATCGTAACCCTCACCGCCGAGTTTTGCCGGAATAGAAACCTTTCTTAGGATCTCGTTGTCCTTTTCGACATCATTCTGGAGAAGATGCCTTGCCTCCGGATTGTTAATGTAGACGATCTCTTCGG
Source organism: uncultured bacterium (assembly GCA_905233945.1). Taxonomy (GTDB): domain Bacteria; phylum UBP6; class UBA1177; order UBA1177; family UBA1177; genus UBA1177. The sequence goes on along the minus strand of CAJOFY010000010.1, from coordinate 85,839 downwards.
CAGTCATCGAACCGTCATCGCTTCCCTGCGCGCCAGCTTTTTCATCTTTGACAGAAGCAGTGGCACATGAAAGAAACATCAGTGCACAAATTGCGAATAAAAAAGAATTTCTTAACAATTTCATAATGTTACCTCAAAAAGTTATTCCAAAAAACCTGAAAATAATAGCAAAAAACCAAGAATAAGACAAGTTTTGGATTCCGCCTTCCAAACGATACCTGCCAGCAGTTCAGCACCCGGCTGAATTCAGGTTTTCCGACCGCATCCGGAACAAATAATTGTAATTGCATTAAAATTATTTATATTTCCCCGGTTTTTTGAAAAAGCGTACAGGGATCAAAAAATGCAAAGCGCGGAGGCTTTTATGAATAAACACTCAAAAATACTGATATTTTTAATTGCAATTTTTATTGTTTTTACTCTTTTTCCGGCGGAAGAGCTCAATTTTGACACTATCTGCAGTAATCTTGCAAAATTCAAAATCACGACCGGCGAATTCACGCAGATAAAGACGACGGCACTCAAAAAAAGCCTGAAATCTTCGGGAACTTTCATCCTCACGAGAGACGGTGTAGTCTGGAAAACGCTGAAGCCTGTCGCTTCTACGGCAGCGATATTTGACGCATATCTTGTTACAACCGATGCAAAAGGAAAGAAAACCGCGAAAAGCATGCTCAACAATGACACTTTTCTCAAAGTCAACGACATCGTTTCATCCCTTTTCGCAGGCAACTCCTCAGAAATAAACAAGAATTTCAAAGTAAGTTTCAAGGCGAACGGGGCTGAAAAATGGGAGGCTGTGCTTGTCCCGAAAGACAAGACCATCTCCTACGCCGTCAGTTCTGTAAAACTGAAAGGAACTTTCGTCAAAGGCTCGGTCGCGATTTTCATGGCCGAAATTTATCTCGCGGACGGCGGCAGCATGAGCTATATTTTCGAGCACCAGAAACACCCCGAAAAGCTGACTCAAGAGGAGTTGAATGAATTCAAAAAAGACTAACGGGAAATTCCTCCTCTCCTGGCTCATTTTCCACATCGGAGTCATAGTTTTATTAGTAATTTCCTACTCTTACGAAAACGGAAAGTTCTCTCTGGATTCAGATCTTTTCAATATGATGCCGAAACCCTTTGAAGAGGAATCGCTGAAAAAAGCGAACGAAACGCTGATGCAGAAACTCAGCAAAGTAGCTATTGTCCTCAGTGCAGACAAAGATTTCGAAAAGGCGAAGGCGGGAGCTGAAAGGATATACGAAAAACTGAACGGAAGCCCCTGCTTCGTTTCGGTCATGCTCAAAACCGACACCGTTGACATAAAAGAAATAGCCGATTTTTTCTACAAATACCGCTTTGATCTGCTTGATGACGAGACGATAAAGGCGATCGAAAACGGAGGCGCAGAAGACTTTGCGCAGGAGGCTGTTTCCAGAATATACAGCCCGTTCACGATGCTTCCGCTCGACAACATAAACAGCGACCCTTTCATGCTTGCAGAACATAACCTACAGAAATATTTGGAAGTTTTAGAACATTCAGGGACAGCTTTAAGGCCGAAGGACGGCGTCCTCGCGGCGGAAAAAAACGGGCTCTGGTACGTCATGATAAAAACGGAGCTTTCACCCAAAGGGGCGGCTCTCGCTTCAATGGACAACGGAATAACCGAAATTTATGATATATGCGGAAAAATAAAGGCTGAAACAGGGACGCGCTGTGTCGTTTCAGGCGGCACTTTCCACAGCCACAAAAGCTCAAATTCAGCTTCCGAAGAAATCAAAATAATCTCAATAATTTCAATGATTATCGTAATTCTGATGCTGACTCTTGTCTTCCGTTCGGCAACTCCGATAATACTCTCGCTGATTTCGATATTCTTTTCGCTTTTTTCGGCTGCGGCACTTACTTTCGCAGTCTTCGGGAAAGTTCATTTAGTCACGCTCGTTTTCGGAACTTCGCTCATCGGCTCTTCTATAGACTACAGCCTTCACTACTTCGTCCACGCTTCAGGAAACACTAATTTGAAATCGGGCGGAGAGATCAGATCTAAGCTCCTGCCGGGACTTACGATGGCGATAATTTCATCATCAGTCTGCTTTTTAGCCCTCATTTTCGCACCCTTCAACCTTCTCAAGCAGATGTCGCTCTTCTCAGTGACAGGGCTCGTCAGCTCATTCCTCACGACAACCGCGATATTCCCCTATGTTCCGCTTCCTAAAAACAGAGTCGTCAGAGGAGTCGGACTTTTTGAAAAAGGGTTCGCTCTCGCAAAAAAGATCAACGGAAAAGCGGCAATATGCGCGATGGTTGTGCTCTCCCTCATCCTGCTTTTCGCTTTCAGAGAAAATTTCGGAATAGAAAACGACCTCAAAAAACTCTACAAAGAAGAGGGCGAACTTCTTGAAAACGAAAAAGAGGCATATTCCGTAATTTCTTATGCTCCGGTCAGCTGGTATATCGTGAGCGGCAGTGACGAAAACGAAGTCCTCAGAAAAGAAGAAGATCTGCGTGAAAAGCTTAAAACCATTGACAAAAACAGCGACGGCGTGATGTCGACTTCCGTATTCATCCCGTCAGTTGAAAAGCAGAAAAAATCGCGCGCAGCAGTCGAAAAACTTCTTCCTTTCACTGAAAATCAGTTTGAAACGCTCGAATTCGATGGAAACGAAGCCGAAAACTTCAAAAATACCTTCAGAGAAGCTGAAAAAACGCTCCTTTCGGTTGCCTCGGACGACTTCCCTGCCTCGATAAAAGAGGCTCTTTCATCATACCGGCTCGGCAAAATAAAAGATAAATATTATTCAATAGTTATCCCTAATTTTATGACTGAGACCAAAGTTTTCAGAAGTCTCATCGAAGGAAACGAAGGAATATATTTCGTCCACAAAGTCGAAGACATAAATTCCGACCTCGACAAAGTGACGACGATCGTCCTCGAATTCTTCTTAGCCGCATATATACTCATGTTCATCGTCCTCAGATTCTTCTACAACACGCGGCAGTCACTCAAAATAATCTCGATCCCCTTCATCGTCATTCTTGCGACATCAGCTGTTTTCGCGGCGACGAATACCAGACCCGAATTTTTCTCAGTCACCGGCATAATTCTGGTTTTCGGGCTCGGTCTCGACTACATAATTTACACACAGGAAAACGAAAAGACCAAAGACCCTGTTGAAAAAAGGCTCGAACCTTTCGCCATTTTCCTTTCGTTTTTCACAACAATAGTTTCATTCGGCGCGCTCGCACTGAGTTCCTTCCAGCCGGTTCACTTGATAGGTTTTTCAATATTTACAGGACTCTGCGCCGCATACCTGGCCGCACTTTTCTACACTTCGGGAGATAAAAAATGAAAATATATCTGTCTAAACCTGGAGTAATTTCCTCTGCCGGAACAGATCTTGAAGAACTTTTTGCTTCGCTTGTTTCGGGCAACCAGAGTGGAATAAAGCAGTACAAAACCTTTTCTGGAGATACTTTTTTCGCGGCGAGGATCGATGGATCGAAGCTGAAAGCATCAACCGGCCGGCTCGATATGAAAATAATCAAAATCGAAGAAGCGGCTCTTGAACAGATTTCGGAAAACATCGAAAAAGCAAAGTCAAAATACGGCGCGGATAGGATCGCGGTTTGTGTAGGCTCGTGCGACAACGGAACGGAATTTTCGCTCGCAGGGCACAAAAAATACTTTGAAAACGGCACTTTTCCCGAAGATTACACTATCGAAATGCAGGGTGCGGACTACGTTTCGACTTTTATCGCCGAAAAATACGGCTTAACCGGTCCTGTCTGCACATTTTCGACGGCGTGCTCTTCAAGTGCAGGCGCAATAATCAAAGCGGCGGAGCTCATAAAATCTGGCATCTGCGACGCGGCAGTCACTGGCGGAATAGACATCGCATCCGACACAACTTTGGACGGTTTCGCCTCGCTCGAAGCAATATCTGAAAAGATCACGAACCCTTTCAGCAAAAACAGATCGGGCATAACTTTGGGCGACGGAGCGGCGTTTTTCGTCCTTTCGAAAGAACCTCTGGAGGAATCAGTGCCTAAGATTTGCCTTCTCGGTTACGGAGAATCTTGCGACGCACACCACATGACTTCCCCCGATCCGAGTGGTGCGGGAGCGAAAAAAGCGATTGAAAAAGCTCTTTTGAATGCGAAAATAAAGCCTGAAGAAGTTGATTACATCAATCTCCACGGTACCGGAACAAAATTCAACGACTCGATGGAAGCAAAGGCGGTCGATGCCGTTTTCGGCAAATACAAAGTCCCCTGCTCCACTACAAAACCTGTAACCGGCCACACTCTGGGAGCAGCCGGTGCGCTTGAACTCGCGATATGTTTTGCCGCAATCACAAACAATGTACTGCCGCCTCAGATCTGGGACGGAGTTTTTGACGAAGAGATGCCAAAACTCAATTTCGTTAATAAAAACGACGACTTACATCAAGTAAAAATCTGTCTTTCAAACTCGTTCGCTTTCGGCGGCGCGAACGCCTGTCTTGTCATAAAAAAAGAGGAGTAAATGAAGAAAATACTTTTTGTCTGTCACGGCAATATCTGCCGCAGCCCGATGGCTGAATTTGTTATGAAAAAACTGGTTGCCGACGCGGGTTTATCTGATAAATTCGAGATAGAATCTGCGGCCACAAGCACCGAAGAAATCGGTAATCCCGTCTATCCGCCGGCAAAAAGAAAACTCGCAGAACACGGGATCGGTTGTGCCGGAAAGACAGCGCGGCAGATGAATAAAGGCGATTACGCAAAATTTGATCTTCTCATCGGCATGGACAGCGCAAATATCCGCAACATGACGCGCATCTGCGGAGGCGATCCCGAAGACAAAATCAAACTCCTGCTTAACTACGCAGGACTGAACCGCGATGTCGCTGATCCCTGGTACACGGGCGATTTCGATGCAACTTGGAACGATGTCACAAAAGGGTGCAAGGCACTGCTGGAAAGCCTTGAATGAATCTGCCTATCTTACACAGCGGACATATTCCTCATAAAGTTTAACACCGGAGCTCAGGTCTCCGAAACGGAAATCGACGTCCCATGCAAGGTTCGTATTGTAGGCAGGTGTAGATGAGGTCCAGAAATAGCCGTCTGACGACTCATCCGGGAAATAGGTGAAAGGAACTTCCGTTGTTTCATAGTTTATAAGCGACGCCAGCTCGTTTTTATTAGGCAGACGCCAGTCGGAATATCCTGCATAAGGCGGCTCCTGCGTGTTGAGACTCTGGCAGTAAGCCAAAGCCTGCTTCCATGTTTTGCCTGTCACATGCTCTTTCTGCCACATGAGACCGGTTCTATTGTCAGTGACTGTTTTACCGTCAGAAGATATCGTAAAATCGTCTGATGTCGCGGGAAGAAGCTCGTTTCCGGAAACGCAGAGGACTTTGTAGGTCTCGGGTCTTCCTCCTCCGTTTTTTGTATGGATATTCCTGTTATAACCGTAAGCCGGTTTAAATCCGAAAACCATGTCGTCCTCAAAGGCTTTGCATTCGCTGTTTGTCCACAGATACAGATGTATGCTTTCCGATGAAGGCATTCCGGTGAAATTTGAATTTGTCGCAGGTTCGTATTTATTACTGATGTCCACGATCGTAATAAATTCCAGAGGATTAGGAAGACGCCAGGTGCTGATCCCGCCGAAATTAGAGTCGTTGAGCTCGTTGCAGTGCGTTGCACGGTCTTCCCATGTGTAATTTTCGGTTGTAGGTGATGTCTCCCAAGTAAGGCCGGTGTTGTTGTCCACAACCACATTCGACAAAGCTGTAAAACTCTGAGCCGTGCATTTGTCAAGATACTGCGCATCCTGACCGTAAAAATCGTCACTCGCTGAATCCGGACAAGGGATCTCGTTATCCTGTTTTACCATATTTGAGTCATAACTGTAGCAGCCTGTCTGACCGGTGCAGATGTTTCCGAGAGTGAGATAGCCGACATTCGTGCATATATAGCCGTTCCAGTCGTAGCCCGGCACACATTTGTAACGGCACTCGTCCGTGCTCTCTTCCAGATTGAACGAGGTGTTTGACGACGGGACCCATTTTTCGCCGTCCCAGCTCTGGACTATCTCCGAAACAGTGTTGTAAACTGCGTTTTTCGGCAGATCAGAGCAAGTCTGGAGACGCGTTTCGCCGATTTCAATGCCGGGATCGTCATCTGCCGTATCGTCTGAATCGGTGTCGTCATCAGAAGTTTCTGTTGTGTCGGTATCATCAGGCTCTGAATCTCCGTTGTCAGGCTGTTCCGGCGTAGTATCGGAATCATCATCTGTGTCTGATGTGTCGTTATCAGAAACATTGGTATCGGTATCCGAATCCGGCGCTGTCAAATCCGAATCATCGTTTTCCTCCGCTGTTCCGGTTTGATCCTGATCTGCGTCAGGTGTTTCCTCAATGCTGTCGTCTGAATCAGGTTTGTCGGTATCCTCATCATTTTTTGAACTTCCGCCGCCGCACGAAATCATAAAAGATATCGCTAACAGCGCAAAAACAATAAAAAATCTCTTCATTTGTCATCCTCTGAAACAACCGGGTTTTTAAACAAAAAACGCAGTATTTTAGGTATTTTTAAGGTTATAGCAAGTTTTCAGGAAAAGCGTAATAGAGAATGTGTAGTTAATTTATGATTGAAAAAGTCTCTTATTTCGCGTTTGTATAAAATCTTTGCAGCGAATATTTTATCAAATCATTCGATTTTTTATTGATTAAAATTCTAAAAACAATATTTTTATTGTCTTTTTATTTTTGTTTTATTCATTGAAACATGGAAAAAGAAATCAAAATTATCAGTAAAAATAGACCAAAACTCGACATCGAAAGTAAAATTTTAGTCATTCGAGGCCAGCATGTGATGATCGACCGCGATTTGGCTGAACTTTACGGTGTCGAGACAAAAAGATTAAACGAGCAAGTGCGTAGAAATATTGAAAGATTCCCCTCGAATTTCATGTTTCAACTCAACGAGAGTGAATTTGAATTTTTGAGGTCGCAAATTGCGACCTCAAAAACAGAAACCCGTGGCGGACGCCAATATTTGCCTTACGCCTTTACAGAGCAAGGTGTAGCAATGCTTTCCGCTGTTCTTAAAAGCGATACTGCAGTACAGACAAGCATTATGATTATGGAAGCTTTTGTCGCTTTGCGCCGGTTTGCGCAGACAAATTCACAAATTTTTCAAAGACTGGATTTTATGGAAAAACGGCAAATAACCAGTGAACTTCATCAGTTAGAGTCAGACAAAAAAATCGATGAACTTTTCGACAAAATGGACAGATACAAAATCGAGGACAAACAGGGAATATTTTTTCAGGGGCAGATTTTTGATGCTTATGCAAAATTCGAGTCATTTATCGCCGAGGCTGAAAAAGAGATTGTACTGATTGACAATTATGTTGATTTAACGGTTCTGGAACGTTTTGCCAAAAAGAAAAACGGTGTAAAAGTTAGGATTTACACTTGTCCCAAGACAAAAATCACCTCACTTGATGTTCAAAAATTCAATGAACAATATCCAGTGCTTGAACTGAAATATACTGAGAAAATCCACGATCGCTTTTTGATAATTGACAGCAAAATCCTTTACCACATCGGTGCTTCACTCAAAGATCTGGGCAAAAAATGCTTCGGATTCGAAATCATGGATTCATCGTGGATTCAAGAAATTGTGCGGAATTTGTGAACTCGTTTTGCGCCCCTAAGCTAGGGGAGCTGTCACGGAGTGACTGAGGAGTGTGTTGTTTTCTGACACACGCCCCCGGCGCTTCGCGCCACCCCCGCTAACTTAGCGGGGGAATCAAGACGCGCCCGCCTCTCGCAACCGGCGGACGCAAACAGGCGCGTTCCGCGCAAAATGCGGCCACTGACCTACCTCACACAACGCACATAGTGGCTGCTTGTCTTATAGTCGTAGCTCACAGAGCCGTAGTAGAAGAGCACGAGCCACGCGCGGTCAGTATCGAGGGCGAGGGTAGAGGAAGACCAAAACCAGTTGCTCGTCATATCCGGAAAATCGGAATACGGAGCAGCTGATTTGTTGTAATTAAGCAATGATGAAGCCTCATTTTTGTTCGGCAGTCTCCAATCACTATAACCTGCGTAACTCAAATCCTCGCAGTATTTCAAAGCCTGCTGCCATGTTTTGCCTGTCGCATAAGTTTTCTGCCACATAAGACCGGTTGTTGAATCGTTGACTACAACTTCGCCGCTTATTGTCTGAGTCGTGAAAACAGGTTCCGGCAATGCATCGCCGCGGACACACATGACATTGTAACTCGTTGTCTTTGCATCAATATAAGAATAAGCGTCATAATATCTGACATAATACGCCTTTGTTGTGTCGGCTTTATGCTCCTGCGATGTCCAGAAACGTGAAGAATCAGAATTTGTGATGCCAGGGAAATAGGTTGTGTCAAATGCAGGAGCGTATCTGCCGTTGTCTGAAATAGTGTGGAACTCTTTGGGGCTCGGCAAACGCCAGTCGTCGTATCCTGCATAAGTCAAATCATCGCAGTATGAATCGGCATCTACCCAAGTATAGGTCGTACTCGGCATCGTCTGCTGCCACATCAGACCCGTGTTGTTATCAATAACAACTTTTTGACTTGAAAGTGTCTGAACACTGAAACTTTGCGGCGTGCATTTGTTTGTGTACTGCGCATCCTGTCCGTAAAAATCGGCACTTGATGAACTCTGACAAGTCATCGACGAAGATGCGTTGTAACACGATGTCTGGCCGGTGCAGATATTGCCGAGAGTGAGTGAGCCTGAATCACCTGTGTCACCGCTATCTGTATCGCCGGTATCTGAATCACCGGTGTCAGTATCACTGGTGTCTGTATCACCTGTATCACCTGTGCCCCTCACACAACGGACGAGGTTGCCGTAGTCTATAAGGCTGCCGTCCACGCGTCCGCTGCTGAAACCCACACTCCATGCGAAGTTCGAATAATCGGATTGAAGCGAGGAAGACCAGAACCAGCCGGTATCACCGAATTTGCTGTGACCGCCGCTTGAATCAGATGAACATGAATAACAATTTTCACCTTGACAACTGCTTGACAGACAGGTGACGCTCTCATCCTCTCTGACACCGCAGACATTGCTTCCGCTTGGCGGCATCTGCGTAGCCGGGCAGTTTTGAATAAGCGTTCTGAGCTCGCTGATTGTCGGCAGCCTCCAGTCCGTAAAACCGCCGTAACCCTTCATCCCACCGGATTCGAGATCCTTCTGACAGAATGTTATCGCAGCAGTATAAGTCATGTCACTTGACGAAATTTTCGACCATGTAAGATGGCTTGTTGAATCATAGCAAGGCGTACCGCTCGTTTTGCTGCATTCCGGAAGTGACGAACCGCCGCTTGTGCAGGATTCTCCATTCCAACTGTATCCCGATGCGCATTTGTACCTGCATTCGTTTTCGCTCGGTTCAGGGTTGTAAACAGGTGTGGTTGATGGTTCCCAGCCTGAACTGGTGTAAGTCTGCGTGATTGCGTCAACTGTGTTCCAGACTGTATTTTCAGGTTTAGGCTGGCATTTTGTGGTTCTTGTCGAAGCTGTTTCGCATACACCGTTGTTCCAAGTGTAGTTTGTGCTGCATTTAAAGCGGCATTCATCCTCGCTTCCCTCCAGATTGAATGAGGTTTTTGACGAAGGGACCCATTTTTCACCGTCCCATGTCTGTACTATTGCCGAAACTGTGTTCCACTGAGCATTTTCCGGCAACTCGGAGCAGTTCTGAACTCGCGTTTCTCCGATTTCAGTACCTGTATCGGTGATATCTTCGGTGTAATCTTCATCAGCTGTATCGGTTGAATCTGTGTCTGCATCGTTGCCCGGCTCAGAATCACCGGAATCATCGATTGAATCTGATGTGTCGGCATCTTTGTCAGAAGTTGTATCGCCGGTATCTGCTGCGGTATCGCCGGTGTCCGGCGTTGTGTCAGGATTCTCCTGCTCGTCAGGTTCTGTGTCACTTGACGGTTCAGAATCATCAGCCGGCTCACTGTCATCATCCGGCGTATCCTGATCGCTGTCACCTTTATAAGCATCTGAATTTATGTCGTTCGGGTTATTGAATTTTATGCCGGAATCGCAGGAAACTGCGAAAAATAGTATTAAAAGCGCCAAAACAAGGCTGAATTTCTTCATTTTAAACCTCACTGAAACAACCAGGTTTTTAAACAAAAAACGCGATATTTTAGGAAAAAATTTTAAAAAAACAATGTTTTAATTGGAGCCATTTCGGAATTTCGGGAAAATTTTTCAGGATTTATTTAAACGATTTCAGAACGTTGATTACGTAGTCGATATCGGCTGCTGTGTGGTCTGCGTTGATCTGGAAACGGATCTCTTCGTCACCTTTCGGAACTACCGGGTAGTTCATAGCCGTTGCGAGAACGCCGTTCTTCGTGAGCCATGCGACGATGTCCGCCGTCTTTTTGGTGTCTCTGACCATGAGCGGAGTTACGGGGTGCGGGCCTGCGATGGTCTCGAAGCCGTTGTCAACGAGTCCTTTCTCAAATCTTGCTGTGATTTCGGCAAGGTGAGCAAGGCGTTTGATGCCCTCTTCGCTCTCAAGGATGTCGAGAACTTTGAGAACTGCGTAAGCCTCGCCGACAGTGATCGGATTCGAGTAGATGTACATCGGAGCGGTCTGTCTCAAAAATTCGGTGACTGCTTTGGATGCGACAACGTATCCGCCGTTTACACCGTATGATTTTCCGAGTGTGCCGATAAGGATGTCGACTTTCGCGCCGGTAACTTCCTCTGTTCCTCTTCCGGTTTTGCCGTAAGCGCCTACACCGTGGGAATCGTCAGCTACGGTCGTTACGCCTTCTTCGAATTTGTCGTTGTATTTCTTGCAGATCGCCGTGAACTTGTCGAACGGGCAGAAGTCGCCTCTCATCGAGAAAACACCGTCTGTTACGACGATGCACCTTTTGCCTTTGCCTATAGCTTCCTGAAGTTTTGCTTCAAGGTCTTCCATACTGTTGTGTTTGTATATAAGTTTGAGTGCCGGGCGGGAAAGTTTCATCGCGTTGATGATGCAGTTGTGGTTGAGCTCGTCACTGATGATGACTGTTTCATTGGTGATAAGCGGGAAAATAACGCCCATCGATGTGACGTAAGCGCTTGAGAAAAGCATTGCCGATTCTCTGCCGTGGAACTTCGCAAGCCTTTTTTCAAGGTCGACGTGAGCCTTGTGAGTTCCCGAAATGAAGCGGACAGCGCCGGGGCCGACACCGAAGTTTTTCGTTCCCTCTTCCTCTGCTTCGATAACTTCCTTTCTCATCGAAAGGCCGAGGTAACTGTTTGAATTCATTTTGATAAACTTCTGTTCATAACCTTCAACGACATAACGCGGGCCGTTTGCGCCTTCAGGCGGAAGGATCTTGGTGATGACCATTTCGTCGCCTTTTGCCGTTCCCTTTGCTTTGAGCTCGTTGACATGATTGTTAAGAGCGTTTTCAAGTCTTGTAGTCATAATAGCCTCCAAAAATTTATAAAAAACCACAAAAAAATGACGCGCGAGTATAATCCCTTGCTTTTGTTTGTGAAGAAATTTATTCGCTGTGCTGAAATTTAGAGAACTTTTTTTATTTCTTCGATGATTTTAACGAAACGCGGCCCCGGAAGGCTCCAGAAATCCTCGGTTTTGATGAAAACTTTGCCGTTTTTAACTGCGTTTATATCGAGGTTCGACCAGCTTTTTGCGATAAAATCGAGCTTTTCGGGAGTAAGATCGGACGCGGTGATGATATCTATCACGATGTCCGGGTTGAGCGAAAGGATCCCTTCGAGCTGGATCTTTGGATAAGCCATATTCCCGGAGTATGCGTTTGCCGCGCCGGTCAGGTTGATGATTTCATTAAGGAATTTGTCATCACCGACGGCGTATGCGTCTTTTATCGAAGTGTTCTCGTAGTCACGTCCGACAAGAATGAGGATCTTCTTTTTTTCTCCTTCTTTTTCGGTTTTTTTAAGGTAAGGCTCGAATTTCGCTTTGAAATTTTTCCCATTTTCTTCGATTTTACAGGTCTGAGCCACAACATCTATCGAATCGACAAATCCCTGCACGCCCGTCTGGTCCAGAATCACGGTTTTCATCCCTGCTGCCTTCATTTTCGAAGCAAGTTCGCCGTATGCGCTGAGGACGAAAACGACATCGGGTTTGAGGGCAATGACCGCTTCGCTGCTTACAGAAAAGGCTTTTCCAATCTTAGATTTGCTTTTGACTTCTTCGGGATAGTGGCAGTTTTCGGTGACGCCGACAACATTTTCGCCGAGCCCGAGGTCAAAAAGCGTTTCGGTTATGCTGGGAGCGGTGCTGACGATCCTTTTGCATACAGTCTCGCTCTCTTCTTTCGGCTTGGCAGGCTGACTGCATGCGGCAAAAACAAAAAGAACAGCTACAAAACAGATTTTTTTAATCATTTTCAGCTCCAGTTGTCACCTTTCATAAAACCGCTCATAATGCAGGCGCCGGCAGCACCGGCTTCTATCACGGAATCTATATTTTGTTTATCGATCCCACCTATCGCGTAAACCGGAATTTTCACCGCTTTGCAGACATTTTTCAAAGCGTCCAGGCCTCTCGGTTCGAGCCCTTTTTTGCAGTCGGTCGCGAAAACATGGCCGAAAGTTATGTAGGAAGCGCCCAGCTTTTCAGCTTCAAGAGCATCTTCAACCGAGTGGCACGAAACTCCGATTTTCTCGCCGCTCAAATCCTTAAAAACAGGGAGCGGGAGATGGATCGATCTCACACCGAGTGCAATCGCAATATCGACATAAGTATGCAGAATCGCTTCAACTTTATGCTTTTCACAAATTTCAGTGAATTTTTTTGCGAGATCAGAATATTCCTTTTCCCCCAAATCCTTTTCACGAAGGATCATCGCAGTCACGCCGCTTGACGCTATCTTTTCAATTCTCTCAAAAAAATCACCGTCGCAGAGATGCCTGTTTGTGACGCAGATCAGACCAGCCATCGAAGCGCTCCGCTTTTAAGAAATCCTAATGATAACCGTGCGATATTCATAAAAAAATCAATTTACAGATCAAGCGTTTCCGCTATTTCGAGAACGGCTTTTCTTCCTTCGTCGAGAGTGCCGTAGAATGTGAATCCGGCTGCGTTTTTGTGGCCGCCGCCGCCGAATTTCTGCGCTATCGGAATGCAGTCGATGTCGCCTCGGCTTCTGATGCTGAATTTCCAGACTTTGCCGTCTTCGACCTCACGGATGCGGAAGATTATCTGGACAGTTCCGATTCTGCGGATTTCCTCTACATAAGGATCGATTTCGTCGATCGCGAGGTTGAATCTTTTTAGCTGCTCAAGCGTGGTTGCGAAGAAAACGACTTTGCCGTCACGGTATTTTTCCATGCTGTTAAGGACTTCCGCGAACATCGCAAACCAGTTTTCCGGGAGATTTTCAAAGAATTTCGAACAGAAATCGCCGTAATTTATCTTTTCGGCAAGGTCAGCGACGATGCTCAGAGCCTCTTTGTCGGTGCTTGCGTAGCGCAAACCGCCTGTATCGCCGAAAATGCCGAAGCAGATGTCCTCGGCCTCCCCTTTCGTGAGCTCGTGACCGAGACTTTTCGCCCAGCGGTAAACTATCGCGGCTGTCGCACTCGCCCCTTCATCGGTAACTTCGGCGTCGTAAAAGCCGTTGTCTTTGTGTCTGTGATGGTCAAACAGGATTTTTCTGCTTTTTGAAGCCGCCATCTTTGTAAAAAACGGCTCGGTCGTCCTTTCAGGTGTCGCGCTGTCGAGAATAAAGTAAAGGTCAGGCTCGAAATCGGGAACGGTTTCGGTCGCGGCACCGGCGTATTCAAGAAAAGCACCGTTGTAAGGATATTTGTCGCTGCGGAAAACGGTGACTTCCTTCCCCATCGACTTCAGGATCGAATAAACCGCAAGCGAACTTCCCATGCAGTCGGGGTCGGGATTGACGTGCCCTGCGATTATGATTTTCTTTGAATCTGCCAGAATTTCATTGATTTTACTGAAATTATCCATGCTTACCTCCCAAAAAAGCGCGGCATTATAGCACTTTTCAATCTCTTGTCCAATCATGGCTGCAACAATGCTTTCATGCGGTACTGCTTGACTATAAACAGAGTTTTCATATAATAAAAAGATGTTGTTTTTTACTTTATCAAGGAGACTGACATGGAAAAACTAAAGATTTTACCGGCTATCTTCCTGACAGCGGCAGCATTTGCACTCTGCGGCTGCGGAGATTCATCAGATGAACCGAAAACATGCGAATCATCTTTTGACTGTTCTCCGGGATACACCTGCAATATAACCACCGGAAAATGTCAGAAAGGATCCGATATATCCGATACTTCAGATTCAGGTCTGGTAGACACCGGCGACTCTGGCGACAGCGACAGCAGCGATTCCGACACAACTGATACTGACTCCGGAAACGGCGGAAACTCAGGCATAACCTGCGACTGTTACGGAAATGAATATACTCTTCCGGAATTTGCCGAGGCTTCAGGCAAGGAATGGTGCCTCGCAGACGAAGACGGTGACGGAATACCGAACTGCATCGAAGTTCCGAAAGGCGTTCCGGTAGATACCGATGAAGATGAAAACCAGGATTACAAAGACAAGGACAGCGACAATGACGGAATCCCGGATTCTGTGGAATGTCCCGGAATCCCGTGCATAGACACCGACAGCGACGGAACCCCCGATTACAAGGACATAGACAGTGACGAGGACGGAATCCTTGATTCGTTTGAATGTCCTTACGAGGCAAACGGCGGCGCATGTTTCGATTTTGACGAAGACGGAACTCCCGATTACAGGGATACGGACAGCGACGGTGACAAAATACCCGATAAAATTGAAACCAACCAGATATTCAGCGGCGAACCGAGTTATGTAAATCTTGATTCGGACGGCGACGGCATTCCCGATTCGGAAGAGTGCCCTGACTATGAACTGATTCAGCAGTGTCCCGATTCCAACAAAAATGAAGTTCCCGATTTCCAGGAAACCGACAGCGACGGCGACGGTCTGCCTGACAATCAGGAAGTAAACTGCGGCGGAGATCTGGGTCACTCAAAATCACATCAGGATACCGACGGCGACGATTTCAGCGACCTTGCCGAAGTTCTTGTCGGAAGCGACCCGTGCAATGCCGAGGAAGGTGTCAAGGATAAAGGTATCAAATTCTATTTCGAGCTTCCTTACGAAGGGGAAAAGCAGAACGATACACTCGTTTTCTCTCCGCAGGTTCAGAAAGCCGACATTTTTTTCAATGTCGATACAACGGGTTCTATGGGCGGTGAAATCAAAAAACTGAAGGATTCGCTTTCTTCGGTTATTATCCCCGAAATCAAGGCAAAAATCACCGACAGTGCGTTCGGAGTTTCATATTTTGACGATTTTCCTGTAAGTGGTTACGGTTCCGGCAGCGACAGACCTTTCGGCCTGCTTCAGTCACCGACGACAGACACTGCCGCTGCTCAGAACGGAGTGAACAATCTGGCTCAGCACAGCGGCGACGACGGACCTGAATCAGGATATGAATCGCTTTACAAAATCGCGACCGGTGCCGAACTCAGCTGGAACGGCGGTTCAGTCGCGGCAGGCGGAGTCGGTTTCAGGGAAGGAGCGATCCCGATAGTTTTCCACATCACGGATGCTGCAGCTCACGATTCAGGCAACAAGCCTTACGATTCATCCTATGTTTACACAATTTTCAGCCAGGATCAGGTTATCGAAGCGATGAATGAGATCGGCGCAAAAGTCGTTTCCGTTGTATCTAAAGGCGGAAGTACATCTACTGCAACAAGCCAGCTCACCACTGTTTCAAACGGAACCGGGGCAAAAGTTCCGGATTGCGCCAACGTCGGAAAAACAACTCTTCTCTATACGATAGAAAGCGACGGTTCTGGTCTTGATTCATCCGCTGTCAACGGTGTGGATGCACTCATAAAATACGCAAGTTTCGATGTCAGAGTAGAACCTGCTAAAGATCCTGACAATACTTCGCTCGATACATCGTGCTTCCTGAAAAAAGTCGAGGCTATGACTGCGCTGCAACAATCGTTGCAACTCCGGCAGAGTTCAACGGAGCCGGCTTCAACAACGGTTTCAGCAACTTCTCGACAGGAACTGCGACCGCAGGAAATCCAGGAAACAAGCTCACTTTCAAGGTTGAGGCTTTGAACGACTGCTTCCCGCAGGAAAAAGATGCAAAAATGTTCAAAGCATTCATTAATGTCATCGACAACAAAACGAATTCCGTTCTCGACACGCAGCCTGTAACGATTATCGTTCCGGCAAAGGCAAACAGTGTTGACAATTATTAAAAAGAATCAGATATCAGAATTTCAGACGAAAAAAATCATCCGAAGATTTTTCTTTTTACGTTTCTGGTGTAGGTAAACGCGCTGATAAGGCTGAAAACTATTGAAGACCAGATCAGAAAATATCCGACTCCGCTCGGATTCCAGTCGATATTGACAAGGCTTTTCAAAGTGTTCTGGTTTATCATAAAAAACGGCAGAGCGAACATCTGAAGCATAGTCTTTGTCTTGCCCCAGATATCGGCGGCAATAACCAGATCGTGTTCCATTGCAAGCGAACGGATTCCGAAAATGTAGAATTCCCTCGCCAGAATTATGATGACAGGCCACGGCGAAATTTCCTGCATCGAAACAAGAAGAACAAGCGTCAGATTGACGATGAATTTGTCAGCAAGCGGGTCAAGGAGTTTGCCGGAAACCGAAACAGCACCCGATTTCCGCGCAAGATAGCCGTCAAAGAAATCGGTGACAGTCGCGACAGTGTAGAAAATCCACGACCAGAGACGCATGAGCGGCGTATCAAGCCAGATGAAAAGAAGGACTACCGGCACAAGAATAATTCTGATGGAAGTGAGAAGATTCGGAATTGTCAGAATGTCCTGCTTAAAATTGCGTAACCTGTCAATAATTTTGTGTTTTACGGCATTTTTGTTCTTCTTTACCATGGCTCTTTACCTGTATAATTTTTATAAAATCCGTGAATTTTCTCGACATAGTTCATCGTTTCGTCAAACGGCGGAACTCCTTCGTAATAGACAACCGCGGCGGGTCCGGCATTGTATCCGGCGACAGCGTTTTTTGCATTGCCTTTGAACTTTTTCAGCATCTTTTTCAGATATTTCGTACCGCCCATGATGTTCTGTTCTGCATTAAAGACATTCTTTACTCCAACTTCAACCGCTGTGTCGGGCATAAGCTGCATGAGCCCTTTCGCTCCGGCGCTTGAAACCGCTTTCGTGTCGAAAAGCGACTCTGCCTTTATCACGCTTTTGATGAGGAAAAAGTCGACTCCGTGCTTTTCCGAAGCGCGTTTGATAATATCGTCGAACTGGTTTTCCCTGCCGGGATTGATTTTGTATCCCGCTTTGTGCTTTACCTCGCCTTTCGTTTTGTAAAGCGGCTTGCACGAGCGGAGATCCTGGCACTGGTTCGTGAAAGTGTATCTGTCTGTCAGCGGATCATAGAGAAAATAAACTCTGACAATATCGGCTGAAACAAAGAAAAAAGTAAGAAATGTCAGAAAGAATAGAGCAAAACGCATGATTTATTCCGCTTTTTCCTCTTCAGCAGTTTCAGTCTGCGGTTTCGGTTCTACTGCTTCCATTATCTCGTCGCGCTCAAGAGTTTCCTTTTCGACAAGCGCAGCAACAAGCCTTTCAACGCCCTCTTTATGCTCGTTGAGGATATTTTTCGCTTCGGTATAGGCAGTCTCGATGAGCTTCTGTACTTCCTCGTCGATTTTCTGCGAAGTTGCCTCGCTTACCTGAGTTCTTTTGCCGAGTTCGCGTCCCAAGAAAACCTGTTCTTCTTTCTCGCCGTAGCTGATGGGGCCTAAATCTTCACCCATGCCCCACTGCATGACCATGTTTCTCGCGATCTGGGTAGCGCGCTCGATATCGTTTCCCGCACCGGTAGTGATCCTGCCGATGAAAACTTCTTCTGCAGCTCTTCCGCCCATGAGGACTTTGATCCTGTCAATAAGTTCTTCCTTGTGGTAGGAATATTTGTCCTTTTCGGGAAGCTGCTGAGTCACGCCCAAAGCCCTTCCGCGCGGCACGATCGAAACTTTGTGGACCGGATCGGCAAATTTCGAATAAAGCCCTACGACAACGTGCCCCGCCTCGTGGTAAGCGGTGTCTTTCTTCTCTTCGGGAGTCTGCACCATCGTTTTGCGCGCTTTTCCCATGAAGATCTTGTCTTTCGCGTCCTCGATATCGGCCATCGTGACCTCTTCTTCAGAGCGTGAAGCCGCGATGAGAGCCGCTTCGTTGAGAAGATTTGCGAGATCAGCGCCCGAAAGACCGGGAGTTCCTTTCGCGATGTCGCTGAAATCGATATCAGGAGCCGTTTTTATCTTTTCGGCATGAACTTTGAGAATAAGTTCGCGCCCTTTGATGTCTGGAAGCGGAACATAGACCTGCCTGTCGAATCTTCCGGGACGCAGAAGCGCCGGATCAAGGACGTCGGGCCTGTTCGTTGCGGCGATCACGATGATCCCCGAATCGCTTCCGAAGCCGTCCATCTCGACGAGAAGCTGGTTCAGAGTCTGTTCTCTTTCGTCGTTTCCTCCGCCCAAGCCTGCACCGCGCTGACGGCCTACCGCATCGATTTCATCAACAAAAATGATGCACGGAGCCTTTGATTTCGCGTTTTCGAACAAATCTCTGACTCTGCTTGCGCCGACACCGACGAACATTTCAACGAAATCGGAACCGCTTATGATGAAAAACGGAACATCGGCTTCACCCGCAACAGCTTTTGCGAGCAAAGTTTTACCTGTTCCTGGAGGCCCCACAAGAAGAACGCCGTGAGGGATCTTCGCGCCGATTTTAGTGTAAACCGACGGTTTTTTGAGGAAATCGACAACTTCCTCGAGCTCTTCCTTGCAACATCCTTGAAACGTATCTGGTTCTGGTCTTTCGAAATCATTCTATGCTTGCTTTTTCCGAAAGAGAAAGCCTTGTTGTTCCCGCCGTTCATCTGACGCAGGAAGAAAATGAAAATCGCGACGAAAATGAGCATCGGAAGCCACGAAATAAGCAGAGTCTTCCAAAGCGAATCGTCTTCCGGCTTTTTGTAGGTCGCAGGAACGTTGTTTTCAGCCAGGAATTCCGACATCCTTTCGCCGCTAGGACCTATCGCAACAAATTTGGTATCCTTCCCGTCGTTGAGAATGCCGCTGAATTCGATTCCGTCTATAAAGACTTCCTTTATTTCCTGATTTTTGACCTTCTGCCTGAACTCCGTCATGTTGATTTCGGTGATTTCGGCAGAATCGGTCATCCGCGAAAGACTTATGGCCACAAAAGCGAGAACCGCGATAAACAGCCACACAATCAATGTTCTGTAATTGAATCTCATATTTTCTCCCAAAAATTTCACACATAAAAGAGCTTGCGACTCTATATAAGCACAAAAACGCAAAAGCGAAGTATCTTAGCAATATTTTTTTAAAATTGAAGTAAATACCTTTGAAAAAGAGACGAACCAGCCCGCAACAGATCAAGCTCTTGTTTTGTGAGCCCGTACGCTAATCAGCGGTTCTGACACATCGGACATCATTGAGATCATTTTTAAAGTCGATGTCTATCTCTCCAGAACTGAAACCAACGCGCCATGCATAATCAGGATCGCCTGAATTAGTAGAGGAAGACCAAAGCATAATACCGTCATGATCCCCTAATTTGCTGTAATAAGAACTACAAGGTTTGTAGTAGCATGAACAATGGTTTCCGCAATAACTGAACAGACAGTCCGGATCAGCGACAGCACAAGAACCTCCAGTTTGCGAAACGGAACAATTTCGGATAAGCGTCCTTAATTCATTTATATTCGGAAGATGCCATCCGCTTATCCCGCCTTCTGAATATTTTTCACAATATTCAACAGCTTCGTTCCATTCCATATAATTCGATGACCTTGCCGACCAAATCAGGCCGCTTATAGAATCTTGGCATGGTGTACCGGAAAAAGGACTGCATTCCGGAATAGCATTTCCGTAGTCCGTTTCCGCATTTGTATCAGGTATGTAATCTGTCGTAAATAACGAACCGCATTCTATAGTATCTCCGTAGTCCACGTATGCATCTTCATCCGATATGGGATCTGCCGTATCTACTGCATCTTCATTCTGTTCCTTATTTGTCTCTTCATCATAAATATCTGAATCGTGGTTCTCTTGAGTTTTATCCGTATCATCCGAGTCTGATTTATCAAAAGGCTCAGTATTTTCAGGTTCATCATCTTCGGTTTGCTGCGTCTCTGCGGCAGCAGTATTATCAAGCGTGTCGGAACTTTTACAGTTTTTCGAACTGCCGCCGCAACTGACGACAAAAATCAAGGCGGCTAAAAGTATTAAAATTACTAAAAGTTTCTTCATTTTTTTCTCCATGGAGACGTGCCCGGGCGCGTCTCTACCAATCAAACAAAAACCGCAAAATTATAGGTATTCTCAATCTAAACGCAATATTTAACTTAAAATGACTAGTTAAAAACAGAGTAATTTAAGGTTTCAGCCAAGTGCTTTGCGGTTTTGTGATAAGGCGGGCATTGTTGTAAGCCATTTTCATAGTGAGGCATGTTCTTGCGATGTAGCATCATAAAAAAACAGGGAGCCGAAGCTCCCCATAATAATGAAAGAATAATAGGTTGTGCAGATAAACCTGCACGGTCTAATATCAAAAAAACTAATTTCGCAACAATGTTATTGAAATATTTTTAAATGTCAAGAAAATTTTAGAATAATTTTATATAAAAACTAACATCAATTTAAAGCAGCTTTACAGATCATATAAAATCTTCTCTCTGATCCGGAATTTCCGGGTCTGGTCCGTATGGATTCGGCCCGATCTCGCCGGGCTGGGCAGCCCAATACAGAAAGATCCAGCTTCCTATTCCCGGGATCAGAGAAACGAACCACCAGAGCCCTGATTTTCCGATATCGTGAAGGCGCCGCCACCTCAGAGCCATAGACGGACACAGAGTCGCCAGACAGTATATGTTCAACAGGATATTCCTGTGACCTTTGCCTGGAAATCCTCCGATAGCAATAAGTATCCCGAAAACAATGAGGTTGAACAGGACAAAATACCAGAACTCGCTTCTGCCGGCACGCCCTTTGAACTCAAAATACTTTGAAAAAACGCTTATTACAGCCTGAAACATATTCATGACAATACCTGAATTGCCTGTGTTATTTAAATGACTTATTTTCCCGAAACTTTCGGAGGTTCGATGTATTTTTCGCGTTTGATGTATTCGATTACGGCTGCGGGAACCGAAATTTTGGTGTCGTTAAGTTTGAGTTTCGGCATCATTTCGAAGCCGTCACCGCCGCCGGCAACAAAGGAGTTTACTGCAAAAGTATAGGTTTTGTTCGCATCAAGCGCTGCGCCGTTGACTTTGATGTTCGACGCTTTGCCGCCAGAAACGGAGAAATCGACGCCGTAGAAGTGGAGGAAACCGCCCTGCCCTTTGTTTTTTATCGACTGGTTGATGATCTCCTCAAGCTGCGAGCCGCTGACAGAGCCTGTTACGATCGTGTCCTCAAACGGGAAAACGCTGTAAATATCCATTTCGTTGACGATTCCGCGGTTAAGTCCCTGTCTGATCGCGCCGCCGTTTGCGAAAGCGATGTCGACATTCGTTCTTTCCTTCATGACCGATGCGATGAAAACACCTAAAGTCGAAGGATTGTTGCGGACAAAATTCCTTTCGCCGTTGAAAGAATCGGAAAGCTCGCCTACAACCTGAGTCGAAAATTCGCAGTTGAAATCATTGAGCATTTTCAGCATTGCCTCGTTCTCGACAAGGTCTTTGCCGCGGTTTTCGTAAGTTACGCTGCCGTTGCTTTTAACGATTTTTTCCTTGATGTTTACCGGGTAAAGTTTGAAGTTCTTCTGAACGACCTGCTTTCCCTCGAAGTAAATATCGTATCTGCCGACCCATTTACCCAAACCTTCAGTCTGGATTATCGGAACATTGTTGACCATAACAGGCTCGTCCATCTGGATTTTCGTGCGTCCGCCGATGATAAGGCCGATTCCGGGAACTTCCTTCGCAAGTTTGATGTCGCTCGGATAACCGTCGGCATCGACTTCTTTGTCGGAGTAGCCGAGGTTCGAAAGGACAACTACGAAATCGTTGTTCTGTTTAAGCTCATCTACCGCTTTTTTCGCAGCTTCGATAGGATCCTGAACTTTGACAAGCCCTTCGACGCCGGCGTTGGAAATTTTCTCGAGTTCAGGTGTCGTAATGCCTACGAAAGCGACTTTAACGCCGTTTATCATCTCTTTCTGGATGAACGATTTGCCGACCTGCTTGTTGTTTTTGTAGAAAAGGTTTGCCGACATGAACGGGAATCTTGCCTCTTTCTGCATTTTTGAAAAAGTCTTCATTCCGAAATCGAACTCGTGGCTTCCGATAAGCATTCCGTCATAACCAATGAGATTCATTCCCATGATCATCGGAAGATTCTCGCAGATGTTGCTTCTCGGGTCACCCATCGTGACGTTTCCGCTGCTGAGAACGACAACGTCGCCGTTTGTGAGCTGAACTTCGTTCCTTATCTGCTCGATAAGGGTTTTCTGCGCTGCAAGACCACCTGTTTTCGGGCTGTCAGGAGCGTCAAACGCCCAAGCCATGCCGTGCGAATCGTTTGTGAAAAGGATTGTGAGAAGTCTCGGTTCTGCAAAAAGCGAAGCAGTGAGACCGCATACAAAAAGGAAAACTAAAAATCTTTTCATAAAAACCTCCAAAAATTCAGACTCCGGCTTATATACCAAAGAATTTATTTAGTCAAAAATACCCGTTTTTTACTCTTGATGACAAAAGAAAAATTTCATTGCCTTTTGAAGCCGGTAAATTTAATATTTCCAGCCGTTTTTCCGGAAGCAGTCTGCGGACGGAATAAAATGCAGAATCAATAATCCGGAGGTTAAAAAATGATTCAGCCAAAACTTGAAAGATTGAAAAAGGAGGCGGGAAGCCGCATGTTTGTCTCGATTTCCGGAACATCACTCTCCAAAAGCGAGTTTTCGATGCTCCGCGAAGTTTCTCCGTGCGGACTCATATACTTCAAGAGAAACATCGAAAGCTGCGAATCGCTTGAGAGCCTTATAAAATCAACAAAATGCTTTGAATCGATCGAATTTCACTCGATAGACGAGGAAGGCGGCAGAGTCCGCAGACTGCCGAAAGGAGAGTATTCCCTCCCGTCAATGAAAGAGCTTGCCGCCTGCGGCGAAGAGTATGCAGCGGAAAGAATCGAAATTCTGGCACAGAAGCTCAGTGAAACCGGCATAAACATGAACATGGCCCCCAATGTCGATCTCAGAAGCGGCGAAGACAACTCGATAGTCGGTGACAGATCGTTCGGTGAAAATCCAGAAACAGTTGTAAAATTTGCTTCAATTTATATTGAAAAAATGAAAAAGCACGGAGTATTTCCGGTAATAAAACACTTTCCAGGGCACGGAACGACAGTTATCGACTCACACTCTGAACTTCCGCTGATCAATAAACCGTTCAAAGACCTTTTCAACGAAGACATCGTCCCCTACCGCAGACTTGCGAACAAAGCCGGATTTGTAATGAAAGCTCACCTTCTCCTGCCGGAAATCAGCGAACTTCCGGCATCGCTTTCTCCAGAATGGGACAAAATTCTACGCAACGACCTTAAATTTTTAGGAATTTCGATGACAGACGACATAGAAATGCACGCACTTGACGTCTTTTCGGCAAAAGAAAAAACCGAACTTTTCTTCAAAAGCGGCACAGACAAACTTCTCATCTGTTCCGGCAAAGAGGAAATGATCCTGGAAATGCATGAGGCAGCAGTCAAATCCCTTGAAGATAAGTAAAACATATTACTTGATTTTATTTTTTTTCTGACTATAATGTTTTGTCTTTTTTTTGAAAGTGTTTTTTATGGGGTTTTGCAATGATAGGTATGAAAGTCGGTGAATACTTTTTAGGAAAAGGGATCGTTTCGGAATCAGATATCTCCTCTGCTCTGGCATTTCAGCAAACACATCCTACCTACCTCGGAGAAATTCTCCTGAAACTCGGAAAAATTCAGGAAAACGATCTGCTGCTGTATCTTTCGAAACAGTTCAACGTGCAGTATATATCAAGCGAGAAACTCGAAAAAATGGCCGTAACGACGCCTGCAGACATCATTCCTCTGAAAATGGCGCTGGACAAGACTATTTTCCCGCTTAAATACAGTATGAACAATTACCGTCTCACGGTTCTCACATACGAACCGCAGAACATCGTCATTTTCGACGAACTCAAGATCCTTCTCAACGGCGTGCAGTCCGTAGTTCCCGTAGTAGCGCCTTCCAACGTGATCAAAGCGCTCATTCTGAAGCAGTACAACAACGATGTCACAGCTTTCGACAGGCTTGTAAGAGATTCGGTTTCTGTAAGTCACAATTTCCTTTCGAACGAAAACATCATCAGCCTCGACAACCCGAATGACATTGAAATGGCGAACAGGATCCAGGATATCGCCACGATGGACGAAGACAAACTGAATCAGGAGAATCGTGAAACCTTCTCCATGATCGTCAACAAGGCCGATCTTTCCGGAGGTACAAAAGTCGACGTTACCGCTGTAACGACTTCTATGATGAGCAATATGCCGAGCTGGGTCCGTGAACAGGGAAACCAGCTGATAGAACTTTTGAGAATATTTTCCAACCTCCTCGATGTCGCGGCACACGGTGACAGCTATTTCGCCCACTCGCAGCGCGTTGCCATTCTCTGCAAAGAAATCGGCGAGGCGATACATCTTTCGGAAGTCGAGATTTACGATCTCACAATCGCTGCATATCTTCACGATGTCGGCAAGAAGCTCCACCTCACCGCTCTTGACATAAAGAATCAGTCGAATACCGACAAAATGAAGACATATTCGCAGATAGCGACAAAACTTTTCGCCGATGTACAGCTTTCCAAACTTGCACTCAACTGCCTTGAAAATATGTATGAAACCTACAACGGACAAGGTTTTCCGCGCGCGCTCAAACTGAACGAGATTCCGATAGGCTCTCTCATACTGCTTCTTGCAAACACTTACGACTTTATGACGAGGATTTCCAACGTTCCGCCGAAAGAAGCTCTGAAGCAGCTGAAAGAAACAATGTATTTCAGCGACAGAATCATAAATGCGCTTGAACAGACACAGCAAATTTCCGCAGCAGAATCTTCGCTGAAAAAAATCACAGCAATCGTTATTTCTCAGAAAAAATTCGACCTTGACGATATTGCCGACAAATTCAGCAGAGTAAACATCGATGTTCTGAAGGCTAAAACTATCGAAAAAGCGGCTCAGATCATAAAAGAACAGAAAGACAACCTCGGTTTCATCCTGTGCGACATCGACATGACCGAAAGCGCTATAACGCCTCTCAGGCTCCTTGCCGCAATAAAACACAAAAAGGAAATTTCAGAGATTCCTTTCTACTTCTTCTCGCAGTATTCAGTCGACAAAAACACAACTATCGCGGCAAACGCTCTGAAAGTTTCCGGCATTTTTCCGAACTACCATCCGGTTGACATGACCAGAAAAATCGCTGACGAAATCAGGAAAAAAATTTAGTTGAAATATCTGAAATGAGGATGATTGGCGATTTTAAGCATCTCGTAATCGCCTGATGAATCACCGTAAGCGTAAATATCGGAATAACTTTCGATGTCGTAAACCTCTCTGACCCGTCTTACCTTTTCGGCTTTACGGCAGTTGTTGCCAACAATATTTCCAGTGTAGACCCCGTCTTTCACTTCCAGCCTCGTCGCAATAAGATTTATCCCGAAGTCATCGGTGAAAGGCCAGAGCCAGTCGTTGGGAGAAGCCGAAACAAGCGATACATCGGCACCGTTTTCAAGATGTTTTTTTATCTCGTCTGCAGCCGATTTTCTCACCCAGGAACGCATTTGTTTCTGATAAAAATCGAGCGCGACGCTGCGGAATTTTTCCTCTGTCCACCCTTTTATTGTCAGCTTGAAAAAATTTTCCTTGAATTTTTTGCGTGACATAAAACCTGCAAAACAAAGCAATGCATGCGGAAAAAACAGAATGATAAGGCATATTATCCTGAAGTGGCCGAACGCGAAAAACATAAACGGAAGAAAGGAATCCCGGTCAGTCACTGTCTTGTCGAAATCAAAAAGCGCCAGCGTTTTTTTCTGTTCCATACAAACCTCGAAAAACAAAATACAGCGGAGTATATTGAAAAATTATTTTAAAAAAAGGTTTTTCAGCCCGGAATTTTCACTGTTTCACACGCCGCAGAAAACGATTCCCAGAACTGCGCTGAAAATGATGAGAGTTATGGGAGAAATCTTCTTTTTCCCGAAAACAGGCGGCAGAAACGCGGCAGCAAGAAGGATCACGGTTATCGCAAGCGCCTTGAAATCAAGTGAAAAAGAGCCTTTCAAATCAATAAACGCTTCGGCTGTCATGTAGAGCCCGATTGCGAGGATAAGCCCTACGACACTGGGTTTCAGCGTGCCGATGACAGTTCTGAAGCACTTGTTTTTCATAAGCGAATTAAAGACGAACATGCAGAGCAGCATGATTAAAAATGCCGGAAAAACAACGGCGAAAGTGGCAAGAAAAGCACCTAAGAATCCCGCCTGGCTGCGTCCGATATATGTCGCAAGGTTCACCATGATCGGGCCCGGCGTCATTTCGCTCACCGCAATCATGTAAGTCAGAGTCTCGTCCGTAACCCAACCGTAGGAAAGCACGACATCGCGGATCAGCGGAATTGCGGCGTAAGCACCGCCGAAAGCGAAGCATCCGACTTTGAGAAAACCTAAGAAAAGATCGAGATATATCATCTGCTCTCCTCTTTTTTCCATTTAACGGCAAATACCGCAAAACCGAGCACAGCCGCGGCGATGATGATTGTGATTGCCGAAAATCTGAGCGAAAACACGTCTATCGCAAGCATTGCCAGAGTCGATACGGATAAAACCGCTATCGTAAACGGCTTTTTTTTCATGTTTTTTATCATCGTGACGGCTGCGCTGATGATAAGCACTCCGACTGCGCATTTTATGCCGAAAAAGGCGCTTTTTACGACCTGAATTTCAAGAAAGTTGTCGAGAACACCAGAAATCAGAAGTATCACAAGGAAAGAAGGCATGACGATTCCCGCCGTCGCCATGATCGAACCCAAAATCCCCGCCTGCCTGTAACCCACGAAAGTAGCGCAGTTTATGGCAATAGGCCCCGGAGTCGATTCCGCAATGACGGTAACATTCATCATGTCGTCGTGAGTTATCCACTTTTTCTTTTCGACGCAGTTGTCTTCGATGACGCTCAGCATGGCATAGCCGCCGCCGAAAGTGAAAAAACCGATTTTCATGAATGTGAGAAAGAGATCAACCAGAATACGCATAAAAAACCTGCACAAAAAACATTCGTGGAATTGATACTGAAAAAAATGGAAAAAGCTATTTTAAGGGAATTGGGTTAAATGGATTATTCAGCGTC
The DNA here is from genome assembly GCA_905233945.1 of uncultured bacterium. Lineage (GTDB taxonomy): Bacteria > UBP6 > UBA1177 > UBA1177 > UBA1177 > UBA1177. Next base: position 58,275 of record CAJOFY010000010.1, on the reverse strand, counting down.
TTCATAAACAACTGTGAAGTTGTCGAAAGCTGCCCATGAATCTTTGTCAGCTCTGTATCTGACTATTAACTGGCATGTGCCTGTTGTGTTGGCACTGTCAAGTTTGATATATGTCGGATGCAGTTTATTGTTATCTCCGAAATCTATCGAAACGAATGAATCTTTTGAAGTTGTAAAATATCCAAGTCCTGTTTCAGAGCCCGCTTCCGCTGTCGAATCCCAACCATACCATGTTGTAGAAGCACAATTAACACCAATCTTCGGCTTAATCGCTTGGTCTGTCGCCATATCAAATGTGATTTTTTTGGCTATTTTACCGGTAGGAACTACAAATTCGCCGGAAGTAAAGATATCACCTTTAGTTAAACTTTTTGTCGCTGTGACTTTGGCAGCTAATCCATTCGCGTCACCGCGATCCCATTTCGAAATTGTTGCTTCTGTTGTTGAAGTCCAAACCTGCGGCGTCGTATCGTTTGACCAGTATGAGAAGTCTGCATTACCGAATTGGCCTGGTTCCGGGGCAAAAATTGTAGCTTCCCAGTAGTTATCCGCTTCTTTCCAATTCAGACCGTTGTCAGCAGTAAATCTGAATTTATATTTGATTTTTCCTGCTTTATTGAAAGTGTGTTCATACTTATACTCATCGTCATTGCCTGAGCTTTCATTTTCGGGATTTACAATAGCATAATTATCTTCCCAAACAAAATCAGCGTCTTCTTCAGATTTTGTGCCGAGCTGAGCTTTGACTCCCAACAGTGCCACTGATTTGTTTACAGTCTGATCTGTGAGACCGGAAATGTAAATTCTGCCGTAAACGGTTTCTTTCATTCCTGCATAGCCTTCAATAGATTCCGGCCACTGTGTGTGCGCGTAACCAATTGTGCGAGCAGGTACGTTGTTGCAGTCGCCTCCAAAGTAAACAAATTCGAAATCTTTGACAGAAATATCATAATCATAAGTAACATTGGTGTTTTTGTCTTTGTTGCCGAATTTGAACTGAAGAGTTAAAGGGGTGCCTCTATGCCAAAAATCTGCAGTCATTTCATCACCGAAAATTATGTATGTTTCGGTAAGAGTATTGCCCAAATTAACAAAATACTGGTTTTGATTTGCGCTTACAAAAACCTGACCATTAGAATCCCAATTGTATGGGTTATATTTTACATGGTCCTGCTCATCTTTCCAGCCAATATTGATTGAAACCAGAGACGGAGAGTTTACTGCCATTTTGAATTTGATTCCAGCAGGAACTCCAGCATCAGCTGCTGGTATAAATTTAGGAGAATAAGCTGCATAACCGGTTGAACCGTCATTGGTGCGGGTAATACGCAGAGCGCCGTTTTCATCTTTTGCGAAAGTAACTTTACTCAGCTGACTCCCGTCTTTCGTCCAGCCTTGCGGAACTCCGTCTTCATCCCAAGTGCCGCTGAAGTCACCGTTCGGAATTTGTACGCAAGTCTGTGGTTCTGGTTCATCATCCGGAAGAACATCATCATCGTCATCGTTGATATCAGTGTCCTGATCATCGGTATCGGTGTCGGTATCGTCATCGTTGGTATCAGTGTCCTGATCATCGGTATCGGTGTCGGTATCGTCGTCGTTGGTATCAGTGTCCTGATCGTCGGTGTCGCTGTCAGCATCATCATCGTTGGTGTCGTTATCATCGTTGTCGTCTTCCTCAGCAGGATCATCATCCGGCTCGCATGCACCTGCAGCAGTGTGGAAAACAAGATTGTCGATTGTTACATCAAAATCTGCCTCTTTTCCGTATTTGAACTCAAAACGGCATTTTTGACCGCGCCAGAAACCTTCCTGTTTAAGTTCGTCGCCGAGCACAACAGTAACTTCGTGGAACTCGTTAATATTACCTTCCAGAACAACGGGATTATATTTATTCGGAGTGCTTCCTGTATGATTGGGCTCAACTGTTCCTGCATATGCAAAAGTTTTTGAGTCAGAATCCCAGTTATAAACCTGGAATCCGTCCTTGTCTCCGAGATCTCCGCATCTCAAGTTTATAGAGATTTTGCTGGTATTGTTGGTTTTAAGGTCGAAAGTAAGTTTTGTCGGGAAAGCGGCATCTTCTGCGGGAACGAATGCCGGAGGTTCGAATGCGTAGCCGGCTTTTGTCTGAGCTGACACTGAAGCTCTGAGAGCATAATTGCCTTCGCCGCGGTCGATTTTTTCATAAGAAAGTTTTGTTTTGCTTACCCAGTCTGTCGGGAAATTGTCGGTCCAGTTCGAAACGAAAGCGTTCGGAATATAGGTGCATGAACCGGTTTCCTGTTCGGAGTCTTCATCGGGAAGAACATTGTCTGCATCGTCGTCGTTTGTGCTGGAATCAGCATCGTCAATAACCGCGCCGCTGTCTGCATCGTCGTCATTGGTGTTCGTATCAGCATCGTCCTGAGCCGTATCACCGCCGTCATGAGCTGAATCGCCTTCGTCGGGTGTCGCATCTCCGCCGTCAGGTGTCGTATTGCCTTCATCCGGAGTTGTATCTCCGCCGTCCGGTGTCGTATCACCTTCGTTCGGAGTTGTGTCACCGCTGTCAGGAGTTGTATCTGCCGGTTCGTCATCGACAGCATCTTCGTCCGTGACTTCGGAATCAGGAAGTTTTTCTTCCGTTTTTTTGTCGCTTCCGCAGGATGCTACAAACATCAAAAGCAGCACCGCAAAAGCCAGAGCCGTAAATTTTTTCATCATTGCCTCCAAAAAATTAAAAAGTGCCAAACAAAACGGCGGATATACTAGTACAATATTATTTTAAAGCAAGCTTTATGTTGTCACTCGCCATACCGAGAGTGGTTGGACAATGTCTTTATTGACATTTTCGCCGTTATATTGAAAATTTCCGGTCTTTTGCTGCGGAGGTTTTTATGGAAGATCTTTTCTTTATACTCAATTCAAAGCGTTTTATGCCGTTTTCGGTCGCTTTCGTCTTTATTTACGGGCTTCTTTTCGGCAGTTTTCTCAATGTCTGCATCTACCGCATCCCGATCGGGAAAAGCATCGTTTTTCCGCCGAGTTCATGCACAAAATGCGGACACAAAATCACATGGTATGAGAACATTCCCGTTTTCAGCTGGCTTTTTCTCCGCGGAAAATGTTCCGGCTGCGGTGAGAAAATTTCTTTGATTTATCCTGTGATCGAGCTTTTAAACGCCGTTTTATACCTTTTCGCGTTCCTTAAATTCGGGCTTCATCCGCGCCTGATCCTGCCGCTTTACTTCATTTCGGCTCTCGTCGTTACCGCCGCGATCGACTACAAGACGCAGTTCGTATATTCAAAAGTTATAATTCCGCCTATTTTTATGGGAATTTTGTGGAGCTTTTTCGAGCCGACGATAACCTGGCAGGAATCGCTCATCGGAATCGGCGTCGGCGCGGGATTTCTTCTGCTCGCGATTTTTCTTTTCTACATTGTTACGAAAAAAATCGGCATGGGGCTCGGCGATGTCTATATTTTAGCTGCAATCGGCGCGTTCACAGGACCTGTCAAAATCCCGTTTGTCCTATTTCTGGCCTCATTCGGCGGAATAATTTTCTATCTCGCGGCAAAACTTTTCTTCGGAAAAAAGCGTCTTGCCGGCAACATTTCGGCTGAAGACCTCAACTCAAAAGACGAAAAAGATGTCGAGCATGCGATTTATTTCGGCCCCTTCCTTGCGGCCGGAGGACTTCTTATGTTCCTTCTTCCGACTGAAATCATGAATTCGATTTTATCTTTATTTTTCGGAATGTAGCCATGCAGCTCTTTGATCTGACCCGCAAAAAACTTGAATCGACCCTCCTTGAGAACGGTTTTCCGAAATTCAAGGCGACCCAGATAATGCAGTGGATTTACCAGAAAAGGGTTTTTTCGTTCGACGAAATGACCAATATCAGCAAATCCGACCGCGAAAAACTCGCACAAATGTTTGAAATAACCCCGGTTTTTCCGAGTGAAATCTTCACATCTTCCGACGGCACGCAGAAACTCGCTTTCACCCTCTCCGACGGAAATGTCGTCGAAGCGGTCATAATTCCCGAAGAAACGCGCTGCACTCTCTGCGTTTCGACTCAGGCGGGTTGCCCCATAAAATGTGCTTTCTGCCGCACGGGAAGCCTCGGATTCAGGCGCAATCTCACCGTTTCGGAGATAACCTCTCAGGTCCTTTCTGCTCAGATCGAAGCCGAAAGAAATGAAAAAAGAATAACTAACCTCGTTTTCATGGGAATGGGAGAACCGCTCCTAAACTTTGAAAACCTTCTTGATTCTATTGATATTCTGCTTGACGACTTCGGTTTTAACTTCTCGAACAGAAAAATCACCGTTTCGACTTCGGGAATCGCTGACAAAATCGTGGAACTGGGCGAAAAGACAAAGGTGAACCTCGCCGTTTCGCTTCACGCCGTGACTGACGAAAAACGCGACAAAATTATGCCCATAAACAAAAAATATCCGCTGAAAGAGCTTTTGCATGCGATAGACTCCTACCCTATTTCAAGAAAAATGGTCGTTCTCGAGTATGTCATGCTCAAAAATTTCAACGACTTCCCCGAAGACGCCGAAAAACTTGCGAAAATCGCCAAAAGATACGACGCGAAAGTCAACATAATTCCCTTCAACATCTTTGACGGAGCCGCTTTCGAGCCGACTCCGATGAAAAAGATCATCGATTTCCAGAATATTCTGATTGCGAAAAACGTGACAGCTCTGATCAGAAAATCGCGCGGCGGCGACAAACTTGCAGCCTGCGGACAACTCGGAAGAGTAAAAAATTAACCTTGACATCCGCCCGCTCAAAGGCTTAAATCCAGCGTTTTATGAATGTTCTATGAGGCTTATTATGGCTGAAGAAATGCTTAAAAAATCGACTTTCAAATCACCTTTCGTAGCAGAAATGAAGAAAATCCTGCGACTGCATCACCTTCATTCAGTCTGCGAATCGGCGCACTGCCCCAATATAGGCGACTGCTTCAAGAAAAGAACGGCGACTTTCCTGATTTTAGGAAACAGCTGCACGCGCAACTGCCGCTTCTGCAACATAGTCCACAATGAAAACATTCCCCTTCCCGACCCGGATGAGCCGATGAATCTCGCGCTTGCAGTTAAAGATTTAGGTTTGCTTTATACAGTCATCACTTCGGTAACAAGAGACGATCTGTCAGATTGCGGAGCAGCACACTTTGCCGAAACAGTCAAGAAAGTCAAGGAGTTATCACCTGACATGCTTGTCGAAGTACTTACTCCTGATTTTCTCGGAATAAAAGAAAATCTCGATATCGTCGCCGATTCACCGATTGACGTTTTCAACCACAATGTAGAGACTATCTGCTCGCTCTACCCGAAAGTGCGTCCGCAGGCCGATTACAAGCGCTCTCTTGATGTTCTCTGCTACATGAAGCGCAAAGGTTTGATCACAAAATCGGGAATAATGCTCGGTGTCGGCGAAACAGTCGATGAAGTTCACGCTCTGATGCGCGACCTCCGCGATGTCGGCTGCGACATAATGACGATCGGACAGTATTTCCGCCCGTCGCTGCAGCACATTCCGGTTGAAAAGGACTACACTCAGGCTGAATTCGAAGCACTTCGCGACTACGGCCTGGAAATCGGCTTCAAGGAAGTTTATTCAGGCAGATTTGTCAGAAGCTCATTCAATGCGAAGGAAATCCATCAAAGCATGATGGAAAGAGAATAGAATCTTTAATTCAGCACGACGGCGTTATAAATACACGCCAGAATCCTTTATCATCCTTTTCGATGTAGCCGTTTTTCTGCAAGGTTTGCAGCATTTTCTGCAAAGCGGAACGGTTTATTCCGATTTCATTCTGCAAATATGACAAAGTGGCCTTTGCTTCAATCTGGAGCTCACGGAGAATTTTCCCGTAAGTCGGTGTCCTGAAAGCTATGCGCTCGCCGTCATACCACCAGACATTTTCATTTTTTTCCGTTACAAAAAGGATGTCGTTTTCTACTTCATGCGTTATCAGATCGACCATATATTTGTGGAAAGGCCTAATGCTTTTCAACGAAGCACGAACTCCGTCAGATGTTACCGGACCAACTATCAGATCAGCACGATGCAGCGCATCCAGATACTCCTGTTTCAGGCGGCTGCGCACAACAATCATAGGCAGACCGTGTCTTGAAAGAATATAATTGACCATGAGCCTTGCGATACGACCGTTACCGTCCTCAAACGGGTGAATACGGATGTATCTGTAATGGAATAAAATTGCGAGATCTATCGGAGAGAGGCTCTTTTCCTGCTCAGTTTTGTTATACCAGTCCACCAGATCCGCCATAAATGCCGGTGTTTCTTCGGGCGATGCATAGTCAAAACGCTCGCCGTAACGGGTTATAACGCTGTTCGGACGGGTTTTGTACTGGCCTGCGTGGACCGTGTAACCAACTTGCATACCGTCAGGAAGTGTGCGGAAAACATCATAATCCTCTCGTATCAAAGTTTTGTGCAAAGCCCTGATAAAATTTTGTGTAAGCGGTTGATGTGCTTCCGTTGCTTCATTCAGCATCATTTTTAAACCAAGATCACTTGCCTTCATATCCTCGTATTCACGAAAATCCGCCGCGCCGATAACTTTATCAAAAAGCAGGAGCAATTCCGTCTGCCCGTAAGTGAGTGTATTGCCTTCAATATGGTTACTGTTGTAGTTGAAATCTACTGTAAATCGGCGACTCAGTCTTCCTTTATCAGTTTCAGAAAGCGGCTGCAGGTTTTGCCATTTTTCCAAGACCGCCGAAAGTTTTTTATTTTCCATAAAACTCTCCAAAAACCACCAAATTCGGTGGTAACGTTACCACTAAAAACGATAAAAAACAAGATTTTGGCTAAAAAATACCGGATTTTTTATCTGATCAGTCCACCACAACTTTCGGGATTCTGTCGGAAAGTCTTGCTACGACTTCGTAGTTGATCGTCCCTGCAAGGGCTGCGACCTGCTCGGCGCGGATTATCTGGTCGCCCTGCTCGCCGATGAGAACGACTTCGTCCTCCGCTTTGACATCGGGAATGTCGGTGACATCGATCGTGGTGAGGTTCATCGCGATCCTGCCGATGACGGGAGCGCGCTTTCCGTGGACGAGGACATAACCCTGATTGGAAAGTTTTCTGTCGTAGCCGTCGCTGTAACCAATCGGAATTATTGCAATTTTAGAATCACGCGTCATCTGGTGCGAGCAGCCGTATCCGACGAAATCGCCCGCTTTTATGGTTTTGACCTGCCCTATCACGGTTTTCCAAGAAAGAACGGGGGTCAGGATGTGCTCGGGGCCGTGACCGTGCTCGATTATGTAGCTGAGATAAGTCTCTTTCGACGGCCAGAGACCGTACTGCGCGATGCCGAGACGAACCATGTTGAAGTGAGTGTTGTTGTATATCGTAGCGGCCGCACTCGATGCGAAGTGCATGTCAAAACCGGAGAAACCTGCCTCACGGATGTAGGAAATCTCTCTTTTGAAGCGGTCTATCTGGAATCTCGCGTAAGAGTGGTCAGTAGTGTCCTCGATATTTGCGAAGTGGCTGTAAACCGCTCTCAGCCTTACGTTCGTACACTTTTTGAGTTCTTCAAGAAATGCGATAAGCGCCTGCCCCGCGATTCCCTGTCTGTTTGTTCCGGTTTCGATCTTGAGGTGGATATTCACAATTTTTCCGAGAGATTTCGCGATATTGTCGTAATTATGGAGATATTCGGGATCGCAGCAGAGAACTTCGATATCGTTTTCGACCGCCGCTTTCGCCATTCTTTTGATGGTGGGTCCGACAACGACGATGCGCTGCGTAAAGCCGTGCTTTCTGAGAGTCAGAGCCTCGTCGATGCTGTGGACGCAGAAAACCTTGATCCCGCACTCGTCCGCAAAATGGGCGATCTCGACCATTCCGTGACCGTAAGCGTTCGCCTTGATGACGACAGCAAGTTCCGTCCCGGCGTTAAGTCTCCCTTTAAAAAACTCGATGTTCTTTCTGTAAGCCGACCGTGAAATCTCGATCCAGCTTGAATAAAGAGCTTCACTCATAGTCTCTCCTGATAAAAAAAACGGGGTCTTGCGACCCCGCCGAAAAGTTATTCTTCGATATCCTCAAAAAGGATGCCTCTTCCCTGGAAGAAAGCGCTTTCGTCAAGCTGCTCCTCGATCCTGAGAAGCTGGTTGTACTTCGCGATTCTTTCGCTTCTGCAAAGGCTTCCCGTTTTGATCTGGCCTGCGTTTACTGCAACTGCAAGGTCTGCGATGAAGGTGTCTTCGCTTTCGCCGCTTCTGTGGCTGATGACTGTCGAGTAACCCGCTCTGTGCGCAAGTTCTATTGTGTCGAGAGTTTCAGTGAGCGTTCCGATCTGGTTGAGTTTGATAAGGATTGCATTCGCAACGCCTCTTTCGATGCCTTCACCCAGTCTGTCAGCGTTCGTTACGAAAAGGTCGTCGCCGACGATCTGGATCTTGTCGCCGAGTTCTTCGGTCATAAGAGCCCAGCCGTCCCAGTCGTCTTCAGCCATACCGTCTTCGATCGAGAAGATCGGGTATTTCGAAACGAGGTATTTGTAGTATTCGACCATTTCAACTCTGGTTTTTGATTTTGCGCCCGATTTTTTGAACTCGTAAAGCTCTTTTTCGTTGTCGTAAAGCTCGGAAGCAGCGACGTCAAGTGCAAGAACGACGTCTTTGCCGGGAACGTATCCGGCCTGCTCGATTGCAGCCATGATGACCTGAAGAGCCTCTTCGTCGTTGGCAAGGTTCGGAGCGAAACCGCCCTCATCGCCTACGCCTGTAGCGAGTTTCATGCCCTTAAGGAGCTTTTTGAGCGAATGGAAAACTTCCGCGACCATTCTGAGACCTTCTTTGAAGCTGTCAGCGCCGACCGGCATGACCATGAATTCCTGGATGTCAACGGTGTTGTCAGCGTGCTGTCCGCCGTTCAAAATATTGCACATGGGCACCGGAAGTGTGTCGGATCTGAGTCCGCCGATGTATCTGTAAAGCGGAAGGTCGAGCGATTTAGCGGCTGCTCTTGCAACTGCCATCGAAACACCGAGCATTGCGTTTGCGCCGAGGTTCGTCTTGTTTTCGGTGTCGTCAAGGCCGATCATCGTCTCGTCGATCATTCTCTGGTCGAGAGCGTTCATGCCGATGATTTCAGCAGCGATTTTCTCAATGTTTTCAACTGCTTTCGTTACGCCTTTGCCGAGGTATCTGTCTTTATCGCCGTCTCTGAGTTCAAGAGCCTCGTGAACACCGGTGCTTGCGCCGCTCGGAACTATTGCGGATGCTGTAACGCCGTTTGCAAGTTCGACTTCTACTTCGACAGTCGGGTTTCCTCTTGAATCAAGAACTTCTCTTCCTTTAACTCTGATAATTTCTGACATTTTTCATCTCCCAAAAAAACAGTTAATAAAAAACCGGCGGTGATACTACAACCTTTTAAGATTATAACAAGTATTTGAGGGAAAAAATATGAGAAAAAATCTGGCACTCTACAAAACATAACAGAAAGTGTTACGAACTGTAGAGTGTTTGAAAAAAATCTGCAAAATTGCACGGAAAATAAAATAATTTTTTGAATTTTTGTGTATAATGCGGCGGATTTTGACGGAGACGCAAATGAAAAATAGGAAGCAGATGGAAAATCAGAATATTGAATACAAGCAGTCTTGGCGTGACGAATATCTCAAATGGGTCTGCGCATTTGCAAATACAGAGGGAGGCAGGCTTTATATCGGTGTAAAGGATGACGGCACTGTCTGCGGCGTGGATGATGCGCACAAACTGAGCGAGGATATTCCGAATAAAATCCGCAATTCAATGGGTCTGATCTGCGCTGTTAATCTGCTTTCCGAGAACGGTCTTGATTATTTTGAAATCGTTACCGAAAAATATCCGTTTCCTGTAAGTTACCACGGCAGATATTACAAGCGGACAGGCTCTACGATCCAGGAAGTAAGCGGCATCGAGCTGGATAAAATGATTCTGGGAGTTCAGGGCCGCACATGGGATTCGGTTCCGGTTCCGCATATTTCCGTTGCAGATCTGGAAAATGACGCGATCAGACTTTTCAAGAAAAAGGCTAAAGAATCGGGACGTCTTGATGACGAGGCTTTAGATGTAACAAATGAAACTCTCATTCAGAATCTGCACATTACGGAAGGTCACTACTTGACCCGCGCCTGTATGCTTGCGTTCCATCCTGACCCTGAAAGATGGGTAACAGGCGCATATATCAAAGTCGCCTATTTTGAAAACGATGCAGATATTCTTTATCAGGACGAGATACACGGCCCGCTGATTCTTCAGGTCGAAAAAACGATGGAGCTGATTTACACAAAATATATGAAAGCCCTTATTTCCTATGATGACCTCTACAGAAAGGAAACCTTCTTCTTCCCGAAATCGGCGTTTCGTGAGCTGCTTCTGAATGCCGTAATCCACAAAGATTATCTTTCCACCACGCCGATTCAGATCCGTATTTACAAAGACAAAATCCGTCTATGGAACGACGGAGCACTTCCCAAAGAAGTTCCGGTCGAGGATCTGTTCAAGGAACATGTTTCAAAACCGTGCAATCCGAACCTTGCGAATGTCTTTTTCAAATGCGGCATGATTGAAAGCTGGGCTCGCGGTTTCAACAAAATTACAAGATACTGCGAAGAAGAAAACGCAAAACTGCCGGTAATCGACCTCTCTCTCGGCGGTGTAACAGCCCGCTGCTATGCGTCGGATGTCTATCTGACACTGATGAATGAGTATGAAAAAACAGAAAATGACCAGAAAAGTGGCCAGAAAACTGAAGAAAGTGCACAGGAAAGTGCCCAAAAAAGTTCACAGAAAAGTTCACAGAAAAGTTCACAGAAAATTCTGGATATGATTAGATCGGATGCAACTATTACAACGCAAGCGATGGCTGATAATTTAGGAATAAGTCGCCGTGCTATTGCGAAAACAATTGCGAAATTACAGGAAAAAGGTGTTATCCGCCGCATCGGAGCTGACAAAGGCGGCCACTGGGAGATTGTAGAAAAATGAAGCACACGGATTTTGGCGGAGGAAAAGATGGATAAGCTGACAGAACTCACAGATACGATCAACGAATATATCGCTCTCGGCATCAACGAACAGCTTGATTACGACAAATTCTATCTTTATTCGATCATCACCCACTCCACGGCGATAGAAGGCTCGACTGTCACAGAAATCGAAAACCAGCTCCTCTTTGACGAGGGGATCAGCGCGAAAAAACCGATGGCGGAAATCCTTATGAACCTTGACCTCAAAGCCGCTTACGAGCAGAGTTTTGTCTATGCGAAGGAACACGCCGATTTTTCTCCGGAACTTTTGTGCAGCCTCGCCGCGATCGTGATGAAAAACACAGGCTCGGAATACAAAACTCTCGCCGGAGACTTCTCCTCCGCAAAAGGTGAAATCAGACTTTTGAACGTAAGTGCAGGTCGCGGCGGAAAATCCTACCTCGCATGGCAGAAAGTGCCGGAAAAACTAAAGAATTTCTGCGACTGGCTCAATAACGAACGCAAAAAAATGACAACCGCCAACATGCAGGAAATCTACGAACTCAGTTTTGAAGCGCACTATCAGCTTACGGCGATCCATCCGTGGGCTGACGGAAACGGCAGAATGTCGCGCCTTGTCATGAACATGATCCAGCGCGAAGCCGGCGTTATCCCCAGCATCGTCAAAAAAGAAAACCGCGCCGAATACATACAGGCTCTCGCTGACGCTCAGGATAACGGCAATTCAAAAACCTTCATCGACTTCATGCTTCGCCTTCATATCGAAAACATCCGGCAGCAGATTGAGGAATTTAAGGGAAAATAAAATTTGAGAGGGAGAAGAAAATGGCAACAGTAGAATTAAAACCGGTTAGCGAACTTTTTGGAATGAATTTCTTTGTTCCATCATATCAAAGAGGATATCGATGGACCCCAGAGATTCAAGTAAAAGAATTGTTAGAAGATTTATATGATTTTGATGAAAATCAAAATTACTGTCTTCAACCGATTATTGTAAAGCAACATGGTGATAATGAATGGGAATTAGTTGATGGCCAACAAAGACTAACCGCTCTGTGGCTTATATCTGCTTTATACTATTGTATTGATCGTGATAATGATCCCAATCTTCAAAGGGAAGAATATTTTTTGAAGTACGAAAACAAAGATAAAATCACAAACTTGTTTAAAGAAATTGATGATTTCGTCAAAGAAGGTTCTTTGAAACAAATTGCTGACGGTCATTTTGATAATAAAGCAAAAAGCATAGATTGTCGAAATCTAATTGATAGCTTGGAGTTTATTTCGAAATATCAATATAAAAATGGCGAAGTTACTATACCTGCACGCAAAATTCTGACAAAAATTTTTGACAAACTAAGAGAGCAAAAAATACAAATCATTTGGTATGTATTAGATAACAATGAAGATGCTATACAGACATTCACGAATGTAAATGCCAATAAAATTGAGCTCACAAATGCTGAACTTATCAAAGCTGTTCTTTTACATTCCTGCGAAAAAGACGGCGAAGACAAAGTTCAGGCCTTGGCTCATCAATGGGAAGAAATTGAAAAGGGATTAAATAATGATAATTTTTGGGAATTTATAGTTAATAAAAAGAATTATAACTATGACACAAGAATAGATTATTTGTTTGAAATCTGGTGTGCAGAACAAAAAAACAATGAAATAAAAGAAAATAGTGATGATAGATATGCAGTTTTTCGTGAAGTAAACGAAGTTCTTACAAGCAAATCTTCTGACGAAATATGGTCAGACATTCAAGAAATTTACGAAACTTTAATGGACTGGTATGATGATTATTTTTACTATCACACCATCGGTTTTTTAATCGCTGAAGACAAGAAAAATGTTTATCTTATCAAAGACTTACATCGCGACTACAAACAAAAAAACAAAACTGAATTTCGCAAAGGAATTCTAACTAAAATCAAGAATAAAATGAAATTGGATCTTCCTCTAGAAGAAATAAAAAATAAATTGGAAGACATAGAATACAGCGACTCTGAAAAAAATGACATTAGAAAAATCTTGTTGCTATACAGCATATCAATGCTTGTCAATGCCAACAACACCTACGAGAGATTTCCGTTTGCATTGTATAAGGAAGAAACAACTTGGGACATTGAACATGTCAATCCGCAGACTCCAAAAGATATTCCGGATGATAAGGAGAAGTGGTTATCAAGTTACCAAAAATTATTACGGATCGAACAGACCGATTCCAACAAAGAAGAAACAAAAAAAATTCGTGAATTGTTAAAAGTTATCAAACATTGCCAAGAAAAAAAATTTATTGATTTTGATGAGGTCTCTAGAGAAATCACGCAACACTATGAAATTGACAATATAAATTCCTTGGGGAACCTTGTTTTATTAGATGCCGGCACAAATCGAGGGTACAAGAATGATTGCTTTTTTGATAAAAGAAAAAAAATACTTGAGATAGAAAGAAACAATAATTCCAAAGGGAAATATATACCAATAGGAACAAAATGGGTCTTTTTAAAAGGCTACGAAGAAGCAAAATCTTTAACTGCTTGGCGTAAAAACGATATGGATGAATATCTCAAAGATATGGCAAAAAATATTTATAATATGCTGAATGGAGAGAATAAATGAGCGAAGAAAAATCTACCACCTCTACGTTTTGGAAATTAATAAATAAAAAATCTATAATAATTCCTAAACTACAACGAGACTATGCTCAAGGCAGAGAAAAAAATAGAGCGATTGAACAAATAAGAACTTCTTTGATTGCCGAAATTTTCCGAGCTGTTACCGAAGATAATCCGTTGGTTCTAAATTTTATTTTTGGAACACAAAACAACGGCGAATTTAATCCAATTGATGGACAGCAAAGACTTACGACACTTTTTTTATTTCATTGGTATATATTTGCAAGAACAGGGGATGTGTCAGGTTTAAAACAATTGGAAAATTTTTCTTATGAAACTAGAAACACATCTATGCGTTTTTGTAAAAATATTTGTAAAATAAACGACTACATAAAAGATTTGGATTTTTTCGAAGAGACGATTTCTAACCAGATAAAGAATTTTCCTTGGTTTACTGGAAACTTCAAGATAGACCCTACTATCAAATCGATGCTTGTTGTTTTGGATGAGTTCCACAATAAATTTAAAGATGTTGCAGATGTTGATTCTATAAGAGATAAATTGTTAAGGGATGATTGCCCTGTTTCTTTTTTATGGCTCGAAATTCCAAATTCGCTCCAAACAAGTGATCTTTATATCAAGATGAACGCAAGGGGAAAACTCCTTTCGGATTTTGAAATATTTAAGGCTAAATTACAGAAATCAGGTATCTTAACAAGGCTTCTTGAACAAATCGGAAGTGGAACAACAGAGCAAGACAAAGTAAGATTTATCAGTAAGTACAACAACGAATATGCTGAATTTTTTTATAAGTTTTTCGGCAAAGATTATGATAATGCCATGATGAGTTTTATTAAGGAAATGTTGAGAGATTCCTATTTAAAAGAAGTAGTAGCAAATCAGGTTGCAGAAAAAAAATATAGACCAGAGTACGAAAATATTAACAGTATGACAGGAAGCGTATTGTTTCGTTATATTGAAAAAGGTGGTGCCGAAAGGTCTGAATTTATGGAATATAAGGAACAATTAAAAGATGCTTTTGTAGAAGGATTAAAAAGAGCCGATGATTTATTGGAAAAATTCAGTCCCTTGGAAGAACCATTTACTTTTAAAATTGACACAACTTCAAAACAGGTGAATTTTTCTGAAATAAATTTATTTAGAAACAACTACTACACAGAAGAAAGAACTAGTAAATACAGAGATGACTTAATAAGATACTCTTTATATTCATTTTTGTACCGATTTGGAATTCCAACAATACATGGCGAAGAAGTAGCTTATAGCATGTGGAGACGAATAATTGACAATGTTACATTCAATAGTGATTTCAAAAATATTGAAGATGTTTGTAAAACTTTCTACTTTGTAGAATCTGTGATCGAAAAGATAAAATCTTATGACGAAATAAGTATATTGCAGGCAGTTTCTAATATTGATATTAGCAAAGTACCTCAAAGCATTTCTTATCAAATGAAAGAAGAAATTACAAAAGCAAAATTAATTATTCAAGACGCTTCTTGGAAAGTCGAAATTCTAGATGCTGAAAATTACTTCAGAGACGGCGAAATTGGTTTTATTCTTTATTGTTCAGAAACAAATCCAGGTCATGACAAGGCATTGTTCCAGAAATATCTTAAATATCTCAAAATGCTGTTTGATAAAGAAAAGGAACTGAAAAAAGAAGTAGATAAATCCAAATTTGAAAAAGCAATGCTTTGCATGAAAGACACAACAGATGACTTTACAGGACATCTTTTAGGACAAAATAAATCTACAACATCATGGGGATTTTTATGTTGTAATACTAGAAACCATTACAAAGAGTTAATGAAAAATGTTACCGACAAGAAAAAGAAGCATATTCTCAAAGAGTTGATCGATAAACTCATATCAACAGACATTCATACCCCATCCGATATAGATGAAAAATTAACAGATATTATTGACAATGTAGACGCATTGCAATTCAATGATGAATCGAAATGGAAATTGGCATTTATAGAAAACAATTTATTCGACGCCAATTTGAATTCGGATAAAAACAAATTTAAAAATTGTATTAATATCGGTACTAAACATGAGATTTTAATGCTGAAAGATACAACAGAGAGATCTTGGAGTAGCGAGCTATACACGTTTCTTTTATACCAAAAACTACTAGATTTAAAACTCTCAAGAATTGATATAAAACTTCATCTAGATAAAACCGGAGAACTAAAAGACGAAAATGGTTACCCAAAAAGATATATTGAAATAGACAATGGATCCACAAAAATAGGATATGATTACGATAATCCGGAACAACCCTATTGGTTTTTTAACAAGGCAGGAGATATAAATTATTTTTCTGAAGAAGGTGTTATACAAGAATTACAAAAATATAATATAATGTAAACAGCTAAATTTAAAGGAATATCATGCAAATTTACCCGCTTGACCGCATTTTAAACCTCTGTTATAATTCCGTCGTTTTTTGACTGAGGGTATAAAACTCATGGCAATTTCTGAAAAAGACACCGGCATAAAAGCAAAAGTTACCGAAGAAATCGCGGAACTTGCGAAACGCTGCGGCGTTGAAAAAGTCGTTCTTTTCGGTTCACGTGCAAGAGGTGATTTCGGCAGAGCGAGCGACATCGATCTGGCTGCGGAAGGCGGCGACATCGACATGTTCAGGCTGCTTGTCGAGGAAGAAACATCGACTTTGCTGCAATACGATGTGTTGGATCTGAACCAGAATTCAAATACCGAACTGGCGGAAATAATAAAAAACGAGGGAGTGACGCTTTATGAAGAAGTTCGATAACTACAAAAGCAATCTTTCGGTGCTTGTCCAGGCTGATGCTCAGGACATCAAAAACGAATTCATTATCGGCGGAATAATCGACAAATTTTTCATTCAATTCGAACTCGCATGGAAAGTTTTAAAAGAACTTCTCACATACGAAGGCATTGCGGCGGCACAAAGCGGAAGCCCCCGCGATATAATCAAAGAAGCCTACAAATGCTATTCCTTCATTGACGAGCAGGTATGGCTTTCAATGCTCTCCGAAAGGAACAATCTCGCCCATGTCTACGATAAAAACGCGGCATACCGGCTGGTTCAGCGCATAATTGAAGAATACATTCCCCAGTTTGTCGAACTGGAAAAGAACATTTCCGCAAAATATCCCGATTTGAACGAGACTATTTAAACCGAGACAACCCATGAACCTCATCGTTTTTACATTCATTTTTGTTTCATCGGCTCTTTCAGCTGAAAGTGACAGCGATTTCTCGCGTTTTCTTCCGGCTCCCGAAATGGCATGGATCAATGAGGAAAACTGCAAAGATTTTGAGAACTGCCGCTATTTCGATTTTAAACTTCCGAGCAAAAATGTCCTTGAAAACATTGGCAAAAACGGTTTCAGCGGCAAATTCATAACTCCGCCGCTTTTCTGGTCGTATATGCCGTATAACGGCGGAAAATCGTGGGTCACATGTTTCTCATACCCCGGAGAAAACGGCGAATCCAGGCCGGATGCGAGCTCAGTCCATTGCGTGAAACGCTGAGTATCTGCATATAAATCACAAAAAAATATGCAGATACTTGACTTTTTCTGCACATAATTGACCTTTTCTGCATAAAAAAACTGAATTTATATGCAGAAAAACTAATTTTTCTGAATTTTGTGTATAATGCCTTGATTTTTGTGACGGAGAAAAAAATGATTTTTAAAGAATCTCAAAACTCACTCGATTGTTTTCTGAAAAGCAGACTGAATAACAGTGAATTTCCTGAAAGTCTGCGTGCTTTGGAATTTGCCGAAGAAAAGCATGAAGGACAGTTAAGAAAGCCGAAAGAACTTGGAATCCCCTACATCACTCACCCGATGACGATGGCGAGTCACGTTCTGGCGATGGGAATGAACGATGATGTTCTGATTGCGGCAGTTCTTCTGCACGATGTGGCGGAAGACTGCGGAGTGCTGCCTGAAAATCTTCCGGTATGCCGTGAAGCACAGGAAATCGTGCGTCTGGTAACAAAACCGAAAAACGGCTTCTCCGAAAACGAATATTACGATGCTATTGCAAAAAATCCCAAGGCCTGTTTCGTGAAATGCGTTGACAGATGCAACAATGTGAGCGGTATGGCGACAGGTTTTTCACCGGAAAAAATACGCCAGTACATTGAAGAAACTGAAACTTATTATCCGAAACTGCTGAATGTTTTAAAAGAAATTCCTGAGTACACTAACGCGGCATGGCTGCTCGGCTATCAGATCGGCAGTCTGCTCGAAACAGCTAAAAAAATCAGTTAAAACGGAGGAACAATGTCATTAGGAAAGGCTATTGTAAAAGATTCCGAAACAACTCTTTCAATATCCTGCGTGGATTACAATGTTGAGGTTTTCGGCGGTGCCGACTACGAATTTACCTATATTTTTGATCATACAAACCGCAAAAAATTGATGGATGTTCTTCAGGCAAACGGATTAAGCGAGAGTTTATCCGAAATGATAATAGAAAAATTCGGAGAACATCTTGAATTATGCGGGGTCTCGGCTTTCTGCGATCAACACCAAATCAAATACGAAACTCATTCACGCATAATTTCAGATTAAGAATCTGCACATAAATGACCTTATCTGCATAAAAAAAGCGATTTTATATACAGAAAAACTAATTTTCCTGATTTTTGTGTATAATACCTCGGATTTTTGACAACCAAGAAAGGAGAGAAAAATGAGCAAAAAAATTCTTTTTATCATCGGTTCTTTGAGAAAGAAATCGTTCAACAGGCAGCTTGCCGCGAAATGCGCCGAAATACTCGCGGAAACCGGTGATGTCGAAATCAAAACGCTTAATTACAGCGATGTTCCCTTTATGAATCAGGATGTCGAGGCAGCTCTTCCGGCGGCTGTGAGCCGTGTCCGCGCTGAAGTTCAGGCGGCTGACGCGCTCTGGATCTTCACGCCGGAATACAACTTCGCAATTCCGGGTGTGCTCAAAAACCTGCTAGACTGGTTTTCGCGCCCGCTTGTTCCCGGCGATTTTTCAAGCGGAACGGCAGTTGCGGGCAAAAAAGTCACTTTCTGCGGAGTCGGCGGCAAAAATGCGACCAAAAATGTCCGTGCGGACCTCAAAAAACTTCTCGATTTTATCCGCATGGAAGTTGTCTGCGGCGAAGGGAACGGTTTTTCAGCAGATGCTGCGGCTTTTCAGAGCGACGTTCTGACTTTGAGTGACGAAGACACCGCAATTTTAAGGAAGCAGACTGAAGAATTTCTGGCAGCAATTTAAAAAATATTTTTTCGGAGAAAATTATGGCTGAAAAAAAAGGCTTGATACTTGAAGGCGGCGCAATGCGCGGGATGTTCACGACCGGCGTGCTCGATGTGTTCTTGGAAAACGGAATCACTTTCGACGGAATGATAGGTGTCTCTGCCGGTGCGACTTTCGGCTGCAATTTCAAGTCGAAACAGGCAGGCCGCGCGATCCGCTACAACATAAAATATGCCCACGACAGACGCTACTGCAGTTTTTATTCACTTTTCACATCCGGAGATCTCTACAACGCCGATTTCTGCTACAATGTCCTTCCTAATCAGCTTGATCCTTTCGATTATGAGACATTTGACAATGACCCGATGGAATTCTATGTCGGAACAACCAATGCCGAAACAGGAGAGCCGCTCTACAAAAAAATTCCGAACTCAAGGGAAGGAATGGACTGGATCCGCGCTTCGGCTTCGATGCCTGGTGTTTCAAAACCGGTAGAAATCGACGGAAGACTTCTCCTCGACGGCGGTATTGCCGACTCTGTCCCGATCGAATACTTTGAAAGCATCGGCTACAAAAAAAATGTCGTGGTCCTCACCCAGCCACGCGATTTCACAAAACAGCCTGTCAGCTTCTTTCCGCTGATGAAGTTCCTTCTCCGCAGACATCCGAAACTCATTGAAGCCGTAGCCGTGCGCCACGAAAAATACAACGAACAGCGCAAATACATTTTTTCGAGGGAAAAAGCGGGAGCAGCGTTCATCATCTGCCCCGAAAAACCGCTCGGAATCAGCAGGACCGAAAAAAATGTTGACGAACTTGAACGCGTCTATCAGGAAGGAAGAGCAACTGCTGAAAAAAATCTCGACAAAATAAAAGATTTTCTGCGCCGCTAAGCCTTATCGAAATTTCGATATTTCGAGACTTCGATATTTCATCGATACTTCGAGATTTCGACACCATTACGCGGCGCGAAATTATTCAATATCCTTGACCGGCAGGAATCCCTGACCGTAAATCTCGTTTGTCTGGAAAATGATGATGAAAGCCTGAGGATCTATTGATTTGATGTATTCCTTGAGAAAAGCCGATTCGCGTCTGCTTACCGCAGTGAAGATTATTTTGCGCTCGTCGTCTTTGAACATCCCCTGCCCGTGGATCATCGTTCCGCCGCGCCGCATCTGGGTGAGAAGCTTTTCCTTGACCTCGTCGTACTTGTTTGAAATGATGAAAATTCCTTTATAATACGAAGTTCCTTCAAGGATGACATCCATCACTTTCGCCGTTGTGAACTGCGTGACAATCGCATAAACAATCATTTTGAAAAATTCCGTCGTTTTCGGGTCTTTCATGTGAATCGAAAAAGCTCCGAGCGAAAGGAAGATTATATTTGTGAAAAGGACGACTTTCCCGGTCGAGAACTTGAATTTGACGTGGAAAAGCTGGGCAATGATGTCAGTTCCGCCTGTTGTCGCCTTCGCCTTAAAAATTGAGGCGACCCCTGCTCCGACAAGGGTTCCGCCGATTATTCCGCTCAAAAATATGTCGTCCGTCAGCTTCACATCGTGCCAGAAATAGTTCATCGTGTCGTTGAAAACAGAAAGCAACGTCATTCCTAGGATCGTTTTGTAGCCGAAACGGTTTCCGAGGATTTTCATTCCGAGGAGAATGAGCGGAATGTTGAGGATTATCGTGAGAAGACCGACCGGAATTCCGACCAAGTGATAGAAAACGCTGCTGAGTCCCATGAGCCCGCCCGGGATGATTTTGTGCGGAATGAGGAAAAAATTGTATCCGAAAGCGGCTACAAGCGCACCCTGAATTATCAGATAAAGGCTTTTAAACCACTCTTTCGAAAAGAGTTTGTCTGCATAGAGAAGCATTGAAATTACTCCTGGCTGGCGTTGTTTCTGACGTACCAGCGGTAAACTTTCTCGATTCCGTCAGTGAGATTTGTGCGCGGTTTCCAGCCGAAACTTTTGATTTTCGAAATGTCAAGCAGCTTCCTCGGCGTTCCGTCCGGCTTTGATGTATCCCAGACGATGTCGCCGTCGTAGCCGACAATATCCTTGATGATGAAAGCAAGCTCGTAAATCGTAAGATCCGTTCCTGTTCCGATGTTTATGTGAGTGTTGCGGATTTCGCTCATTCCTTTGTTCAGATCGGAGAACGAGACATTTTCCATGAGCATGACCAGAGCTTCTGCAAGATCGCCGCTGTAAAGGAACTCTCTTTTCGGTTTTCCTGTGCCCCAGAGTTCCACGAAATCGCGCCCGTTCACCTTTGCCTCATGGAATTTTCTTATCATCGTCGGCAGGACATGGCCGTTTTCAATGTCAAAGGTGTCGTTTTCGCCGTAAAGATTGGTCGGCATGACCGAAATGAAATTGGTTCCGTACTGAATATTGTATGACTCGCAGAGTTTGAGGCCGGCGATTTTGGCAATTGCGTAAGGCTCGTTAGTGTACTCAAGCTCGCTCGTGAGAAGAAAATCCTCTTTCATCGGCTGCGGCGCAAATTTCGGGAAAATGCAGCTTGAACCGAGGAAAAGGAGCTTTTTCACGCCGTATTTCCACGAGTTGTGAATCACATTCGACTCGATCATAAGGTTGTTGTAGATCATTTCTGCGCGGTGGACATTGTTTGCACCGATCCCGCCGACCCGTGCAGCCGCAAGAAAAACATATTCAGGCCTGGTTTCTGCGAAAAAATGCTCCGTTTCGGCCTGATTCCTGAGATCAAGCTCGGCTGAACTTTTAAAAATCAGATTGGTATAGCCTTTTGACCGGAGTTCACGCATAAGCGCGCTTCCGACAAGTCCTTTGTGACCTGCGACAAAAATCAAAGAATTTTTTTCCATAGTACACTCCCAAAACAGAAAAACGGCACAATATAGCACGTTTTTGTTTTCACTGCCAATTTTCATTTCATCCCGTTCTTGTCGACGCGCCGAAAATCAGGATCGTTATACCGTGATACCGTTATAACGTTATACCGACGGCGCGAATCGTTATACCGACACAGGGCGGCGAATCGATAATAACGATAATCCCGATAATCCGTCTTGATTTTTTCATGATTTTGACAATAATTTTGTGTTTGTGTTTTGATTTTTGGAGGTTCTCATGATGAAATTTTTTCAATTTTTTTCAGTTCTTGCACTTTTGACACTTTGTTTCGTCTCATGCGGAGGCGATGAAGATGAAAATGAAGGCGGAAACGGCGGCGGACAGGCTTGTTCCTCGAATTTTGACTGCCCGATAGGCTATACCTGCGATGCTGAGAAAAAAATATGCACATCCGAATCAAATAACGGCGGCAACGGCGGTAACGGCGGAAACGGAGAAAACGGCGGAAACTCTGAAACAAGCGATGATGACAGCAGCGAGCCGGTAAACCACGACGACCAGGGACCGATAACAGGAAAATGCGATCCCGGCAACACCCAGTTCTGCGACTACCAGGGCCCGGAAGGCACAGAAGGCGTCGGACCGTGCAAAGCTGCAAAAAGAACATGTCAGGAAGACGGGACATGGGGAAAATGCACAGGCGGATACGAACCGGTTCCTGAAATCGGTGAACTTTGCGGCAACGACATTGACGATGACTGCGACGGAATAAAAGATAACGGCGTTGATTACGACGGCGACGGATTCGGCTCATGCAACGACTGCTGCGAAGTTGAATCGGACTGCCCCGGCTTCGACCCTGCCACAGTATATCCCGGTGCTTACGAAATGATCGGCGATGAAATCGACAACAACTGCAACGGCAAAATAGACGAGCCGACTTCATGTGACGGCGAAGACGGCGCGCTTGCTGTAGGTGACTACGAAGGAAACGCTGTAAAACTTGCACATGCGATGGGAATCTGCGGCAACTCGCTTATCTCGGCAACACTTTCTCTTGCCGGAGAGCCTGTGTCTGAAAATATCGCAGACAACGGTGAAGACTGCGACGAGGGAAGTCTGTTCGGCATCGGCGGCGACTGCACTTCGTCAAAAAGTGACAGGGCAAGCTTATCGATGCCGATGTATGACGACAAATACAAAACTTTTGCCGCAGAACCAAAATTCGGGAACAATATCACTCCGATGGAAGGCTCGAAAATAGCGATTCTTTCAACAGGTCCATGGGATAATCCGACCCAAAATGCGTCTTACGCAACAATTAAAATGGGTGATATGAAAACCTCAAGCCGGGTTCCCGAAGATTGGATCAATATGATGCCGAACTGCGTTATCCCAAAGTCGCCTTCATGCGGCGGAACTGCAATTACTGAAGAACTTTCAAACCAGTGTGCGGGCAAAACCATTCCTTCCGTTCAGGATCCGATCATGCTTACGCTGAAGGTTAAGGCACCTATGAATGCAAGAGCTTTTGAATTCAACCTCTTCTTCTTTTCTGCTGAATATCCGGGAACAGCATGCGTTTCGAGCAGCTACAACGACTTTTTCATCGCATTGCTAGATTCTAAACACAATACACAATATCCGGATGACGAATTCCAGAATCCTTACGACAAAAACCTGGCAAAAGACGAACATGGTAATTTTGTAGGTGTAGACCTTGCTCCTGACGGGCTTTTCATGGTCTGCGACCCTAATGACGGATCAAAATTTGCATCCAACTGTCAGGGAGATACTCTTCTTCAAGGAACCGGTTTTGATGATCTCCCGCAATTTAAAGCTGGCGGAACCGGATGGCTCACGACACGCGGAAATGTTGTTCCCGGTGAAACAATCACTTTGAGGCTTGCTCTCTGGGAACAGGGAACCGTTACCTACGGCCCGGATCATTCATACGATTCGACAGTTCTTCTCGACGGATTCAAATGGCTTCCAAAACCGGCAAAAGCTGGAACCGGTCAGTATTAACCAGTCAAAAAGATCTCTTTTTTCAATCTCAAATAAGACTTGATATTTTTCGGCATATCCTTAAAATAAGAAGGTTGATTTTTTAAGGAGGATACTATGAAGTTATTGAAGTTTGCGTTGATTATCTCGGTTTTTACGCTCTGTTTTGTATCATGCGGCGGTGACGATGAGGAGGACACCACTGATACGAATTCTGCTTCAGGGCAGAGTTGCGAATCGAATTTCGACTGCCCCCTCGGCTATACCTGCGACCCTGACAAGAAAATCTGCACTGACGGTTCAGACAACGGCGGAGACGGTGGAAACGGCGGCGGCAACGGAGACGGCGGCGACAACGGCAACAACGGAGACGAGAGCGACACCGGACCTGTCAACCACGACGATCAGGGGCCGATAACCGGAAACTGCAATCCAGGCGACACCCAGTTCTGCGATTATCAGGGACCAGCAGGAACCGAAGGCATCGGGCCGTGCAAAGCCGCGAAAAGAACATGTCAGGAAGACGGAACATGGGGCAAATGCGTCGGCGGATACGAACCGGTTCCAGAAATCGGTGAACTTTGCAGCAACGAAATTGACGACGACTGCGACGGCATCGTTGACAACGGCACAGATTTTGACGATGACGGTCACGGTTCGTGCACGGACTGCTGCGAATCAACAGATGACTGTCCTGCCCCGTCCCAGGCATGGGACAACAGTATTCCTTCGCACATCTGCGAATACAGCGGTGAAATAAGTTACAACTGCGATTCAGAAATCGAGGCAAATTCTACCGACCCTGTTGACTATGCGAAAGCGATCGGGCTCTGCAAGACAACTACCGAAGATTCCAGCGACTGGGGACTTATCAGCGCAAAAATCACGGCTCCGAACGGTGATGCCATCGTTCATAACGGCAGCAACGGACTTCTTTCCAAACTCGGAAACGTAATAAAGCCTCAAGCAGGAAACCTTATGCTCGGGCTCAGTTCGGGGACAGTTTCAGATCCTTTCGTCTCAAATTATTCGGGTGCTACAACTGGTGCCCCCTCAGACTGGCTCGCAGCAAACGGCGGAAAATTTCCTTCTGCTCCCGGTTGTAACGGCAGCTCAGGAACAAGCGGTTCAGTAAATGATGCAGTAATGCTCGAAATGAGAATCAGAACTCCCAAAACTGCAAAATCGTTCAGTTTCAATCTCTACTTCCTGACAATAGAATACCCCTCCTGGATTTGTTCTTCATTCAACGACTTTTTCGTAGCTCTGCTCGACTCGACTCATACAAGCAGCGATCCGACTTTGCAGAATCCTGCCGACAAAAACCTTGCAATGGATGCAAACGGCAACCCTGTCGGTGTAAACCTCGCTCCTTCAGGACTTTTCACCCAGTGTTCACCCGTTTCAAGCTATCCTGCGACACAAACATCGTGTGTCGGCACGGAAGACCTTGTCAGCACAGGCTTCGAATCACACGGCGGAACCGGCTGGCTCACGACACGCGGAAACGTAGTTGGCGGCGAAGTCATCACGCTCAGACTCGCAATCTGGGATCTCGGAGATCATGCTCTGGATTCACTTGTCTTGATAGACAATTTCACATGGGAAGCCGATGAATACAAACCCGGAACCGGACAATACTAAAAAAAATTCTGTAAAACCATAAAAAAATTGCATTTTTAACAAAAATCACTAAATATTGCCAGACATTTGGTTTTATTTTTTAATGTCGAGTTTTATCCCTATTCTATTTTTGGAGGTTCTTATGAAAGAGTTTGTTGAATTCATCGCAAAAAAACTGGTTGATGCTCCGGAAGCAGTCGAAGTCAGCTACATCGAAGGCAAAAACACGGCCATAATCGAGCTCAGAGTAGCTCCCGAAGATGTCGGTAAAGTTATCGGCAAAAGCGGCAGAACTGCAACAGCTCTCCGCACTCTCATCAGTGCGGTTGCAAGCCGTCAGAATCAGAAAGTCGTTTTGGAAATCATTGAAGAGAACAAATAATGTCCCCCAAAAGAAAAGTACGCGCCTCAGAACTTACAGCAGGCCGGAACAGCAGCTCCCACTGGCGCTATCTCATTCTCCTTATCATCGTCGGCGGACTTTTCCTTTATTTTATGATCAAATGGTCAAGCGACAAGGAATATGACCGTTTCGCTGCGGCAAAGCAGTATTCCGAATATTACAAGGATTTTTTCGTAGAACAACCGCTCACATACACCGTTTTTGAAGAAAACAAGCTCGTAATCAGAGCAACGAATCTCGGATCCGAGTTTTGGAACAAAGAGTTTTACGCAATGATCCGGCAGTCGGAAAACGAAGTCAACGAAATGCTGAATGTTGCGAAACTGATCAACGAAACTCATTCGGAAACAGGCGAAGCGATAAAGGAAGAACAGAATCTTTCATCATTTCCGGCACTTTACGAATTGTTGGAAACGGGCAAAAAAATGTCCGAAATTTCCTATTACAATCTGGCATCAGGTGAAATTTCCGAGTTTTGGGAAAGGCAGTATCGGAATTACAAAAAGAAATCAACGGCTTACGCAAAAGCAGAAGTCGTTCTCAACTATCTTTTCGACAATCCCCTCCTCTCCCCCAGCGAAATCCAGAACAGAAAAAAACTTCTCGACACTTTGACGAAGGAAAAAACCGATTCTGCATCTTCGGTCGATGAAATCGCAAAACAGATTTACGCAATTTCTGACAAATCTTTCGCGAATATGCTGAAAGAGGCTCTCTCTAAACCATCTTCGATTTCGGAAAACGAGAAGAAGGCGCTTCTGCTCAATATTCTGGGCAACCTGAAAGTACGTTCGACAATCGACAAAACGCCGAATTTCGAGAGCGTTAAAGCGTTTATCCCCTACGCCGATCCGAACAAAATCGAGCTTGACGGCGAGAAGAAAAGCGTGAAAATCCTGAGCCCGAATGTAAGCATTGACGTAAACTTTTTCAGAGAAGCGCTTTTTATGAAACAGCTCAAGGAAAAGCTGCCGAAAGTTAAGTTCAACTATCTGATTTATCTGGGCGACCGCCACGGAATGTGGAAACTTCCGAAAGAATATGTCCGCTGGTCGGTTTCTATCGACGATCCTTTCTCAGTCACCGACAAAATCCGAGGCGCGATCAAACTCATGCCGGAGGAAGGATACTTCGTCGTCACCAGAAAGAATGAAAACGTGATAATGACGCGGTTAGATGAACTGAGCGAAAAAATCAGGAAAGACCTTGATTCCATTAAGGAATATGACGCGAAAAACGCTTATCTCATTCAGCTCAAGAAAGAGTATCCCGACAAGATTTATTTCTTCGACCCGATCAAAAAAACGATGTTCCGCAAATACGATACTCCGGTTGACTGGCGGACTGCCGAGCAGGTCGAGAACAACCTCGCCGCTTTCGTTATCGACGAAGAAGATCCTGTCAGGGCAAGAATGCTCTCCTACTCTCTTTTCATTTCGGACGACGCACGGATTGCCGACCACGAAAAAGGGTTTTCCGATACGGTTTTCGCGGTACTCAAAAACGATTCGACAGTTTTCGTTCCCGAAAAATACAAAGAACTGTTTATGACTCCCGAAGACGTGAAAGAGGCTAAAATCAAAGCCGACTATAAAGCGCGCGGCCTCAATCCGGACGGCACGGTTCCGGCCAAAAAGAAATGAACGGTTCAGCTTACATTCCTTTGTATTCGGTGCTCCGCCCCGAAACTTTCGATGACGTAGTCGGTCAGCAGAATGTCATCAAGCTATTGAAATCATTCTTAAAATCAGGTTTTCTGCCTTCAATGGTATTTTACGGCCCTCCCGGAACCGGAAAAACGACGGTAGCACGGATAACAGCCGGGCTTTACGGTGCAAAACTCTATAAATTTTCGGCAGTTACCGACAGTTCCGCCGACATAAAGAAAATCCTTTACAAAGACCGGGAATCGGTTTTCGTGAACAAGCAGATCGTCTTTATCGACGAAATCCACCGCTTCAACAAGGCGCAGCAGGATATTTTCCTGCCGATGATAGAAAACGAGGGAATCGTCTTTATCGGCGCTACGACTGAAAACCCATCTTTTTATGTCAACAACGCGCTCCTTTCGCGTGCCAGAAGCGTCAGATTTTCGAAAATCTCGGTTGCAGACATTATGAAAGTTCTGCACAAGGCAAAGGATTATCTCAAAGCCGAAATCGACGACGAACTTCTTGAAATCATGGCGAAAGAGGCTTCAGGCGATGTCAGGATCGCAGTTTCGATAATGGAAAGCGCGTATCATCTGAGCGGAGACGGAAAAATCACCCGCGAAAACGTGATGGAACTCGTCGAAAATCCGAACCAGTACGATAAAACGGGCGATTTCCACTATCGCACTATTTCAGCTTTCATCAAAAGTCTCCGCGGAAGCGACCCGGACGCAGCGCTTTATTACCTCGTCAAAATGATCGAATCGGGCGACAACCCGCTGTTTTTACTGCGTAGAATGATAATTTTCGCTTCCGAAGACGTAGGAAACGCCGATCCGAGGGCGCTTGAACTCGCAGTTTCGGCTCTTCAGGCTTTTCAGGCTGTTGGATACCCCGAAGGAAAAATAATTTTAGCGCATATCGTAAACTATCTGGCGACCGCTCCAAAAAGCAACGCAAGCTACATGGGGCTTCATGCGGCGGAAGATTATTTTAAGGAACATCCGGCTCTTGAAATCCCGAAACATCTCATCAATGACTCCTCTTTTGCTCCAGGCGAAGAGAAAGGCGACTACAAATATCCGCACGACTACGAAAACCACTGGGTCGACCAGCGCTATTTCCCCGGCGATGTCGAGCCGCCGCAGTTCTACAAGATGAAAAACATAGGCTACGAAGCAAAAATCAAGGAATACTGGGAAAAAATCAAAAACAAATAATATATCACTTTAAACTTCTGAATTTAAAAAAATTGCCTTTATATACAAAATCCCTACAATACTGCGAATTTTTTGGCGGAACGATCCGCAGCTGTTGGATTTTAGAAATGAGGAAGCAATGGAAGAATTAAAAAACGAGATAAAAAAAGTGATTATTTCGTCACTGGAACTCGAAGACATCAAACCTGAAGACATAGTTGACAGTGAGCCGATTTTCGGTGAAGGACTCGGCCTTGATTCGATCGATGCACTCGAACTCGGAGTTGCGCTCAAAAAGAAATTCGGAATCAAATTTTCGTCCGACAATGCCGAAAACCGCAAACATTTCGCGTCTGTAAACGCATTGGCTGAATACATTGCCGCAACAAGGGAAGAAACAAAATAAGGAGCTTGAAATGAAAAAAGAAGAAATTTTCAACGAACTCAAAAAAATACTAGCCGCTGAATTTGAAATTGATGCGGATAAAATCACTCCCGAAGCTGATCTGAGGGAACAGCTCAACCTCGATTCGATTGACGCAATCGATCTTTTTGTAAAAATGAAAGAGTATATTCCGGCAGGAAAAGGCAATATCGATCCGATGATTCTGAGATCTGTCCGCACAGTTCAGGATGTCGTTGACGCGCTTCATCCCTACCTTGCTGACGAAGAACTGCCGAAAGAAGACGGCAGATAGTCCTTTCAAACTTTCCCGATGAAAAAAGCATTCCGGATATTTTTCTATGTTCTTTCAGCACTTTATCCGATTTTAGTTTTTGCACTTTTAGTTGTTTTCAAACTTCCTTTAAAACTCCTTTCGCTTTGCATAATAGCTCTCGCCGCGGCGCTTTTCGTAAGTGTTTCGGCTAAAAAAAAGGAGAAAAGCCTTGAATGGAAACCGCTTGCGACTTCCCTTCTCTTTTTTCTTGCCGGTTTGCTTTGCTTTTTAACAAACGAATCTATTTTTCTTAAACTTTATCCGGTTGCCATCAATTTGATTTTACTGATGTTTTTCGGTTCGACTCTAATCTCTGGCCCGAACATTATTTTCCGTTTTGCAGCTCTTGCCGACAAATCGATAAAAGGCTCTTTCCACGAAAAAAGTGTTGAGAATTATTGCAGAAAAGTGACTTATGCGTGGTGTATTTTCTTTATTTTCAACGGAACAGCTGCACTTCTTACGGTTTTTGCCGGAAAACTGTTCGGATTTCCGCCTGATGAAGCGGATAAATTCTGGTCGCTTTACAACGGCGGAATATCGTATATCCTTATGGGCGTTTTGTTTGCTGCTGAGTTTATTGTGAGAAAATTTGCGGATAAAAAAATGGTAAAAGTTTTTCCTGTAACAAAGTTCAAAGCCGCGTCCAGAGCAAAAGACGCAGTTGTCTGCTACGACGGAAAATGGTCTGACGGCATTTTCAAAACGTGGGGCGACTTCCTTGCCGACACGGCAAAAATGAGAAAGTTCATTGAAAGCCGCCAAACCGATTCATACATTCTCCACTGCGGCGATTTCTGGTATTTCGGTGTCACGTTCACTGCCCTTCTACAGTGCCGGAAAGCGGTTCATCTGACTCAGAATATTTCGGAAAATTTCCTTGCCGAAGCACTTCTTCCCGGAATGGAACTTTTAACTGACGCCGGAGTTCAGAATTCACTTTACATCCCTGAAATTATTGAGAAATCAGAAAAACCACCAAAAGAAGAGATTGAACAAACTCCCGAAATAAACGGCGAAACGACGCGCATTTTCCTCTTCACTTCTGGCTCTACCGGAAAACCGAAAGCCGTCCCGCAGAGAATGAAGGAATTCGAAGAGGACAACGCTTTCATAATTTCGAAATGGCTCGATAAAATCTCAGAAAGGAAGTTCGTTTCGACAGTGAGCCAGCACCACATTTTCGGATTTCTTTTCGGTTTTTCGCTTCCGTTTGCGACAGGGACACCTTTCAGGCGCAAAAGGATCGAATTTCCTGAAGAATTTGAGACACTTGACGATGAAAAATACTTGATTGTGGCAACTCCGGCGTTTCTCAAACGCACCGTCGAAATGGAAGAAAAGCTGAATATGCGCGATCCGTGGCTTTTCACAAGCGGCGGCGCGGTGAGTCCCGAACTGGCGGTAAAAACAAACAAACTTTTCGGAATTTACCCGCTTGAAGTATATGGCAGCACAGAAACTTCTGGGATCGCATACAGAATGCAGGATAAAGACGGACTTGTCTGGACTCCTTTCGACAACGCGAAAATCTGGCTGGGTGATGACGGATGCCTCCGCATAATCTCACCCTACATCAAGGATCCGGCAGGTTTTGCGACGGCTGACATGGCTGAGATGCTCGAAAACGGCAAATTTCTCCTCAAAGGACGCAGCGATTCGATCGTCAAAATCGAGGAAAAGCGCATATCTCTTACCGAAGTCGAGAACAGACTTTTGGAAAGCGGACTTGTCGAAGATGTAAAAGTGATCGCCCTTTCAAACGACATCAGGCAGTATCTCGCGGCGGCTCTTGTCCTCAACGAAAAAGGCAAAGCAGAGTTTTCCGGCAAGGAAAAATATGCGATAAACAAATATTTCCACGACTTTCTGATGCATTACTTCGAAAACACGGTAATTCCAAAAAAATGGCGCTTTCTGGACAAACTTCCGACTGACATCCAGGGAAAAAAACACAAAGAGGAAATCGCAGCTTTGTTTGAGGTGAAATAATGGAAAAAGATCTTCACGGCATAGTTATTGAAGAAGAAATTCTTAAAGAAAACCAGCATGTTATATTAAAACTCAATATCAAAGAAGAATCTGATTTCTTTGACGGTCACTTTCCTGAGTTCAAACTTCTTCCGGCTGTAGCGCAGTTTGAAATCGTGACGAGACTCGCAGGGATATACTTCGGCACGAAACGCTTTGTTCCCAACATCAGGCGGATAAAGTTCTCCTCCCCGATCCTTCCGGGTACAGTTGCGCTTCTCGAAATGAAATACGACAGCACAAAACCCTCCCTCACCTACACTATTTCAGATTTTACACTGCAGAAAATGGTCTATTCGACCGGCACTTTTGAAGTCCACGAGGCGTAATGGAACAAAAATTCGGCTTTATCATCCCGGTTTTCAGGCACGGAGCGGCCTTGAAAGGCGTTCTGGCGGAACTTGAAAAATATGGTTTTCCGATAATTGCGGTCGATGACGGAAACGACGAGGAAAATCAAAGACTTATAAAAGAAGCAGTCGATAACAGTAAAAATGCGGTTTTAGTAGTCCGCGAGAAAAACGGCGGCAAAGGTGCAGCTGTATCGTCGGGTGTTCTCAAGGCTGCCGAAATGGGACTGACCCACGTTTTCCAGCTTGATTCCGACGGCCAGCACGACACTTCGAAAATCCCGCGGTTTCTTGAACTTTCGCGCGAAAATCCCGATTCTGTCATCTGCGGATGCCCCGAATACGATGAAAATGCCCCGAAAAGCCGCGTCCGGGGACGTGAATTTGCAAATATGTGGATCCACATTGTCACACTTTCGCGCTCGATAAAAGACGCAATGGTGGGTTTCCGTGTTTATCCGGTCGCCCCTTTTGTGAGAACTTTGAAACGCACGCTTTACATCAACAAAAGAATGGGGTTTGACATCGAAATTCTGGTGCGCCTTTTCTGGGCAAATGTGCCGATAATCTCTGAACCCGTTAAAATTTCATACCCCACAGACGGAATTTCAAACTTCCGCCTGTTTTGGGATAATGCAGGAATTTCCGAAACTTACACCCGCCTTTACCTCGGAATGATACCACGTCTTCCGGTTATAATTTACCATTCACTTACGAGAAAAAAATGAGCGGAAACGGGCACTGGAGTGACAGTCAGGAAGTTGTTTCCACCAGCAGACCGCTTAAATTCACGCTGCTTCTGATAAAGTTTCTCCCAGCATTTTTAGTTCATCTTATCGTATTTCCAGTAAGTTTTTTCTTTTTTCTCTGCGCAAAAAGTGCAAGAAAGCATGTAGAAAATTTCCAAAAACAGATGCAGCTTTACACAAACGGCGAAACTCCGAAAAAAATAAATTCTTATCTCACGATTCTTTCGTTCGCCCTTTCAGTCGTGGAGAAAATGGAAGGATGGCTTGGAAAAACCAAATACAAAAACCTGATAAAACACGATGACGACCTGCAGGATCTGATCTCGCTTCTTGAAAGCGGCAAAGGAGCCTATTTAATCGGCTCTCACCTCGGAAACATCGAGCTCATGCGAAGCCTCTCAAGTTTCTGCGAGACCGGAGTTTCCAAAAAAATCAGCGTCACGACGATCATGTCGATGAAAGTCACCAGTCAGTTCAACAACACTTTGAAAGAGATAAACCCCGAAGTCGTTACAAACGTCATCGACCCAGATTCGATAGGCCCTGAAACGATTTTCGCGCTTCAGAACGAAGTTGAAAACGGCGGACTTGTCGTGATCACGGGCGACAGAACCTCGGCACACAGCGGAAAACGCTTCATAGAGCGCGAATTTTTAGGGAGAACGGCCGAATTTCCCTACGGAGTATTCCTTATCGCCTCGCTTCTCAAAGCTCCTGTATATTTCGTTTTCGGCCTTCGCACAAAAAGCGCGGCTCTCTTTCCCAGGAACAACATGTTTGTCGAGAAAGCGAAAACCGATTTTAACTGCGGTAGAGCCGAAACCAAAAAAAGAATCGTTGAACTCTGCGGCGAATACGCTGCAACTCTTGAAAAATACTGCATAAAATACCCGAACCAGTGGTATAATTTCTTTGATTTCTGGCAAAAAAACGGAGGTGAAAATGGTTAACGTTTACTGCTCGGAAACAACTGAATTCAAAGTCGCCTTTTTCGACCTCGACCCGATGAACGTAGTCTGGCACGGCAACTACGTGAAATACATGGAGATCGGACGATGCGCACTGCTCGACAAAATCGGCTACAACTACACCGAAATGGTGAAATCGGGCTACGCTTTCCCCGTCACCGACATCAAAATCAAATACGTCAGACCGCTCTACTTCGGCGAAAACGCGAAAATCGTCTCAAGCCTCCTCGAAGATACGAAATCTTCAATGAAAAAGGAGAGTTGACCACAAGAGCCGAAAGCACCCAGATGGCTTTCAACATCTCGAAAATGGAGTCTGAATTCGTCTGCCCTGAAGTTTTCGTGAAGAGAGTCAATGAGATGATCGGAAAAGGGAAATAATTTTAAATACTGTCTGGATTTAACAGAAAATCCAACAAACCGATTGTTATTATACCCTGTTCATCTGTTTTGCGTTTGATGTCGTCACCGACAATAATTATTTTGCGGAAGTTGTCATTTGTGTTCAGCAAAGAACGTTTCTCCTGCGCTTCTTTTTCGCCTGTCGGCATCTGGTACACAGACTGAATATAAATGCGTTCAGCCCCTTTATTGACTACAAAATCAATCTCCAGCGGCAGGCGGGCTGTCTTGTTGCCGGCACTAGTTGTCCATGTTTCAACCATCCCGACATCAACACTGTAACCACGCATACGAAGTTCGTTGTAGATAATATTTTCCATTATGTGCGTCTCCTCCTGCTGCCTAAGATTCAGAATAGCCGCACGAATTCCCACATCGGAGAAGTAATACTTTGTTTCTGTGCCGATATATTTCCGTCCTTTGACATCGTAACGCAATGCCTCCTCTATAAGAAAAGCATCCTGAAGATATGAAAGATAATCGCGGATTGTACCGGCTTTCATAGCTATGTTTTCAACGGTTTGGAAAGTGTCACTTATTCTTTTAGGGTTTGTCGGCGCACCGATGTTTGAGGCCAGAACGCGGATCAATGTACGCAAACCATCAACATTTCTAAGGTGATTACGCTCAATTATGTCCTTTAAATAGGTGAGTTCGTAAAGATCTGCCAGATATTTGCTCTTCTTTTCCTCGCTTTCAAACTGCAGAACTTGAGGGAGACCGCCGTAAGTGTAGTAATCGTTCCAGGCATCGTGCTTGTCACCGCCGACTGCGGCATAATACTCGCTGAAAGAAAGCGGATACAAGTGAATCTCGTCACCCCTGCCGCGGAATTCGGTAACGACATCTTTTGATAAAAATTTTGAGTTCGACCCTGAAACATAGACATCCAGTCTTTTATCCTGCATAAGACTCAGAAGCACTTCCACAAAGTCATCCACCAGCTGTACTTCGTCAAGAATCACATAGTGCGTCTCTCCGTCAGGCAGCACTCTGCTGTCGATATATTTCAAAAGAGCGTCAGGATTGCGCAACCGTTTGTTTTTGCGGTTATCCAGAGATATTTCAATAATGTGATTTTCAGGAACTCCCTGACCTGTAAGATACTGATGAAACAAAGTCATCAACAGAAATGATTTTCCTGACCGCCGGATACCGGTGACAATTTTAACCATTCCGTTACCCATTGCCACCGTCAACTGTTTGAGATATCTATCGCGCTTAATTATCATTTTGGGGCTCCTTTTTTGTGGTTAGCCACAGATTTTGCACCGTAAAATAACATTTATTTTTCATAATGCAAGTTTAGGTGGTTATCAACCTCTAAATTCCAACAAGACTCACTAACAAAAGCAGTATAATCATTAATTTTAGAAATATCAAATTATTTTTCAAAATATCTTAATTTAATCTTAGAGTAGCACACGAACGCGGGCTGCCTTTGGTACTGCCATAAAGCGACTTTGAAGTGGTTTCTTGAAAATTATCCACCAAAATATGATTGTTACATTTCACCCAATCAAAAAACTGTTGTCGTCTGCGACCACGGAACAAAGGACATAAAGTTCGTCTATATTTCAGAAGTGATTGATCTCAGTAAATACAGAGATTAAACCGGCTTTCAACATCTCGAAAATGGAGTCTGAATTTGTCTGTCCCGAAGTTTTTGTGAACAGAGTTAATTAGATAATCGGAAAAGGAAAATAAAACTCCTATTTCCCTTCCACCACTTTGATTTCAGTCTCGGTCAGTCCGTAAAGTTTATACACGGCTGCATTTATTTGGGAATCAATCAGCGCGATACGCTGCTCAAGCAGTTTTTTGTCCGCTTCGGACATCGGTTTGCCAGATTCGTCATGTTGAGCGAGAGCGAAACATCTTTTCGTCTTAATCATTGTCTCGGCAAGATCAGCAAGTTTCTGCTGTTCTTTGCGAGCAATATTTGGAATCGGAAGTTGAAGCAGATGAGTTCTTTTGACTTGCGCCAGAACTTTTCCTTCTTCCGGATTTATGTAAGTCCTGTAATACCAAGTTATAAACGAAGAATTCAAAATACAAAGCAGAAATTTTAAATTTATTTTTTTCTTGTCGTCACGAATAACATAAAGATTGTCTCGAGCTATGAACTGCTGATTATCGTATGTCGCAATAATGGAATCACCTGTTTGACGGACAAGCAGCTTTTCCGGACAATCAAAATGCGCGGAATATCGCGGCTCAGCCAGCCAATCACCATAACTTATGTAGTAATTTTCATTCCAGAAAATTGAATATCTATGAATCAGATTTCCCCTAAGACAAGGTAAAAACGTATCGTCTTGTTTGAACTCTTTGACAAACGGCTTTTCTTCCAAAATTTTTTCTGTCTGCGGAGGATTTCCTTTTCCTTTTTGGAACGGTTTTGTTCCCTGAATAACTTGAACCAAGTCTCCAAGTTTATCAAAATCCGCCAGTTTTTCTTTTATACTGCTACCGTTTTTATATTCGTATATGTTAATCGGAACACCTTCTTTTTCAATCAGCGATTTTTGAGGAATACTATAGGCTTGGAAAATGCCTGAAGAACCTATGATTGCAAGTTCAACGTTATTGTCAGCGGTTTTCCCTGCACTTTTTTCAAAAATGTAGACATCTGTTTCGACAGTAGCATCCTTAAAAACGAAAAACGAATAGTGATTTATGTTCCTGACAATGTATGTCCCGAAAATATATTTTCTCATATTGCCTGCAAAAATAGTCGAAAGCCATGTGTTGGGCATAATAAAACCGACCAAACCGTTTTCCTTTACCAACTGTTCCACTTTTTCTGTAAAGATCAGATAAGAATCCAGCTGATAAGATTGATTCGGATATTTTTTACGCAAATAGCTCTCTTCATCTTGCGAAAAATACGCGCCATACGGCGGATTTCCGATAACGCAGTCAAAACCGTTGAGATCAAACTCCTTTTCCCAGTCGAAAGCATTGACTTTACGCTGCTCCTTCATGTCAAAAAGAAGCAGGTTCCTGTCGTTGTAAAAGTCGCTTCCGATAAGCGAATTTCCGCATTTGATGTTGTCATTCAGGCTCGGGAGGATTTTCGCCCGGAGATCGCTGGCACGGAACATGTTCATCTGTCCTTCAGGAGAAAGTGATTTTCCTTCATTTTCGAGAAGTTTCAGGAAAAGCGAAAGTTTCGTCACTTCGACCGCCTGCGAATCGATGTCAACTCCGTAAATGTTGTTCAGCAGAATCGCCCGTTTTTCCTCAATCGAAAGTTTGTATTCCTTTGTGTCGGCATCCTTGTATATTTTGCCCTGTTTTTCGGCTTTTTTCACATTTTTATTAAGATACCAGTCCAAATGCCAGTCCAGAAGATACTGATACGCGCCGACAAGAAAGCTGCCGCTCCCGCAGGCAGGGTCAAGGAAACGCATTTTTGCCACAACTTCCGGCTTTTTTCCCTCAATTTTTCTGCCGATTGTCTCTTTCACGATGTATTTCACAATATAATCAGGCGTATAGTAAACTCCGCCCGCCTTCTGAACTTCCGGTTTCTCGATTATTTCAAGGCTGTGCCCGCTTTTTGTCTTTCTGGTAAAGCGGATTATTTTCCCCAGAAAACGCTCGTAAATCGAACCCAGAATCTCGACCGGAATTACTGAAAACTCATACTGGCATACCGGGAAATAAAGCTCTTTGATTATTGTTGAAAGCGTTTTATCCTGAATTTCAAGCGAATCGAGCCATTTGTCGGTCGCGAAAAGACCGGCATTGAACTTATCGTTGGCAGCCGAAAAGAGCTTTTTCAGTTTTTCATAAATATTCTGCTTCTTTTCGACAATATTTTTCAGGGAGTTTCTCGGCTCGATCATCTTATCCTCGCAGATTCGCAGGAACAGGATACGGTCGATGATTTTCTGCACAGCACCCGTCAGATTGAACTCGTCAATTTCACCGCCGCGCCGCGCAATGTCCTCCGCAAGAATGATTCTCCACTTTTCAATCATCGCAAGGATATCGTTGTCAACAGTCGCCGTCCCCTTTTTGTCCCGCGAAGTTTCCCAATAAGTGTCGAATTTACCGAGATCGACGGCATTCCACGAAATTCTGTTGAAAAGATCGTCGAAATGGTCAAGATACTGCTGATAAGTCATATAGTCGATTCTTGCAACCGCCGCAGAGTCGTTGGGCTTGGGTTTTATGCGGGTATCATAGATTGCGAACTCCTGGAAATCGGTGAGAATCGCAATCGGCATTCTGCTTGAATAGGCATATCTGCGCACCTGAAGCGCAGGTTCTGGATTCGTCTTCAGATTAACACTCGGCTGCTTCGCCTCGACATAGATTTTCCGCTCGCCGCCGTAACAGAGCGTGTAGTCGGGATGCTTCACCTGACCTGCAATCACAACACGGTCTTCAGTAATCACCTCTGTCCTGTCATAACGCGCCCCTTTCTCGTTTTTCACATCCCATGCAAGACATTCAAGCAGCGGATCTATGAATTTCGAGCGGCATTCGCTCTCAACAAAATCACCGCTCATGTAGAAGTTTTCGTGTTCGCGGAACTGCTCCGCAAGTTTTGAGAGAAGCGCTTTCCGCTCTTCCATAGTCATTGTTTTACAGCGCAAAGTGCTCATTGATTACCTCCGGAATAAAAATTGCGTGAAATATTATGCTTTCATATTGCAAAAGCAACGATTTTTATTTATTTTAGTCGGTTCCTGTTTTTTGATTCAAAATCATATACTGTAAATACAAAGATTAAACCGGCTTTCAACATCTCGAAAATGGAATCCGAATTCGTCTGCCCCGAAGTTTTCGTGAACAGAGTGAGTGAGATAATCGGAAAAGGAAAATAAACTGCCGAATTTTAAGCAGCGTTTTCGAAGTTTACAACAGAAAGTTCCTGAATATGCTGTTTTGCATAGGAAATAATCTCTTCAAGCCGTTTTACAACATCACCTGTGAAATGAATCTCGTCACATACAGTACATTTGTAGCACGGGATGTTACGGATGACGAGAACACCGGAACCAAGTTCAACAGCTTCCGTTGTCGTGCTTTTGTAAGTGTCGTTTGCGCAGCGAATGCATTTCATTTTTTTGCCTCCTTATGTGTTTTTAAGTCAGATTCCCATTTCGCAGGATCCGGAACATAAGCTGTAATCAGATAAATTTTTGTTTCGTTCATACTTACAACAACGTGAATATATTGCCCTTTTATTGTAAGTCCCAATATCAGGCAGCTCGGAAAAGGAAAATCCTCAGGATATTGTTCGATAATATCTCCGTTATCAATCGCATTCATAACATCTTCGACAGAAATATTGCGTTCTATGAGCCTGAGTTGTCCGTGCAAAGAAATAACGATATTTTCTAACTTGTTGATTTTCCTGAAATCCTCAATGGTGTACAGTTTCAATTTTGCACCTCCTGCAAAAGCCACTAATTATATCATAAAATCAAATGTTTTCAACCGGTATATTTCATGCCGGAGCGCGGGTAGCCGCCCGCACAAAAACTTGCCTTTCAACTCAATTTCCCTAAACTTTTCCGGTTTTTGTGATTCCGAGGCAAAACGCAACGCAACTATAAAAAAAGCGTGTCCCAGCTATAATTACAGTCAAGCTTTTTCTGCAAAAAATTTCAATAATTTTGATGATTTTTTTAATTTTGGAGGTTTAGTATGAAAAAATTCTTTATTGTTTTTGCCGTTCTTGCGGCAATGTTTTTGATGATTTCTTGCGGCGGAGGCTCTAAAACCGGTGACACAACCGACACTGGCTAAACCGTGACTGACGAAGATACGGCAGACAGCGTGCCTGATGATTCAGAACCGTCAGACTCCGGACATGAAAATCCCGATACGACACCTGAACAGCCCGACAACGGCAATTCTACGCCAGAACAGCCAGATGACACCGACACAACATCCGACTACGGTGATTCGACACCTGACGGCGGCGATACAGCACCCGACAATGGCGACACTGAACCGGACAACGATTATCCACAGACTCCGTGCGATCCTAATCCGTGCAACAGTATCGGTGAAACCGGAACCTGCATTGGAAACAGCTGGGATAGATATACCTGCGAATGCGAAAATAACTATGTTTGGGATCCACCTTCAAAGAAATGCATGAAGAATCTATGCCTGAATAACCCGTGTAATATTCCGAATTCAACCGGAATATGCAACCCGGTAACTGAAACTCAATATGCCTGCGAATGCGAAGAGAATTATTACTGGTGGGGAGTAGAGAAAGGCTGCAGAGACAAACGCCGTCTTACTCTCGGCAACATCTGCACGGGGCAAGATAAATGCTACAAGACATCTTCGTCAAATGCAGTTATCACCTGCCCTACTTCCGAAAGTAATATTTATTTCGGTCAGGATGCATATTATGCGAGCCTTGGCAAATGCACGCCGCAGAGTTTCTCGTCATCCTCAAATGTAGTTATAGACAACAACACTGGTCTCACCTGGGAAAAATCGCCTTCGTCAAGCACCTATACCTGGGCAGACAGAAACACGCACTGCAACGAGCTCAACAGCTCGAATTACGGCGGCAAGAGCAACTGGCGTGTTCCGAATCCGCTTGAGTTCCTGACAATTGTTGACAACAGCAAAAATAATCCAGCAATAAACTCGAATTTCACCGGAATGCCGACAGAAGACAGCACAAAATTGTGGACAAACAACGAAGTCAAAGGCAACACAAGCTATGCTTATGTGTTTTATCCGGCTGCCGGATTTTATTACGGTTATAATGACAGTTATTTCTCAAAAACCAACA
Organism: uncultured bacterium; assembly: GCA_905233945.1. Classification (GTDB taxonomy): domain Bacteria; phylum UBP6; class UBA1177; order UBA1177; family UBA1177; genus UBA1177. The sequence continues at coordinate 17,637 of CAJOFY010000010.1, read as the reverse complement.
CTCTCAATGTTCTTTGTGTGAGCGGAGAAGAGATGAACCAGCCGTATCTAGTGATTTTACGACATCGTCGGATGGCAAAACAGTCACTGACTTGAGAACCGGTCTTATGTGGCAGAAAGAATATTCTTCGACAAGCACGCTGTCGTGGGATAGTGAACTCACACACTGTGAAAATTCAACGTACGCTGGTTATAGTGACTGGAGACTTCCTAACAAGAATGAACTGGCATCTTTGATAAACTATGAAACTTCATATTCCCCGGATATGCAGACTGGCGATTTCTGGTCTTCCTCTACCTACGTCTACGATACCAGCTTCGCGTGGGTTGTGCAATTCGACTTGGGCTTGAGCATCTTAGATAAGATCGACTTCTATACGACTATAAACAACTCTGTACGTTGTGTGAGGAACGCGGAGTAAAGGAGGTTGCATTTTGCGCAGCGTAGCGAGCATATTTCGCCCGCCTTTTGAAGAGACGGGCGCTCACTCTCGCCGTTGGTCAAGTCAAAAAAATTTTGGGAAGACAGTTTTGAGAAAATCGAGTCATTCTGAGCAAAACAGCAGAATACTTTAAATCTACTTCGGCGAAAACGCGAAAATAGTCTCAAGCCTCCTCGAATACGAGGATACGAAATCTTCAATGAAAAAGGAGAGTTGACCACAAGAGCCGAAAGCACCCAGATGGCTTTCAACATCTCGAAAATGGAGTCTGAATTCGTCTGCCACGAAGTTTTCGTGAACAAAGTCAACGAGATAATCGGAAACGGGAAATAAACCACCCACTTGCAATCAGTAGGCTTGTCAGTTTTCAAGTATACATATCAAAAAACTGACTTGATGTGCAACCATGATCTCACCTTTCAAGGCTCTCTTCATCAAGCAGGAAGTCAATCGGATTTATCCTGAGAATGCCGTTTTCATCGATCCAGCTTTTACCGTATGACTTTGAGACAACAATTTTTTTGAAAGAATCTTTTGTCCGGAGAAGAGGTCTGAGTTCCGTTGCTTCTTTTAGAGGATCATCTATGGAAAGAGCTGACTGTATGTAATATTGCTTACTTCCTTTTCTGACCACGAAATCAATTTCGCAGTTTTTCTGCGTTCGCCTGCCGGCATTATCCCTTTCAACAAGAGGAACGACTCCGACATCAACAATACAACCGCGGCATAAAAGCTCGTTGTAAATCAAATTTTCCAGAATATGGTTCTCTTCCTGCTGCCTGAAACCGAGCCGTGCATTTCTTAAACCGAGTAATATTTGTAAGGATATTCAAAATATTTTTTTCCTTTGACATCATACCTTGCGGCCTCGCTGAACAAAAAGCTGTCTGTCAGATAATTCAAATATTTCCCGATAGTTTCAGGATCAATGCTGATGTTTTTAGCTGTTTTTATGCTTTTGGAAATTTTGCTTGCGTTCGTGAGCGAACCCACTGAAGATGAGAGAGCTGATGCAAGTTCGCGCAAAATTCCCGGTGTCGCCACATCATAGCGTTCCTCGATATCCTTGAAGTAAATTTCTTCAAAAAGTCCGGCTAAATATTCGTGTTTTTCATTGTCAGAATCCAGATTCAAAAGATAAGGCATTCCGCCGAACATCACATATTCGTTGTATGCATCGAATTTGTCCTTGCCGGAAGCGCGGTAATATTCGTTGAACGAAAACGGATAAACTTTGATGACATCACCGCGTCCCCTGAACTCGGTGGAAATATCTTTCGACAGCATTTTTGAATTGCTGCCGGTCACATAGACATCAACATTCCCAAGATGCAGCAAGCCGTTCAAAACACTGTATAATTTTACCGGGTTATCCTTGTTTTTCAGTTCTTCCTTCGATATTGCATACTGGATTTCATCAAGCAGAACATAATATTTTTCCCGCGGATCTATGATTTTCTGACGGATATACGCCGAAAGAGCGTCAGGATTCCGATATTTTTCATTTGCATCGGAATCAAGCTCCAAAATTATAATCTGAGACTGCCTGACACCTGAATCAATAAGAGCCTGTCGGAAAAGCCCGAAAAGAAGCGTACTTTTCCCGCATCTTCTGATGCCTGTCACAATCTTTATTTGACCGTTCCACCTTTTTTTCAGTAAAGCCTGAAGATATTTTTCACGCTCGACTATCATTTTTCCTCCGTCGGAAGTTACTCGCAAAAACAACTAAATTACGAAACAATTATACTTAGATTCTATTTTTTGCAATAAAAACAATCATAAAACCGCAAATTTTTGAATCGCAGGTTACTCGCAAAAACGACTAAATTCCGAAATCGAATCATTCTACTTTAACAATTATAAAAGATCAATTTTTAAATCACATAAACAATATAAAAAATTGATTTATTTATCAATAAAACACAAATATTTAAACAATTTTTTCTTTCAAACAATTAACCAGCCTGCCCCGAAGTTTTCGTGAACAGAGTCAACGAGATAATCAGAAGCGGGAAATAGCGGTTTTATTTCCTTCTCCTAAAAGAAATCTTTCGGAAAGTAGAAACTGACCTCCTTCCTCTTGCGGTCCTGTGCCGACACCCAGTCAAAATCAATGTTCAGGCTTTTCAAATGCGCGACTCTGTACCACCACCATGCGTTGAGAAGTGCTCTTTTTCTTGAAGTAGAATCGAACTTTTCCTTGATTTTCTCAACACGTTCTAGAGTTTTGCCTGCCGCCTTTCTCACATTCTCATCAATATCATATTTTTGCAGGTGTTTAAATATCCTGCATTTTTCAAAGCCTAAATTTACTCGCAGATCGCCAGCCGCTTCGCAGTATGCTTCCCGCCATACAGGATGCGGTTCGATCACTTTTATGTCGTAGCCATTCCTGAACTTTTCCTGAACTAGTTCCGGATTTTCAGTACGTTTTTTCACTTCGAAATCATCAGCCGAACGCAGCTGCTTTCCGAGATATTCGAACCACTCAGCGCACACTTCCCTAGTTTCACTCTCCTCCATGGAGCCCAAAAGCTGAGTTATACTGACTGGCACGAAAGCCCATGGGTATAAGTAGATTTCCCGTCGCTGCAGACACATATGATACGCCTGTTTCTTAAGGCTTCTGAAAATGGCGAGCATCGGTTTCAGCGCTTTCCATGATCCGGAATATTTTTTCAGAAACGAGATAGATCTGTTAAAGATCTGTGTCACAAGATACGATTCCGGGTCAGATAACCAATATTGTTGGGATAGGGATTCTCCGGCATAGTAATCGGAGGGTTTTCCTGCATTTCCGGCAATTTTCTTGAGCTCAAGTAGAAAGTTATCAATCTCTTTTTTCAAATACTCTTTCAAATCATCGTTATCGATTCCGAGTTCGGACAGAAGCTCACCGTTTTTAAAACCTCCGATCTGCAGGAAAATGACTGTCTTTTGAAAAAATTCCGGAAGTTTTTTAAAGCACTCGCTATTGAGTACTTTTTCACGAAAGAAGTTTTTGTAGAAAAATGAATTTATCTCATCAAATTTCTTTTCATTAAATACACCGTCGACATACAGAAACTCCAGACAGTTGTAGCTGTTTATAAAATTCCATGCGCACACCCCGCCTGTTACTTCGAAAAGATCCTTCTCATTTTTCACTTCAGTATCTCTTATCATCATTGCCGCAATGCTCCTGAGGATATCTGTCACGTCATATTCGGGATCAAGCGACTTTATCAAAGAGAGGAATTTTTTATTTACCTCCTCATAGCTTATTCCGCGGCAACGATAGCTTTGATCAATAAATTCTTTAAATTCAAAGAGGATCCCAGCAACTTCTTTTTTTGCATCGTCGCGCAGACAGGCAAAGCCTGTGTCTGACAATTCTTCAAGTAGCTCAAAATAAATTACAGGATTCAGATGTTTCTCTTGCAGAGCGGATTTCAAAAAGTCAGTATCGTTCAAAAAACCGGCCAGAATATAGTACAAACTGTCAGGAAATGCGGAAGGGGATTTAGTTATTATATGTTCTGCGACTCCATACAAATCCTGAATATCTATGATCCATTCGTCGACCCATTTCTTCCAGTCTTCTTCCGAACGCTTTTCCAGCAAACATTTGACGATACTTTCTTTAATTTCACTAAATTTAGAAAGACAATCCATTTTAACCCCCGCCATCAGTGCGATAGAATGTTTATAAAAAACTTTTTTGATAATTTCGTGCGGGGAAAAGAGTCTTTGACAACCTGCAAAAGCCCCTCAAGCCGAAAACAACTGCTTAAAACGAGCGCCGGCTTGTTTACCGATCCACCACTGCCCGTGATGTATTTGCCAATGAGGTATCCGCCTCGCGACAGAACCGGTAAAATCTCCATGCATCAATTATCGAGAACCTAAGACAAGACTGTTTTTAATCCAAAAAAAATCAAAGTCAACAGGAATAATTTTGAGTCTGCCGATTTAAGGCTTTACCAAGGTTACAGCTGAACTACGGCACACGATTTATCGCTTTCCCAGACGCAGACTTTGGAGACTTTAACTTCCTTATCCAGTTTGGCGATTTTCTCTTCCGCGAGTTTGAAGACAAGAAGCGCGATATTTTCGGCAGTGGGATTTACGGTTTCAAATTCTTTCAATGAATTCAAATCTTTATGATCGAGAAGCTCCATAATTTCTTTCAAAACCGCGTCAAGAACCTTGAAATCCATTACAAAGCCGGTTTCGTCAAGCCCGTCTCTCGTCACGAAAAGTCTTACGCGCCAGTTGTGGCCGTGAAGATTCTCGCATTTTCCGTGGTAGTTTCTCAGTCTGTGGGCGGATGAAAACTGAACTTCGCGGTAAACTTCGAATTTCATTATTTTTTCTCCTTGTTCATTCCCGGTTTTTCAATGATGCTCATCTTGATTATTCTGACATTTTCAACAGGAACGCCCTGATAGCCGTTTTTCGTCGTAACAGGTTTCGCGCCGATTTTGTCGACAACTTCAAAACCTTCGAGGACCTTTCCGAAAGGAGCGTATCCGTTGGGCTGCGTCGTGTTCGGATTCGGGTCGAGGTTGTGCGTCGCTTCCAAAGTGATGTAAAACTGGCTTGCGGCGCTGTCTGGATCGCGTCTTCTTGCCATGGCCAGAGTGTATTTGTCGTGGGAAATCAGAAGTTTTCTGCCCGTGACCTTGCCGCTTTCGTCCTTGACTTCGACACTAGGCGGCATTTCAAGTTTTATCGGTGCAAGAGGCTCTTTTTCCGTCAGATTTTCGTAAAGTCCGCCGCCCTGGATCACGAATCCTTTGACGACTCTGTGGAAAATGAGGCCGTCATAAAAACCGCGCTCAACATATCCCACAAAATTGGTCACTGTGCCGGGCATTCCGTTGCCGTAAAGCCCCAAAGTGATGTTTCCTTCACTTGTTTCGAGCAGAATTTTGTGAGTGATTTCAAGCGGATCAGGCTTTTTTTCAGATTCGCCGCAGGAAACGGCAAGGAAAAGAAAGAAACAGAACAAGGAACCAAAAATGATTCTAAAACTTTTTTTCATCTCGATCTCCAAATTAACAAAAAAACCGCGGAATTTTAGTTTTGTTTGTGCTTTTCTCAAGAAAATCTACAAATATTTTGACATATTGGCTCGAAAATCAGTCGAACTCAGGCTCTTCGACCTTGCCTATGAAAAGAAGCGTGCCTGTTCTGTCGTCGCGGACAGCAAATACAAACGGCCGGTCGAAACGGAAAAGTGTCGGGTCAAAGCCGTCTACACCTGCGCCGACTTCAAAGTCAACCTTAGTCACAGCCGATGCCTCGACTCCCTTTTCATCCATGCTGAAGTAGGTGTTGTGAAGGATCTCGCTGATAATGAGTTTGTCTTTGACAATCCCGTCAAAGCCGTAATTATCGTCAAACGGCTTTTTCAGCCCCATCCCGTAAAAGTCATCCTCCACCGACTCCTTGTATTCGAATCTGACGCGCGGGAGCTCGAATTCGCTGTAATCTCTGTACGCATCGTTGACTCTGTCGAAATATTTTCCGATCCCGTTTTCGGCCATCTCGGCAATCATATCGTCAACAGAACCGTCGGAGTCCCACGGCATGAAGAAGTATATTGAAGCCGCCCATCTCCCGAAAGGAACAGCCAGCATCCGGATATCCATACCGTCTCGCACAGCCGGTCCGTTGTAGAATTGACGCTCGCGAAGCATTCCGCGGAAGAACTTAGCCGGTTTTCTTGAACCGCTGCTCGTGACAAAGTATCCCTGTTCAATCTCTCCTTCCGAGTCGACCTGCTGCATCCAGTTTGCCCTGAAATAGACCGCATTTAGCAGGAGCATCATCGTGTCTTCGTCTATTTTATCAATAATTTCAGTAATTTTCCCGTTTGTTTCATTATTGACCCAGGAATTGATCTTCCCTACAGTTTTCGAATCAGCGAAATCCTCGACAAAATAGCCGGCGCCGTAATACTTTTTAAGATCGTTCACAAACGTCTTGCTGACCTTTCCCCTGAAGTCGTCGTCAAGCCACATCGAATTTGCCAGAGAAAGCTCGAAATCCTTATCGAAATAGGTCAGACTCTGCAAAAGAAAGTCAAACTGCTCGTTCAGCGTCATGTAGTCGTCGTACCCCGCCGCCTTGTAGCCGAGAAAATCCATCAGCTCGTCGAATGTTCCGCTGTTTCCCGCACCGCCTAAAGTCATCGCCATGGCGATTGAAATTGAAAGCGGTGAAATCATGATGTTTTCGCCACGCTCGTTGAGCTTCGCGAAGAGCGTCATTCCGAAGTTCGTGTTCGCCTCTACAAACGGAGCCTGAACCTGCTCCGCCTGAGCATCCGCCTTTGCGTAGGCGTTTTCCCATTCCTCGTATGTCTGCGGAGCGGCATCTTCTTCAGCCGGTTCCGTAAAATCATCGTCACTGACGACCTCGAAATCGCCAGTTTCATCGTCATTGAACGGCGCGGAACCGTCATCATCCGGCTCAGCACCCTTCTCTCCGCTTGAAGAACTGCCGCCGCAGCCTGCAAGCGATAAAATCATAAAAAAGCCAATCAAAACGATGAGTTTTTTCATTTTGACCTCCTACAGTCTGTAATCATCAAGTCCGCCGCAGAATTTTATTTTTGTTTGTGCTTTTCTCAAGAAAAATTATAATGCCGCGCAATTTGTTTATGAACATTTGATTTGGAGGAAAAAATGCTGAAAAGAAACGAAGTCGATCCGAAAAACTGCTGGCAGACGAGCCACCTGTACAAAAATGAAGAAGAAGTCGCTAACGAGTTCCAGTGCCTTGAAAAAGACGCTGCCGAAATCGTGAAATTCGCCGGAAAACTCGGTGAAAAGGAAACTCTTCTCAAAGCTCTCAGAATTTCAAGCGACGCAATGAGAAGAGGCGCAAAACTTCAGTGTTACGCAGACAGAAACCGCGATGTCGACATGAGCGTCGGCAAATGGCAGGAACTTTCGGGCATGGCGGCTGCAGCTATGACAAAAATGGCGGCTGCAAGCTCTTTCATGGAGCCGGAACTTCTCTCCTACAGCGAAGAAAAGCTGCTCGGCTTCAAAAACGATCCTGATTTCAGTGATTTTTCAAGATATTTCGACGCTATTCTTCTGAACAAGCCGCACACTCTCTCCGAACCAGAAGAGAAGATCATGGCTGAGTTCGGCGGCTTGGCTCTCGGCGAATACGAAACCTACTCCACTTTCGCTTCGGCTGACATGAAGTTCCCCGAAATCGAACTTGAAGGCGAGAAAATGGAAGCGAACATCCAGACTTACGCAAGATTCCGCCAGAGCGACAACCGCGAGACGAGAAAGAAAATCTTCGACGTTTTCTGGAAAACTTACGACAGCTACAAAAACTCGCTTGCGAAGATGCTTCACTACCAGACAAAATACTATGCGACAGTCGCAAAGATCAGAAAATATTCCGATGCTCTCGACAAGGAGATGAAGGAAAACGAGCTTCCGTCGAATTTCTTCTACACTCTGCGTGACAATGTCCGCGCCATTCTGCCGGCACTTCACGAATATTTAGCTCTCAAAAAGGAAGTCCTCAATATTCCGGATCAGGGCTACCACGATATTTACGCAACTATGGTAAAAGGCGGCAACAGCAGAGTCTACACCTACGAAGATTCCGTAAAACTCATAAACGAAGCGATGTCCTGCATGACAGACGAATACAGAAAAGCTATCGCCGAAGCTATGGACCCGGCAAACGGCTGGGTCGATATCTATCCGAACGAAGGCAAAGTCAGCGGCGCATACATGGAAGGCATGGCTTACGACACGCATCCCTACGTTCTCTTGAACCACATTGACGACTACAATTCGGCTTCAACTCTGGCTCACGAAATGGGTCACGCGATCCATTCATACTATTCCAACAAGTTCCAGCCCTACGAAAAGTCGCAGTACACGATTTTTGTAGCCGAAGTTGCAAGTACTTTCAATGAAATCATGCTCATCAACCGCCTTATCGATACGACGCAGGACAAGGAAGAGAAGAAATTCCTCCTCAATCACTTCATCGAAATGGCGAGATCGACTGTTTTCAGACAGATGCAGTTCGCTGAATTCGAGGACGGGATCTACAAGAAAGTCGAAGCCGGCGAAGTTCTCACTCCCGAATTTCTCAACGACCTTTACGGCCAGACTCTGAGCAGGTACTACGGCGAGGAATACGGCCTCATGAAGATCGACGAGCTCTACAAGAACGAGTGGGCTTTCGTTCCTCATTTCTACTACAACTATTACGTTTACAAGTATGTCGTCGGCTTTATCGGCGCACTTTCGCTCGCTGAAGGCGTCAGAAGCGGCAAGATCCCGGCAGAGCAGTATATCAACGGCTTCCTCAAAGCCGGAACCTCGAAACCGCCTATCGAAATCCTCAAGGACGCAGGCGTCGACATGACAGACATAGCGCCTTACAAAATGTTCGAGAAAGTTTTTGTCGAAAGGCTCCAGCAGCTCAAGGAACTGCTTTAAAATCACAAAGAATCCCTTACCGGCTGAGAATCGGCAGTAAAAACCGATTCGTTCCCGCAGAAAGACGAATTTGAAAGATTTTCTTCCAGCAACTCGAAATCACTGATATTCCACACATTAACAGCCGTAATGTTCCTGTAAAATAAAATTTCTTTCTCCCCGAAACCTGCAACTTCCGAGCTTTCTATATTCAGACCGTTGTTGTTGGCGATAAGAGTGAGAGAATCAAAACGGAGGACTGAACCGAAATAAACCGATATACCGTGGCCGAAATCGGTGTCGGGGGCAAAAATACAGTTCTTTTCCTCGGTACATTCCCTTGGTTTCGTATTCTTCACCGCAACATTTTCCAAAGCGACATCGGATCTTACCGCAAGAATCCCCATTTCACGGTTGTCAGAAAGCATGCCGTTTTTCAGCGAAACAGAAGCTCCGTTCTGAAACCCCGCCCCGACACCGTACTCCTTAGTGCTGCTGTCCGATTTTGTCGATATTATTTCAAAATCCTCAATGTCAGCCGCACATTTTCCGTCAAGCAGCACCCCTGCCCTTTCCGCAGAAATTACCGAAAGATTTTTTATGAAAATCTCACTTCCGTCAACAATCTGCATTCCGAAACCGTTTTGCAGAAGACCGTCGGAATATACTGATTTTATTGAAAGATCCTCTGAATAAAGCAGTGCTCCGCGTGAAAAAACGGCGTTTCCCCGGCTGTTTTCGATGCTGACCCTTTCAAAAGAGGCTGCAATCCCGCCGTCAAGCACGACCCCGCCCTGCTCTTCTCCGGTTTCGAGCATGTTTTCCGCTGTAAAATCAACGAGATGAAGAGCTATTTCGTTTTCTTCCCCCGAAACAAAAACAAAAGAAGTCGCCGCATCAGAAAATATGCTCCTTTTTATTGTGATATCAGCTGAGTTTTCGGCATAGAAACCGTGGCCTTCATAACTTCTCAAACCGCCGTAAATTCCTGAAACGACAGAATTTTCCACGGTTATTTTGTTGTTTTCCCCCTTTTCTCCCCAGACCGCTATGCCGAAAGAATTGACTCCCGCAATCTCGCTTCCCAAGACACTCAAACTGCCGTTTCCGAAAGAAATTCCGTAACTTATGCCTGATGCAGCTTCATCGATATCGCCGATAAAACTGTCAATAACCGTAAGATCGGCGCGGCATCCAGCTTCATCCGGACAGATGTTTATTCCCCCTTTCGTACAGTGTGAAAGAACGCTGTTTCTCACAGTTGTTGATGAACCGTTTTCAGCAAAAATACAGCGCACATTTCCCGAAAGAGAGAGATTTTCAATAGTCACTTCCGCATCAGGGAAAACGGTCACAACAGCCTCATTTTCATCGTCTTCGCATACTATCATCGTGTTTTCGGCACCGTTTCCAGAAATTCTGAGTTTTCCTTCGGCTTTTATACAGCCTGAAAAACAGCCGCTTTCAAGAACAAGTTCCCCGTTTTCAGGCTCCGGCAGCGGAATACACTCAAAATTTTTGTCGTATTTCCTTATTTCAGCAATTTCGGGCTTTTGAGGCAGTTCGGGCTTTTGATATAAAACGGCGTTTTCCGCACACTCTTCAGCCGTTTCATCGGGAATTTCACCGAAATCATCATCTTCCGACGGAACATTTTCGGAGACTCCGCCGCATGAAAACGCAAAAAACGCAATAAAAACAATAATAAATACCGTCATTTGAGCTCAAAGAAAGAATCAATTATAAAAAGTTCGCCCTCGCGCTTTATATCAGCGGAAGAAAAATCGTTTTCAACAATCCCGTTCCTCAGACTCTGTGTTTCGGCGGCATTCTGCACGACAAGACCGAAAGAGCCTCTGTCCGAAACAAGTGAAAGATTTTTGAATTCCGCTCCGGGCTCTTCGGTTGAACTGCCGCCGTCGAGAATTATTCCGGCACGGGCAAAATCTGAAACCGAGCTGTTTTCTATGGCGACAGACCCGCTTTCGGAAAGAAAAGGGTTCTTGACAACTATTCCGTCCCCTACAGTTTCAAACGCGACATCCCTTTTTTTGATATTTTTGATTACGGTTCCTGAAATTTTCAGAGCAGTCTTCCCGAGAATTTCAACCGCAACAGCGCTGTTTTCTTCAATTCTGCCGCCGGAAACCGACAGAATTCCACTATCTTCGCTCTGATTCTGAGCCCAGATTCCGGCAAAACCGCACTTTGAAACATTCACATTCTCCAAAAAAACTTTGTGAGCCCCATTGATGAGAATCCCTGTTCCGTCCGTTTTTTCGATTTTTGAATTTTTTATGAAAACTTCGGATTCATTTCCGGAAACAACGATTCCTCTGCCGCCGGAAACCGAAGCCGCGCCGATATTCGAGAATGAAACATTCTCAATTTCAACGGAACTTCCCGAAATAAAAAGCGCAGCAGAATCAGTTGAAACATCTTTAAAGGAAAAATCGCGCAGCAGAACCCCTGAAGTATCGGAAACCGCAAGACTTTTCAAATAAGTCGAGCCGTCTTTCCTGCCAAAAAGCCTGAGCGGTTTCGCAATCATCACAGAACTTTCAAAAACGCCGCTCCCCAGACATACGCAGTTCGAAAAAGCGGCTGCGGAATTGATCAGCGCATCCTGTAAAGAATTGATGTCATGCGCAACATAGCACTTTCCGCCGCAATCTTCGGGTAAATCATAATCTCCCACACCGTTTTGCGAACATGAACAAAACAAGATTAAAATAGATAGAAAAAATAATTTCCTCACAGCATCACCTTAAAAAACAATCATAAAACAATTATCTATTACTCACAAAAAGATTTTTGTCAAATATAAATTTGATTTATTTTACCAGAATCAGAAATTTACAACATCACTGTTTTCCAGGACATCATAAATGCCGTTTAAACCGACATTGAAAAACTCGCCTTCGTAGATATAGCTGTAAATCATGTAGAATTTCATTACTTTTTTGACATAGTCGCGTGTCTCTTTGTAAGGAATCATCTCGACAAAAAGGTATGCCTCCTTCCCGCCGTAACGCGATATCCAGTCGGAAACATTGTGCGGACCTGCATTGTAAGCGGCTGTCGCGGCAATCAGATTGTTGTCGAAACGTTTGAGAAGTTTTGAAAGATACCAGACGGAAGCCTTCATGCTGTCGTACGGATTCATCGGATCGTGAATCTTTATCCCGCCGAATTTGCTGATTTTTTCAAAAGTCTGCGGCATGATCTGCATGAGTCCGAGCGCTCCGACATTCGAAGAAAGCGATTCGCGGTAATATGTTTCAGCGCGCATTATCGAATAAATGAGCTGGACAGGAACGTTGAACTCGCCGGCAAGTTTGAGGACATCCTCAAGGTAAGGCGTCGGATAAAGCATCCGCCACTCATACTGTTTGCCGTAATGCGGCGAATAAGTAAGGTCAGGAGAGAACTGATTGTAGTAGTAACTTGTGACTTTCGCCGTTTTCTTGAAAAATTTGTTGTAGACAAGATGGATTTTTGAAAGTATTTCTTTGTAGTTCGAAGAAAATTCGTCAAGGATCTGTGCTTCCGGCATCGCAATACGCATTGCAGAAGCGTTTTTCGCATGTTTTGATTCGTTGTAAGAGGTGTATGTCCGCATCATATCGACATAAAACTCGACTCCGTCAAAGTTATCGGCTTTCAGAAACAAATCAATCATCTGCACCGGCTCGCGTTTCTTTATTTTGGCAGGAAGCTGGTTCAGAGATTCGGCAAACTCCTCTTTTGTAGCGCCGTTTTCGACCCTGTTCGAGAGCCATTTGTCCGATGTGGCGGCAACATTTCCGAAATCTGGTTTCTTTTTGAAATTTTCACTTTCGATTATGTGAAAATAAGTAAAGTCGTAGTACGAAATGAAACTGTTCACGCTTTCGGAAATACCGCTCTCATCGACAGAACACTGAAAATTGAAGTCCGTAAGAGCCGCGCAGTAGCCGTTTATCCTGTCCAGAAGCGCGGTAAGCCCCGTTATCGCCTCATAACTCCCCTTCCCGTCAACGAATTTGTCGTAATTCATCTTTTCGGAAAGAAGGAACTCCGACCACATCGTGAAAGCGTAGAGATCGTTACCTTCAAAAAGATAAATGAGCCCGAGTTTGTAAAGCGAAAGCATGAAATATTTCGAGTTCTGCCTCATTGCGACGATAGCGCCCAAAATCTCCTTGCTCTTTTCAGCCATGCCGTTTTCAAAATAGACCAGAGCGGCAAGGAATTTCATCCTGTCTTTCTGCGTTCCGGCGAACTCGTCAGAAGATTTGAGGAGAAAATCGGCTGCCTCGACCTCTCGCCCCGCCTGATTGAGAACTCTGTATTTTTTGTTCACGAGCTTGTATTTCGCATCGTTAGCCTTCGTCTGCTTTGAAATTGCGTCGTCAAGCATCTTCAGCGCGTCGGAATAGCGTTTCGCCGAAATCAGATAGTCCGCAATTTCAAGATTCGCAGGAAACGGCAGATTCAGATATTCGTCGGTAAAAAACTGCGAAAGTCTGTTTTCGCGCCGCATTATCGAAAGCCATCTCACATAGTAAGGCGAAGAAGAATTCGGCACACCTTTGTTTTTCTTGAGTTTTACAAGCCTCTCCACGATCTGGTTTTTCCACGAAAGAGAGCCGTAACTGTCCATATATTCCACATAATCCTTGAGGAAAGTGACCTGCGGTTCGCCGTTCTTTTCCAGCGCCAGAATGCGGTTGAAAGCGGCGACGCCGTTATCCTGCGCGTCAAGGCATTTGTCGTAAAATTCAAGTGCCGAGTCATACTGACGCCTGTAAAGCGCGACATCGCCTTTCAAGCATTCAAGATCGCTGAAAAGATAGTAAACCGGATAGGTACTTTTGATTTCATCGATGATCTCGAGAGCCTGGTTGAAACGTTTTCTCGCCGCGAAAGTCTTCACCAGCATCACTTTGTAGTAAAGCGTATTTTTCACATCGTTCGGCAGAGAATTTATCAGTTTTTCTATCTCGTCGTATCTTGAGAGTTTCATAAAAAGCTCGATTTTCAGGATCGTGTAATCGGTCTTTGAAGCAAATTCCGCCTTGTCTATATGCGACGCGGCAAGAGCGAATTCATTTGCTTTGAAAAGCTCTCTGATACAGGCCTCAGTCACATTCTCATCATTCAGGCAGTCGTGATAGGAAAAAAGCGGGAAAGTTAAAAACAAAACTGAAAACAGAACAAAAAACGACGGTTTCATGCGAACCTCTCCAAAATCCGCACAATATTAAGAAATCAATATTTTTTTTCAATGATAAAATTTGTATAAATCAGATACGGATCATTCCGCCAACGGACATACACCCTCTTTTTCGCAGTAACAGTCGAGGTCCCTGACAATCTGCCATGCCGTAGAAAGCTGGTAAAGCATCCATTTCCCTTCCCAGTCTTCCGCGCCGAGGTGATATTTATCATATCCTTCAATTTTTTTCATGCATGAAACTTTTTGCGATTTTCTATTGTAGAAGCATGTGTTGACGTCCCCGTCTCCTTTTGTTACCAGACGTTCGCTGTAGTAAACCATATCATCGGTTACTTTTCTCAAAGAATGTTCATATGGACTGCTGATTCCGTCATCTGTTCCGAAAGTATCCAAAAGCACCGAATATTCCTTTTCGCCGTTTTCCTTAATTTTCAGCCTTTTTATACGCCCTCCGGCGCCGTAAAGAACCTCCCTATCGTTATCTTTGTTTATTACAGGCCGCTCTATCTCTTCCGACTCGTCTTCATTTATAACGATACAATCATCTAGACTCTGCGGATTTTTTGAAAGGTCACAGTAGTAAGCTTTCATAAAAGGATCGCTGAATACAGCTTTGTCTTTGACAATATTAGGGTAATAAAGTGGTCTGTCGGGATAAATTTTTGTCCATTTCCATTCGTCGATCCTTGCATACATGGCGGATTTTTCTTCGTCCTCTTTTTCCTGAATGTTGGCGACAGCCCATTTTTCGTTGATTGCAGGCGACCACCAGAGGTAATCCACTGAAACAGGATATGCAAGTTCCATTCTGCCGTCATCACAGGCATAGATAAGATAATAAACACCGCTTGCATTCTGATATCTGAAATCCTGCCCCATAAAAAAGAAGCAGCCTTTGTAATATGCCGATATGTTTGCAGATGCAGGAGTTACGGCTCTGTAATTTCCTGAAACGACATCATAAATCACCGTTTTTTGCGAAGTAGTGAAATCTTTTGTATCCCATTTAGTTTTAGTATTTTTCAATACTACACCAACTTTTCCGTCATTGATACCGTAATATCTTAATTGCGGATCATAACCACTTTCCCACCATTCCCCCGACTCTTTGGACGTAGCATTTACAAGCGTGTCACATTCATGCGGACGATGATCAAACTTATTCCCTGTCCATGCTTCAAGTGCATCAATATCATCTGTTGTCATATTCCTAAATGCAGACATATCGCACGGATAGGAATCTTTGCATTCGGATTCAGGAGAAGCGGCATAAAGCCGTTTTGAAGCGATTTTCCACAGGTTGTCTACACACTGCGGATTTTTTTCTGTCTGTTCATCGCAACCTGGACGGCAGAAAGTGATATTTCCATTTTTATCATGATACGGAAACGATGCCTTGCTTAACGGAGGATCACACTCTTCAACAACAGGTTCTTCATCCTGAGTCCCTGTTTCATCCGAGTCATCAAGAAAATCCGAATCTTCTTCGGGGTCTGCGTCATCATCAACAGTTTCGATGTCATCAGGATCCGCGTCAGGCATTGTGTCCGAATCGTTATGCGATTTTGAAGATGTGCAGGAAACAAATACAAAAACCAACAAAACAACCATTGATTTCAACAACTTTTGCATTCATGCCCCCATAGAAACAACAAATCTTCACCCGTGATGATAACCGGAGCCGCTGTTTATCGAAAGTCCGCGGTAGATCTGCTCAAGAAGGTTTATACGCGCAAGCTGGTGCGGAAGCGTCCACGGCGCAATCGAAAGAGTGAGGTTTTCGTTTATGTCGCCGAATCCGTAAGCGCCCCCTATCACGAAGCAGATCGAGCCGTGCGAGACCGATTTTTCGCTTAAAAGTTTTGCGAAAGAAAGCGAGTCGAGCCCTTTTCCGGTTTCACGCAAAGCGACTACAAACGAATTTGAAGGTATTGATTTTATTATGCTTTCAGTTTCAAGCACGATGTCGTTGCGCTCTTTCAGCTCAATTATTTCAAGCGGAGAATAGATCTTTATCCTTTTCTGGAAAAAATCATCGATCTCCCTGAACTGGCTTTTGAGTTTTCCTACAACGATTAAAGTGATTTTCATTACTGAAGATAAGAACTTATATCGACTTTTGCGCAACCGCTCCAGATGTCTTCCAGAGAGTAGTAGTCGCGCAGCTCCTCAAGCATGATGTTGATGACGACGCTTCCCGCATCGACAAGAATCCATTTCGCACTCGTCTCGCCTTCGACCAGCGGTTTCGCGAATCCTGCGTTTTTGAGCTCGCGGAAAAGCGAATCGGCCATAGTCGTATTGTGCTGGGTACTCGTTCCAGTCACAAAAACCATAAAATCGGTATAACCGGACTTCTTCTCGACATCAAAAGCCATGATATTTACCCCTTTTTTATCGGAAAGGGTGCGGATAACTGTCTCTAATTTTTCATTCTTCGTCATGTTTTTCTTCCTTTTTCTCTACCTTCTTTTTCATGATGTTTACTGAAGAATCAAGCGTTCTTCTGTGGTATTCCTCGTTGTATTCAGGTTCCGTGATTATCTCCGCAAAATCGGTCGAAAGTTTTCTCTGCCCTTTAATGCTGAAAGTGACATTCTCGTCGGAGAATCTGAACGAAAGCTCTTCTATTTTCATTTCGGCAACAGCACCTTCGAGAGTGACAAAAACTGTCATTTTTCCTTTGATGCCGGACTTCTTTTTCCCGGCAAGACCTGCGACAAGGCTGTCATCGTGCTTCTCTTCTGTTCCCTGAAGATTCTGGAGATACTTCTTTTCGGAAAGAGATGCTCTGTCCGATTTTTTATCGCTGAAAACGATTGTGACAAGATGCCCTTTGAAAGCGCCGGTTTTCCATTCTTTCTCGGATTCTATCGAAGCGTGGTCACGCAGCATGAGATAAACCGAAGGAAGCGAACTGAAAAGGTTGTCCCTGAGCGAAATGTGCTCGCCCATGCTGAAAGTCTTCGTGAACTCGCCGCCGAACTGCTTGCGGTAAAGAAAGTTGTCGCGCCAGACAACTTCCCAGCCTTCGTTCTTGTTGTTCTGGTAACTCATCGAAAAATTGCCCGATTTGTCGCTTCTGAATTTCGACGACTCGTGAAGCACCAGCTTCCGCTCCGTTGCTTTTGCATCTTCGGCGGCATCAGCGTTCCGGACCGTTGAAACGGTCTCGTAATCCATGTTCTGCGAAAATGAATAAATGCCGTTTTTGTCGCGGAAATAGGAAACAGGAGCGATGATCAGCTTTTCAAGTTCGTCAAGCGAAGAGTACAATTGGCTTTCGTCAATTTTCGGCTCGTATTTTTCTTCGTCGAGCACACGCCACTTGCTTTCGACATTGCCGCCGCCTGAACACGAGACAACAAGCAGGACTGCAAATAAAAAACTTATGAAATTCTTCATTTTTCCCACCTAAAACAAAAAAAACGCAGTATTTTAACGATTTTTTTTCTAAATTCAAGATTTCATTTTTTTGCCTTTTCCTTATTTTCCTTTAAAATATTGCGTTTTTCAGTTAT
>CAJOFY010000009.1:47605-49438 GCA_905233945.1 uncultured bacterium | reverse complement strand
GTCACAGATGAAGATCTGATAATTACCAAGACCACTGCGACAGGAGCAAAGAGGGATTTTGACGACAACATCATGTTCGCCGTGTCGAACAGCAATTACGAAGACGTGGCTTACGCCGTGTTTAAGAAAGGCCACGGATTGAACAAGATTGAACATCGCAACGAGGATATCCAGATGCTATACGTCCAGCAAAATGGAGAAGATTTCGCCATCGCCGCAGTAGTATGTCCAGCGGCAGTTGTTCTGGCAATCAATCATGTAAGAGCTGGAGTTTTCCTTCGCTACAAAATTGCCTTCGCCCGGGTCGCACATTTCCTTTTCATCCGCGCTGCTGCTGTAAATTACGTTTTCCATGTCATAGAATGCAAGCGCCCTGACAAGGAACTGTGTTCCGGCAGTACCAGTCATATTCAGGTAAATGCGGACTTTTTTCGTTCCGGAGAACCACTTCCAGCTGTCACCGCTTCCCTCGCCTTTTATCGGACGGGTATTCTTAGCGCGGTACCAGTCGTTCAAAGTATCCGTAACATCAGTGAAGATATACGGGCTCGCGTTGGTATACGTGTTTGAAGTGAGAAGGTTGCCGGATTCGTCGTATTCGTTGACACCGCCTACTAAATCGGCTGACTCTGTGGAAATTTTAAATATCTTGAAGTTGTATTCAAGGAAGTATCTCAAATTGAGATCGATCGGAATATCGGCATTGAGTTCAGCCGTCGCCAGATCCGATGTCATCTCGAAACGGAGTGACATGTTGTGCGGATCGTAGGTGACTGTCACGCCGTTTAAAGTCCAGAATTCGGACGGTGCATAGGAAATTTCCGTGCCGCCGGATCCGGTTTCAATCGTTTTTCTCCCTGTCCAGTTCAGACCGTTTCCGACCTTGAGACCGCTGTCGACCGTTCCGTCACCGCAGTATCTGCCGTGTTTGCAGCAGATCATATCACCCCATTCTGCGCCTGCGCAGACATCCTTATCTTCCGCGATACAGGATCCGCCTTTTTCCTTCGAATAAGCCGCGTCAACCGGCCGGTTCGGATCGTCACCGGTCATACCGAAATCGCACTCTTCTCTCTTGCAGTCCGCACCCTCTCCTTCGATGCAGTCGAGCTTGGTTATGTCGTTGCCGCCGCCGCTGCCGCAGAAAGCCAGTTTCTGGCAGCCTTTAGCGCAGTAGCCGTAAACTCCGTTGTGTCCGCCTTTTACCGGATCGCCGTCATCGCAGATCTCTTTTGCGCCTTTTACAAAAAGCGTTCCGTCGTCATCTACGATTTTCGGACAGAAACCTTCAGCGGTAACACCTGCACAGTTGGATGTTTCAACGATATCGTCGTTGCAGTTGTAGGATCCTTTGCAGTCAAGACGGCAGCTGTCACTTCTGTAGCCTGCACCGTTGAAGTTCTGGCCTTCGTAAGCCGAGTCAAGGACATATTTTCCGCTTGCTTCGTCGTAATGAACTTCAGGAAGTCCGTTGTCGCAGACCTCGCCGTCATCAATTCTGCCGTCACCGCAGTAAGGAGCAGTCTCGGATTCGCAGTTTGCCGCACAGCCTGAGTGAGTTTCAAGGAACTGTCTGTATTTGTAGACACATTCAAGGTATTTTGCGTGGATCGCGTTTACAGGATACCAGTTGCCGTCCATAAGAGCGGCACATTCGGCACCTTCAGTTGTCTGGCGGAATGCCTCGAACGCAACCGGAAGACCGTTCAGAGAGTTGCCGTCCTCATCTTTACCAAGGTCGCAGACTTCGGACGCGCCGGTGAGTTTCTGCTGGCAGTCCGCAGCGTTTGCGAAGTGGTTGTCGGCATAGAAAGCATCGAAGTCCGCGTATCC
>CAJOFY010000009.1:0-47589 GCA_905233945.1 uncultured bacterium | reverse complement strand
ATGTCTCTGTTCTGGATTTTTCCGTCACCGCATCTCGGGCCGAGTTCTTCGGTACCGTCTTTACCGCATTTCCAGCCTGCGCAGCCGGGGCATGATTCCGTGCCGACACAGTTTACAGAATACCAGCCGTTCTTCGCTCCGCTGTCGCAGATTTCGCCGAGATCGTACTGGATGAAGCCGTCGCCGCATGCGCCGAGTTTACATTCGTTCGTGCAGCTGTCGGTGTTGGAATTGTTTCCGTCGTCGCACTCTTCGTTAGCACCCTGAACGACTTCGCAGTTAGTGTAACCCGTGCAGTTAGGACGATGGATCGTCTTGTCACCGCATCTCGGTTTCGCAGTTTTGGTTCTCTTACAGCCTGCGCAGATGTAGCAGTAACCGTCCTGATCGTTCGGATCGTAATCATCGATGCTGACAGTGTTGTATTCCGGGCAGACGTTCTGGGTAAGTCCGTAGCCGGCGTCGCAGACGAAGTTTTCAGGATCAGCATAATAGTAGAAAGTATAGCCGCCGTCGCTGCAGTCACACTCCTCTGAAAAAGCAACTGTGTTGTTGTGTGTCATGAAATCATAAAATTCGCAGTCAAGTCCCGCGCCCGTGTGGCCTGCAGAGATGACACCGTCAACGCAGTAGTAGCTCTGGAGCGTGCCGTCGTTACAATGCGGACGTGTACCGTTGTAGTATGTGCAGGCTTTAACTTCCGTGCCGTCAACCGTCATGTTTTCCTTTGCGCAGATCTGGCACGGGCCGTCGCCGTACGGGCAGACTTCGTTCAAATTCTCGGATTCGCAGCTTTCGGTGTAAGTTCCGTCGTTGGTCTTGTAACCGTCGCCGCATCTGTTCTTGAAAACAAACGGTCTTTCAGTTGGAGAAATCGCAATAGCGGTAGCTCCGCTCGTGGATGTATTGTTTACGCCGTAAGCCGTTACAAAGTAAGGCGGAACACCGCAGTTGTCCTTCGTATCGTCTGCATCGGCAAGTCTCGCGTCGGAACACTCTTTCTCGTAAATCTGCGCAAGAACGCCGGCGATTCCTTCCTTGCCGTCAGTTACAGAGCCTGTTCTCCACATAACGCCGAAAGCGTGGTTGTTTCCAGCATTCGCGAAACCGCAGTTGTTGTAGATTTCGTTCTTTTTCGCTTCTGTAATCATCGAGTCGTCCGACGGACCGTACTTGATACCTCTCGAGCCGAGGCCCGGGATGTCGTCCGCATAGACAGGATTTACCTCTGAACCAAGGAGAAGGACCATATCCTTGCCTTTAGAATCCTTAATTTCAAAGTAAATATTCAGCGCAATCTGCGGATAGTCCTTGTCGCATGCCCAGCCTGAGAAGGTCTGGTCGTATGTCGGAGCGTCGTTGTCGAAAATACCGGCAACAGTCGAACCTTTTACGCACAGAACGTGGTGCGGTCTGGCGTTGAGGTCGATCTGAGAGAGACAGTCAGCACCGGTGCAGCCTTTTACAGCCTGGTACGAACGTCCGTCTTCCATGTTGACAGCCCAGATGAACTTGCCGTTGTTGGCACCTTCGCTGATGACGGTCGTGCTCGACCAGAACCAGTTGTTTCTGACACATTGGTTATCCATACAGATATAGTTGCCGTCTTCGCCGCACTGGAGATCGCCGTAAGGATCGGACGAGAGACACTTGCCGCCGATGCATTTAAGACCCGTCTCGGCCGTATTGCAGTCCGCGTCCGCAGCACAGTCTTCAGGCTCGGCAGGATGCGGGATCGGAGTACATTCATCGTCAAGGTCAAGCCTTACATAACCTTCCTGGAAAGGATAAGCTGTTGCAGGATCGTAAAGGTCGAAATCGACGATCGAGTAAAGCTGGTTGATGTTCGGAAGTGTCCATCCGCCCATTGCCTCGCCGCAGGTCTGACCGCTTGCGTCGGTGTACTTACATTCCGTGTAAACTATAATGGTTGTTCCGTTCTTCAGTATCGTTGTCGTCTCTATCGGTGTAGTGTGCAGACATGTAGCCTCGAAAGCTCCGCAGTAATATTTGCCGTTTATCGGATTGAGCGTCGGAGTGCCGCCGTTTGAACATACATATTTGCAATCCGGGCAGATTTTTTTGTCCTGCTCCTGTGCTGCATCCTCGCAGCGGTCGACATAGCAGTGGCAGTCGTAAGAGTTCGGATTGTCGGGATCGCATGTTCTGTCGTCCAGGTTCGGCGCAAGACAAGCCGCCGGATTGGAGCTGCATTCCGAGCTTGTACATTTGACACTTGTGTAGTTCCCACCTGTCAACTGCAGCTTCCTGCACTTGGTTCCAGCCGCAGGATCCTTGATCCAGCCCTCTTTACACTTGAGCTCACTGGCAACTGCCGGAGCACATGACATACCTTCTGGCAACTCTACAACGATATGACTGCCGTCATCGCATTGATCAAGCAGGCAGATGTAGCCTCCGCTGCCGTCCGGGACAACGGTTCTTTCTTCGCCGCATGCGACACAGGCCGCCAATGAATGATCGTTTGCAACAAAAAGTGTGTCACTGCTATTGTTGCACTCTACACAAATCTGATAGTCGTTTGCAGTATCAATTATATAATCTCCACCGCAATCTCTTCTGCAATTCCATTTGCCGCTGGGAGCCTGATAAAGGATACCGCCACTCTGGCATTTTACGCATTTGCCTCTGACTGAATCATACTGATACCCGTCGTCGCATGATCCGGCAGACTGGCATGTCCATTGTCCGACACTAGCTACCGAGCCGTTAGGATTATACGATGTTGCGTAATTTAGAGTATTATATCCCGTGGAAGCCATACCTGTAGACATTTTGATTCTATATATCGTCTTGTTGCAGCAGCACGGAACCTTAGCACCAGTAAACTGATAGCTTCCGTTTACTTTTGTAGGTCTAGCCGTATAGCAGTAGGGCTCGGATGGCTTATTCTCGGTATCTGCCCAGACATTATCATTGTAAGATCCCCACGATGTAAAAAGAGTTTCCGGAGTATATGTTCCGCATGTGTCATACTCGCAGGTTCCGGTTCCGGTATCGTGCATTCCTGCCGGACAGCCGATGTTTCCCTCCGGCGTATAGGAATCGAGATTGAAAAGCGAATACAGGTCATTATGCGCGGAAGTTGAACTTGTCGGAGTGCCGTAAACAGGCACAGCCTCATCAGGATCAAAGCATTTCTTGTTATAGCTGTCATAGGTGTAACCTTCGGGGCATGATTGTTCCGCACCGATGCTGGAGCAAAAACCGCCTATCGTGATGCACTGCTGAGAAGATTTACACTGAGTATCCCTGCACACCCAGTTGGGTTTTAAGGCAGTTCCAATGTTTTCCAAAATGCCGTCACTGCAGTGACCGCACTGAGCTTTTGCCGCAATATACTCGTCGCCGTCGTAGCAGCCGCGAGGCGGACGGACATAGAATACATCCGGCACTCCGATAGTTATCCACTCGTTTATATCACACTGAGTGCCGCTGTAGTAGCACAGTCCGAACAAATCCTGAAGTTCCGGATCATTCGCATTTGCCGAAGTTTTCTGGAATTCGGAGTAATTGGTGGCACAGACAGGAGATTTGCAGTTTCCCGAAGCATCGGCGCCCGTTGAATTGTATTTACAGAAATAGCCGTTCTGGAAAGTGTAGTTGCCTGCAGGACATACAGGATCAACGCAGGGGATCGTGTTGCCGCTGCCGGAATTTCCGACCGTTTTGTTCTGGCATGTGTTGATAGCTTCCTGCCATGTGTGAGCCCATTCCCCGGTATCGACAAACTGAAGGGTCGTGGAGCTGTCGGTAACAACATTGTCTGAACCGGTGTACTGAGCTTCCAGGAATCTGGTTTTTGAATTACCGGCAGAAGTGTAATAAGAATATGTCAGAGTGTCGGAGAAATCATCGTCTTCGCGGCAGTCCTGAGGTGAAATAAAGACTGTGATGACATCGGGCTCGTCGATATAGTGGCCTTCGCTGTCGTAATCGCCTTCAGCCTCGGCGAAGTAAGTCAGTTTTCCGCTTGCCTGGTCAACAAGATCTCCGTCGCAGCTGTTGCCTCTTTTTATCGTGATGATTGTATTTTCATCAGCTGCTTCAAAAAGGTATTTTGAACCTCTTTTCAGATTGAAGAGCAGAGGCTGTCCGGCATAAACGACCTGGCTGCCGCCGTCCGTGAAAGCGTTTGTTCCCGGCGTCTCACTGAAATCGTCGATTGTCTTGACCGGGGCACCTTCGCATGTGTCGCAGTCGTATCTCTGCCAGTCGAGCGGGAACGGATAGATGAAAGAACCCGGCATCGAAGAAGGATCTCCGGAAGCGACCTCTACCGGCCAGCCGTTCTCGAAAACAAACTCGCCGCCGTCTGTCTGGAAACTGCCTGTAACTTCATAGAAGCAGTTGAGCCAGTTGTTGTATGTGATACCGCCTGAAAGCGCGACTTCCTGCGGATAGCACTGGTAGCAGTTGTATTCGTTGAGAAGAAGGGTGACTTTGCCTGTGAAATTGGCTTTCCACTCGAGAACTGTCTGCTTTGTTCCGGCAGGACAGAAAGTAGCGAAATGAGCCGGATCTTCGTCATCGATCTCGTGGCCCTCATCGTCTATTCTTTTAGCGCTCGTGTATGAAACTTTCGAATCGTCGCCGTAAGCGAGAACCTGGCCGCAGGCTTTGCCGTCATCACCGGTTCCGCCCTGGTCGCCTTTGAAAAGGGTGAGCTGTGTATCCTGGAAATCGGCGATACATGTCGACCATCTGTAAATCTGGTTTTCAATGACGTTGAAAACGACGTAGCTTCCCGGTTTCAGCCACTTGTCGTTCGGATAGTTTCCGGTGAGATTCTCAGGCGTGATAGGAGTCGGAAGGAAATCGAGCAGATTTACCGCCTGTCTCGACTGAACCGTTCTCCATTTAGGTGCCTGTTCAGGCGAAAGAGCGGTTTTGTCGGTGCGGTATTTCGTTTTTTCGCCGCATGTCGAGCAAGGTTCCGAAGCGGATCTCTGCCATTTTACGGTCGTTGTCATCTCCATCTCGGCGCCGCTCGGACCTACCTCTTTCTGGGAAGTTTTCTGGCACGGAATATAAGAGCCTGACGATGCGGAAGTGACGCCGCCCTGATATTTGTTGTTTGTGACGAGAAGAACGACAGGTCCTGTGAAATCCGCTTTCCATTCAAGCGATGACTGGTTACGGAAACCGCCTGAGTTGCTGTATGCGATCGGCTGGGCTGTAGCCGTGCAGACTTCACCTTTCAGAAGCGTGAGCTCTGTATCGAAAGGAAGAGTGCAGTAGCCGCCGAAACAGCGGAGACCGCGCAGCTCGGTATCGGAAGCGGTACGGCAGTTGTCGCTGATTTCGTCGCTGGAACATGTTGCCGAATAGTTGCCGCCGAAAACATCTTCCTTGCCTTCTGTCGACCATGTGTAGATTTCGCCTTCGACAACGGAGAATTTCAAGTACTGGCCGCCGCGGACAGGCCCCATGCTCTTGGTGACTTCAGTCCACGAAGGTGCGTATGTCGGCTTGCTGAAAGCAGTGGCGTTGTACTGACCGTCTGCCGAAGTGTCGCATCCGCTTGCCTGACAGCCGTCTGCCGCCGAAAGTGAATCAGCAAAGAGAAAAACAATGAAAAACAACGCAAAAGCGATTGTTTTTGCCGCAAAATTCATCATATTACGCTTCATTTTTCCCTCCTACCTTAAAAATCAGCCGATACACAGCGCACATTGTAAGTATTGTAGCGCGAGGTAAATTCAACTGAACCGTCCATGAAGTTCACGATCCACGAAGAAGAATAATCCCTGTCGGAGCTTCCTTCGGAATCGAAATGGACGTGTTTCGTAGCCCAGAACCAGTTAAGGAGCTCTTTTTTCATCTCCTTGGACTCATCGGATCCTGTATTGCCGCTCGCATCATCGTAAAAAACCTGATCAATGGCGGGATTTGTCTTTCCGTAGTTGACAATCGAGCGGAGTTCCGCGGTTGTCGGAAGGCGCCATGTCTTGTTTTCAAGCCTCAGGTTGTCGCAGTAGTTTTTCGCTTCGTACCACGAAAGTCCCGTGTTGACTTTCTTTACCCAGACAAGACCGGTTACGGAATCGGTGACTGTCTCGTTGTTGGAATCCCTTGTGAGAGAACGCGTTCCGTAACGCTTTTTACCGTCCTGAGTCGAGAACGAGCTCGGAACTTCGTCGCAGTCGACTTCCTGCATGTTGTTGAAGCACTGATACTGGCCTGTCGCCACCGGCGCCCAGGTCTGGGTATTCAACGGAGGAAGCTGGATTTTTTTCTTAAAAACCGGCGTGTTCACCCTGTGGCTACCGGGTTTTACAAGTTTGCGGTTCAGAACCGTACCGTTCGCCTGTCTGCCGGAATTCTCCGACATGTTCTGCGAAGTCTCATCTCCGCATGAAACCAGGCAGAACGCCAAAACCGAAATTACAAGAAAAAGGAATAATTTTCTCATTTTTTCCTCCGTCATTTATTCATCTTCTTTTCTTATGCATACTGAAGCCTGATTGCCGTTCGAAACCGTGCACTTGACATCGTAAGTGGTAGAAGTGCACGCCGAACCTTTGAGTTTGTAGCAGACGTAAGCCGTCGCAACATATGTTGCGCCGCTGTTTTTAAGTTCTATCTCTATTTTATAATTCTGGTGTTGACCGCCGCCCAAATCAGCGCCGTAATATTTCTTGAGGTTTTCTTTTTCGGAGTCGGTTGCGCCGGTATATGCGCGGTAAGTGTTGAAATAATCCTCTTCGATCGCGGCGAGAGTCATAAGCTGTTCTTCAGCCTCGACTCTTTTCGCTCTGTTCGTGTAGCTTGTGTAAAGAGGAATCGCAACAGCTGCGAGAATACCTATAATTGCAATAACTATTGATAATTCAATCAACGTAAAACCGCGTTCTTTCATCACAATCTCCTGTAAACAAACCTTACTATTATACTGTTTTTACAATAAAATCAAAGTTTTTAAAAACCTCTTTTTTCACCGTTTTTCACCTTACCAAGTACAGCTAACTCCGTTGTAATTTATGCTGTCCCCCGCTTTGAACTCGCGAAAATTGGTCGCTTCCGTCGTGTCCATAAAAGAGGAAGTGTAAAGCCAGCAGTGCAGTTCTCCGCGGATTTTGCGGACTCCGCTTACCCAGTAGCCCATTCCGACACCGTCTTTTACGACAACGCCAGTCTTCAGCTTCATATAGTCGGTATCCTTGGGAAAACTATAGTAGGCTAAAAGCTGGGCTTTGTCGTTTCCGGTCGTGGCGTATCTGCCCTGAGAAAGGTAAAATTTCTCCTGGGAAGCCGCTGCGATAAGAATTTCGGACTTCATTTCGTCAACTTTGGAGTTGTCCGAAAACGTATCGAACACCGTAACGGCTACAGCTGCCAGAATCCCGATGATAGCGACGACTATCGCCAGCTCGATCAAGGTAAAACCTTTTGATTTTGCAGCAAAAATATTCATTCTATTTCTCCATACCGTAATTCGAGTTCTCCTTGTTCTTGAGGTTGTTGCCCTTTCTCGGATTCCTGGTCTTGCTGCCGTCGTCACTCTTTTCGGGCGCTTCCTCGGACTCGTGGCCGATAAAGACGGCTTTCGTCATCGAAACGGTCATTCCGGCTCTGACAATGTCCTGGATCCTGTATCCGGAAGCCCATTCGCTGCTGTTCAGCTCATCGAGGTTTTCAAAAAAACGTCCCGTTTTGAAGACGAGCTTGTTGTTGGCGGGATTTATCGTGAAAACTGCGGCAAGCCACGAATTTTTCATAAGATCCTGTGCCATCGGCAGCGAAATGTAGTAGTCAAGCGACTGCTTCTTCAAAGATTCCATCGTCTCTTTCGGAAGTTTCAGATCGTTGATATTGTTCTTGAAAAGATAATAGAGAGGAATGTATTTCATGTAGGTCGAGACGTTGTCGTCAAAAATGCTGAGGATGTTGTCGAGATAGAAACTGAGTCTCATTCTCCCGTCCTTGACGCTTGCGGCGCGCAGCGCGTTCGCCAGTCCGTGCGACCTGAAATCGTTGTCGCGGTTGTAAAGCATGTTGAGCTGCATGATTCTTGCATTTGTAGCCCTTGTTCCGTAAGCAGTATTTTCAAAAACTACCGAAAACGGGGTGACTTCGACAACCTGGCCGACCATGACGATGTAGGAAAACTCCGAGTAGGAATTTCCCGGATCGACATTTCTAAGATCCGCAAAAAGCGGAAGAAACGAAATCACGGCAAAAAACAGAACTAAAACCTTTCTCATATCACCCTCCTGCTAATAGAGTTCATACCATTTGATAATATAAGTCGAGTTCCTCTTGACAGTGAGCTTCTGCTTTCTGAAGATCTCGGCACCTGCACCGAAAGTGAGGTCGTAACCGTCTTCGGTCGCGACTATTCCGACTGACGTAGCAAGACTCAGGTTGGCCTCCTCGGAGACGCACTGACCGCTGTTGTCGGCTGCAAGAGTCCATTCGCCGTTTTCGCCGGTCATCTCGGTGTTGGTGAATACCTGCGAGCCGTCAGGAATATATCTCTCGTAGTTGCTGCTCGTTCCGAAAGTCTTGCACTTTGTTGCCTTCATCGGAATGTATGTGTTCCACGCGATCGAATAGCTGTTCGCGCTGTTGAACGACGAGTCTGCGCTTCCGCTGTTGTAGATATCGTAGACTATGAGCGGCTCGGTAATACCCTTTTCACCGTTGTCGGCGAATCTTACCCTCCAGCCGTGCTTTTCTTCTATCATTTCGTTCTTGGGTGTGTGCGATTCACCGTCCGAGTTGAGATAGAAGTCGCTGTCGTAGAGATCAGCATAATCGTATTCCGATGATTTGTTGTCGTAGAACGTGGTGAGGACTTCACGTCTCATGAACTTCGGGTTGGCCGCGTTTCCTGCGATTACCGGGAACGGAATCTTCCATTCGGTATCAGCTGTGCCTGACGACTTTCTCGACGGGTTGTACCTTTCGAGCGGCGGGAAGAATGTCGCGCCGACGAAAGTTCTGCCGACTTCATCCCATGAGACCTCCTTGAGCGTCGTGCCGCTTCCGCCGTTTCTCTTTGCGTAAACGACCTTTGCAGTCCAGTCAGACATCGAATTTGAGGTGACATCGACTCTGAAAACGGTTCCCGAAAGATCCGTGAAGTAGACGTATTCGGTGTTGACCGCAGCTTTTCCGCTTGTGTTGACGATAAAAGGAGTTGCGGTGAACGAAGTTACAAGCCACGATTTCTCGAAGTCTCCGAGCGGCGAGGAATTGGCTGTGCTGAACTCGACATAACTCGAGAACCTGTTGTCGGTCTTGTCGAACTTGTAGAGTCTGAACTTGTTGCCGGTGAGTCCGTTCTGCTCGCATGTTGTATAGTTGTCCTCGTCGGCAGTCGTCAAAGCGGCAGGATCGTGGCAAGTGTCGTAACCGCCGGGCACTGCGAGATAGTACTCAAGATCGTTCGCGTAGCTGCACTGGCCCAGACACTTTCTGAAAATCATCGCCTTGGCGAAACTGTAGCCGGCATCCGTGTTGAGATGCTGTACGAATTTCGGTTTGTCCGGACTGGAGACATCAATTACGGTGTAGCCCGCAGCGCCTCGTCTGTAACCGAAAATAAGGAATGCCTTCTCGCCGTTGTTGATGATTCCGTCGTGGCTCTGGTCGATGTGGAACAGCGTGATCGGACCGTCAACCGTGGCATTGAAGGATATGGTCGAATTCGAGTTAGCGAAATTCGTGATATTTTTGAACGCAGGAGTCGGCATATAGGCGTAAACCTCCTTGCCCTCCTCGTCAAACGCGTGGAGCATACCGTCGTTCGCTCCGGCATAGATCCTTGTCGTAGAGGAATTGTTATAGTAAACCGCAACAGGTTTCGAGTGGACTATCGCGCCGAGAAGAAGCGGACGGAGCGTAAGTTTCGTCGTGTGGTTGAAATCGACGCTGAACGGATCGTCAACCATGAAAGTCTCTTCTCCGGTGCCTTCGCTGTATCTGATTTTCTTTCTTGCGTCATCCGTTGTCTTGAAAGAGTCGTAACCGGCCATATAATCGAAAATTCTGTTGAGCGTATCAGCAGTGAGGTTGGTTTTGAAAGGTTTGAACTTGTAAAGCAGTTCCCCGCCGTCGGTACTCTTGAGATCATGCATCGAACCGTCAAGGTCGTAGTAAAATTTTCTGTCTGAAGACTTGAAGCACGGGAATTCGCCGCACGCAGGCGACTCTTCCGCCATTTTCCTCAGCTGTGCCGCAGCGCCGCCGATCATCAGCTTCTCGAACTGCTTGAGATTCTCCTCCGAACCGCCTTCCGGAACAGAGAAACCGCCGCCGACATCGCCCGCCTGTTTTCCGAAACAGTCAAGCGCATCGAAAGTCTGGCGTTTCCACTCGCCGCACTTCGCGGTGTTGTCGTCGTATATCGGGCAGGAACCGCCGCTTTCACTGGAAATTTCATATTTTTTGAGGTTTCCGAACCAGAAACGGCTTACAGTTCCGTCAACAGGAACCGTTCCGGCAGTAAAGGCCTCGGGACCGCGGTATTTTTCCTCGACATCGTACGGCTGGACAAGCGATGAAGTCCAGTGCGGCCTGCCGACAACGACATCCGTGGATCTGGGCTGGTTTACGAAAGAGGAGAAAAGACATGTGAGGTCGTTAAAACTTCCGCCGGCACCGTCGTTGCATGTCTGGCTGCCGGAACCTGTATTCTCGGTCGCCGTCAGAGTGTAGTATCTTCCCTGCTCGCCGTCACGTTCTGTAATCGTCGCGGTATTCTGAATGAAGCTTGCGTCAATGAAAGTTGCGTCAGGATTGTTTCCGGTAAGAACCTGATACATCGCCGTAAGTCCCCATTCGCCTATTCCGATCGCGTGGACACGGTCAATAAGAGGAATATTTGCATCCATGTCCTGAGCGTTGGGGTTGTTTCCGCCGCATTCCGTGCTGTAACCGTCGCCGTTCTCCTGAATCGAAGCATGACGGCAGCTTTCATCCTTGCTCCAGAAAGTGTTTCTGTTGACAAATCTCGCGACGTTCATGAGAGAACTCTTCTCCCACTGATCCGTAAGATAAGGATTGTGCTGGGTAGCGCTCCAGTTTTTAAGACTCTCGTCGTCATAGCCGGAATTCTTTATGCACGGCTTATCCGTCGGAACCTGCGCAGCTGTCTGGTAAACCTGGAATGTTGCGGAACAGGTCGCGGCACCGATTCTCTCAAGCTCGTAGTTGTCGTCGAACTGCGGGTTTCCGCCTGAAATGACGACAGCTTCGTTTGTAAAGCACTCGGCGTCATTGGCCTCGTACGGCGAAGTGTAGGGCTTCGATTTATAGTCAGCGTCATAAAGAGCGTACATTCCGCCGAGGTAACGCCATGAATCGTAAAGCGTTTCACCGAGAGTCGCAGGACCTACAGCCCTGAGAGCTTTGATCTGGGCTCTGAACTCGGCTTCGCCTTCACTCAGCAGGTTGGTAGCCCCGAGAAGAAGTTTTCCGCCGTTTCCGTGCGGCATCTTCATCCAGAACTGCGGATAATCGCAGTTGTTGCTGTCCTGGCTCAAATCGATCGCGCAGCATCCGGTTCCGCAGCTGTTGCAGTCTTCGCCCTCCCAGTTCCAGAGAAGATCGTTTATGCAGACCGATATTCTGCCTGACGGATCGTTGGTCGTGAAAAGGCTTGTAAGTGAATCGCCGAGGTATCTTCTGCCGTTTACCGAGTGGATAAGGCTGAACTGCGTATACCATCCGTTCTGTTCCGGATACGGAGACCAGAGAACGGTCTCGCCGGCTTCATTCTGGATTCTGTAAGGAGAAAGGTTGTAGTATCCGTCAGTACCGCCTTCCTTCGTGTGGCCGTTGATGATTTCAGCCTGGAAGCCGCCTGCCGTGGTCGTGAATCCGTTGCTTCCCGTCGCGTACTGATAGCCGCTGACCGCACATGTGTATGTTCCGCTAGACATTTGTACCTGTCCCGGAGTCTCATGGTGGTAATACTGGCCCTGAGACTGGCTTACGCACTTGCAGCACGATTCCAGGGCGCTGTTGGAAGTCATTGCAGATTTGCACTCACCGTTCTTGCACGACTCGGGGCCGTTACGCTGAATATCGTCCATCATATAGAAGAAAGATGCGCATTTCCACGGGTCATCGTATGTTTCAGCCGTTCTGCAGAGCCACGAACACGCAACTTTTGTCGGCTGCAGCCACTGGTCTCTGGCAAGGACCTCTCTTTCATAGGTTCTGGCCTCGCAGAACTCGACCTTTTCGCCCTCACGGCCCTGGTTGATGTATGACGGAGCATTCGATGCGCTCGGGCAGGAACCGCCGTCGAGGGTAACGACTTCCCTGTTGTAGAAAGAAGCTTTGCACTCGTATTCGTAAACTTTGTCGGCAGAGGATGTCGTCTGATAACTATAAGTATTGTAGAACGCCTCGTCGGTCTGGAAAACCGTTCTGTTGGAATATGTACCGTGCGCGTAACCTTCATAGGCACCGTCTTTGAAATCGCCGAACGAATAACCTACGTCGAACTTGACATTCATCTCGGAGAAATGGCAGCTTTTGCGCGTTACCGTGACAAAAGCCTCCATGCGGTAGCCTTCCTCGCTGCATCCGCTGAGATCGCCGCTGACAACGGCTTCGCAGGTTGAAGCAGAAGAGCAGGTTCCTGTTCCGAGAAGATGGTCGGGGTGGTCGTTGCCCGAATCCTCGCAGTCATAGTAAACAGTGAACTTTATGCTCGAAATTTCGTCGTAATTGACAGTGGCTTCAGATTTGATGCCGACAGTCACTTTGATGTCCTGGCAGTTGTCCTCGGTGCTGTTTACACCGCAGTAAGCCAGAGGATTTCCGTCATCATCGACAGCATGCGGAAGAATCTTGACAACTCCGGTGGTTGTCTCAAAAGTATCGCTTCCCAGAGCGGAGCCGGTATCGCATTTGTCGCAATCCATATCAAGAAAATCATCGTGATAAGTCGATGACGTTCCGGCTTCGGCGCATGAAGACTCGGCACAGCAGTGGTTTGCATCCTGGTCGTATTCACTGTAGAAGCCGAGTACACACGAATAATCCGCGCCGCCTTCGCCTACTTTCCTGCATGTCTTGTAGCCTTCGAGATTCTCGTCACCGCCGTGAGCAGCGTCAGGATAAGCACCTGCGTTGTCTTTGCAGCAGATATCGTTGTCCCTGCATTTCGGGTTTGTACAGTTGAAAGCCTTGCAGCACTGCTTGGAAAGGGTTTCATCGACCGATCCGAGCGTTTTTGTCTCGCCGGCACCTTCCGTAGTACCCGAGAAGCTGTGACAGTCGGTCTCGACAAAAACGCCGGTGTTGTCGGCGTTGAGCTCCCACTTGTAGCACTTGTCGCACTGGGAGGAATCTGTAGTGTAATTTCCATAGTCATTGGCTTTGTGTATCGGAAATTTGTGGACAAAGTCACCCATAAAGCTGTCGCATTTCGTAGGATCGCAGGCGTTGTTTTCGGAAGCTTCAGCATCAACATCCGGAACTTTCTGCTGGACAGTCCACATTGAATCTATTGCCGTCCTGAGAGATTTAAGCTTCTCCTCATTTTCGCCGAGCGTAGGCTCGAAAGCGACGAAACACGCCTTTCTGGTGACATATTTCGGGTTTCCCACCGCGCTTTCGCTGTCACAGTTGCTGTTTTCAGTCTCATGATTCTCGACATCGGCTTCGGAACAGTTTACCGGAGCACCGGCTTCCTGACAGCCGAAATTGCCTGCCGCAACATCATCGTCGGAGCAGACAATGGCGTCCTGATATTCCTGATACGGGATATAAACGGATCTGTAACACTCGTCGTCGCCGCGTTTTCTCGGCGGGAATGA
This sequence comes from uncultured bacterium, assembly GCA_905233945.1. Taxonomy (GTDB): domain Bacteria; phylum UBP6; class UBA1177; order UBA1177; family UBA1177; genus UBA1177. The sequence goes on along the minus strand of CAJOFY010000009.1, from coordinate 33,787 downwards.
AAATTCGTGGATATTTGCAAGGATAATTTTGATGGCGTCAAGCGACGTAGCGTACTTCCAGTTGAGCCAGAGTCCGCTGACACCGCCTTTGTCAACCTTCATCTGCTGCCAGGAATCGGTGTCCAGATCTGCGCTTTTATGAAGGAAAGTTCCGGAACCGTCGGTCAGGCAGTCCCAGTCGCGGCGGTCGGTGACGTAGCCACCGCTCTGCGCTTTTAAATTATTGAAAGCCTTGTCGCAGTCCTCACCGGTTTTGCCCCATTTCTGGCAGAGCTTCTGCTTGTTGTACTCGTTCGCGGAGCCGCCATAGAGGTTGCCGAGATTCAGGAAATTGTCAGCGGTATAAATGTCTGTGCCCGCTGCTTCGTTTGCGTCGGCAGCCGCCTGTTTAGCCCTTGCCATCTCGTCTTCGTAAGCCTTTGTTCCTTCGATGACATCGGAGTTCGTATCGGCAGTCCAGTCATAGAAACAGAGGTCGTCGTCATAAAATTTGCTCGGATCCCAGGGACCTACATATTTTTTAGCCTTGGAACCGTCATACGCGTCAGTTTCGTATATGCCGACTTTGCCGAGTATGGTCTCAGCCTTGAGGCACTGTGCATTCAGCTTGGTTTTCAGTTTCTCGATCTCGGTACATTTTGACTGTACGTCACCGCACCCGAGATCGACGTCGCACATCGCGTTGCTTTCGACGTTATGACACTGCTTTACAGCGTTATTGCAAAGAGCCAGCGCCTTTTCGAGGTTGGTTTTGCCGTCCGCGCACGTATCGAGATAATCGCTGTATGCGGAGGTGTTCATGCTTTCAGACGAATCGACGATAAAAATCTGATGCGGCAGTTTCTTCGCATTGGTGATCATCGCCGTTACATCGTCCTTGAGACTGTCTGACATCGTCGTAGCCTCGGCATAAACGCCGGAAGAGAAAGAGATGACAAGCAGAAATACAGTAAAAATTTTGCTGAAAAATGTGTCTTTTCTCATCTTTATACCCCTTTAGTCCCCGTTTTAATCATCATCTTCTGCGTATTCGTTCTCGCCGTCTCTTGAAAAACAGCTTATCAAACCGATGGTTTTCATTTTGCCGAGTGCGAAATCGTTTTTGCCCTGGATTACGTTGCTGTTGTCCTTGAAAGTGACATAGCTGCTGGCTCCGACATACATGACTTCCCTGACATCGACCGTTATATCGTAGCAGGCGTTTGAATCAGAACCGTATTTTGTCTTCTTGTCTTCATTCAGGCCGTAAAGTTTCGGATAATCCGTTTTCGTTACTTTCCTCGCAACGGCGCGGTATGCGAAATCAGGCATGTCGGAAGCATTCGTGGCCGACATGATATCCTTGGGAAAATATCTGAATTTACCGTCGTTGCTGGTCGTACTGCCGCCGAGGTTGCCCGAAAGGGAGTAGGCTTCCTCAAACTGGAAAGTCGAATCGATAAGGTTTCTGAGCTCGCCGTTCACGATGTTTACAGCCGAATAAGCGTAAGCCAGAAGCCTCTTGTCCTGAAGCTCTTTTCCTGTCGTGTGGGCACTTTCGGAAAGCCTTGCCATCGTCGCGAGAGCGATAATCGAAAGGGTCAACGTCATCAGAACGCTGATGAAAAGCGCGACCCCCGGTCGTTTTTTACCAATAAAATCGAACATTTGCCACCTCACCTATTCAACTGGTGTCTGATCTTTAAGGAAACGGTAGTTCGCAAGATAAACAACCTTGCGGAAAACGGAAGCCGTATAGTTCAAGCTCGGCAGAGTGTCGCAGTAGTAATCCTGATCGTTATCCGATTTGAATATACAGTATGTCGGCAGACTGCCGGGAGTGTCGCTGCCGGAGTAAACCCTCTCTTTTCTGGAAAGAAGGATGAAACCGAACCTGACCGCGATCATACCCTTTACATCTTCCGCCTCAAGAACACTGCTTTTCGGAGTTTTCCAGTTTCTCTGGCAGACAACTGTTTCATTTTCTTCTGTGCAACTTTCAACGAGATACTCCAGAACGAATTTAGGCATACTATAATAATTGTTGTTATTCTCCGGATTGTAGCTGAAATCCACCAGGGTACCGTCGGTTACACCGACAGCGCTGCTTTCCTTCGCATAGGAAAGTGTCAGAGAGTTGGTTGAGCCGGTGCCGCCCGATGTATATTCCAGCGTATAGACAAAATCTTCGCCCGTAACAAGCGAGCCTTCCGGAAAAACCTGTTCGCAGCCGATTGTATTGTACTTGTCGTTTTCTGAAAAAGTAACATTTACCTGTATACCGTCTGAAAGATAGGTAGGCGTTCCGACGGAAACCGTCTTGAAGAAACCGTCCTCATTGTGGAAATAGAGTTTGTTTACACCGTTGTAGAAAGCGGCAGTATTGAAAAGTTTGAACTTGCATGACGGAAAATTTGATTCGGCTGTCTTGACTTTCGTGATCGGGGAACCGTACGGGGAAAGATAGACGAATTTATACTCGCCGGCATGGCGGATGATTCCGACATTGCCGTCAGCGCCTGTCGATTCCAGATAATCGCTCTTCACGCTGTTGAGCCCCATCAGACGTATAGACTCGGCGATAGTGTCGATCATCTGCTCGCCCATAAGGTTTACGGCGACACGGATCGAAGCTGAGCGCTCGGTTCTGACCGACGCATCGTACAGTTTATAAAAGGAAGCAATGATCGTTACAGTGATAAAAATGCTCACCATAAGCTCTATAATGGTAAAAGCCTTTGCAGAACAACATTTCTTCATATGACCCTGCCTCCTGTTATTTAGCGACTTTGAAAGTCTGTTTGTTCGACCTTACGAGCGGGAGAGAGATGCTGTTGCACTCTTTGTCGAAATTAGAGACACCCTTGTAGCATTCTTTGGTTCCGTAGCCGCGTTTCGGCCAGAAAACCTCGACCCTGACCACATAAAGAGTATCCATGAACGATCCCGGTGCGACATAAGCTCCGCTGACAAGTTCATCGGTATATTTCAGCGTCTGGATGTAACGGTTGAACCTGTAGCTGCTCTCCGACGAATAATCGCCTGTCATATAAAAAGGACTTACGCCGTAAGTCGCCCCCATATAGTTATCGCTCTTCAGAATCGTATCCTTCGTTCTGGACGAAGTCTGAGCTGCAAGAGATTTGAAATCCTTGAATGACATCGAGTTTATTTCCTCGACGAGGTTGAAGGCGATCGCGTGGGCGAACTGAGCCGACTCGTTGTCAAAAATAACCGACATCGAATGTGCGTGGAAAGACATGAAACCGAGCATCGCCGTTGTGAAAATGAAGATCGAAACCATAACTTCAATAAGAGTGAAAGCCTTGATTTTTCTCATGTTTTCCTCCTAAATATCCAACATGATGCCGTCACTTGCGAACTTGTCCTTCACAGCACTGGCCTGTTCCTCAGAAGAGAAAACGGTGCAGACGGAATACTCACCCCTCTGATCTATATCGACACGGTACCATATCGAATCGTTTTCCCCTTTTGAAATCCTTGACCTGAGAATAACGGAAAAAAGAATCTTCTGGAGATAGCGTGCCGGAACACCGGGGCCGCAGGTTCCGTCGCTCTGGGAGGAATCTATCAGCGTGCCGTTGATATCCTTGATCTTTCCCGTCGAAGTGAAGTTGAGAATGGTAGAGCCGTCGAAGTTCGAGACACTTGCCGCCGTAGTTTTTTTGTTGACATATTCAAGAGTTACGGTATCGAGAAGCACATTTTTCTTCAGCAGAAGCGCCGTATTATCCCAGCTTGTGGTATCCATCGAATCTTTCTGATAGATCGCATATTCCGACTTTCCGAAAACCATCGCTGTCTGGCGGCGGATCCCCATGTAGATATTCATGGTGTCGGTTCCCCCTGCAGGAATGGTAATTGTTCCGGAGTCGGAACTGACCGCAACCGTGTAACCGGCAACAGACTTTGCCTTCGAGAAATCGGAAATAAGTTCCATTACAGACTGAAGTCCGCGGTTTCTGGCGTTCCAGACCTGGACTTTCGGAACGGCTACGGTTGCGATGATTGTCAGAATCCCCATCGCAATCAGCACCTCAATCAGTGAAAAACCACGTTTTCTCATTTCGTCAACCTCCGTCAAATCAACGAATTTTTTTATAATAAATACAAAATAATTTCGTCCGTCCGTGTAGAAAAGAACATCAGAAAATGCCGCCAAAAGTACGGCTGTGTAGATTCGTACCATATTTCCAAAATAAAATCAAGAATTTATGCGATTTTTTATTTTTTGCTTAAAAACAGCTTTTTTTTGCGGTTTTTTTTATAATTTTTTGTTGATTTTCTGTCAGTTTATCTTTTTTCCTGGATTTCCTTCCGGTATTCGCTGGGAGTTTTTCCTGTCCATTTCTTGAAAATCGGATTGAAAGTGCTCTTCGATTTGAAGCCCGCTTCGTAAAGGAGCTCAAGGACGCTTTTATCATCAAATTCAGGGTCGCGCATCATCGAAACGACCTCTTCAAGCCTGTAACCGTTGACAAAATTGTAGAAACTCTGCCCGCAGTAGCCGTTCAAAACCTGAGAAAGGGTATTCGGTGTAAGTTTCAGCTTCTTTGCCAGCACCGGAAGCGTAAGATCCGGATTTCTGTAAAGTTTTTCCTTCTCCATCAGAGCTTTCGCCTCCTCCGCGTACGCCGCCGCAACCTCATCGTCGAGCTGATAGCCCTCATATTTCGGCTTAACATCAACCGCATCGGTTTCAGGGTCGAAAATCTCATCATTTTCTTCCCCCGACACGGCATCTCTCCCCTCGCCACTCTGGAGAGGGGCTGGGGGTGAGGTCTGTGGTTCCGGGGTGAGGTTTTCTCCCCTCGCCACAGAGATGGATTCCGGGGTGAGGTTTTCCTTTTTTGTTTTCTTCAGCACAAAAAACGCGGTCACACCAAGAGCCGCCAGAACGAGCCAGATAAAGGAATAACTTGATTTCTTTTCGTTTTCATCAATAATAACAGGCTCGCTTTCCGGCACTTCGGCATAAAATCCCGCCGTTTTTCTTCCGTTTTTCTCCAAAACAGCGATTCCTTCAAGCGTCGGGAACCACAAATCGCCGTTTTTACGCTTCAGAACAGAAGGCTGGACACCGCCGGTCGATTCAGGGCGGCGGATCCCGTCGTCCGAACCGAAAAGAAGGCACTCCACGGAACCGTTTTCAGCAGAAGCGGCTTCCAAAAGACGCTCCTCGGGGATGGCAAAAATCCCTTTTGTGCTCGAAAACCAGAGATTTCCGAGATCGTCCCCCGTGATTCCGAGAACCGTGTCGCTGCAGAGCCCTTTCCGCGAATCTATGCGCGATATTTTCATATCCCTGGTGATGACATATATTCCGCGGTTCATCGTCCCGACCAGGACACTTCCTCCGTCCGTGACAAGGAGAGAAACCGGAACATCAAGCGCAAGTTCCTGATTTATTTCGTGAAATTCATTGTTTTCATTAAGCTGCCAGAGTCCTTTCGAGGAAGCGAACCAAAGGTTTCCCGCAGCATCCTCGGCTATCGCGGAGACAAAATCGGAATCGTCGCCGAACTTTCTCAGAAGATGCCAGCCCTTTTTGGTTTCGATGTATATCGCTCCGCCGCCGCCGCCTGCCCAGAGACGCGATTTTCTGTCGCGGAAAATTACGCTCACGGCACTTGCCGAAGTTCCCTTTTCCATTTTCATCCTGCGGAAAACACTGGGTTTTTCCGGCGAGAAACTTACGATTCCGTCCGTCGTTCCGACAAGAATGTTCCCGTCTTCGTCATGCAGCATTCCGCCGACAAAACGCCCGATGTCGCCTTTTCTGTCCTTTACGTACCTGAACTTTCCGTTTTCGTGGACAAAAAGCCCGCCGCCGCGAGTTCCGGCCCAGACTCTCCCCTTTCCGTCCTCGACAAGAGCATAGACTTTTTCATTCAGGAGCCCCGATTCCCGCCCCAAAGTTATGAATTTTCCCGGGTAAAAGAGAGTCATTCCGCGGCTGCCCGAAAGCCATACCAGGCCGTTGTCAAGCATTACGCCGGAAACCGAACCGCTGCCGGCACAAAAAGCGCCGCAGGCCTTGACCGCGCCGTTTTCCGCGAAAAAAAGCTCCCCGCCTGAAGTGAAAACAACGGTTCTGCCGCTGAAATCGAGCGAAGTCACAGCTTCACGCCTCCCCGACTCGGCGGTTTTCAGGCACTTTCCGTTTCCGATTTCAAGTATCTCCCCTTTTGCGGTTCCGGCCAGAACCCTGCCGTCCGCCGCTTTTCCGGACGTCACCGGAGCAGAATTGGCTGGACAGAGGTTTTCCGAAAAAACACCGTCCGAATAGGAATGCACGGCTCCGCTTTCAAAACCGGCGTAAAGGTTCCCGCCGTCTGAAAAAAGTGCCGTAACAGAGCTGCCGGATAAATCGTTCAGATTTGTCAACTTATTGATTTTACCGGACTTTATCTCAAAAATTTCTTTGCCGTCGCTGGCATAGAGAACGCAGCCGGAAACCGCGGCAAGAGCAGAAATCCCGCGCGAATCAAAAATTCCCGACACTGTTCCGCCGGAGTTTCCGATTTCGGAGATCCCTTTTGCCGAAGCGACGAAAACTTTGCCTCCGCAGCCTGTCAGAGCATTGATCTTATTGCTTAGAATCGCTGCATTTGTGTTCGTTGCAAAAATTTTCGACGATTTCGAGCCGATTCTGGCAAGGCCTTCGACCGTTCCGACCCAGAGCAGACCGTTTTCATCGCGGTAAAAAGAGGTTACGCTGTTGTGGGGCAGCTCTGCCGGCGCGGACCAGGAACGGGAGACAAAGCTGGAAAAACCGGCGGACGAAATTTCATCCCCTGCAATTTCCGGCGGACTTAAAAAGAGAAATATGAAACACAAAAACAACACAAACATACGGCGATTTTAAAAACCGGATTTTTTTTGGCAAGTTTTCGCTTCGTTCTTGCCGACCTGTAACTGCGTAACGACCAAAAAAGTGGACTTTTTTCTTTTTATGACTAAATTAAATTTGGTTTTTTTAAATTTAATGGTTTTGAAATAGGAGTTTCCAATGAGATTTTTCAAGATTTTTCTTTGCCTGGTTTTCATTTCGGCTCTTTCGGCATGTCACAAAAAGGAGACAACGATTTACGACTATCCGGATGAAGACAACACCTCAGCTTCAGGCTGGCTCGGCGATCCGTGCGAAAAAAACGAAGACTGCAGAAATGGGCTCGTCTGCCTCGACAACGTATGCAGCAAATCTTCCGAAACCGATGACAAGGACAACGATTCGGCTCCGGATGAAGACGACGGCAAACCGGGAGATGACGATTCAGACTCAGGAAAGGACGATACTGACTCTGGAACAAACGACGGCGACAAGGACGATGCCGATTCCGGCAAAGACGACAAGGATGACTCCGATTCCGGAACAAACGACGGCGACAAGGACGATGCCGACTCGGGAAACGACAAGGACGACTCCGATTCCGGAACAAACGACGGCGACAATCAGGGTTACACTCCGGAATGCGGAAACGGCCTGAGAGATCCGGGCGAAGAGTGCGACAACGGCGCTGAAAACAGCAATGAACCCGGAATCCACAACAAAACCTGCCGTACAAACTGCACATGGGCGCGCTGCCAGGACGGAATCGTGGACGACGGCGAAATCTGCGACGACGGAAACGCTTCGACAGGCGACTACTGCAGCCCCGACTGCCACGTTGTCACAGGCTACTGCGGCGACGGTATCAAGCAGAACAACGAAGTCTGCGACAAAGCTCTCGACAAATACTGCAACGAGAACTGCTCCGAAGTAACCGGTTTCTGCGGCGACGGAAAAATCAACGGCCCGGAAAAGTGCGACAACGCCGAACCTGATGTCGGTGCCGGCGAAGGTACCGGACCTTACTACTGCAACGTAAACTGCACCGAAGTAACAGGAAGCTGCGGAGACGGTATAGTCCAGCTCAACGAAGCGTGCGACGATAAAAACAACAACGGGCGTTACTCCGAAACGGCTCCCGGCTACTGCAACTCGAATTGCACAGACAAAGGCCCGTACTGCGGCGACGGTATCAAACAGACAAACGAAGTATGCGACGACGGAAACAACAAAAACGGCGACTACTGCTCGGCTAACTGCAAGCAGAAATTCGGCGAATGCGGCGACGGCATAATCCAGGATTTCGAGAAATGCGACAACGCCTCTTTCGGAGAAGGAAACGGCCCTTACTGCTCATACGACTGCAAAACTTACTACGGCAAATGCGGCGACGGCGTAATTCAGAGAGAAAACTGCTCCGGTGAAGGAAACTGCGTAGAAATCACAGGATTGGGCGAGGAGTGCGACAGAGCATCACTGAACGGCATACCGAAAGAGTGCCCGTACGGCCCCGAAACAAGCACATGCTCGGGCTGCACGAAAAAGTGTAAAAAAGAGCCCGGAATCCCGAGATACTGCGGCGACGGCGTAATCTCTTCCGACGCAGGTGAAAGATGTGACAAGGCAACCTACGGCGCCGGAATCGGACCTTACTACTGCTCGGCGGACTGCACCGAAGTAATCGGATCCTGCGGCGACGGAACCATCCAGGAAAACGAAGTCTGCGATCCGAAAAAAGAGGGCGATCCGAACTCTCCTTACTGCACCAACAACTGCAAAAAGATCAGCGGAAACTGCGGCGACGGCGAAGTAAACGGAAACGAACAGTGCGACAAAGGCGATCCGGCCAACGGCGGACTCAACGGCAACCCCGACTGTCCTTACGGCAGCGATGAAGCCTGCACAGCCTGCACGATAGACTGCAAAAACACCACCGGAAATGCGAGATACTGCGGCGACGGAGTAACAGACGAGCCCTTCGAAGCGTGCGACAGCGGTAAAACAAACAACGGACATTACGGATACTGCAAAGAAGACTGCTCCGGAATGGGCCCCTACTGCGGTGACTTCGAGCAAAACGGCAGCGAGCAGTGCGACGACGGCGATCCGAACAAAGGCGGGCTCAACGGCAACTTCAACTGTCCTTACGGCAAGGAAAGCTGCGAAGTCTGCACAAAATTCTGCAAAAAGGCTCCCGGCACGACAACGGCTTACTGCGGCGACGGAATACTCCAGCGCGCAAACTGCGCCGGCTTCCTCAACTGCGTCGTTACTCCTGGTGCAAACGAGAGCTGCGACGAGGGCAGCCAGGCTTCAGGCGGCCACAACGGAGAATACGGACACTGCAGCACAAGCTGTACCGGTGCGGGTGAACGCTGCGGTGACGGAATCGTAACTGCCGGCGAAGTCTGCGACGACAAAGAACTCAACGGTCAGTACGGCCACTGCGCAGAAGACTGCAAGAGCGAAGGAAGACGCTGCGGCGACGGAGTAGTCGAAACAGCGCAGGGCGAAGTCTGCGATGACGGAGAAAACAACGGCAAATACAACAGCGGAACAACTGGATACTGCAACTCTGACTGCAAAGGCAGCGGTGCAGGCGGTTTCTGCGGCGACGGCAATACAGATTCGGCAAACGGCGAAACCTGCGACGAAGCCTCCGACAACGGAAAAATTTACTGCACATACGGCGATACAAGCTGTGAAAGATGCGGTTCAGACTGCAGGAAACGAAGCGGAGTTCCTTCATACTGCGGCGACCACTGGACTGACGAGTCGCACGGTGAAACCTGCGATGACGGCGCCGGTAACAACAAAGACTACAACGCTGAATGCAACTCGACATGCACCGGGAAACCGCCGAAATGCGGCGACGGAATAATCCTCCGTGAAGACTGCACCGGATACACAAACTGCGTCGTAATCGAAGGACTGCACGTAAACGAGGAGTGCGACGACAAAGAACTCAACGGAGTCTACACTCCGTATTATCCGGGTCACTGCAGCGCTGACTGCACAACACCGGGCGGCGGCGGATACTGCGGCGACAACAGAGTAACTGACGGCGAAGTCTGCGACCAGGGCAGAACGATCAACGGAACTTACGGCGGCAACTGCAATGCAAACTGCAACGGCTACACAAGCTACTGCGGTGACGGTGTAACAAACGAGCCCTACGAAAAATGCGACGACAGAGATCCGGAAAAAGGCGGCAAGAACGGAACTTACGGCTTCTGCAACACGGATTGCACGGCAATACTCGAATGCGGCGACGGAATTCCTGATCCTGTAAACGAGCAGTGTGACGAAGGCAGGGATGTAAACGGCACGATAACCGATTGCGCTTACGGCGAAGAGTCATGCACTCTCTGCGACAGCGAATGTCACACTTTCGACGGTGCGACCGCATACTGCGGTGACGGAATCATCCACCGCGAAGACTGCACAGGATACAACAACTGCGTCTTCACCCCAGGCGCTAACGAGGAGTGTGACGACGGTGATCCGGCAACAGGAGGACACAACGGCGAATACAACCACTGCAACGCGACATGCAGCGGCTACGAGCCGAAATGCGGCGACGGAAAAATCAACCGCGAAGACTGCACCGGATACACAAACTGCGTCGTAATCGATGGGCTGCACGTAAACGAGGAGTGCGACGACGGTGATGAAAACGGAGATTACGGCAAATGTAACCAGAACTGCTCAGGAACCGTCATGTGCGGAGACGGAGTAGTAAGCCACGGCGAAGTCTGCGACGACGGAGTTATGAACGGTCACTACAACTCCTGCGACAGATGCATAATCAATAAAACCGGCTGGTGCGGCAACGGACGTCTCGAGAAAGAAATAGGGACATGCGGCGGCGCGCAAGGCTGCTATGAGCTTATGGATGCAGACGAACAGTGCGACTGGGGTTCTTCAAACGGCAAAGTAACCGACTGCGCTTACGGTATTGTAAACTGCGAAGTCTGCAACGGAACGTGCGGACTTGAACCCGGAAACGCTTCATTCTGCGGCGACGGTTTCATCAACCGCCAGAACTGTACCGGATACACCAACTGCGTCGTCACCCCAGGCGCTAACGAGGAATGTGACGACGGCGATCCGAGCACCGGAGGGCACAACGGAAGCATCGGATTCTGCAGCTCGACATGCAACGGAATGCAGCCCTACTGCGGCGACGGCGAAGTAACTGCCGGCGAAGTCTGCGACGACGGAGATCCGAGCACCGGAGGACACAACGGTGAGAACGGATACTGCAATTCTACCTGTGACGGAATGCAGCCCTACTGCGGCGACAACATCGTACAGCGTCCGGAATGCAACACATGGAAAACCTGCGACGAAGAAACAACGATAGGATGCTGTATAGTAGACCTCACAATGAACGAAGGATGCGACGACGGAGAAAACAACGGCAGTCAGTACTACTGCTACACCGACTGCTCAGGCTGGTGCGGCGACGGAATCCTTCAGAAACACAACTGTGACGGTCTGGATAACTGCGTTGTATCCCCGTACGTTGACGAAACCTGCGATGAAGGCTCTTTGAATGATCACCCCGGACACTGCAACAGCATATGCACCGGCCCGACATCGGTATGCGGCAACGGAGAAGTCGAAAAAGGCGAGGCGTGTGATGACGGAAACACTATTGAAGGAGACTACTGTTCTGCCGACTGTCAGGTTGAAACCGGCAGATGCGGAGACGGAGATCCGCAGATAAATGAAACCTGCGACGAAGGCGAAAACAACGGTTTCCACGGTCACTGCAACAAGACATGCAGCGGCACTTCTTCATGCGGTGACGGCGAGATCGGCTACGATGAAGTATGCGAGCCTGGAACTATGGAAGAGCCATTCCTGTGCAGTGGAATATTACAGTTTGCCTCGACAGGCGAAACAGGAATAGTTGACTCATGCACTTCCTCCTGCATGCCAATCTTCTCGAACTGCGAATACGATACGACCTACATAAGTCCTTTCTTAACGACAGGTCAGACTCTCTGCTACAACAGTGCAGGCACTGCAATCTCGCCGTGTCCGGCAGGCGGAGCTGCCTTCTACGGTCAGGACGCGCAGTTCAACTATATTCCGCACAGCTTCGAAACCATGGAAAACGGCGAAATCATAAAGGACAACGCTTCAGGACTCATGTGGCAGGCAGCTACACCAGATATCTACGGCGCAACAATCGAAGGCATGGGCTACAAAACCTGCACTGAAGAACTGCCTGATCCCGGCAAATCGTGCAAACACTATGAAGCATCTCTCTACTGCAAATACCTCTCTATCGGTGACAACAGCAACTGGAGACTTCCGACTGCAGCCGAACTCTCGACAATCGCGGACTATGCTTCGGCCACCCACATCCATACGGGATTCACGAACACGAAAGGCTCCTACTGGACACAAGAAGGCTTCCTTTTCTCAAGCGCCGACGGAACTCTGACGCCTGCAACGGATATAGACACCGACACAGGGCAGATAAAATGCGTAAGTTCTGTAAACAATCAGTCGGGCTGTACGTCATTCCAGTGTAAGCAGAACATAAATTATGATTCTATGTTCTTGTTTGACTCTCCTGACATGATAATTACGTATTATTATGATTTGAATTCAGTAGCTTTTACATCCTGGTATTTTGCCGACCTTTCGACCGGTTACAACTGGGAAAACGCACTTAATTTCTGCACAACTTCAACCAGTCCGAACGGTCTCAGCAAAATGAGGCTTCCGACTGTAAGCGAGCTCATGTGGCTTTTCAACAGAACAAACAGCACGTCTATGATTCCGGGATTCACAGGAACCGCGTGGTCTTCCACAACTGTTGAAAACGCTCCGACAGATCCTGCAGAACCCGCTTCCCATGCTTACGCTGTGGATTTCTCGACCGGAAGCGTCGTTTATACACCTAAGAGCAGCAGCAACATTGTTATTTGTATTGAATAGGAGATTGACATGAAACATTTGAAAGGCTTATCTTTTCTGCTTCTTTTCGCGGCTCTCACTTTCTGCGCAGGCTGCGGCGGCAAGGGTGGTGGCAAATACGATATCGACTACGACATTCAGGAAGATGACTCGGACGTAACAGACACAGATTCAGACAGCACGAACGACAGCGGTGATGCTGAAACCGACGATGCCGATTCAGACAGCACAGACGATACCGACACGACACCTTCGCCCGATTCAGACGACACAGACAATGAACCGGCGGACGACACCGACACGACAGACGGAGATACGACTCCGGAAAGAGACGAGGATTCCGGAAACAACGACGAGGATTCCGGTGAAGAAAATCCCGATAAGGATACAGATACAGATACAGATACAGACACAGATACCGGTTCCGGCGATGATGACAACGATCAGGACACCGACACAGGTTCAGAAGAACCCGACATCGACGAAAAGGAAGACACCTCCGTTTTCTGCACAGGCCTGACCAAATGTTACAGCGCCGTCAAGGAAATAACCTGCCCCGCTTCGCAGGATCACGAAAATCTTAACTGTTTCGGTCAGGATGCGCAGTACACCGCCGACAAAGGCTACTGTCTGAAGCAAAGTTTCAGCACCCAAACCGTGAACGGCGATGATGTTGTCAAAGAAAACATCACAGGTCTGATGTGGCAGCGCACCCTGCCTTCGATTTACAGCGGATGTTCCGTTTCGAGCGGAAGCAGCAACCCCGGCGCTCTGTGTCTCTTCAACGAGGCTGCAGCTTACTGCGATGGCCTGAACTATGCAGGCTACAGCGACTGGCGCCTCCCGACACCCGAAGAGTTCGGAACGATCATAAATTTCGGAAAAATCAATCCGGCTGTCGATTCAGAAATCTTCCCGACACTTCAAACCTCAATTATCGAGTTCTGGACACAGACTCTTTATGCGTCGTCAGGCTCGAAAATCTGGTACATAAACTTAAAGGCAGGCGAAACCAAACTGGGCGAAGACGAAGGCAAATATGTCCGCTGCGTCCGCGAAGGCGGGATTGAAAAGGCTGTCTTCAACATTAAAAACGAAGGAGCAGATGAAGAAATCGTCGAAGATTCCACTCACTATCTGCTCTGGACAAAAAACGAGAGCAGCGACGCATACACCTGGGTAAGAGCACTGGATTTCTGCCAGGAACTCAACTACGGCGGCAAAACCGGATGGCGTCTTCCGACCATCAATGAACTTGCATCGATTATCGATTACTCCAGGGACAAACCGGCATCAGGATTCCCGGGCCTGATAAATGATCACTTCTGGTCATCGACAACTTATCCGGGAACATCTCCCAACAAAGCATGGAAAATAAACTCTGAAACCGGCGAAATCCAGACAGCCGGCAAAACCCAGGCGAACAAAGTTCTCTGCATCCAGTAGCAGGCTATTTTTTAAGATTTTCAGCTGTTCCAGTCTTTTTCCAAAGTAAAAAACCGCCGATAAAAAGGAAAATCGAAATCCACTGGCTTGTCGAAAAAATCAGGAAACTGCCGCGGATGTCGTAGCGCAGAAACTCGATCAGAAAGCGCGTCACCGAATATGAAAGAAGAAAAACCGCCGAAATACGGCCTGGATTTTTCTGTTTTCCGGAAAATGCAAGCTTCAGAAGAACGACAAAAATCACAAAGTTGCTGAACGAGTGTATCAGCTGTGTCGGAATCAGCGGCGGAGTATCCGTAAAAAGATTCGTGTGCTCCGGATCGATATGAAAAAGCACGAACATCGTCTTTGATCCCTGCGGGAAACGGATTCCGAAAATTTCCGACGGTCTTCCGAAACAGCATCCTTCGAGGAAGCAGCCTATTCTCGTAAGCCAGAGCCCGTTCGCAACACAGATTGAAGCTGTATCTGCGGTTCTGAGAAACGATTTTTCATCGTGCGGATGTGCAATCATCGTGAAAACAGCTCCGGCAATGAAACCGCCGAGAAGCCCGCCGTAAAAAACATGCCCTGCGACAAAAGGATTGAGCATTTTAGTGAAAAGATAGCTTATTCCGTTCTCTTTCAAACCTTCAATATAATTCGGAAGCTGCCCTTCAAACAGAATGTGAAAGATTTTCGAGAAAACAAGAGCGCTGGGAACTATCACGAGCGGCATGAAAATCATCTTTTTAAGGCTCAAACCGAAGCGTTTTGATGCCATGATCATTATCGGAACGGTCATAAAGAACGAAAAAAAGAGGATTGTCATGTACGAACCGGGATAGTATGCGCCGAAAAAATCAAAAAGCGGCTTAAAAAAGTCAGGATTCATAGCGTTCTCCTATGATTTTTCCGCAGGAGTCACTGGTTCCGGCGCTGCCGTGGAAGCGTTTTTGGATTTTATGTAGCCTGAAACTATAAATTCGGTATTGTCGGCGTTCAGCTTGAGCGTCCTGCAGTACTGCCGGACAAAATTCTTTACGTAAAGATCTGCCGGAAGCTGAGCATATTTGTCGTTTTCTATCGCGCCGAGCACTGTATTCGATATTTTTGTGCGCGAAATGATCAGCTCGAATGAAATCCCGATTTCTTCGCGGATCTTTCTCAAGAATTCGCCGTTTACAGGCAAATCTTTATATTTATTGAATATTTCATTCACGTCAGCAAAATCGCTCTCGGAGGAAACCGCAACTTCCTTTTCCGCGCTGCGCCCGAAGACGTCCTTTTTGACAAGGACCTCCCTTTTCTTGCCGCGGTTATACTTTTTGATGACCTCGCTCAGAATAAAAATATCGGGAAACGAAGTTTCAAGCGAAAGAAGGTGGGAATCGATGTCCATGTCGTATTCACGCCTGATTTCGGGGTCGTTCAGCTCTTTGAAAATGGTGTCGAGAAGAGTGTTCAGAATAAAAAGATCGCTGTCGCTGTAAATATCGCGCAGCATCGGATTCTCTCCGACATAAAGTTTTTTCAGCTTTTCATACTGCACGTTGACGTCTGAAACCGAGCAGCCGCGGTCAAGACCGAACCACTCGTAGTAGTTGAACGGCGTGATCTTCAGCTTTTTCTTTGCAGGACTCTGCCTGAAAAGATATGCCGAAAGCGTGCTTGCAAGGCTGTCCAGAGTATCAATAAATTCTGAATTTTTCTCAAGAGTCACAACCGGTTTCATCGCCGCGATCGAAGTCGGAACGAGATCGGAATAGGCTATTTCCGAAACACAGTCGGTCTCAACACCGAAACTGCTGCTGATTATGAAGCTGTAAAGCTGGGCAAGCTCCTTGTCGGCAGAGTTGCGCACACCGTCGTAAACAATGCCGATCTTGAGGTCTGTCTCAATGTTCGCTATCTGGTTCGAATGTTTCGGAAGCGCCTGAGAAAGGAGGACAAGAAGATTTCTGAAAGTGAAAAGATAGTCCTTTTTCGCCCTTCTGATATTCTGCGTTTCAAGCTGAAGATCGTATTTTAACTCAAGGTTGCGCAGCCTGTAGTTGACAAGCTCCCTGAAAAAGAAATTGCTTTTTTCAAACGAAATGAAATCGGGCGAAATGAACATGAGGGAATAATCGGCGATCCCGATGACATCCATGAGATCGGAATTTATGACCGAACCCATATCGATGAAAACGAAATCGAACTGCCCCTGCCCTATTTCTCCCTGCCAGCGCACAAGAAGCTCGCTGACTTTGGAATCCTGATTGCGCAGGTTGCTGAAAAAACTGAGGTTCTGGTAATCAGTCGAAATGAGCGGCAGAACCGAAAAATGTTCCGCAACCTCATTGGAAACAGCTATCGTCGGAAGGTTCAGATAGGTGTGGAGCGTTCCGCCGTTCGGAGCCGCGTCAAGCAGAAGGACTTTTTTCCCTTTCTGTGCAAGATAAATCGACAGATTAGCGATTATCATCGAAGTTCCGGCACCGCCTTTGGGTGAAAACGCCGCAATCAGTTTTACCATCTCATTCACCTCTATTTACAGTTTTTCCTTTATTTTCTGCGTGTAAGCCTCGATTTCGCCGAAAGTCACGCCGTCAAGACGCCCGGCATCAAACGATTCCGCAGCATAGTCAAGCGCCGTTTTTCCGCTGAAATCCTTGGCAAGCGGGGAAACTCCGGAAGAAATCAGAATTTTAGCATAATTCGCAAAACCTTTTTCGGCTGCGATTATAAAAAGCGTTTTTTTGTCCTTATCGCGCCTTTCAAGATCTGTTGTTTTTTTCATAAGCACTTGAAACAATTCGACATTTTCAGATTTACCAAGACTTAAAAGAGTGTTAGCCGCATCACGCCCGAAATTGTCCTGCCAGTTTGCGTCCGCCCCTTTTTCAAGCAAAAATTTTACGTTTTTAAGCGAATTTCCCGCTGCAGCATAGTGAAGCGGAGTTTTTTCTGAGTTATCCATAATTTTAAGGTTCGCACCGGCGGCGACCAGCTTTGCAAGAAATGCGGAATCCTGTTTTTCAGCTGCGAGCATAACCGCTGTTTTTCCTGATTTGTCGGCAAAATTGAGAAGTTCCGGCATTCCCAGAAAAATATCGAGAGCTTTTTCATCGCTGTTTTTCACAGCTTCAAGAAGCCCCTGACCATCGGCCTCGTAACCCATTCCGCGAAGAAGCGAGGCTTTGTCCTGCGAACATGAACTGAGAAAAAAAATAAAAAAAATATTGAATAAAACCAGTAATTTCATTTGCAAGACTTCACTAGGATGCATTAAAGGACAAAAAAGAACACTGCACAGGCCGCCGCAATAACAACCGCCGCAGCCGCAATAACGATGATGAGGGTTTTCATACCGCCGCCCGCTTTGTCAACGCGCGTGATTTCTGTTTTTTCTTCCTGCTCCTCGTCGTTTATGCTCCTGATTTTTTTGCCGCTTATATCCTTCCTGAGCTTTTCCTTTCTCGATTTTTCTGCTTCGAGCTGGTAAGGCTGCGGGTCGTATTCCGCCCCTTTCTCGATAAATTCCAGAATGAAGTCGCCGACTCTGATTTCGTCGCCGTTTCTCATATCGACCGAAGGAACCTCGGTGTCGTTCACGATGAGCGGATAATCGGCGTCGTAATCGCCTTTGACGAGAAGATATATGTTGCCGTCGAACACGATTTTTGAGTGGATCGGAGGAATATCGTCGGACGAAAGGTAGACATCTGCGCTTGCGTGCGAACCGATGACCGTTTCAAGACCGGCAAGCGGGAAAACTTTGCCGCCCAGATAGCCGTTTTTGGCAAGAAGCAGGTTGTCCTGCGCGATTTTTCTGCCGTCGGTTTCGAGGACAGGCTGCACTGTCTTCAGCATCGACTCGTCGTCCTGCTCAAGATAAATATTGTAGTCGCCGACAGTTATTACGTTTCCGACAAAAATTTCGAGTTTTTCGTTCACCAGCTCGCGTTCGTCCACAAAAGTGTGGTTGTAGCTTCCGCGGTCGCAGATGATTATTCTTCCGTCAACAATCTCAAGCTGGAAATGGTAACGAGAGACGTTCCTTTCATCGAGGACGAGGTCGTTTTTCTCGCTTCGGCCTACCGTAATGAGATTTCCGGAAAATTCATAAATATTGAGTTCGTTTCTGTCGTTTTCGACTATGAGTTTCAGCACCGCCATCTAAACCTCTAAAAAAACAGTGTCAGAGGATTTTCAACAATTTATCGAATCTGTCAAAAATTCTTGCAAAATCTTCATTTTTTTCAGCAGAACTCTGAACTGAAGCGCGGATATCAAGACCGAGCGCCTTCATTTTCCGCGGTTTCAAAAGCGATGAAGCAGTTTTCAACAGAAGATAGAGAATTTCATCCAGATATCTGTAAAACTCGCCGAAACGGCACTCAAACGCAACAGATTTTCTTCCGTCGATGACAGTTTCCCAGTTAACCGCGCCAGTTTCCGGTGAAAAAGCAAGTTCCGAATAAAGCTGCGGATACTTTCCGCGGAGATAGGCAAAAAGTTTTTCTGACAGTTCTTTTATCTTCTCTGCCGTCATAACCCCGGCAAAAGCACTGAAAATGATGTTGAAAACGCTGAAATAAAGCTCGCACTCAGCCTGAAGCGGATCTTTTTCGAGAAAACCGAGGCCGCTGCTGAAAAAAGAGGACGCCAGCGCTTTTTCCGAAAGATGTTTGCAGAAAACAACGGGCTTTGAAATGTCGAGCGAACTCAGATACGAACCAAATTTTACGGCGTCACGCTCGAAAATATACCTTTTTTCCGACGGTTCGAAACAGGCAAACCCGTCGAAATTCCCGTTTCCGAAAGCGGCGAAATTCATCACTCCGCCGTGTTTAAAACATAAAAGCGCGCTTTCCTTCTCAGCAGCAAAAGATGAAATAATCCCCGGAACATCGACAAAGCGGTACGGCGCGTAAACAGAAAGCGGATAGACAAAAAAATCGGAAAGCCACTTGAAAACTTTGTCGCTTTTTACTTCAGCGAGATACAAATCGACCGATTTTTCAGTAAAAAGGGCTTCAATCGGAATCCCCGAGGCAAGCTGGCCGTCGTCCGAAAACGCCATAACACGGCTCAGAACCGCACTGCCGCCCGAAATCAGAACATAACCGGTTTTGTTTTCCGCCTCGATAAAAAGAATCCCGGTCTCAAAATCGCCGAAACGGGCAATGTCGTTGACAAAAGAAGGAATAAAACGCCCTTCAAAATCCGAAATGTAAAATTTTAAATCAGAAAAAGGAAGAATCATAGCGGCCTCCTCAAAAACTGTGTTTTATAGCATATCGGATTTTTTTTGCAAAATTGTCTGACGGCTGCATCGAGGTTGCAAAAAAAGCGGTTTTTCTTAAAATAACGGGTTTTTTGTTGTTCACAACTATATCAAAGGGGGAAAAAATGAAAAAGGAAATCAAAAAACTCGGCCAGGAACTCATCGATTTTATTGACAAATCTCCGACTGCTTTCCATGCGGCCCAGAACATTGCCGACACTTTGGCAAAAAACGGCTTTACCGAACTCGACGAGGCAAAACCGTGGAAACTTGAAAAAGGAAAAGGCTATTTCGTAAGAAGAAACAGCTCTTCGCTCATCGCTTTCAGGCTGGGAACCGACAACCCCGTCAGCACCGGCTTCAGAATCGCCGGCGCCCACACCGACAGCCCGCTTCTTAAATTAAAGGAAAACGCGGAAAACGTTTCGGCGGGATGCGTCAGAGTCACGACCGAAATCTACGGCGGACCGCTTGTCTACACATGGCTTGACAGAAATCTCGGAATTGCAGGCCGCGTCATGGTCAGAACCAAAAAAGGCGAAACCGAAAAGCTCGTCAACATCGACAGGCCGGTTGCGATAGTGCCTTCGCTTGCAATCCATATGAACCGCGAGGCAAACAAAGGATTTGAGTTCAATCCGCAGAATCATCTCCAGGCAGTTCTCACTGCCGACGGCGAGGCAAAAAACGTTCTGAAGACTCTCGTTGCGAAGGAAATCGGCGAAAAACCTGAAAATATCGGTCAGACAGATCTTTTCGTCTATGACCTTCAGAAAGGCTGCTTCGGCGGAATCGACGACGAATTCATTTCGTCAGGCAGACTTGACAATCTGCAGATGTGCCATTCGATCCTTACTGCTTTCCTTGCGGCGAAACCCGGAAAAACCACGACAGTTGCCGCGTTCTACGACAACGAGGAAATCGGTTCGAGAACTCCGATGGGTGCCGATTCATCATTCACGAGAACAATTCTCGAAAGAATAGTCGCACTCACTTCCGAAGGCCGTGACGACCGCTTTGTTGCATTTTCGAAGAGTTTCCTCATCAGTGCCGACGGCGCTCACACGCAGCATCCGAACTTCCCCGAAAAACACGATCCGGCTTACGCTCCTAAGATGAACAAAGGCCCGGTCATCAAGTTCAGCTCAAGTTTCAGATACGCTACGACTGCCGAGACGAGCTCGTATTTCGAGCAGCTCTGCGCAGGTGCCGGTGTTCCGTGCCAGAAAATCGCTAACCGCTCAGACGTTCCGTCAGGCAGCACAATAGGCCCGATGTCATCAGCCGCTCTCGGCATCAAAGCGGTCGATGTCGGCAACGCGATGTGGGCTATGCACTCGATCCGCGAAACCGCCGGAACCGCCGATCATTACTACATGACAAAGGCGATTGAGTATTTCTTTGGAAAATAAGTTTTTCCGTGTGTATAGGATTTTCAATGAAAAAAATTCTTTTACTTACCGTACTCATATTTTTGGTCGTTTCGTGCGGCAGTTCGAAAAAAACGGAAAACGATACTGATATTATGCCGGATGAAGATGCGGTTAATGAGGATTTAGCAGAAGAAGAACCGGATGATGAAGAACTTGAAGATGAGAGTGAAGCGTCTGTTTCTGACAAGGATTTGACTCCTGAAGACCTTGTATGCAACCCGAATCCGTGCGAAGAGATACCCAATTCCACAGGAAGATGCGAATTTGACGGCGACAAGAGTTTTATCTGTCACTGCGAAAAGAACTATTTCTGGGAAGATTACAAGTGTATAAGCCCGTGTGCCACTAATCCGTGTGAAAATGTAGCACATGCGACGGGATGCCGTGCAGATGAAAAGGAAGTTTTTGAATGTTCCTGCGAGACGAATTATTTCTGGGACGGTGAAAGATGTGTTAATCCATGTGAGGAGGATCCTTGTCCGGATCATTCCGTTTGCAAGCCCTGGAGAGCAGGATACGGCGAATGTATATGCGATGAAAACTATTTTTTGTGGCAAAGAGGCTGTTACAATCCGTGTGAGACAAACCAGTGTGAAGGTTTGGCCAATTCCACAGGTGTCTGCGTATCCGAAAGCAAAAACATTTACTCTTGTGTCTGCAACGAAAATTATCTCTTCGATTATGAGAAAAAACTTTGTTTAAGTCCGTGTGATCCGAACATATGCAAAGAAAGAACAAATTCAACTGAAACATGCTACACAATCGATAAAGACCACTATTCCTGCCGGTGCAGCGAGGGTTTCTTCTGGTCGGAAGAGACTGAGGAATGCCTTCAGGAAATGCCTCAGTGCAGTCCCGAAAACACAGGCTTGTGCAAAGATTACGAGAGCGGCATTATCTGGTCGTCACGTTCAAACAACGGCAAACAGCATGGACTTGAAGAACGCATCACTTTTAAAGAAGCTGAAGACTACTGCAAAAACATGAAAGAAGGCGGTTTCAGCGACTGGAGACTTCCTACAATTGATGAACTTAGAACTCTGATTATAAACTGCCCTGGACTGGAAAGCGGAGGTGCGTGTAAAATCAGTGAGGAACCGGCTTGCCTTTCGCCAAGTTGTTACGATGAAGATGTTTGCAAATGCTTCTCTAACAGCAATTCCTCTACTGTTTTCTTAAAATTCGGCCACGAAAAGAACGGCAGTACCTACTGGTCTTCTTCCATAGTAGAAACTGACGGAAACAAATCGGTATGGATAATGTCGTACGATTATTCTGCGGAAATACGGGAATATGAAACCGGAGAAGAAGAAACTTATGTCTCGGCGCGTTGTGTCCGCAGATAAGGAGGAATCATGAAAAAATTTATTGTTTTTCTGATTGTCTCAATATTTTTTGCTGTTTCATGCGGCAACTCGAAAAAAACGGAAAACGACGCAGATGCTTCGGAAAACCGCGATGAAGATGCCGTGGAAACAGAGGACTCGGAAGAAGAAGAGACAGATGAAACAACAGACGATGAAGCAGAATCAGCAAACGATAACGATTTTACAATTGCCGACGACGACTATTCCTATGCATCAGGACTTCCGAAATGCAGCCTTCAGGGAAAAGCTCCGTGCTATGACCCTGCAACTGATTTGGTCTGGTCGTCTTTGTCAGCTCCGGTGAAATACGAAGACGCGATTATCTACTGCTACACTCTTGAAGAAGGGGGATTTAAGGACTGGTATCTGCCTGATATCGATGAACTAAGAACGCTTGTCAGAAAATGTCCCGAACTTGAACCTAAAGGCGCATGCAGAGTGAGTGAAAAAACAAACTGCCTTTCTTCAGAAGACTGCCATAGCAGCAAAAACTGTACGGAAGCGTGTTCCGATAAAAAAGACGAAATATTCAGCAAATTGTGGGATACCAGACCGCTCTGGTCAAAATCGGAGGAAACTTCCCAATATGAAGACTATTTCTGGACAATAAATTTCAATATTCCTTCGATCTCTTATGAGAATAAAAATGCTGAATTAAGTGTCCGTTGCGCAAGAAATGTCCATTCAAGCGGTGAAGCTGAAGAAGTACAAAGCCAGAGAGCGGAATGCACCGAACTTCCCGAAAATGCCAAATGGAACAGTGTCTCAAGCATAACACAATCATGGAACGGCGTATACTGGGCACCTGACGCAAAAGGGACTTTCAGCGAAGAATCTTCAACCGAAAACTGTTATTTCAAATGTTTTGACGATTACTTCTGGATACAAGCCTATGGTAATAAAAGCGGAATATGTATGGGATTGTGCGGGAAAACAAAAGATTCCTTGTGCGGTTACCAGGATACCGACAGATTCTATGACAAAGACTCAGATCTTTTCTGGTCTTCCATCGCCAAGGAATCGGTTTACTTTCAGGATCCTGTAATCACAATATGGCAGAACGCCGTGAATTACTGCGAACGCTTAGAGGAGGACGGTCACGATGACTGGAGACTGCCGTCAATTGAAGAACTGCGGACTTTGCTCAAGAACTGTCCCGCTACAGAGCCGGGAGGAACCTGCATAACAGAAGGAATCGGTGATTACAATCTGGACGATTCATGCCGGTCATGCGAACATGACTACACATACAGCGGCAAATACAGCAGAATTGGAGATTCCTTGGGTTCACTGTGGGCTTCCGATGTTGCTTATGAATACTATGGAGAAAAAGTGGTATGGGAGATTGACTTCGAATCAGGATGGATTTCATTAAACATGGAAAGTTACGGAAAGAACTTCGGATATCGTGTCCGTTGCGTGAGAAAAAAGAATGAGGAATAATAAAAAAAAACTGATTCTAGAAAATAGGGTAAAATTTTTTGATATTTTATTTTTTTTTGCTAATCTCTTTGCCGATGTTTTTTTGTTGCTTTAAATTCCATTATTTTTTTTAAGAGGTTGTTATGAAATTGAAAAGTTTGATGCTTTTGGTTTTGATTCCGGTTGCAATGATGCTTGTTTCGTGTAACCCGGAAGACGAGTACCTTGGAAAACTCTACTCGAAAGACACGAGAAACTACGCTATCCAGGGTCTTAAAAAGATGAAAGGCGAGATCGTCAATATGGACAAAGCCTGCTCGAAGCTCCTCAAGCTCGACAAGACTCCCGAAGCTGGTCTCGCAGTTCTTACCGCAGGTGAAATCGGCTGCACACAGTCAGTTGACAGAATCAGCGAAATCGTAAACGAATGTCTGGCTACGACAAACGTAAGAAACCTTAAAACACTTGAAAGTGCCGCAATGGCTTTCGGCCTTCTCGAACAGCCGTCGTCAGTTCCGACGCTTGCGAAGTATTTCACGCTTCAGACTCCGGAAGTTCTTGCACCCGGTATGCGTGAAAAAGCTGAGTCTGTTGCAAAACGCGCTGCAATCGAAGCTCTTGCAAAGATGCCAAACGACAGCAAACATCTTGTTCCTGAAATCCTTAAAGTTTTCGACTCGAAAGTTGAAGATTTCGGTACAAAATACACGACAGCAGGTCTTCTCGGCGAATGGCGTGATCCTTCGACCGTCCGCCCGCTCGTAACCGCTCTTTTCTACGAGGAACAGGGATTCAGCCTTTTCCCGGAAGCAAGAAAATCGCTCATCAAACTCGGCAAAATGGCTGAAGACGAGCTCATCAAGGCTTACAACGGCGAAAACCCGAAAGTAAACGAGATCCAGAACGCAAACAAAGAGAGAGCAACAAAACAGTTCTGCCCCGAATACATCGGCAACGAAGAAGCTAAGAAGAAAGGCGAATGCCCGAAAGACGACGAATATATGGCAACTATCGCTTCGATCGAAACCACGACAAAACTCAAAACTTCGATCGTTCTTGCCGACATCCGTTCGAAACAGGCAGTTGACATGGTTATCAAAGAGCTCGAAACACAGCTCGCAACCGACAAGAAACAGCCTTTCCTTGCTGAGCACCTTGCAGTTCAGCTTGCAAAATTCGGTGACTTCAGAGCTACAGACACACTTCTCAAAATGGTCAGCAAGAAGTTCACGAAAGACACGACCAACGACAAGAAATCCAAAGGTCAGCTTTCCAAAGAGGAAAAAGCTCAGGCTAAGCTTGCAGACAGAGGCCAGGAAATTTCGATCATGATGAAAGGCGCTGAAGCTCTTGCAATCCTCGGCGACCCGAAAGCTCTTCCTTACCTTGAGGAAGTCATCAAACAGAAACCGGTTTCGGAATACAACGAAATGAACGAGAAGATCATTTTCTACGAAGCTACTGTATGGGCAGCTGACGCTCTTACAAGAATGGTTTACGATCCCGAAATGGCCGACAGATTCATCGGAATCGCAAAAGGCGTCATCGAAGAAGGCGAAAAATACGTTGCTAACGTTGAAAAGAAAGCAACGGAAAAAGTTAAAAAGGAACTTCCTGTAGGCCAGGAAATTTCGGCTGAAGATATGGACAAAAAAGTCAAGACCGAATCCAGACTTGACGTAAACTACGATTCGACCAACAAGACAGTTGAAATGTTCAAAAGATTCGTCGACAGAGCAAATGTTGCAAAAGAATGCAAAGCTGACAACGCATGCTACGTTGCGAAACTTGCAGACAAAAATCCGGCAGTTGTTGAAAAAGCTGTTTACATGCTCGGCTACTCCGGCAAACTCGGTGACTACAAAGAACAGCTTAAACCTGTTCTCAGACATGCTGAGCCTTATGTCCGCGAAGCTATGTCGATCGCTCTTCTCAAAACCGAGGACAAAGGATTTGCTCCTATTCTTGACGAAGTTCTCAAGGCTGAAGGCGACAAAGTTGAATATGCTGCCGCTATGAAAGAGTTCAAGGCAATTTCAAGCTATCTCAGCTCTGTAAAATAAGTATTTTTCTGTTCCCCGAATCCGTTCATTCTTTCACATTTGAGGTTTTCAAATGAAAATAGCCCTTGTCAATGTCAACAAGTCACGAGTTCAAAAAAACATAGAATATCATGTTTTTACAGCAAAAACTTTTGTCGAAACGAGATCGTGGAACGAAGTAAGCGTTGAAATAGTCAATGTCTACATGACAGACGATATGTCGACTTCAGCCGGAACAATAGACAACCAGCAGGCCGACATAATCCTCTTCAGAGTACTTTACTGGAATGCGGATTACATAAAAAAACTGGCAAAATCGTGTCACAGTGCAAAGGCTCTCAAAGGACTCTGGGGATATGACACTTTCGCGAATCCCGAGATCTACCTCAAAAAGGATTTCGATTTCATAATCCAGGACGAGCCGGAGCTTTCGCTTTATGAAATGGCGATGCTGAAACGCAGCGGGGACAGCATCGGCAAAGCAGCTGGCATCGTTTTCAAGGACAGGGAAGGCAAAACTTTCGTCTACGGTGAAAACCGCGTTATTTCAGACCTTGACACGATTCCATCACCATATCTCAACGGAATGATACCGGTCAGCGAAACGACTTCCGTTTATTGGGAAATTTCAAGAGGCTGCCTGTTTAAATGCGATTTCTGCGTTGAGTTCTCACACAGCGGAAATCTGCGTTACCACAGTTTCAAATATTTGGAGGAAGAGCTGAAATTCTTCGCCGAAAAAGGGGTTTCGCAGGTAACTTTAGGCTGTCCGATCGCAAACCTGAGCCACCAGCATTTCAGCAAGATAATCTCAATGATAAACGAGTATCTGCCGAATGCGATTTTTGAGATTCAGGTCAGAGCCGACCTTCTGTCGAAAAGCGATATAGAAACTCTTTCCGACATGAATGTTTTCCTCAACATCGGGCTTCAGACCGCGAACCAGAAAGTCCACGAGAATCTTCTCACGTCATTCAATGTAGAAAAAGCTCTCACAAACATCAGGTATATGGCAAACTATCCCTCGCTCATGTTCGGGATTGACGTTATTGCCGGTCTCCCGAGAATGAGCTACGAGGATTTTCTCAACGACCTTGAGGTAGTATTCAATCTGTGGCCGATTTCGATAAATCTCATGCGTCTTTCAATGTACCCGGGCACGAAAATCTACAACAGAATGAGGGAATTCGGATACACTGTCGAAAGTTCCTATCCCTACCTTGCCTTGGAAAGCGCCCAGTTCAGCAGAAAAGACATGGAAAAGGCAGAAGAACTTTCCGACGGCATAGATCTTCTTTACAACAAAGGACGGATGGTTTCGATAATCACGATGCTCGCAAAAGGACTCGAAATGCCGTGCCACGAAATCGTATCGAGATGGAACAAATGGATAAAAAAGCAGGCACCAGATATAGTCAGCACAGATATTGATTCTATCGAATATTCCCGCCTGTTCGGATATATCCACGAGTTTTTCTCCTACATTTTCGACCGTTTCCAGAAGAAAAAACTGTGGCCTGTCGCATCGGATCTTCTGAAACACAACCACTTCTACACGACTTCGCTGATGGTTGAAAAAGAAGACACTGTGACAATGCCCTACCAGATTGACTCGATTAACGACTCGACTGTTTTGGGCATAAACGACTCGGCATTTTTCGACAAGTTTTCATACAACATCGAAGATCTGATCGATACCGGATACATTGATCTCAAAAAATATGCCGCAGAAGTCGATAAAGAGGAGCTCTGCGGCGTGGTTTACCGCATTGACGGCTCGGTTTTCACAAAAGTTATCGCAGACGACGAATTCGCGGTTTTCAACTATATCCGCTCGAAAGACCGCGCAACTCTGGGCGAACTCAAGAAAAAATTCAAGAAAACCGATGTTCTGAATATCGTCTGCACATGGTGCGAAGACGGCGTTCTGTTTATCGTCTAAGGTTTTCTTTCTGTAAAAACTGTATTGAACACTTCCAAAAGCGCTTCTTCCGAAGCATCGGCAGGATTTTCGGTATTTACGGTTTTTGTCGTTTTTCCGTCATAAAAATAGAGAAATTTTTTGTCGTATCCGACCGTGATCTTCTTTTTTTCCTTCGCAAAAAGGCTTTCACCCCACCACCCGGCAGGCTTACCTATGCCGGCAAGGTGAATAATCGTCGGTGCAATGTCAGGCTGGCTTGCCGGAATCGAAAAATCGGTTTTGGGAAGAGGCCGTTTTGAAAGAAAAATCAGCGGAATTTTCGCTAAATTATTCCTAGGATGCCCAGGAATTTTCGCTGTAACGTTGTTGAGCGGACACGAGTGGTCGGCAGAAACAACAATGAGCGTCGAATCGTCGAAAAGCCCT
The DNA here is from genome assembly GCA_905233945.1 of uncultured bacterium. Lineage (GTDB taxonomy): Bacteria > UBP6 > UBA1177 > UBA1177 > UBA1177 > UBA1177. Next base: position 5,707 of record CAJOFY010000009.1, on the reverse strand, counting down.
TCTTCATCAAGTTTTTCAATGAAGGCGGCGATGTCGAAATCCATTCTGTCCACAGAAGTAAGCCATAGTTTTGCCGCCTTGTCACTGATATTCCTGATTTCCGGCGGTTTCGGATAGTCCAGATAGCGGTACTTCATCTGGCCTGCAGGCGGGTGGGTATCTGTTCCCAGAATCGAGACAAACAGTTTTTCATTTTTGTTTTTCTTAATATAATCGACAACTTGATCATAAAGTATCCTGTCTTCCAGCCCCCAGCCGTATATATATTTTTTCAACCCTTCATCAGCAAAAAAGTCTTCGCGCCCGATAATCTCCGAAAATCCCATGTTCTGAAAAACAAGGTTTTCGTTGGCGAAAAATTTCGACGCGCTTCTTATAAAAACCGGCTTGTAACCGTGCTTTTTCAATATTTTGGGCAGCGAATTTCTGTGTCCCGTAGGTTCCTGGATATTGTAATTCGGATGCGAATTGAAAATCACCGTAAGGCCTTGTAGCGTGGGCGTTCCGCTCGTAGTCAGGTTTGTAAAAGTTCTCGCCTTTATATCGTCACGGCAGAAAAAACGTCCGGCATAAGAACCGTTGATTTTATCGTTGTAACAAGGCAGCGCGGCAAGGGAAAGCGACTCCGTGAAGATGTAGATGATTCTTGAATATCCGCCGCCAGTATGAGGCTCGGCATCATTTTCCCCGATGTTGAGGCCGAGCTGCTTTATCGTTTTTTCATAGGGCGTCAAATCGTTCGTGACAGTGAAATCATACGAAAAAAGGCGGTAGTCACCGACAAATTTTTCGGTTACAGGAGAAAGAATCCTGAATCTGTCGCCCAAAGAGGGAAAAATTACGTCCGTCATGAAATCAAGCCACTGGTTCTGGCTGACATAGTATATCTGAGCGTTGCGGAAACCGGTGATAACTTTGTCAAAGCGTTCATCTTTTTTGTTGAACACCCCAGAAACATTCAATAAATTCAACAAGATACATATCACAAGCCAAAATACAGATTTCTTAAACAGATCCTCTTTCGGAATTTTTCTTATAAAAATGAAAGAGACAACGAAAATCGCGGCAAGAAAAGTGAAAATCGCAGCAAATCCGTACCATGGAACAAACGATGTAACGCTGTACGGCGTGATGAGGGCGAAGTGGCTGCGCTCGACAAGAGTATTGCCGAAGTAGTAAAGCAGGATATCGGAAATAGCCAGAGTCGCGTTTGCCGTGACAAAAAGTGCCGAAAAAAAGGCTATTCTGAAAACCGCCTTCAAAATAAGGATTGAAAACAGCAGAAACGCAGCATCAAACAGAATTTTCACCGTAAAATAGAAAAAAACGTCGGAATCGGTTATCGAAAAACCGTTTTTCTGTGAGGCGATAGCAAGAAAAACAATATTCAGAACCGTAAAAAATACAACGGCTGAAATCTGAAACGCATCAAAACGCGGAAGAAATTTTTTCAAATATCCGACAATTTTCATCCTGTTCACCTGGCAACTCCAAAACAAAAAGCGGCTATTTATAATAAATCCGCAAGAAAAAGCACTAAAAAAAACAGATTCTCCAGCCGATTTCCGAATTACGGTAAGTTTTGCAAACTGTAAAAACTTTATTGACTCTTTAAGCCGGAAAAATAAAATCTTCCGCTTTTGATGGAGGTCGACGTGAAAAAAATCTCTTTTATATTCTTAATTCTCTTTTTCGGATTTATTTCAGCTCAGGAACCGCTTCCTGAAAACCTCGAAATGAGGCAGCTTCCCGTTCCGCCGATGGTTGAACTTCCCGCGAACTACGACGAACTTATAAAAAATTCGAAGGGAAACCAGCAGGAAAAAAAGATTGACGAAATTATCGGAAAAGCTATCAAAACCAGTCACGTTGTTATTGAAAAACTCAATGATTTCATATTTTTGCAGGTCGTTCCGAATTTCGCCTACGCAGATGAAAACGGAGAGGAAAGACTCGGCGAGGATTTGATGAAGATTCTCCACTCCGGAAAAATCTCAGCTTCGGAAAATTCGCAGTTCATGAGCCTCGATTTCACCGAAATGAGGATGATGGGACTTCCTTTCAAAAGGCGCGTCGTCGACAATCTCGTTTTGGGCGCCGACAAATTCGATCTTTCGATTTCGCTCACATTCTTCATCAACATGAACAAACTCACCAACATGGTTTTGAATTCTCTTGAAAACATTAAAGATTTCAAGCCGGTGTTCAATCAGGCCGAGAAATTCTACCGTACAAAATTCGCAGACAGCACGATGCTTTACTTCGTCCGCATTCCGAATATCGCCTACGAAATCGCATACACCGGCGAGCTCTACGAGAACGTGATCGGCAAACAGATAAAAGAGGCTCTTTTCATCCATGATGCGATAAAGAACGCCGAGAAAAAAATAGACAAGGATCCCCTTCTCTCTTTCGACGGAAGATACATAAAAGGGGTAAAAAACGACAAAATTTCGATAGATCTCTGGTTTCTGCCGCAAAAAACGGGAATGAACAGGGAGGAAGCCGCAAAAATCATCGAAAAGGCGCTTAAACATGAACCTGTAAAAATTTCAGGAAGCGAAAAGGAGACAAAATGACAGTATGCCCTCACTGCAAAAGCAGCAACAATAATTTTTACTACTGCAAAGGCTGCGGCAAAAGGCTGACCGGCATATCAAAACCTGTTAGCGTCCCCAAAGCCGACTCTCCGGACTTTATAGAAGAAGCCATTGATATTATTGAAAAAAACTTCACTTCTTCCGGCATGACAATAAGAACCCGGACAAATACCAAAAAAATTGATTTAGGCGAAATTTCAAAGGAAGAGGGAATCCTCTTTATCGACGGCGAACAGTGGAAGGAAAACACCCCCAAACAGCAGTGCTCATGCTTTATCGGCGAAATTGTCTCCATATACATGATTTCGGCAACGATCACAATGGCCGGATACATAGCCGGAGCCAACGAAATCGAAATGATATGCCAGCTTTTCGCATCGGTTTTCCTTGCACTTTCATTTGTCGTATGGTTTATCGTCCCGCTCTTGTCAGGATTGACCCCGATTTCATCAGTCATTTACAACAGCGCACTTTTCACATTGCAGGACAAAAGCGTGAAAAATAAAATGAAAGAGCTTATGATCATATTCCTCTTTTCGTCGATACCTTATATTTTTATCTTTCCGGGTATCTATTCTGCTTTAAAAGCAAAATTGTCGAAAAACTATGTGCCGCTTCCCTTTCTGATAAGCGAAACAAAGTATCTGAAAAAAATCAAAGGCTGAAAAAACCTTAACTCCTTGAAAATATCACGAAATCGTTGAGATTGAGCCCAGTGTAGCCGCTTTTTATCATAAAACTGTATTTATCAAGCAGTTCTGCTGAGTTATAGCTTTCAAGCGCAGATGAAATTTCGTTTCCTGGTATAGTTTTCAAACCGCCTTCGACTACCGCTCCTGCAAACGGCGAGTTTCCGTCGATCCCGTCAGAAGAAAGGGCGCAAAGTTTCATCCCTTTCTGCAGAAACGGAAACATCATTAAGGCGAAATGGCTCATTCTGCCGCCTCTTCCCGAATTTTTTGAACCGATTTTCAAAAGAGGCTCACCAGTAACGAGAACAGCTTTCGCACCAGCTTCGATCCTGCTTAAAAGAAGGTCTTTCAATTCATCTGTGCTTCCGGTGAAACGCCTGAATGACTCGGTGTTTTCCGGCAGATTTTTCAAAAGCGCGTCGTGCAGCAAGTCGGAGTCGGCACACTTAAAAAGATGAGTGTTTTCAAGATCTTCCCTGAAAAAAGGCATGCTTCCGACAAACTTTTCACCGCCCTCAAACGGAATATCGCTTGCGACAAAAACATAAAAACCGGTTTTGGGAAACATTTCGGCAAGTTTTCCGTTCTTAATGAGCGAATATTCACTTCTTTTTTTATTGATTTCAGTTATCGGAAGGCCGCTTTTAAGCAGTTTTTCGTTAAGTTCCACTGCCTCTTTTTCGTTCAGGCTTTTTTCAATTAGCGCCGAACTTCCGCCGCTGAGAAGTACAATGACATTTTCAGGTTCATGCTTTTTTATGAAATTTATGAGTTTTTCTGCCGCCTCAAAACTCTTTTCAGTAAGGTGCGGATGACTTGAAAAGAAAGTCTCAACATTTTCGGGAACACTCCAATCTATCCCTTCAGGAAGCACGGCAAATGCAGGCAAAGCAGCAGTTTCCGGATAGCTTAAAACAAACTTTTCATACATATAACCAGCCGATTTTCCTACGCTTATTACGATTTTGCGTGGTTTTTCTCTGACAACCTCGAAAGCTGAAAAATCAAACTGGACCGATTTCAGAAAATCGCGATATTCTTTTGCATTATCAAACATTGCCGACAAAGACCCCTCAAAGATAACAATTTGATTTTATTTACGAATTTTTACAAGAAAATTATGCCACTTTGGAATAGTCCATGATAAAGATTTTACTTGCGATGTTTCTGACTTTTTCCAAAATGTCATCTATCGTTTCCTGAACGGACATCGGGTAAACGACCGCTCCGCACTGCTTACACTTAAAACATGGAACATTTTCAATAATAACATAGCAGTTATCGATCTGAGTAAAATAAGTGCTGGTGCTCTCACTCATTTCTTCCGCTTTGCATACCAAACATTTCATCCTATTTCTCCAATCTTTGCCTAAAATCTTCGCTCCAAAGTTTTTTATCGGGGTAATAGTTCCGCGGCGTGTTCAGTAACAAAAACCTTATCGTTTTCGTAATAAAATCTTAATTTTTCAATCTTGATCACAGTTCAACTCTTCGTTAAAAAAAACAAAAACGCGATAATTATACTCAAAATTTAGAAAATTACGACAGATTTTTGTGAAAATCAATCAGAAAGTTTGATTTTAGATGAACAGCATCGAGCAGCCGTCGGATGTGCGCTAAAACTCAAATATCGCTTCGTAACTTTTGTAAGAAACTTTTACGCCTTTGATTGCAGTGATTTCTTCTTCGGATTTTCCTTCATAAACCATCGGCATAATGTGGCAGCATCCGGCACACTCAGCAGTTATATTTGTGTCTTTGTCGTGCTCTTTTATTGTAACGCCAAGAATATTGTCTTTCACACCGTTGATTTCATAGCCGAATTCCCAGTCGTCACCGCACGGAAAATTGCCGTACCACTCGAAATCGAGAACTTTTCCATCTTTTTTAGTAACTTCAAGATAGTCGTGACAAGGATAATATCCGCCCTCTTTTTCATAATCCAGCTGTTCTTCACGATAGATTTTGTCTTTTGCAACACTGTCGGATCTTCATAGATACATTTTCCGACATCTACCGGATCAAAATCCGCACCGCCGCAGCCCAAAAGCATGAAAACCGCCGAAACAGCAACCAAAAAAAGTGATTTTTTCATGATACCCTCCATAAAGTTAAAAAAACAAACTCGTCTTATATTTAGTACCACAAAATCCGATTTTTATTGAGAAAAAATCACCCCCCGAAAAGTTTTATAAACAGCGGATTTTATTGACAAATTTTCGCGTCTTCAATTAAAACCCGGCTTACACATTATTGAAGGTTCTGCACTCGGTGTTGGTTTTTCTGTATTCGGCATCGGCGGCGAGGATTTCTTCCTCGATTTTGTCGGTGATACGCTTTGCAGCGGCTGGAGAAGGCATTCCTTCATAGTCTGAGCTTTTTATTTCTGGAAGAAGCTGAAAATCGTAGAAGTAT
>CAJOFY010000008.1 GCA_905233945.1 uncultured bacterium | reverse complement strand
AACCGCGGAAAGAACAAGAGTCAGGCAGAGAGCGGTGATCATCGGCAGCATCTGGCTGAACTCATGCGTATCGGCGTTGTAGAGGTTTCTGAAGATAAGGAAAGGAACCGTGGCTTTTATGACGAATTTGCGAAGAACGGCTGATTCGTTGTCGGGGAAGAGTTTCAGCTGTTTGAAGATCCAGCCTAAAAATATCGGAAAATTTATCGTCAGAACAATCTCAACCAGATTCAAAGCGGCCTCGTTCCAAAAAATCAGGGGATTTTAAGGAAAATCCTCTGAAAAACAAATTTTCAGCGCCGCCAAATTTGTTTCGATATATCGAGATTTCGACATTTCGAAATAACGAACCGGCGGCGAATCGAAATATCGACACGGCGTTACGTCGTCACGCCGTTACGGAAAAATTTGACTTATTATTTTTAAATGGTTGAGTAATCCCGTTTTTTGGAGCTTATTTAACAACCGATATTTTTATGGAGTAAAAAATGGAAAACAGAGCTCACAACTTTTTCGCAGGTCCGGCTGCGCTTCCGCTTGAAGTCCTCAAACAGGCTCAGGCAGAACTTCTCAATTTCAGAGGCACGGGCGTTTCCGTTATGGAAATCAGCCACAGAGACAAGGCTTTCATAGCTGTAACAGAAGAAGCAGAGGCAGATCTTAAAAAACTTCTCGGCCTCGGCGACGACTACGCTGTCCTTTTCTTGGGCGGCGGCGCAACACATCAGTTCATCATGCTCCCGATGAACGTTCTCAACGAAGGCGACTGCGCTGACTACGTTGATTCCGGTAACTGGGCACACAGAGCTTACGAAGAAGCCTGCATCCAGGCTGACTGGGCGAAAGCAAAGGCTAACTGCATCGCTTCGACACGCGAACTTGAGAAGAAATACTGCGTTCTTCCTGAAGTAAAACAGGAAAACATGAACCCGAACGCAAAATACCTTCACTTCTGCTCGAACAACACGATCTACGGAACCCAGTTCTTTGAGAAAAACTATCCGAAACCTCTCCCGGGCGTTCCGCTTGTAGCTGATATGTCCAGCGGTTTCATGTCACACAGCTTCGACGCTACGAAATTCGACATGATCTATGCAGGCGCACAGAAGAATGTCGGCCCCGCAGGCGTTACAGTCGTAGTTATCAAAAAGTCCTGGGCTGAAACTTTCCAGAAGAAAGGCTTCCAGCTTCCGAAGACTCTTGACTACAAAGTTCAGATCGAAAAAGGCAGCATGTTCAATACACCGCCCTGCTTCAACATCTACATCACCGGCCTTGTTTTCAAATGGATGCTCGAAATGGGCGGCCTGAAGGCTATGGAAGAAAGAAACGACAAGAAACAGAAGATGATCTACGGCGCGATCGACAACTCCAACGGCTTCTACAGAGGCTATGTCCAGAATCCTGAACACCGTTCATGGATGAACGTAACCTTCAACCTTCCGACTCCGGAACTTGAAGACGAGTTCGTTAAAACGGCAAAAGCTCAGGGCATGCTCGGTCTTAAAGGCTACAGGACCCTCGGCGGAATCAGAGCCAGCATCTACAATTCGACGACTCCGGAAAGCGTTGAAACACTTGTCAACTTCATGGAATCGTTCAGAAAAGCTCACTAAACCTTTAACATCGTTTATTGCGGGCGGATTCCATCCGCCCATTTGCATCAGGCGCGGCTTTAAGTCGCGCTTTTTTTGTATTCGGAATCTGTGGTTAAAGCCGATAAATTGACATCATGCGGCGTTGTGGTAATCTTTTCCGTTGTTTTGTTTTTTTAGTTTAGATGGAGGAATTTATGAACATCAATTTCGCTTTCAGAGGATTTGAAGAAAACAGTGACGGTCTTAAAGACTATGTAACCAAAAAACTTTCCAAAATTGAAAAGTTCGTTTCGGCAAATGCCGTTGTCGAAGTTGTTTTTCAGAAAGACAAAAATATCAAAGCAACCGAAATCAAGCTGAACAACAACGGCGAAGAGTTCCTTGCAAGCGATTCGGACGACAAGGAATTTCAGACTTCGATAGATCTCTGCATCGACAAGCTGGTAAAGCAGATGGCGAGATCAAAAGACAAAAAAGTTGATTCAAGAAGATCATAGCGGGGCGCGGGCGGGTAGCTCAGCTGGATAGAGCGTTGGCCTCCGGAGCCAAAGGTCGTGGGTTCGAATCCCGTCTCGCTCGCCATTTTTTGTTATGAAAAAAAGTTTCGCTTTTATTCTTTTAATTTTATCTCTTTGTTTCTGCCGTAATTTGTCGGCGGAAGTTTTTCTGGAAAGCTACGAAGAGATAAAATCGGCCTACGATCTTGTCGGTTACACTTGGGATAACGAAAAGATTCCGCGCATTTTTGTGAAAAAAATTCCTGAAGAGATAAAAAAACTTGAAGGTGTCGAAAGAAGAAAGTTCTTTATCAGGCTGATTCTTCCGATTGTTCTGCTTGAAAACGAAAAAATTTCGGCGGAGCATGATGAAGTTATGTCGCACGCATCAAAAAAGGATTGGACTCCCGAAGATACAGCGCTTATTTCCAAAGTTGCCGAAAAATACAACATAATTGACGAAGGTCAGGACATATCGGCGCTTCCGGAAGAGGAAAAAGAAAAAATCCGCTACTTTCTCGATCATAAAATAAGGCCGGTTCCTCCGGCAATCGCAGTGGGGCAGGCAGCTCTTGAATCGGGCTGGGGAACGAGCCGCTTTGTTTTTGAGGGCAACAACCTGTTCGGCCACGTTTCTCCCGATCCGACAAAAGGTATGAAGCCGAAAAACTGGAGCGGAAACCAGCGTCATATCAGGATTTTTGACTCGATTGCGGATTCGATTGAGGCTTATATGCTCAACCTGAACCGCAACAGAGCCTACAACAAATTCCGCTGGTACAGGCGTACTCACCCGGGCAATCTTTCAAAAATGGCTGAAGGTTTCGACAAATACGCCATAATCAAAGAGGCTTATGTCGGCAGGCTTCAGAGCGTGATGTTCAAGTACGGAGTATCCAGAATAAATGACGCAAAGCTTGATTCGGGAGAAAGTGCCGGTGTCATCGAAAAGGTTTCCCAGCCTTATATCAATTAAAAAGTTCAAAACACTTGATTTTATATGGAGATTTCTGACTTATGCCGCAGGATGATTTTTTGAAGCAGCTTTATCAGAGACGAGGCGGAATAAAACTCGGTCTCGGGCGTGTGGCGGACGCTTTTCCTGTGATTTTTGAGAAAAACATTCAGGTTTATCACGTTGCCGGAACAAACGGGAAGGGGACGACAGTCTATGCGCTTGATCACATTCTGCGTTCCAACGGCTTGAAAACAGGGCGGTTTGTTTCTCCGCATCTTTTCAGATACAATGAGCGCATTGCGGTCGACGGAGTTGATATAAGTGATTCGCAAGTTCGTGAAATTTACCGTTATCTTGAGAAAAAAATAAGCAGTTTTGAAGAGTTGTCGTTTTTTGAGATAACTTTTCTCATTGCCTGGAAATATTTTGAGATCAACGGTTGTGACCGCGCTGTTTTTGAAGTCGGTCTCGGCGGCAGACTTGATGCAACAAATGTAATCGAAGGGCCGAAAACCGACATAATCACTTCAATCGGGCTTGATCATACCCATATTTTAGGTGACACTCTTGAAAAAATAGCGCTCGAAAAGTTAGGAATCGTCAAAAACGGGGACGCTGTCCTCCTCGGAAGCAGCAAAGACGCGGCTTTTGACAAATGGATGGCGGAAATTGCCGTTTCAAAAGGGGCAAACAGGGTCGAAGATGAAAAACTTCCTGAAAATATTGAATTTTACGGTGATTTCACAAGTCCTGAACAGGAAAAAAACATAAAACTCGCTCTGAAAGCAGCTCTTTTGACCGAAAAAAACGGTTTGAAAATACCCGGTTTCGGCACCTTGAGACTTCCCGCAAGATTTGAATTTATAGAGCCTGATATTGTCGCCGATGTCGCCCACAATCCGCCGGCTATCGCTTCTCTGGTGGAAACCGTGAAAAAACGTCTGGGAAAAGTCGTTGTACTTTACGGCGCGATGAAAGATAAGGATATAACCCAGGTTCTTGATTATATCGGCGAAATTTCCGATGATATTTTTGTCGTCAGCCTTGAGGCCGATAACGACCGCGGGGCAAAAGCAGGAGATATTATTGAACGGGCGTCATCCGCGGTATCGAAAAAAATAAGATTCTGTGAAAACGACGAAACGACAGTGCGCGAAGCGCTCTCTTTTGCCCGCAGAAACGGAATGAAACTTCTTGTTACAGGCAGTTTCCACACAGTCGAAAAGTTTGTGAATTTAATGAATGCGCGGGTTTAAAACTGATTTCTGACAGCGGTGTAACAATCAGAGCTTCTATTCTCGATATTTTGAAATCAATCTAAAAATTTTTCAGGAAACTGTTTAGGAAAATTTCAGATTATATGCTTTCGCTTTTCGGAACGATGATCTGAACTTCTTTTTTGGAAAGATAAGCACCTTCGCCCAACACCATCGCTTCGGCTTTGTAGAGAACCGGATCTGCCGTCGGATTGGAACAGAAATCGTTATGGAACTGGACATCGAAAGTTACGACGGTTCCAGGATTTACTTTGAGGAATTTCATGTTTGCTTCGTCTATCTGTGCTCCTTCCGGCGGCACGGCTTTAATCGGAAATCCGCCAATAATGAAATTTGCGGTACTCAGCTCTGTGCCTTGGCAAAATTCGTTTGAATTTCCTGCGACCCACACGTCCATCTGGACGAAAGATGTAAGATTTTCAATCGCTTCACCGATCTTTTCGCTCATCGCTTTGCCGTCAGCTGCAATAGCGTCTGTTCCGACTTCGAAATTGAAGTTGTTGCCGTTTTTATCAAGAGTTCCCGTGAGTTCAGCGAGAGAGTTGTAAAAAGAATCTATTTCAACATTGTTGTTTGTCGAGCGGATACCTATGAATTTTGCACTTTGTTCTAGAAGTGTCTGCATCGCAAGGGTGGATGCGAGTTCATTGACAGGTGGCATTTTGGTGTCAGTAGGACCTTCATCCGTTATCATGATAAGAACCGGCATCGATTTTTCTCGGAAGCAGAGACCTCCTCTGTCTCCGACTCTGCCGGAGCAGTCAGGTTTCGGGAAGTTGCAGGTCGCTTTGTTCATTAAGCCGTCCATTCCAGTAGGCTGGCAAGTACCGTAAATATCTTCGCTTGTCGTCGCGGCATAAAGGACAAGCCAGTGGCATTCTGTACCGCCGTAAGGAGTTGGTGTTGAGTCTATAGCTGCTTTCAGTTCGTCAACATCTGTCGTTATCAGTGTGTCTACCTTGTAGATTCGATCCATGTCATCTTTGTCAAAATCCATGAAGTGAGCAAAAGCGTAGGCAGCATCAAGAGTACCTTCATTCAAAGTTTTAACTTTCTCAACGACATCGGTTTTAATCTTATCTTTGAGGTTTGCCTGTTCTTCATCCATCGAACCTGAAAGGTCTAGCAGAAAGGCAACATCGATTTTGGAAATGTTGGTATTAAATTCCCATATTCTGCTGACATTGTATTTTGCGTTGTAGGGGAGAACGACATAGAAAAGTCCTTCAGGAATGCGGCTGCCGTTGTCAAGAGGATCTGAACCATAGACGATTTCAGCAAGGTCATCGCTGCCGTCTCCGTCGGTATCCTTGTTGCAGGGATCAGTCCCTTTTTCCTTTTCGTCTTTGTCTGTGAGTCCGTCGTTGTCACTGTCCTTGTCAATGAAATCGGGTACTCCGTCTCCATCGATATCTTTGCAAGGCTGGGAAGAGCACTCGGTTTTGTCAGGAATACCGTCTCCGTCACTGTCACTATCGAGACAGTTGGGAATAGAATCGTTATCATAGTCTTTGCAAGTTTCTATGTTGTTAGGAATACCGTCTCCGTCAGAATCAGCGTCAGGGTCGAGTTCACAAGCACATTCAGGCTCATCGGTTGGTGAATCTGCCGATGTGTCGGCGTCATCGTCCGGTGTTGTGTCATGATTGTCATCATCTTCATCTGGTGCTGAAGTATCGCCGTCATCGGTGATGTTTGTGTAATCCGGCTCAGAATCGCCGGAATCATCGGTGGAATCATAACTGTCGCTGTCGTCAGATTGGGAATCTCCTGAATCACTTGAGTCTGTGTCATTGTCGGATTGTGAATCATCGGAATCTGTTGTATTTTTATCGTTGTCTGAAGTTGAATTGTTGTCATTGGCACTTTCTTTTATGCAGATATTATTTTCAATATCGCACTCAAGTCCTTCGTTGCAGGTTTTGTTTGGATAGCATTCGCCGTAAAGTTCACCCTGTTTTCTGCCTTTACCACTATCCTGATCGTCAGGCTGTTCTCTGTCATCATCGGGTGTAATCTGATCGCTGTCGCCATGATATGCATCAGAGTTTCTGTCATTCGGATTCTCAAACTTGATTCCTGAATCGCAGGAAACTGCGAAAAACAGTATGAAAAGTGCGGAAACAAGAGTGATTTTCTTCATTTTAAACCTCAGAATTTATAGATTTTCTCGTATTCTTTCGCCGAATTTTTCCAGCTGAAATCGCATTTCATCGCCGCTTTGCGCATCTTGTCGATGTGTTTCGGACGGTCGAAATAGGTACTGACAGCCCAGCCGACGGTGTCGAAAATGGCGTCAGTCGAGAGGTAGTCGAATTTGAAGCCGGTTCCGCTTCCGTCTGCTTCGCAATACTGCTGGACGGTGTCGGAAAGGCCGCCTGTGTTGCGGACGATAGGCAGTGTGCCGTATTTAAGAGAATAGATCTGATTGAGTCCGCACGGCTCGTAGCGCGAAGGCATTATGAAAAAGTCGCTTCCTGCCTCGACGAGGTGCGACATTTCGTCGCTGTAACCTATGAAACTGCCGATCTTTCCGTGTTTTTCGCCGGGAATCCATCTGAAAAAGTTTTCAAGTTCCGCTTCACCCGAACCCATGATCGCGAACTGGACGACCATCGAATCGACAATGCGTCCTACAGTTTTTGCGAGGATATCAAGCCCTTTTTGGTGCGCGAAACGGCTGACAACGCCGATGACCGGAATGTTTTCGTTCTCGTCAAGAGCAAAACGTTTCTGCAGTTCGCGCTTGCAGGCGGCTTTTCCCTTGAAACTGCGGGCCGAAAAGTTTTCTGGAATGTTTTCATCTGTTTTGGGATCCCAGACTGAATAGTCCACGCCGTTGAGTATTCCTAAGTATCTCTCGTTTTTGCTTCTGAGATAAGGCGCAAGGCCGTAACTCTGCGAGCCGCCGAGCGTTTCTTCGGCATATTTCGGGCTTACTGTCGTTACGAAATCGGCAAAATGGATGCCCCCTTTGAGGAAGTTGACTCTTCCGTAGTCTTCAAAAATGTCGCTTGTGAAGAATTTCCAGTCAAAACCGCAGTAGTCGAGGCAGTCGGCGCTGTAAATTCCCTGGTAGCCGATGTTGTGGATCGTGAGGACCGATTTCGCTTTATCGATTCCGCTTTCGCCCCAGTCCCAGGTCTTCATGTAGGCGCATACTGCCGCAGTCTGCCAGTCGTGTGCGTGTATCACGTCGGGTCTGAAATCCATGTCTCGCAGCAGCTGCAGAGCGGCGCGGCTGAAAAATGCGAAACGGTAAGGGTTATCCTGAAAGTCGTTGTTGAAACTGTCGCAGTACAACCCTTCGCGGAAGAAGTATTTGTCCGATTCGATAAAGAAAACGCGGACTTTTCTGCCGAGCATTGCCGTTTTGACTGAGCACCATTCCTCAATTCCTGAACCCATGTGGACGCACATAGTTTCAAAGAAAGTCGAAATTTCGATATTGCGGGAAGCAATATTTTTTTTGTAATAGGGGATTATCACGGCTACTTCATGACCAAGCGTTGCAAGTGCCTGCGAGAGCGAGCCTACGACATCGGCAAGACCGCCGGTTTTCACCAAAGGGTAACATTCGGAAGCGATAAAAGCGATTTTCATGGCAACCCCCGATAATAAATTGTTATCTTGAGCCTAAACCGTTAAAAGTGTTCTTCGGAAGCACTATCCACTCAGAATTTTCTTCAGTTGTTCCGGCAGATGCAGCCCAGTCGGTTGTGCCTTGGATAATTTCAGGTTTTCTTCTCAAAGTGTGGTCTTCAGTGGCTTTTTCTTTACCTGCGACATCCCACGGTTCTGTCGGAGTGGTTTTGTTTGTTCCTATCTGATCAAGAATAGTATTACCCTCAAATAAAGCTAAACCGTCATTGCCTGTAAATGAAAAAGTCGATCCTGTCGCGGGTTTGTCATCGCATTTTTCCAGGAGGTCACTCACACTTTCTTTATTGCAGACCGTGTAGGTTTCATCAGGATCGAGCTGTATTAGCGGAAAAGTATATGTGAAAGATGTTGAAATGTTGCCGGAATCATCTTTTCCCCAGTCCTTGCGACTTTCGGCGTTTGAACCGGCGTTGGCTTGTTTTAATGTGTAATTGCTTAAATTTATTGGAGACTTTGAACCGTTGTAAATTTCTATCGCCCGGTTGTTACTTTCTCCTTCTACATATTCCGTGATGAAAACTGCGTTTTCAATGCATTGTGATGTCGAGAATGAGCAGTAGGGAGTACTGCCTGAGCAGTCGTCATTGGAGGAACATCCTCCGGTGCTGCTGTCAGTATCAGTGTCTTGATCAGGAGTTTCGATGCCGGTGTCGATATCTTCATTTTCATCCTCATCCGGAGTTGTCTCTTCATCGTTGTTGTCAGTGTCTTCGTCTGTCGGTGCGGCGGTGTCCTGATCGTTGCTGCCGGAACCGCTGTTATCTGAATCGTTCACGATGTTGTTGTCCGAATCACTGTTGCCTGAATCTTCTTCGTTCTGCTCTTCCGTGCCGGTGTCACTGTCTGTTTCTTCCTGATTGTCTGAATCGCTCACTTCGACATCGTCGGAAACATTCTCAGCATCATCGCTGCTGCTGTTGTTCTCATCATCATCGTTATCATCATCGTCGTCATTTGTTGCGGGCTGATGTATTTCTCCGTCGCCGAGGCAGTCCAGCGAGCCGTCGGAAGTCTGCCTGCACTTTTTCCCGATAGAAATGTTGCACTGCTTTTTTATTTTCCAGACCGAAGACTGGCAGATAAGAATGTCAACTCCGTTGTCCGAGCAGATTTCAGCATTCTCGAAAGTACACGGAGAACCTGCAAGAACCTCTTCGTCCTCATCACTGCACGCCGAAATGAAAAGCATTAAAACTACAGCCGAAAGCAAAAAAATGTTTTTTTTCATATAAATCTCCGAAAACGCAACCATAAAACAAAAAATGATAGTCAAAATCGGAAAAAATGCAAAAAATAGAAGTCGATTTTGCGGTCTGAAATTATTGCAGTGCCTTGAGTATTTCTTCCGCGATTTCTTTCGTGATTCCTTTTACCTGCATCAAATCCTGAACAGATGCATTTTTTATCGCCGAAATGGTGCGGAATTTTTCAAGCAGCGCGTTTTCTCTCGCTTTGCCGATCCCTTTGACTTTCGCAAGGGGGAAGTCGAGCCTTCCTTTGCGCAGTTCTCGGTTGAAAGTGATTGAAAAACGGTGTGTCTCGTCACGTATCGCTTTTAAAGTCATCGCGAAAACGGTGTCCTGAAGCACAAGTTCGTTTCCGTTTCCGTCAATTAAAAGTTCCATTCCTTTGACATTGTGCCTGTCCTTGATGATCCCTGCGACTTTAACAGCTCCTTTGATGACCGAATTTACCGACGAGACCTGCCCCTCGCCGCCGTCGATGAGAAGCAGCGACGGTTTTTCGAGCGAATTTTCCTCCCAGCGTTTGAGAAGACGCGCCGCAACTTCGCGCAGGCTTCCGAAATCGTCAACTCCTTTGACAGTCTTGATTTTGTATCTGCGGTATTTCTTTTTATCGAATTTGCCGTTTTCCCACCAGACTGCGCCGGCGACGTTGTATTCGCCGTAAAGTGTGGAAATGTCGAGGCAGAGTATCGATGAAACCTTGGTTTTCAGGAATTTCGAGATGACCGAGAGCGATTTGTTCGTCTTTTCGGTGTCGTTCAGGAAAACGCGAATGTTCTGCTCAATGTTGGTTTGCAGCATTTTGAGGATTTCGCCGCCAGCAAGCCCTGTTTTTCTGATGTCCCGCTGCAGAATCGCGGAAATTTCCTCTTTTGTGAGCGTTTCAGGGAAAAGAAAGATTTTGTCAGGGGTGTCGCGCCCTGCGTAAAATGAGGTGAGAAAAGTCGAAATCCAGCTTTTCATATCCTCGAAAATGCCTGTTGCCGAAAACGATTTGAGCGAGATCATTTTTCCTTCGCTGTATCTCGCCGCCGCCGCGAAAAGAAGGTCGCCGAGACGCTTGAAACAGAAGAAATCCTCGGCGCCGTTTCCGGAAAATTCGACCGAATACTTTCGCTTGATGTCAGGCAGAAGTGTCAGTAAATCCCGTAATTTAGCCGCTTTTTCAAAGTTGAGCGCTTCTGCATTTGAAGCGATCTTTTCCTGGATTATCCTCGAAATTTCGTTCCACTTTTTCCCTTGCAGGATTTCGATCGTGTTTTTCACGTTTTCAAGATATTTTCCGCGGTCGGCATCTTTTCTGCACGGAGCAGGGCAGAGGCCGAGCTCGAAGTTTATGCACCCTTTCGGACGCTTGTTCGAGCAGTATTTGAGGGGATAAAGCGCCTGGATCAGCGATTTCAGTGAGTTCATAAGGTTTATCTGCGTGAAAGGGCCTCTGAAATATTTGAGTTTCTTGCTGAGGCGCCTTGTTGAAATGAGGCGCGGCCACTCTTCGTCTGTGACGGCGAGATAGGGGTATGTTTTGTCGTCCTTGAGATCGATGTTGAAAAGGGGCTGCCTGTTTTTTATCAGCAGATTTTCGAGAACAAGTGCCTCGGTTTCAGAATTTGTGAGGATGATTTCGACGCTCCCCGCTTTTTTCATAAGCGATTCGACCATGGGTCTGCTGTCGGTTCCTGAAATATACTGCGAAACACGCGCCCGCAGATTTTTCGCCTTGCCGATGTATATTACTTTTCCAAGTTTGTTCTTGAACTGGTAAACTCCCGGCGTTTCGGGCAGTTTTTTCAGCAGCGTTTCATCGATTATGTAGGAGTTTCCGGTGTTTTCTGGAATTGACAAGAGAACCTCGGCAGAGTCAGCCGTTTAATTTAAGTTATTCGACAGTGTGGACGCGGCGGTAATAGATTTCGTAGTTGTTATTGGTGGCTGCATAACCTATTTCAGCATTGTGAAAATATACATACCATGCTGTATTATGATCGTTGGATTGATCTGTTGCCGACCATAATTTTTCTGTCTCGCCGAACGGACTGTGTTCCACAGAAGGTGAACATATATCACCGAACACTTTCTTGCAGGAGACGTTTGTATAACAGCTGTCACTTGAGCATTCATTTGTTACCTGGCAGTCTCCGCCAGCCTTAGTTTTGTCGCAATTTTGAATGATTCCTCTGAGTTCGTTTATCGTCGGCAGTTTCCAGCCGCTGGTAAATTTGCCTTCACTGTAACTTGCACATTTCGATTTTGCAGTATCCCAATCAACAGTAGTAGCTGATCTGGAAGACCATATCAGATTGCCTGCTTTGCATGGTGTGGTCGGATTGACTGCGCATTCATGCGGTTCATCTTCGCCGCTGCCGGTATCAGAGTCGGCATCTGCATCATTATCAGGTTCTGTCGAGTCGTCATTATCGGACTCGTTGTCATCGATATCTGTTGTATCGTTATCTGTGATTTCGTTGTCCGTTGAGTCTGTGTCGGAGTCGTCATCGGATTCCATCGTGTCGTTATCGTCGATAACCGTTGTATCTTCATCAGTGATTTCGTTATCCGTTAAGTCGGAGCCGGAGTCATTGTTGTCATCGGATTCTATCGTGTCGTCATCATTGGAATCGTTATCGTCGATAATCGTTGTATCGTTATCCGTGATTTCGTTGTCCGTTGTATCGGTGTTGTCGTCCGGTTCTGTTGAGTTGTCATCGTTGATGACTGTTGTATCGTTATCCGTGATTTCATTATCCGAAGTGCCGTTGTCGGAATCGGGTTCAGTTGTGTTTGTGCCGTTGTCGGAATCAGGTTCCGGCGGGAAGAAGTCTTCTTCATCATTGTTTGAGCAGGAAGCAAGGATAAACAGTGAGAAAATTGAGAAAATAACCAAAATTTTTTTCATAAATCACCTCTAAACAAAAAACAAAAACCCGTTATGATAAGGAAAAACGTTTTAATGGCAAATTTTAAAGGTTTGAGGGGGTTCCAATTCGGCTACTGTAAAACAGCCGTTAAGCGCGTTTACTCGGCGTTGCGGACGCAGAGAGCTCTGTAAGTTGAATTATTATTTTTGGCAGCAGTACCGGTCTTATATTCTGTAGATACATAATTTGCATTTGCTTTGTTACCAACAGATGTCGTGGATGTCCATAATGAGGTTTTTGATGTTTTGAATGGAAAATTAGAAAAAGGTGCAGCAGTTTTATCTTTGTGCTCCAAAAGCGAAGCAAGTTCGTTTTTTGTCGGAAGCCGCCAGTCGGTATAACCTGAATCTTCACTGGTTTCGCAGAATGCAAGAGCCATTCGCCAATTCATAGCGTTGGAAGGTGTTTTCTGCCACATAAGACCTGTTGTTGAATCAGTAACAAAATTTATGTCATCTGTGGTTGAAAAACTTCCGCCTGGCAGAGTCTTTCCGCGGACACACATAACATTGAATGTGCCGCTGGTAGTGAAAGATATTTGACCGTATATATCCATGAGATAGTATTTGTTTCCTGATTGCTGTACACCAAATAATGAGTTGTTCATCTTAGTCATATCCGGCCAGATGCTGCTGAAGTCAAACGGAGGAGAATACCTGCTGCTGTCAACAAGAGTCAGGAGTTCTTGTGGTGTAGGCAGACGCCAACCGGTAACTTCTGCATAATTTAAATCGTCACATTTGGTTTTGGCCTTTGCATATGTGACAGATTGCCACAGATTGGTCCATTCAAGTCCGGTGTTGTTGTCAAAAAGGGTCTTGTCTCCGTTGGAGGCAGTTTTTACTACAAAATCATGTTCTTCGCATAAATTGTTATACTGTGTATCCTGACCAAAGTAATTGTAATCGCAATTATTGGTTGCCGCACAAGTTCCTGATGAAGATACCGGACATTCAATAATATTAGAACTTGTGCCATTACTGTCATAACACTCATTCTGTCCTGTACAGATGTTGCCGAGCGTCAGACGGCAGTTTTCATCGTTCCAGAAGTAAGGAACCTTACAGCCGCACTCGTATTTTGTTGCATCTTTCGGAGTACATGTATGAGCTTCGTCCGTGTTTTCTTTCTCTGCGCACGGATTGTTGTCAGGATTGTTTTCTGGTTCACACGGATTTACGCAGCTTCCGTCTTTCCAGAAATAGTTGGTGTCGCATTTGAAATGGCAGGTTCCCTCATCTTCGTTGTAAGTCGTTTCGATTTCTCTCCATGTATTGTTGTCGAAATCGTATTCCTGATTGTAAGAGGTTTCCCCGTTCCAGACAGCGTGCTCGTCAGTGAATGGTGCACAGTCGTCCGTAGTTGTTTTTATGCACTTGTTTTCTTCCCATTTCGCTTCGTCACCGAAACCGTTGCATATTGTTTCGTTTGTCTGCTCGCATGAAGATGAAGTGTCCTTCCATTCGTAGCCCTCAATGCAGCCGCATGTGTAGTTTTCACCGTCTTCTGTGATGCTGCATACTTCGGTTGAATTCGTTTTGCCTGCACACGGGTTCGGGTTGCACGGATCAGCAGGAGTTACGTCCTCATCAGGTGCATCTTCATCTGCATTTGCATCTTCGTCAGTATCCTCGTCTGTATCTTCGTCAGCAGGCTGCGGAACATCAGAATCTTCGTCGATGACTGTTGTGTCATTATCATCGTGTTCTGTTGTATCCTCATCATTGATGACCGTTGTATCGTTATCCGTGATCTCGTTATCAGGACTTGCTGTATCTTCGTCGGGCTCGGTTGTGTCTGTGTCGTTCTGCGGAGTATCCGCATCGTTGTCGGGAGACTGATTGTCGGAATCGTTGTCGTTCTGCGGGGTATCATTGTCAGTTTGACCGGTGTCCGAAGTATCGGCGTCATTATCAGGCTGAGCCGGCGCAGTGTCGCTGTTGTCGGAATCAGGATTATCACCGGTGTCTGATGTGCCTGAATCGGTATCTCCCGTGTCGTGATTATTTCCGCTGCCGCCGCAGCCGAGTTTCCCGTTTGCAGTCATCTGGCAGTATTCACCGTAATTCGTGTCGCAGCTCTTTTTCTGCTCCCATGATGAATCGCTGCATACCAGAATTGCGTCACCGTTGGCTGAACAAGCTTCCTCATCGGGAACCGAGCAGGGCTCTCCTGCTGCAATCTCTTCATCATCCTCAACGCATGAAACCAGAAAAAAGAGAGAAAAAACCGTAAGAACAATCCATAAATTTTTCATAAAACACCTCGCATACAAAAAATCGAACGTGGCAATAATAGGGAAAAGCATTTTAATTACAAGTTTTATTATTAAAGCACAAAAAACTTGAAGCAGAGGTGAAGGTGAATAAAATCAGCGGGTTTATTGTTTTGCTTGGAGTTTCAAATGCTTGTTTCGGTTTTTATTCCTTTCTGCAACGAGGAAAAAAATCTTAATGAAATCATAGAAAGAACGGAAAAAGGCGCTATTGCGGCAGGAGTTGATGTCGAGCTGATTTTTGTCGACGACGGCTCTACTGACAATGGAGCAGCTGTTGTTGAAAGCGCGATGAAGGAAAAACCGTGGGTCAGGCTTTTCAGACACAGAAAAAACCGGGGACTTACCGAGGCGATGAACACCGGTTTCAAGGAATGCCGCGGCGAAATCATAGTTTTTCTGCCGGCAGATCTGGAATCGTATCCTGATGAGGATATTCCGGCTCTTCTCAAAGCGTTTGAGCCAGGTGTCGATATTGTCTGCGGAAACAGGATGAAAAGAAGGGAATTTAAAGTCTTTTTGTCAAAAATTTATAATGAAATCAGCCGTTTTTTGTTCGGGATAACTTTGAGCGACATGAACTGGATAAAGGCTTTCCGGCGCGAATGTCTCGAAGATCTGGAGCTTAGAAGCGACTGGCACCGTTTCATTGTGCAGATTCTCCATGCAAAAGGCTACAACGCAGTCGAAGTTCCTGTTATGTGGCATAAACGCAAAAGCGGGCACAGCCATTTCGGGCTGAAAAGGATTCCGATTTCTTTTTTTGATTCGATTGCCGTCAAGTTCATACTCACTTTTACCAAGGCGCCGATGCGTATTTTCGGTTCTTTCGGTTTTATCCAGCTTTTGGTATCGCTTGTTACCGTTGCATGGATGCTTTACGACCAGTTTGTTCTCGGAAATCCGGTTTTCAGGATGCGTCCGCTTCTTTATTTCAGCCTCGGACTCTTTTTGTCAGGTCTTATTTTCATTTTTATGGGATTTTTGGCGGAACTTGTTGTCAGTGTACGTGACGACATCAAAAAAATGAAAGATGAATGGAGAAAAAAATGAAGAAATTGTCAACACTTATAGCTGTAATTCTGATTGCGGCCTCTATTCTTCCTTTTTATTTCGTCAGAAAACATCTTATTGAAAATGAGAGGCCGAAAGTCGAAACAATAGCGGCTTATCCTAAGCCGGATGTCGCGAAAATAATGTTTTTGGGGATGAATGCGTTCGCTGCGGATCTTCTCTTTGCAAGATCGCAGTATTATTACGGAAGCCACTATGTTACTGACGGAACCTATCTCCTTCTGGAGCAGATGATCCGTGTTATTATGGCGCTTAATCCTAGTCTGGAATATGCAATTCCTTTCGGTGAGGCGGCGATATCTTCCATGAGGACCGAAAGTGCGATTGAATCGGCAAATTCGCTGCTCAGACTCGGACACGAGCTTTATCCGGACGATTATTACTATGTTTTCAATCAGGGTTACAACTATTTCATCTATCTGAATGATATGGAAAGGGCCTATCCTTTGATGTATGAAGCTGTAAGCATGAAAAGCGCACCGCAGAAGATACTCTGGCTTGTAAATCATATCGCAACGATGGGCGGCGGTTACAGGCTGGGTTATGAGTACACTAAAGCGCGGCTTGAAACGGCAAAGGATAAATATATGCATGACCAGTTCGAGAAAGAGCTTCAGCATTTCGGCAACCTTCTGGCTTTAAGCGAGGCTGCGGAGGCATATTACAACAAGTTCGGAAAATCGCCTGACAAAGAGCTGACTGAGCTTGTCAGAACCGGAATCGTGAAAGAAATCCCGAAAGGTGTTTACGGCGGCGAATACTATTACGACGAAAATGACAGGCTTGTAAAAACGACTTCGCAGGGTGACAGGCAGTACGGCAAAAAGAAGGAAGAAGAAGCTAAAAAGAAAGCGGAAGAAGCCGTTGAAAAAGAGTCTGCCGTAAAAAAAGAAAATTCAGAAAAATCAGATAAATAATCCAGGAAATTATTTGGCTGAAGCTGTCATTTCAGCTTTTCTTCTTTTTTCAGCTTTAGCCATGAACCATATTGCGAGGAAGATGAATCCGAGCGATACCCAGTCGATGAGTGCCGGATATTTTCCGCCGAAAACTGCTGCGAAAATGACTGTCGAAAGAGTTCCGGCGATGAGCGATGTCAGACGGTTCGCAAGGTTTGCGAAAGTCGCCGTTCTTCCTTTGAACATGAAGATGAAAACCGAGAAGAACGCGTTGATTCCGTAGGCACATCCGACAATTCCTGCCCAGATCGCCCAGTCCCAGTTAGTGTTGAAGAACGCTTTTGAGAAAGGATCGATTCTCGGGCCTGTGACACCGAATTTGCCGGCAGCGATGAGAACGCAGATCGTAACAAGGAGCATCGTTGTGAAGGAAGCGATCTGCTCGATTGCGAAAAATGCCTTGTTGTTGTCCTTCTTAGCCGCTTTTTCTTCAGCCGGACGGGTGCGGGTGTTTTTATAGTAGTTCATGATATAGATTCTGAACATGTAAGCAAGAATGTAGCTCAGGAAAATGACCATGAACGGAATAGACGAGAACGGGCTCTCCTTGCCGTCGCTGCCGCCTGTGAAAGCCTTGATGAGAACTGCGAAAAGGGCGATGCACATCGCGATATTTTCTTCCATGAAGACTTTTTTCTTCAGGATTCCCTGTTTGATCTGTATTGCATCGACGATCCTGCCGATGATGATGACCGAACCGCGCATGATTATCATTGCGACCATGACCGAAATATGGTCGAAAGTGTAGAGAAGGGTGGTTGTCGGAACTACGACTGCAGTGCAGATACCCGAAAAAACGATGTAAGGCAGTTCGCTCGGCATTGTTATTCCGCAGACCGTGATTTTTCTGACCGAATCAAGGCGGTACCAGCGCAGGATGAGGACAATCGCCGTGACGAGAACAGTCGAAGCGAGAGTGCTGTAAAAAAGGTATTCCATGCCGGGAAGTCCGGGAAATCCGTCGCCTGTTTTGAGGAAAAATTTAACTCCGACACCCGTTATGATGTAGAAAAAGAAGTAGCCGAAGCAAAGCTGCATAAGTCTTGAGGTCGATCCTGAATTGTTGTCTGACAAGTTGTTCTCCATTATTATGTAAGCTGTTAGTAATATTAGACTTTATTTCGGTTCGCAGGCTTTCCACAAATTGCTTACCGGTTCATTGGAAGCGTCTCCTCCGAAATATGGCGCCGCTTTCAGGCTGTAAAGCTCTATTTCACCGTTCAATGAGATCGTGGTGTCTCCGAGTTCGTGGCTGATAGCCGTGATGTTGACCGGTCCGTATCCTAAAGCGTGCGAGCAGTTCAGTGTGCCTCCTGTCATGTCAACAATGAAAATTCTGTTCAAATCAGAAAGTCCGAAAGTATATGTGCCGGGTTCGGTCGCTTCAACAAGCATCATGATTAATGGCGAAGCTGTATCAGTGTTATGCTTCTGGTAAAGCATTATATTTCCGTCTTCAAGAGATGCATAGGCAAAAGGAGTTGCATCTTCATCTATAAGATTTGTAAGAGTACTTTCGTAGTTTCCGAAAGAGCCGGTGATGAAGCCACCTTCGATAACGTGAGTGGAATATACACTTTCTTCTTCGTCTCCGTTATGAAGATAGTTGAAAGTTCCGTTGATGGTAACCTTGCCGTAAGGAACTTTGTATTTTAATGTATCGCCGGCACCGCCGCATATAACATATTCGTTACGGCACTTATTCCAGAGACAGTCATTGGGATAGGCTCCTTCATCATTTTTGCAGGACTGATTGTTGCCGCAAGTAAACAAATCGTTATACTGGGCTTTACCGTCAATGGTTCCGTTATTGAGGCAGTTCTGCGGACAATCGGTGTCTGTACTCTCACATGAATTCATGCACTTCATGATATTTGCGCAGTCACCGGGAGCCGGAAGATCGGGATTGACCGGACCGAGCTGCTCATTGTCGGAGTCGTTGTCAGGTGCGGAATCATTGTCGCCGGAGTCATTATCGTTTGCAGATTCATTGTCCGACTGCCCGGAATCGTTGTCATTCGGTTCGTTGTCGTCGGCAGGTTCATTGTCATTCGGCTCGGAATCAGTTGTATCATTATCGTCCGATTCAGGTGTCGTATCTGTGTCGCCGCCGTCATTTTCGCCGCCGTTATCTCCGCCGCCGTTGCCTCCGTCGTTGTTCCCGCCGCCGTTGCCTCCGTCGCCGTTCCCGCCGTTTCCGCTGTCAGTGCAGCTGTAGGAGCCGTCAGCAGTCTGTCTGCAATACTGACCGAAGTTGAGGTTGCAGCTCTTTTTCGTCTGCCATGTAGAATCGTTGCAGACAAGAATCAGCGCTCCGTCTCCCGAGCACGATTCCGCACCTTCAAGTGAACACGAGCCGCCGAGCTGGTTGCTTTCATCTTCGCTGTCACCGCATGAAACAACGAAAAACATTGCAAGAATCAAAAGTGCAGCAGATAAAAATCTTTTCATTTAATCCTCCAAAAAAACTTAGTATAACCTTTTAATAATAGTAAAATGGGACTTATTGTCAAATAGTAACTGATTTCTGAATTATTTTCGATAAATTTGCAAAAAGTACTGCGATCCTTAAAATATTGTGTTTTCGATTTTTTAACAATTTTCAGGAGGGCGTTATGATTGACATCAACTGCAAGGCTACTATCGGAATCAACGGATTCGGCAGAATCGGAAAACTTACACTTTGGAACATGCTTCTGAAGGATGATTTTGACAGAATCGTCATCAACCTCGGGCGTGAAGTCGGCAAATCGCTTACGGATCTTGTCGATTACGCGATCTATGATTCGACTTACGGCACTCTTCACAATTTCCTTTTCGGTTTCGGCAGCACGAAAGAGCCCGAAATTGAAATCACGGATGATGCGAACGGCGAAGTCAACTTCTACGGCAAAAAGGTCAAATTTTTGAGAAGCGAAAGAAATCCCGAGAAGATTCCGTGGGGTCAGGAAGGGGCGAGAGTCGTCATCGACACGACCGGAAAATTCGTAGATCCGAGCGATGAAACTTCGGCTAACGGCACTCTCCGCGGCCACATTGCAGGCGGTGCGAGAAAAGTCATTCTTTCGGCTCCCTTCAAACTCAAAGGAAAATCGAAAACCCTTCCGGAAGACGCAGTCATGATGGTTTACGGCGTCAACCACAGAAATTTCGATCCGATGAACCACCACATAATTTCAGCTGCATCCTGCACGACTACGGCGCTTGCGCACATGATGAAGCCTCTTCTCGATCACGAGGAGACTTCGGCAATTCTTACGGCAAGTATGTCGACGATCCACTCGATGACAAATTCGCAGAACGTTCTCGACGCTGTTCCCAAAAGCGGAACGAGCGATCTCCGCAAAAACAGAGCTGCCGGCTACAACATCATCCTTTCGACGACAGGCGCGGCAAAGGCTCTAGAATACATTCTTCCGGTAATGAAAAACATCGGTTTTATGGCTGACTCGGTCCGCGTTCCGGTTCAGACGGTATCCCTCATAAACCTCAACCTCACTTTCCACACGCCGCTTGACAAGGACGGTTTCCCGACGATCACCCGCGAGTTCATAAACAATGTTTACCGTGAAGCTTCGGCGGGCGCTCAGCGCGATCTGCTCTATCTTTCGGAAAGACAGAATGTTTCGAGCGACCTCAAAGGAAAGATGGCTGCGTGCGTCATCGAAGGCAACGACACCCACACGAGAACCGGTTTCGTCGATATTCCGCCTTTGTCGAACGTTCCTGTCACCCACGCGAAAATTTTCGGCTGGTACGACAACGAACTCGGCAGCTATGTAAACTGCCTGACGAAACTTGCCGTCTATATTTCAAAAGCTATTGCATAGTTTGACATCTCTTTTTTCAACTCCTTTTTCCGGAGGTAAAAATGTCCTATATTGAATTTCCGCAGTGGATAACTTATCTGCTTTATTCTGTTGCGGCTGCGGCTTGCGTTTATTTTATCTATATCGTCTACAACTACAAACGCGGTTTGAAAACTTCTCCGCGCGAGATCTGGTTTGTCTCGATTTCGCAGATCATCGAATACACCGCTTATTCGGTAATGCTGATGACGCTCACTCTGTTCCTGTCGAGCGATCTTGGACTCAGTGATGTCGCGGCTGGAAACTACATGGGAACATGGAATTTAGCCTATACGCTCCTTATTTTCGGCGTAGGTTCGCTTGTTGACGCGGTCGGGATCAAGAAAGTGCTTCTTATCGGCACGGTTCTCGCGATATTTTCGAGGTTCTTCCTGTTCCTCACGACCAATTTCTGGGTCGTCACGCTTCTCGGCTTTGTTCCGCAGGCGGTTTCGGTCGCTTTTATGAGCCCGGTCATTTCGGTCGCACTCAAAAGATACACGAAATCTGACACTTCGGCTCTCGGATTCGCGATGTTCTACACTTTGATGAACGTCGGATTCGCGATGGGCGGACTCATTTTTGACGGTATCCGCGAAGTTTACGGCGAATACGGAAACATCGCGATCCCGCTTCTGGGTGAGATTTCGACTTACCGCTTCATCCTTCTTGTCGCTTTCCTCATCAGCATCCCGACACTTTTCTTTGTCGCCATAATCCGTGACAACATCGACCTCAACGACGACGGAGAACTTGTAAAGCACATCGAGAACGAAAGGGCGAAAAAGGAAGGGAACATGCTCCTTTCGATCATCGATTCGATAAAAAATTCGTTTGCGGATGCAGGCAAGATCTTCGTGAATGTCGCAAAGCAGAAGGCTTTCTGGAAGTTCATGGCGCTTCTTGCGATACTTTTGGGCGTAAACTACGTCTTCTACCATTTTCACTACACATTCCCGAAATACGGAATCCGCGTTTTGGGCGAAGGGGCAAAAATCGGCAACATCTACGGCGTTCTGAACCCCGTGATCGTAATTTTCTTCGTTCCGACGATAGCATGGCTCACGAGAAAGTGGAGCGCTTACAAAATGATAACGATCGGCTCTCTTATTTCTGCTGCATCTGTATTTTTTGTAGTTCTTCCCGATGAATTCTACGCTCCGATCGCCGATTCGATCCTCGGCAGGCTCATCTGGCAGAAATGGCTCGCTCTTCCCGACGGTTCTTCGCTTTCAACGATCGCGATTTGTCTCGGCCTCTGCTTTTTTGTCGTTCTTTTCACGATAGGAGAGGCAATCTGGTCGCCGAGACTTATGGAATACACCGCGAAAATCGCGCCGAAAGGTCAGGAAGCAAGCTATCTCAGCCTTTCGCTTCTCCCGAAATTCATCTCACAGCCTCTCGTTGCGTGGATGTCGGGAGCTCTTCTTTCAGCCTACACGCCGGCAACAGAAATCGTGAACGAAGCAGGTGAAAAAACTTTGCAGGTCGGCGATATTTCGCATCACTACATGATCTGGATCTGGGTCGGCGCAGTCGCTGTCATCTCTCCGCTCGGAATGATCCTTTTCGGACGTTTCCTCAGAGGAAAAGAAGAATCGTAGGATTACTGCCGGCAGCCGGAAAGTGATCCGTTTTTCCCCTTGTTTTCAATCAGTTTTTCGCTATAATCCACCGGTTTAACCTTAATTGGAGGTAAATATGAATAACTACAAACATGATTTCATTGATTTTATGGTTGCGTGCGAAGTTCTCACTTTCGGAGATTTTGTCACAAAAAGCGGCAGAAAGACCCCGTTTTTCGTAAATACCGGCAAATACAGAACGGGCGAGCAGATCGCGAAACTCGGTGAATTTTACGCCGAATCGATCATGGAAAACACGAAAGGGGAGTTCGATGTCCTTTTCGGGCCGGCTTACAAAGGGATTCCGCTTGCAGTTTCGGCTTCTATTGCCCTCAGCTCGAAATTCGGCAAGAATGTCTCCTTCTGCTTCAACAGAAAAGAGGTCAAAGATCACGGTGAAGGCGGGAATCTCATCGGTCACAAACTTCAGAAAGGTGACAGGGTCCTCATAATCGAAGACGTTACCACTGCCGGAACGAGCATCCGCGAGACAGTTCCGCTTCTCAAAGCGGCGGCTGACATCGAGCTTGCGGCACTTTCGGTATCGGTCAACAGAATGGAACGCGGAACCGGCGACAAAAGCGCACTTGATGAAATTCGTGACGATTTCGGAATGAAAACTTTTTCCATCGTAAACATGGCGGAAGTCGTCGAATATCTCTACGGCCGCAAAGTTAACGGCAAAGTCCTCATCGACGATGAAATGAAATCCAGGATCGAAGATTACTACAAAATCTACGGCGCGAAGTAAAATTTACACTTATGTGCACAAGTATCATTTCAAACAGAAAAAAGACGATAGTCGGCTGGAATCTCGATATTCTCAATATGGAATACCGCGTTCGGAAGGAGAAAACCGGCGTATATATCGAAATTAACGACGCGAAAGAAGGGTGGATGCCTCTTTTCGGGGCGAATTCGCGCGGTGATTTCGTGGGAATGCCGACCTGCTGGCCTTTTGACAAAAGGAGCGATCCCGCAGGCGGGGAAGAGCACATCGTTCTGCTTGATATCGATCTTCTTCTTATGAAAAAAACACTTCAGGAAATCAGGAAAATCGCTGAAACTGGCAGAATTTGCAGTGTGCCGGGCATTACCTTCATGTCGTCGCTTTCCGATAAGGACGGGAATCTTCTTCAAATCGTTCCGGGGCAGGGCTGCATGTATTTTGAGAAACCGGAATACAAGGTGATGACGAACTTTTCACCTTACAAAATGGACAGCGAAACTCATCCGTGGATGGGCTGGGACCGTTATCAGAAAGCAGTCGCCATGCTTGAGGCGGCAAATGACGATTTTGATGTCGCAGACTGTTTCGCAATACTCAAGGAAGTTTCACAGACAGTGTGCCCGACAGTCGTATCCATGGTTTATGACGTGACGGAAAGAACCGTTTACTGGTGCGAAAACAGAAACTGGGATCAGCTGGAAAAGTTCGATTTCAGGGAAGGTTAGATCAATCACAAATTCCGCATAATTTCTTGAATCCACGACGAATCCATGATTTCAAATCCAAAGCATTTTTTGCCAAGATCCTTGAGTGAAGCTCCGATGTGGTAAAGGATTTTTCCGTCAATTATTAAAAAGCGGTCGTGGATTTTTTCTGTATGGTTCAGCTCAAGTGTCGGATATTGTTCGTTGAATTTTTGAATATCCAAAGGTGTGATTTTCGTTTTGGGACAAGTGTAGATCCTAACTTTTACGCCATTTTTCTTCCTCGCCAAGCGTTCCAGAACCGTCAAATCGACATAGTTATCAATCAGAACAATCTCTTTTTCAGCCTCGACAATAAACGCTTCGAATTTTGCATAAGCATCGAAAATCTGACCTTGGAAAAAAATTCCCTGATTGTCTTCAATTTTGTATCTGTCCATTTTGTCGAAAAGTTCATCAATTTTTTTGTCAGATTCAATCGCATGCCTTTTTAAGTAGTCAATTTCAGTGAAAATTTTAGAATTGTTCTGCAAAAACCGGCGTAAAGCGATAAAAGCACGCATAATCTGAATGTTTACTTCTACTGCGTTCTGGCTTCTCAAAACCGAAGAAAGCATTGCTATTCCATGTTCAGTAAAGGCATGAGGATTAGAGGAAGAATGTTTTAACGGAATGAACCGGTCACAAATTGTGACCAGTTCTTCTTTTTCAATATTATTAAGCACAAATAGAAAATCCGGCGGAAACCGCTCGATATTTCTTTTTACCGCCTGATTCAAAACCTTTGTTTCTACTCCGTAAAGTTCCGCTAAGTCGCGGTCAATCATCACATTCTGACCGCGAATAACTAATATTTTGCTTTCAATGTCGAGTTGGGGTTGATCTTTATCCGCTTCAACAATTTTTCCGTTTAAAGACAAAAAATCATTTTGGATTTCAATCGGACTAAAACCATGAATATATTCTTTAATTTCCGCAATATCTTTCGTGTTTTGCGAAGTTTGAATCGCGAGCCTCGCGACTTCGTCCGAGCCGATGAGATTTTCCCTTTCAATGATGAAATCCTTCATCGTTTTAAAAAGTCGGATCAAGATTTTGCTCTGTTTAATAGCCAAATCGCCTCGAAGAACTGTCATCAGCATGTAGATTCCCTGCTCTGTGAAAGCGTAAGGATTGGTTCTGCTCATGGTACTGAAATTTGCGGTCAAAAATTTTGACCGCAAATTTTGAGTTTCATATCCATTCAACTGAAATCTGAAATCTTCATCAAATTTTTCAATATTATTCTTGACTTGCTGATTAAAAGCCTTGACTGAATAGCCGTATATTTCCGCCAAATCGAAGTCGAGCATTACGCGCATTCCGCGGATCGTGTAGATTTTTGACCGCAAATCGTTTTCGTTGTGAATTACTATCTTGTTTTTCATCTTTAAAGACCAAAAATAAGTTTTCAACATTTATATTGTGATTAAATTTTAAAAATTATCAACAAATTTTGATTTTAAATTAAAAATTATCGTCTTTTCGTGGCGTAGCAACGCAATCACTACTCGCATTTCATCATTCTCAGATTCAATATTGCCTAATAGCTAAATTTCAAAATCATCCAATAAAATTAGATATTTACGCTATTGCAATAAGAAAGGGGATTTTTTATAGTGCAAAAGTTTTTGGATCGGAGAAGAAAATGAACTATTTAAATTTGCGTGAAGAAGCCCTTAAAAACGCTGTCCGTGAGGATTTTTTCGGTGATTATTTCACTACCATTTTAGGAAATATTGATTTTGTTGTTGTTTTGCCTGAAGGCACTCCGGAATATTCTTCTGTTCTCTGGGCGGAAGCCAAAAGAGGGAAAAATCACGATATTTATGAAAGTTTTGTACAACTGATTCTGACAATCGGAAAACAGAAAGATAAAGGTTACATGCCTCCGCCTTACATCGGCGCTTTCGACGGTGAGAAAATCGCTTTTATTGAATACCACAGGATTCAGGAAGTGTTTTACAGAAACGATTTTAACTGGAATGTAACGCCGTCTGACCATGAAACACAGGAATTCAAGCGGCTTTATGCTTTGTGTAGAAAAACTTTAGAAGAAAACAAGATTATTTACAGATATGAAACAGATTCCAAGGAACTTGCCAAGTTTATAAAAAAACTCAAGGTCGGCGGCGGCGGCAAGGCTCAGGTTACAAAAAATAATTTTCCTGCAGTCTTTCAGAAGTGGCTGGATGCTGTAAAAGATTCTATTTCCATTGATTGGGAAGTAGCGAAAAAATCAGGGATTATTCCTGCTGATTTTTTTCTTGCAGACTTGCTTTCAAGTAACAATGAATCTCTTAAAGAAAGTCTTTTTGTCGTTCTGAAAAAAACAAAATATGAAGTTGCCAAAAAGATCGATGAGTCGGGTTTTGAATACTATAAATCGGCAGGCTTTAAAGACGAGCAGAAAGCGCACCGTGAATTTTGGGCGAAATATGAAAGGCCTCCGAAATCGGAATACTGGGATTACATCATCGGTCGTAGAGATCTGCTGGTTCCTCAGGATGTCCGTGAGCGGAAAGGCTCATTTTTTACACCAAAAATCTGGGTCGAAAAATCTCAGCAGTATTTGGCTGATGTTCTTGGCGAAAACTGGCAGGATGAATACTACATCTGGGATTGCTGCGCCGGAACTGGAAATTTGCTCAACGGTCTTGCGAATTATGACAATGTCTGGGCTTCGACGCTTGATAAAGCGGATGTTGATGTCATGGTTGACCGCATCCGCAACGGCTGGAATATGTTTGAAAATCATATTTTTCAGTTTGACTTTCTGAATGATGATTTTGATAAGTTGCCGGAAGAATTGAGCGAAATTCTTAATGATGAAAACAAAAGAAAAAAAATGGTGATTTATATCAATCCGCCGTATGCGGAGACAGATAATCGCAAAAGCGATAGAAGTGGTGTTAAAAAGAGTAAAACAGAAGAAAAATATCGTGATTTACTTGCTAATGCTGGCAATGAATTGTATGCACAGTTTTTTATTCGCATTTATAAAGAAGTCCAGTGTTGGAAACTGGCACAGTTTTCAAAATTAAAGATTTTGCAGGCTCCGAATTTTGAAAAATTCAGAAATGTTTTTCAGGCAAAACTCGAAAAACTCTTTATTGTTCCAGGTAATACTTTTGATAATGTCACAGGCGATTTTCCGATTGGTTTTCATATTTGGGATTTACAAAAAAAAGAAAATTTTAAGGAAATTGACGCAGATGTTTTTGACTCAAAAGGAAATCAACTTCCAAAGAAAAAGATTTTTGTTTCCGATAAAGATAGATTTATGAATAATTGGATCGCAAAATTCAAAACAGATAAAAATGCTGAAATTATTGGTCTTTTAAACTATACGGCAAACGATTTTCAACAGCGAAATTATACAGCTATTTTGGCTGGAACAGAGCAGATGGGACACAACAGCAAACTCTTGATTTGCACACAAAATATTATTTCTGCTGCTATTTATTTTGCCGTGCGTTTGTGCATCGAACCAACTTGGCTCAACGACCGGGATCAATTTTTGTTTCCAAACAATGGTTGGAAAAACGATGTCGAGTTCCAATCGGATTGTCTGATTTTTACGCTGTTTCACGGTCAGAACCGTATTTCGTCGGAATACGGCGTGAATTATTGGATTCCGTTTTCTGAAAGGCAGATTGGTTGCACAAAAGCATTTAAATCCCGTTTTATGAGTGATTTTATTGCCGGAAAAATTAAAAAAACCGATGCATCATCAACTCATGAGATACGAAGCGGTTTTGAAGAGTTAAAACCAGTTGCAGAGACTTCTAAATTTGAAAAAGTCGTTTTTACTGAAGAATCGCAGGCCGTTTACAATGCCGGTCTGAATCTTTGGAAATACTATCACAAACAGAAAAACGCCAATCCGGATGCCTCCTTTTACGACATAAGAAAATATTTCCAGGGCGAGACAAACGGCAGAATGAACGCAAAATCTGATGATGAAACTTATTCCCGGTTAATTGCGGATTTACGCGGCAAAATGAAAATTCTTGCCGATAAAATCGCGGAAAAAGTCTATAAATACGGGTTTTTGAAATAGAATCAGCAAAAACTACAGCAGGCTGTCGATTTTTTCAGCAGTTTCCGATCACAGATATTTCACAAAAATATAAAGCGTGCTGATTGCAACGACTATTATTGCGGCAGGTGCGCTCAGCTTGCAGTATCTGCCCCAGCCGACAGGGTGCCCTGATTTTGCAGAAACCGAGGTCCCGACTACGTTTGCGCTTGCTCCGATCGGGGTTCCGCTGCCGCCGATGTCGGTTCCCATCGAAAGCGCCCATGCCATGGTTTCAAGCGAAACTCCGGTGGAAGCGGCCAGCGATTTGATGACGGGAATCATTGTCGCGGCGAAGGGAATGTTGTCGATGAAGGCACTGGCGATCGCCGAAACCCAAATGATTATCGCAATCATAATGTAGGCATTTCCGGCGGAGACTCTTCCGATGAAATCGGCGATGAGTTTGAGGATTCCGGTCTGTTCCAAACCGCCTACGACAAAGAAAAGTCCGATGAAAAAAAGCAGTGTCTTGTAGTCGACGCGTTTCAGAATCCTTGTCGCGTATCTGGGTGCTGCAAAAATCGTGAGAAGCGCGATCCCGAGTCCGATTGTCGCAACCGTGAGTCCTGTTTCGGCGTGGGTCACAAGGAGAACGACCGCGATCGAGAAGATTATGCAGCTGTTGCTGAAACCGATTCTGCTGACTATTGCCGATTTTGGCGTCGGAATCGCTGAAATATCGATATCCTTTCCCGCACTTACATATTCCTTACGGCACATCAGAATGAAGTAAACGAGCGTGAAGGCAAGGCCGATAAAGGCTATTTTTCCGGTATGTTCAAAGAAATCACCGAAGGAATAACCGAGACTCGTTCCGATTATGATGTTGGGCGGATCGCCGCACATCGTTGCCGAACCACCTAAGTTCGCACAAAAAATTTCGGCAAGAATCATGCTCACCGGATTGAATTTAAGAAGCCGCGAAAGTTCGACAGTTACCGCAGCAAGGAAAAGAATGACCGTGATGCTGTCGATGAACATCGAAAGGGCGAAGGAAATCAGCATGAACGCGACAAAAATATAGATGACGCGATAGTGAACAAGTTTCGCAAGCCTCATGCAGAGCCAGCGAAAGAAGCCCGAAGCCGCCATTCCTTCGACCATGACCATCATTCCTGCGATGAAAAATATCGTTGCCCAGTTGATTCCTGTCGAGTTCTCTGGAACATCGCCAGCGCTGTACCAGAAACTTTTAGTGAGAATTATTTTTATGTTAAGCGTTTCCATGATCGCGTCAAAACTGTGAAGGCCGAGCCCGAAAACAAGGATCGCCGTGAGAACCGCGCAGCCGAGCGTAACCAAATGGCGTTCGATTTTTTCCGTCACCATGAGAATGAACATTGTAAGAAAAATCACGACTGAAAGTATTTGTGCCAAAAGCATGATCACACCTCATTTATCTGAAGGCTGAACTTTTTACAAAGCGTCAGCTCGAAAAACCCGCTGTTATAACGCGAACGATTTTTTTTGCAATATGAAAGGGCTATACAGACTGCGTATGCTGATTGCTTAATGATTGGAACTTAGCTGTTTTCCTTGAGGCTTTCCATGTATTCTTTGCCGCGCATAGCGTGACGCAGAGCAGCAGAGAGGACTGTTTTTCTGAGTCTGAGCGAATTCGGGGTAACTTCAACGAGCTCGTCTTCGTTGATGAAGTGTATCGCTCTTTCCAAAGTCATCGGTTTTATCGGAGTGAGCGTTACCGCATCGTCTTTTCCGGCAGCGCGCATATTGGTGAGTTTTTTCGCTTTGCACGGGTTGACGTCGATGTCGAGATCTTTCGAGTGCTCGCCGATGATCATTCCTTCGTAAACCGGCATTCCGGGAGTGATGAAGAGTTCGCCGCGCGGCTCAAGGTTGAAAAGCGCGTAGGCGATCGCTTCGCCCTGTCTGTCGGAAACAATCGAGCCAGTGAATCTGACAGGGAAGTTGCCGCGGTATTCCTCATATCCTTCGAAAAGGGTGTTGAGAGTTCCGGTTCCTTTCGTATCTGTGAGAAACTGGTCGCGATATCCGATAAGTCCGCGCGAAGGAACGGTAAATTCCATGAAAGCGCGTTCGTTAGCCGAATTGACGAGGTTTATCATTCTTCCTTTTCTTGCCGAAAGTTTCTCGGTGACGATGCCGGTGAACATTTCGTGGCATTCGATGTAGACGTGCTCGATCGGCTCATATTTTTTGCCGTCGATTTCTTTGTAAATAACGGTCGGTCTGCCGACGCAGAGCTCGAAACCTTCACGTCTCATCTGCTCGACGATGATCGCCATCTGAAGTTCGCCGCGCCCTTTGACGATGACATAATCGTTCGTTTCGGGCTCTTCCAGCCTTACCGAGACGTTCATCAGAGTCTCTTTGTGCAGTCTTTCCTTGATTTTGCGCAGCTGGACGTATTTCCCGTCTTTTCCTGCAAGAGGACCGTTGTTTATCGTGAAGACCATGCTGACTGTCGGCTCGTCTACTTTGATTCTCGGAAGGGCTACAGGCTGATCGATCGTTGCAACGGTATCACCGATGTGAACGTCTTCGATTCCGGCAAGAATAACGATGTCACCTGGTTCTACGATTTCTGCATCGACAAGTTTAACACCCTGATAAAGCTGGAGTTTTGAGACTTTAAGGCGTGCCTGAACGTCGTTTTCCTTGATGCAGACAAGCGACTCGTTGCAGTGGACGCTGCCGTTTACGACTTTTCCGATTGCGAGCCTGCCCAAATAATCGTTGTAGCTCAGATCGGTGACGAGCATCTGGAACGGCTGCTCCGGATCGTAAAGCGGGCCTTTCGTGAATTCGATTATTTTATCCATGAGGATATGAAGGTTTTCGCCCTTTTCTTCAAGAGTTTCCTGAGCGATTCCGTCACGGCCTATCGCATAGAGAACAGGGAAGTCGAGCTGTTCGTCGTCGGCACCTAAATCTATGAAAAGATTGCCGATTTCATTGAGAACTTCCTGCGGTCTAGCATCTTTTCTATCGATTTTATTGATTACGACCATGATCTGAAGTTTCGCTTCGAGAGCTTTGCGAAGAACAAATCTCGTCTGCGGAAGCGGTCCTTCCGACGCATCGACAAGGAGTATCGCGCTGTCTGCCATGAAAAGCGCACGTTCGACTTCGCCGCCGAAATCAGCGTGTCCGGGAGTGTCGATGATGTTTATTTTGACGCCTTTCCAGACTACCGAGCAGTTTTTCGCTGCGATCGTGATGCCGCGCTCGCGCTCGAGATCCATGTTGTCCATGATCCTGTCGTTTACGATCTCGCCTTCGCGGAATACGCCGCTCTGCTTGAACATTGCGTCTACAAGTGTCGTTTTGCCGTGGTCAACGTGAGCGATTATCGCCACGTTCCTGATTTTGTCGTTTCTTACTAAATTGCCCATCTGTTTCCTTCATTAAAAGACCGTTTCCAAAAAAACGCGCGTAATTTATTTAGAGTTTTTGCAATTTCAAGAAAAAACTTGAATTTTGCCGGTCATAAGCCTGATTTTTGCTGTAAAGGAGCCTTTTTTCGTTGAAAAAAATCGGTATATGCTTAATATCAAGCGTTTTTTGGGAGAGGAGATGAGTGAAAAACTGAAGGTTCTCGTAGTTGAGGACGATCCGGCAAATCTTATTGTTTCCGTTAAAAGTTTAGAGCGGAGGAATGTCGAAGTTTTTTCCGCGGCGTCCGCATTCGAAGCATTGGAAATTTATGACAAAACAAGAGGCTTGTCCGCTGTTATAACCGACATCCAGCTTCCCGGCATGGACGGAATCGAAATGATGCATAAAATGAGGGTAAAAGAGGAGCTGACAATGATATCGGTTCCGATTTTCGCGATGACTGCCTACGCTTTCGAAGAAGACAGAAAACACTTTATGGAGCAGGGTTTTGACGATGTTTTCATTAAGCCGGTCAACTACGATAAAATACTGGAAACTATTCAATTTTATTTGTAAAAGAGGTCATTTTGAACTTGTTTTCACAAGATAAGGCGCTTTCAGATTTTGTCGAAAAGGCATACGTCAGGCTGCTTGAGGCAGGCTATGTCGTAAATAGCGAAAATATTAAGGAAATTCCTTACGGCGTGACGCTTAAAACCGGAAAAAGCGAGGCCAAGTTAGTTTCTGTTGCAATCTATCACACCGAAAAAAAAGGTTTTTCCGTTGTCACGACCGATTCAGAGATAAAATCGCTTCTTCTTTCGCTTATAACGAATGTCGGAACTTTGGGGAGCGACGAAGCGGGGAAGGGCGATGTTTTCGGGCCGCTTGTCGTCTGCTCGTTCCTGCTGGGAAAGAAAGAGGAGACTTTGCTGAAACTCGGCGCCAAAGACAGCAAAAGAATGAAAAATGAAGAAATATTGGATATTTATGAAAAAATAAACGCCGATTTCCGAGACTCTTTTTCGATGGTCCGCATCATGCCGGAAAGATACAATTCCTTTTATCAGAATCTGGCGGAGCAGGGGAAAAACCTGACCGATCTTCTGGCCTGGGCACATTCGAAGGCGATCGCCAACGTTGTCGCAAAAAGAGACGACATAACACGGGTTTTGGTCGATAAATTTACCCCTTCATATTCCGCAAATTCAAGGATAATCGCGGCTGCGGGCAAAAATCCGGTCGATTTCCAGGTACGCGCGGAGCAGGATCCCGCTGTTGCGATAGCTTCCGTCATAGCTCGCGCCGGATACTTGATCTCGTTGAACCAGATAAGCGAAACCGTGCTTGAGAGCAAATTCAGGCTCGTTCCCGGAAGCGGAGCAGAATCAGACAAACTTATGGAAGAAATCGTCACTCATTTCGGGAAAGAAATCCTTGAAAAAATCGCAAAAACCCATTTTGCCAACTGCGAAAGGATTTTTTCTTGAAAATGAAAATCCGATAGGCTACTATCGCCCGTCGTTTGATTCTTTTAACAATTTTTTAGGAGGCTCTCATGAAAATTTTTGTTCTCAACTGCGGAAGTTCTTCAATCAAGTACCAGCTTTTCGACATGACGGACGAAACCGTTATTGCGAAAGGTCTTGCAGAGAAAATCGGAAATCCCGAAGGTCACATCGAGCTTAAAATCACCAATCCCAAAAACAAGATCGAAGTCAATCTTCCTCTTGCAGACCACTCGGTAGCTCTGAACAAAATCATGGATATGATGACCGAAAACGGCGTTATCAAAGACAAATCGGAGATCACGGCAATTGCTCACAGACTTGTCCATGCCGGCGAATACTACCACGGCAGCGTTGAAGTTACGGACGATGTCGTTTTCAGAATCCAGGAATGCAACGACCTCGCACCGCTTCACATTCCGGCAAACATCATCGGTATCAGAACCTGCCAGAAACTTTTCCCTGACACCTTCATGTCGGGAACTTTCGACACCGCTTTCCATCACACGATGCCGGATTACGCTTATATGTATCCGATCGACTACAAATACTACGAAAAATACAGAGTCCGCAGATACGGTTTCCACGGATCGAGCCACTTCTTCGTTTCTAACAGAGCCGCTGAGATGCTCGGAAAAGACATCAAAGACCTCAAGATCGTTACCTGCCACCTTGGAAACGGCTGCTCGATGGCTGCAGTTGACGGCGGAAAATCGATCGACACCACGATGGGTATGACTCCGCTTGAAGGCGTAATGATGGGAACCCGTTCGGGCGACGTTGACCCGGGCGTTATCTTCTTCCTTGCAGACAAAGAGGGCGGACATCAGGCAGTTAATAAAATGTTCAACAAAAACAGCGGTTTGTTTGGTGTGAGCGGCATTTCCAACGATATGCGCGATATCCGCAAAGCACGTGACGAAGGCAACAAACGCGCTGCTCTCGCTCTTGCAATGTTCACATACAGGATCAAAAAGTACATCGCTTCCTACGCTGCTGCAATGGGCGGAGTCGATGTAGTTATCTTCACCGGCGGAATAGGCGAGAACGTAGGCGAGATCCGCGAAAGATCAGTCGAAGGACTTGAGTTCATGGGAATCAAAATGAACAAAGAGCTCAATAACACGATCTGCGGAACCGAAGCAGTCGTCAGCACCGACGACTCCAAGGTCAAAGTCATGGTCATCCCGACCAACGAAGAACTCGTTCTTGCAAGGGATTCCAAGAAACTTTACGAAGAGAAGTTCGGCAAAAAATAACTCCTTTAGTTAAATCTTCCTTTACGTTCAGAATCAAGACAATTTCCGAAATAACCAGGTTTTGATCCATTTTTCCGACAGAAACTGTTTCTTTCAATCATCAAATTTTTCACTATCAGATTTGCGTTATCAAACTTTATGCAGGTGCAAAATGAGTAAATTCTTGCGCATACTCTTTGGGATTGTTAGTGTGGTTGTTTTAAGAGATTTAGGGCAATCGAGTTAAGACGAAATCAGGAAATTTTCAGTTAAACAACGAACGGTACAAGAGCCGAAAGGGCGAAAAGATATATCGCAAACGGATAAAGTATGGTTTTTTTCATCATGAAAACGAGAAGTCTGAGCGCTGCCAAGCTTGAAACAAACGAAACGATGAAGCCGACTGCTGAAGGAACCGGGTCGATAAACGCGAAGCCTCCTTTCACAAGTTCGAGGAGAAGTGCGCCTAAAATCGCGGGAATCGCAAGCATGAACGAGAATTCGACAGCTTCCGCAGCCGGAATTTTCCTGAAAAGTGCGCCGGTTATCGTCGAACCTGAGCGCGAAACGCCGGGAAGAACCGCTATTCCCTGGAAAAAGCCGATGAAAAGTGCGTCTTTAAGGGTAATTTCCTTGTCCGGAACCGCTTTTTTGAAGAAAGACTGTGCCAGAAGCAGCAGAATTGCCGTGAAAGCGAACGCTGCCGTGAGATAAACAGGCTCTGCTTTGATCGATTTCATTATCGGCTTCGTCACGAAAAGCATCGCAGTCGTCACGATTGTTGCCGCGAGAATCATCAGAACGTATTTGTGCGACTTGTTGTATTTGAAAGAGGCGCACTCTTTCGCAAGATTGAACAGTTTCTTCCTGAAAAAAATGAAAACCGCCAGCAGCGACGCCACATGCAGCAGAATGTCGTAAAGAAGCGGCACGTCCTTGTGTCCGAGCAGTTTCTCCACGAGAACCAAGTGTCCTGATGAACTTACCGGCAGAAACTCTGTGAGTCCCTGCAGGATTCCGAGAATAATTGAATCTAAAATCGTCATTTTTTCACCTGCTTATCAAAAAAACCGACGGATTATAGTAAAAAAACAGTCGAAAACAAGAGCCGGCTGCCGGCAGGCACTGCTTCTTTAAAAATAATCCCGATTTCATTTGAAACCGGCTTCCCTTTGTGCTATTTTCCACTGTTTTTTGTTGTGTCACATGGTGATAAGAGGCGTAAAGTGAATTTAAGACAGAATGCGGCGGCAATAATCGAGAACAGCGACGGGCTGATTCTTGCGTGCGAAAGGCGAAATATCAAAGGGGCGTGGCAGCTTCCTCAGGGCGGAATCGACGAGGGGGAAAGCGCTGAAGAGGCGGTTCTGCGCGAAGTCAGGGAAGAAACAGGAATCGACAGCAGATTCCTTAAAATCGTGGCAAAGTCGTCGAAAGTAAGCTATCTTTTTCCGCGTACGGTGAACTGGAAATCAAACAAAGGGAAATACGACGGGCAGGAACAGGTTTATTTCCGCATAAAAATAGCCGATTCAGGCTGGAAACTTGCCGAAAATACCGAAGAATTCGTTTCTTTCGAGTGGATAACGAAAAAAGAGATGATAAAAAGGATAGTTTCTTTCAAAAAAGAGTGTTATATCAAGGCTTTCAGTGAACTTTTCGGAGAAAATTATGAAGACTGAGAAAATAGAGAAACTTCTTGAAGTTATGCGCACTTTGCGCGGTGAGAACGGCTGTCCGTGGGATAAGGAGCAGACGATACAGTCGCTCAGGCCTTACATCATTGAAGAGGCTTTCGAGACGGTCGAAGCTCTTGACGAATTCGACAAATCGAAGCCTGAAACTCTTGCCGAACTTAAAAAAGAGCTCGGAGACCTCCTTCTTCAGGTCGTTTTCGTATCGCAGATCGCAAGCGAAGATGGGCTTTTCTGCTTCGAGGATGTGGCAGAAGCTATCACGGCAAAACTCATAACGCGCCATCCGCATGTTTTCGGTGACGCGAAGGTGAAAGACAGCGCGGAAGTCCTCACAAACTGGAATTTAATCAAGAAAAACAAGGAGAGCCGCAGGCATCTGCTTGACGGAATTCCCAAGTCGATGCCTTCCGTCCTTATTTCGCAAAGATACACATCGCGTGCCGCATCAGTCGGATTTGACTGGGAAAACACCGACGGAACGATGAAAAAAATCGAAGAGGAGAAGGCCGAGCTTGCTGAGGCGCTTGCGGAAGGAGACCGCGACCACATTGAGGAAGAGTTCGGAGACCTGATGTTCGCCGTTGTCAACTACGGCAGAAAACTCGGGCTCGACAGCGAAAAGGCTCTGAAAAGGTGCGCTGCCAAGTTCAAAGCGCGCTTCGACGAGATGGAAAATATCGACCCGACCTTTGTCGAAGGGGGAAAACCGCTTGACGAACTCGAGGAACTTTGGCAGAAAGCGAAGAAGAATCTGGGCAAATAATCAATATTAAGGTTTGTAGAGACGTTTCCCGAAACGTCTCCGAAAACCTCTCTGTAATTTGATAAAGGAGGAAAAATGAAGTTTCCGGCTTTGATTTCTGTTTTGTGTATCACTCTTTTTTTTGCGGCGTGTTCATCTGATGAAAACGAGACGGAGCAGGATATTCCGGCTTCTTCCGATGGCGATGAGATCACTCTGGAAGAAGATTCTCCGGAAAATGACAGCGATTCAAATCAAGTCAATGAAGAGCCTGACGAGGATGAAAATTCAGCTCAGACTGATGAAGAACCGGCGGAACCTGACGATGAAACAGAGAGCGTTACCGACCTTTCTGTGGCTGAAACGGCAAACTGCTACATCGTAAAAGCAGCCGGAAAATATAGTTTTGATTCTACTGTGCGAGGAAACGGCAGAAAAGTTGAAGGTGTCGATTTTAATGAAGAAAAACTTAATCCTGCTGGTGTGAAACTTGTCTGGCAGAGCGATAAAAACTCTCTTTTGGATTCGCTTGAACTGAAAGAAGGGCGGATTTATTTCACATCAAACGGAAGAAGCGGAAACGCTCTGATTGCGGCGCTTGATGAAGCGGGAATTATAATCTGGAGCTGGCACATCTGGTTTTTAGGCGAAGAAATTGCGGAGCTTAAAACTTCCGGCGGTGTTATTGTGATGGACCGCAATCTCGGCGCGACTTCTCTTGATCCTGAATTGCCTGAAAGTCACGGACTTCTCTATCAGTGGGGAAGAAAGGACCCGTTCCCCGCTTCTCCTGTCGTTTCGGGCGGAACTACATCAACTATGCCCGTTCCTGTTTACGATGCGGAAGGAAACGAAGTCGCTATTCAGGCTTCGTCAATGGAAAACGGCGAAAACAACACCCTCGAATATGCGCTTTCCCATCCGACAACGGTTTTGAGCAACAATTCACAGTTTTCAGACTGCCGTGACTGGCTGCGCAAAGAGTTCTCAAATCCGGCACTCTGGGGCGGAACAGATGGTAAAAAGAGCCTTTTTGACCCGTGTCCTGCTACTTACAGGGTTCCG
The DNA here is from genome assembly GCA_905233945.1 of uncultured bacterium. Taxonomy (GTDB): domain Bacteria; phylum UBP6; class UBA1177; order UBA1177; family UBA1177; genus UBA1177. Next base: position 10,580 of record CAJOFY010000008.1, on the reverse strand, counting down.
AAAATAGGAATTTTCGACTTTTTCACATCAAGCGGCGGCTACGAAACCGATATAGCCGGTTTTTCCGTCTATGACATCAATTCTGACGGCATAACTGACGGAAATGACTACAAAAACGGCTGGTATGTCATGCTTGATCCCGCGTCTGATTCATACGCTTATTTTCCGGCTGCAGCACGTTACGACGGCTCTTATGCGATGCTGATGGGAAGCAGAGCAGGGCTGTGGGGCAACTACTGGTATGCCGATGCCGCTGATGATGACGACGATTCTTTTGTTCCGTGCGGAGCATACGCGCTTGCGTTCCAGTTCGGAGAACAGGTCTCGGCTTCTCCAAAAGCGGTCGGAGGACGTGCCGACGGCTATTCCGTCAGATGTGTGAGGGAGTGAAGAGAGGCGGCAGGTTTGCCTACATTACCGGCGGCTGACCGGTTTCTTCGAGAACGGAGAGCCAGAGCGGGCCGTTGATGTCGATTTTTTTGCGTTTCGATGTCGCAAGATCCATCGGGATGTGGATGAACTGGCCGTTGAGGTATCCGACGACCATTCCTGTTCTGCCGCTCATTCCGGCGTGGACCGCCATCTGCGCGAGCTGCGAGCAGAAAATCGAATCGTTCGGGGTAGGGGGGCAGGAGCGGATTATGTAGCTCGGATCTATGTATTTGATGCCGAAAAGCATTCCTTTTGCGGTGAGGTAGCTTTTGATCTTGTCTTTAATGAAAATGCCGATATCGCCCAGTTTCGCGTTGCCCGAAGCGTCGTACTGGATTTTTTCAGGGTCTCTTACATATTCCTGACCGGCACCTTCAGCGACAACGATGACGCAGAATTTTTTGCGGCGGAGCCTTTTTTCGACCGAATCAAGGAATCCTCCTTCGCCTGTCATTCTGAAATCCATTTCGGGAATGAGGCAGAAATCGACCTGGTTTGTCGCAAGTGTCGCGTTCGCTGCGATGAAACCCGACTCACGTCCCATGAGTTTGACGATTCCGATCCCGTTGTGGATCGAAGTCGCCTCGGTGTAGGCCGAGTTTATCGATTCGCACGCTTCAGAGAAAGCCGTTTCCGTTCCGAAAGAGCGTTCTATGTAGTTGATATCGTTGTCGATCGTTTTCGGGATTCCGATAACCGAGATCTTGAGGTTTCTCTTTTCGATCTCGTTGATGAGTGAAATCGCGCCGCGCTGCGTGCCGTCACCGCCTATTGTGTAGAGGATGTTTACTCCGAGTTCGTCAAGTCTGTCAACCATTTTTTCGGCATCCTGATTGCCGCGGCTCGTGCCGATGAAAGTGCCGCCCTGAAGCTGTTTGTTTTCTACCATCGCCGGAGTCAAGTGCTTGATTTCATAGCCTAATTCCTTGACTAAACCTGCGTAGCCGTAGTTTATGCCGAGCGTTCTCTGGTTGTTGTAGCGGTAGTAGTTCATGACGACGATCCCGCGGATGACTGCATTGAGGCCGGGGCAGATCCCGCCGCATGTGACGACAGCCGAAGTAGTCTCGCCGGGCTCGAAAAAGAGTTTTGTTCTGGGGCCCGCCTTTTCGAACGAGGGAACTTTTAAACCGCTGTTCTGGATCGATTCGACCATGCTTTTGTCGATGAAGGCAAGAACACGCTCGTCTTCGGGGATCATCTGCGATTCGTAGATTTTTTTATTGGATGTGAGCGGCGACATGAAATTCTGCGCGCCCAGCTTCTTTATTTCCATATCGTGCCTGAAAAGCTCGTAATCCTCTTCCTTGAGCCCTTTGATGTTGGGAATTTCGACCATTTTTCGCTCCTAAAAAAAGTTCAAAACAACAAAAACGGGAAATTGTAGCGATTTTTCAGAAAATAGCGATTTTTTGCTTTATTCGGAGGCGGATATTGTGTTCCATGTCAGGTTTTCGATTTCGTAGCACGCTCCGCCGGGAACAGGCGTTGATACGGCAGTGTAATCGTCGATTTCAACTTCAATGAGCCTGAAAGAGCCGTGTCCTTTTGACTCAAAAGTTCCTTCTTTCACTTCTTCAAAAACGAGTTCTCCTTTCTGCTGGAAGAATGTGGCGGCGTATTCCTCTGTCTCAAGAACGAAATCTTTGTAAAGAACGAGACATTCAGAGCATGTTTCATAGTTTGCGTTGTCGCCGTTTCCGAGGTCTATCGTTCCTTCTTCGAGAATGTAGGGATAACCGTAAAAGTGGAGCGTCATGATGTCGGGAAGGGCAGTGCTGTCTGGAAGATTTCCTGAAACAGATGTCTGGTAATAATAGTCCTCGTCTTCGTTTTCGAGCATTTCAACTTCGTCGAAAGTGATTTTTTCACATTCGTAGGGAACGCATGATTTCTGGTCTTGCGAGCAGGTGAGATCTTCGCTGCAGCCTTCGCCGCATGTTCCGCCGCATCCATCAGGTCCGCACACTTTGCCGTCGCAGTCAGGAACGCAGATTCCGGTGTCGAAAGCCCAGTTTTCGATTGCGACGCACTCTCCGCCGTCGACTTTGACGACCTCTTCGTTTCTTCTTGCAGGATCACCTTCGACTTCGACGAGTTTCGCCGTGAGGGTCCCCTTGATGTTGTAGTCGCTGTCAACTTTTTCGATCACGAGAGTTCCGCTTTCCTGAAAGAAAACTTTCTCTTTTTCCTTTTCGAAGTCCTGCTTGACAATTACGCATTCCGTGCAGTAGAGGGAACTTTTGTTGTCTCCTTCGCTTAGATCGTAAGTGCCCGGCTGCAGGGTCGTGAAGAGTTCAAAAACGTCGCGCTCGTTTCTGTTTCCTAAAATGTTGTCCTTGACATCGCCGAGAAATGTATCGACATAGCCCCATCTTTCGAAAGTTTGGTTGTCAACCGTGAAAATGTAGCATCCTTCAGCGTTTTTTTCCGGTTCATCCGGCCCGCTGTCGGGAGTTTCGGGCGTTCCGCTGTCTGTGGCTGTGTCTCCTGAAGCGGTGTCATCGTCTGGTGACGGATCGGCTGTGTCGGCTGTGTCGGCTGTGTCGGCATCTCCGTCAGGTGCCGTGTCCGGATTTTCTGAATCTTCACTGCTGTTTCCGCACGAAACAAGTATGGAAAACAGGAAAAGTGTCAGTAAGACGAGCGTGATTTTTTTCACTTTAACCTCCGCAGAATCATTAAAAAACGGGCAATTATGCCGAAATGTCCGGGAAAGTAAAGATTCATGTCAATGAAAACTTTTTTCCGACAAAATTGCTTTTTTATTGTTTTACACTAAAATATTCCAATTTTGTGTTGGTTCTCAGGTTTAAACTTTATTGGAGGTATTATGAAAAACACGAAATTTTTGGTGCTTTTTTCAATTGTTTTTGCTTTTTTTGTGCTCTTTGCACAGGAAGAACCCGATCAGGACACTACGACAGAGCCTGATACCGAAGTTTCCGATCAGGATACTGCGGCAGAGCCCGATACTGAAGTTTCCGATCAGGACACCGCTCCGGTAGAGACTCCGGATACGGACACGGCAGAAACAGAAGAAGATGAGAATGTCAAAGGCCACATGATCGGCGGCGAGCCGGCAATGAGCTGGGAAGACGGCGGTCAGGATTTCTTCGTTATGTTCAACTCGAACATCGATGACCTTAAAATTCTTGCAAACGAGCTTACCGACCCGAAAAACTGTCTGAAAAAAGATGAAAACGACAAATGCATCAAGGTAAAGAACCCGCAGGGCGATACTTGTGTCGATTCGAGTTCATTCACTCTTGACGACTTCCACATTCCGAATGACGCGATCATCGAAAAGGCTTACCTGGTATGGATGGGTGCGGTCGATCCTTCAAAACTCAACGATCCGACCGACAACGAAGTCCATCTTGCTTTCACTCAGACTGCAGACAGCACGGTAAAGTACGAATCCGACATCAAAGCCGGGGAAGAGGGCAAAAAGCTCACTGAACCGCGTTCTTTCGATTTCGAAGGGTTCAAATACAAAGATACGGTCTCGATAGGCTGTTCTGAGACGGCTGAGGGTGAAGCCAGTGAAAATTTTGAACTCGGTTATTTCACTTACCGTGTCGATGTAACCGATTTCTTTGATAAAATTGCTGAAGAAAACAACAAGGCAGGCCACGGCGAAGATGGCGAATACTACGGAACCTACACTTTCAGCGGCCTCGACTGTACCGATCACGACGCTTACAAATGCAAAACCACGATGGTAAGCGCATGGTCGCTTTTCTTCATTTACAGATCGAAGAACATCAAGCCGAAAAAGATTTACTTCTACAACGGTCTTTCTTTCGTTGTAGGCACAAACTCGAAAGCTACGGTTTCAGGTTTCGAACTTCCGCTTTATCCGACAGTCCGTGTCACCACGATGATTGCAGAAGGCGACCCGAGTCTTACGAAGCCGACACTTCCGCCGGAAGGTATTTTCCTTCACGGCCAGGGCGCTGAAGGCACCTACAAGCTCACAAACGAATGCAACCCGATAACTGACACGTATGTCGAGGTTTATAACTCTGTTTCGTCGATCGTAAACTGGGATCCGAATGCAGAAGGCGACAATCAGATCAAGTGCGTTTCCGGTCCTGAAGACGAGGGTGTAAACTACGGTATCGATGTCGATACGTTCCTTCTCAACAGCGAGAAGAAGATCAACCTTCAGGAACATCTTGCAAAAGGAAATACCGAGATGGATATCCAGCTTTCTGTAAACCAGGACGGTATTTTCACAAACTTCATGGTTCTTTCTGTCGACATCAAAGGGTCCTCTTTCGATATTCCCGACGAGGATGAGAAATATTTCTGCGCATGTCCGGCTTCTGAAAACAACGGCGTAAAGGATTACTACTGTCCTTATTCCAGTATGAGCAGAGAATTCTATTACCTTGTCAGAGTCCAGAACTGGGGCGAGGATGAAACAGGAAAAGTTTCTATCTACGATGTCCTTGATCCGCAGCTCGACTATGTAAAAGGAACAACGGAATACGCTACGCAGTTCAACGCGAAAGGTGACGGAACAGACTGGATGCAGATTCCTGACGCTGACGGCGGAAAATTCCCGCTTTCGGTTGACGGCGGCGTAAAATTAAGCGACAAGATGATCAAATGCGAGCGCAAGGGTGATGAAAAGAACTGCGAAAACAAGATCCTTGTCAGATATAAAGTAAAACCGAAAACCGGAATCGCCAAGAACTATGTTTTCAACAATACCGCAGAAATTAGGGATGCAAACAGTGAGTCTCCTTACAAAACAAACCTTTCCTACCCGCTCAAACTTAAACCGGGAAGCTGTGTTCCTGAGGCTGTATGCTCAAGTCCTACACCTGAAATGTGCGGCGGCGTAAAAGACAACCGTGAATGCGGTGCGGAAGGACTTCCGAATTGCGGAAAAGGCTATATCTGCGAGAACTACAAATGCAAGGATGATCCGAACGGAATGTGCAATGATGCCCAAGTAACGCTTGATATCGGAAAAAATTCCCCGCAGTCCGACAACTCGATAATCATTCCTAAGAATAACAACAATCAGCCTCTTGTTCTCGGTCAGTTCACGCTGCAGGCTTCCGAATGCGAGGATGAAAAAGTGTTCAACTTCGATGCGATAAGCGTCAACTTCGACACAAAACGCGACACCAATTTCGTTTTCTCTGATTTTGAGCTTATATATGATGCAAACAGCAACGGCGTTTACGACGAAGCTTCCGATTCCATAATCAACATTCCGGAAAGCACGACCATCAACCCGAGCAACTACGTATATTTCCCGCTCAAGCAGAATAATAAGAAGTATGAAGGTAAATCGCTGAACTACTTCATAATCAGAGCCAAGGTCGATTACAGAGGAGAGGATATCGCGCCTAATACTGCGTTCCACTTCTTCCTGAAGGAAGGCGATATCCGCATCAATCTGCAGGATAACGGCACCACTTCGGCGACAGTTTCCAACGAGAACATTGATTTTGCTACATTCTATCTCGAGCCGACGGGTGACTTCTTCATTGTTACAAGCGGTCCGCACGATCCGGCAGTTCCGGCAATTTCGGAGATGAACAACAATATTGCTGTTATGCAGATCAGAACAAAGGCTGTTTCCGAGGAAAATTCGATTAAAGAATTCAAAATCAAGATTCCGGCTACGAAATTTGTAAGATTCGGTGACAAAAACGGTATAACAGGTATTTCACTCTGGCTTGATTCCGATAACGACGGCGAAGGTGACCTTCAGATAGCTGAAAAGACAACATTCGAATCGGGCGAAGCGACGTCGATATCGTTCAAGTCCGATACTTTCAAACAGCCGATCACTTATGTTGCCGGCGAAGAGAAATATTTTGTTGTCAAGGTCGATTTCAACATGGCTAAGGCTGATCCTGCGATGGTCGGAAAGATCCAGATCCCCAAGGGCGGAATCAAACTCGAAAAAGATGCTGATTTCTATGAACTTCCGCTCAATTCCAAGGCTTACACCTACGCTTGTCAGGACGGCGACGAAAGCTGCGAAACTGTTAAGAAGAAAAGCGGCGGCTGTGCAGTTCTCGAAGTAGAAGCTGACAACAGCAATGTAGTTGTCATCGCAGCGGTTCTTTCGGCTGTTGCAATGCTCGGTTTCGCTCTTCTCAGAAAAAGAATCTTCTAAAATCTGCTAAAAAATCTGTTTAATAACCTCTAACAATTTTACTTTTCTTTCATTTTGTGCTACTCAGCATCAGTTTTTTATGTTCAGTTACACTTTGATTTGACGGTTTAAATCTTTTCCGCGTGATTTTTCGCGGGAAAGAGATTGTTTTATAATGTTCAATCTGCGTTTATCGCAAGGGGGAAACATGAAATCAGTTAACGTTCAGGAACTTCTGAAAAGGCTCGGGATCAAAAAGCAAAATTACGGTGCAACGACCGGTTCTTCAAAAGGCTGGCTCAAAACGACGGGAAAAAAGCTTGAAAGCGTTTCCCCGATCGACGGCAAAGTAATCGCTACGGTTATTCAGGCGACGAAGGAAGAGTATGAAATCGTTGCTGCAAAGGCGAAAGAGGCTTTCGAAAAATTCAAAATGATGCCCGCTCCGAAACGCGGACTTATCGTTCGCGAGATCGGCGACGCTCTGAGAAAGTACAAAAGCGACCTCGGTGCTCTCGTAACTCTTGAAATGGGTAAAATCGCCGTTGAAGGAAAAGGCGAAGTTCAGGAAATGATCGACGTTTCCGATTTCGCACTCGGACTCAGCCGCCAGCTTTACGGCTACACGATGCACAGCGAAAGAGAAAACCACAGAATGTACGACCAGTATCATCCGCTTGGTGTTGTCGGCGTTATCACTGCTTACAACTTCCCGGTAGCAGTATGGTCATGGAACTCTCTTCTTGCAGCTGTATGCGGCGACGCTGTAATCTGGAAACCGAGTTCAAAGACTCCTCTTACCGCAATCGCAGTTCAGAACATCATCGCTCCGATCGTTGACAAATACGATATCGACGGAATTTTCTCACTCGTTATCGGCAAAGGCAGCGATGTCGGTGACACACTCGTAAACGACCCGCGCATTCCGCTCATCAGCATGACAGGAAGCACGAAGATGGGACGTCAGATCGGCGAAGCAGTTGCAAAGAGATTCGGAAGATCGCTTCTTGAGCTCGGCGGCAACAACGCAGTCGTAATCGACGAAACTGCTGACCTTGACATGGCTCTCAGAGCTGTCGTTTTCGGTTCTGTCGGCACGGCAGGCCAGAGATGCACCACGACAAGAAGAGTCATCATCCAGAAATCGGTAAAGGCGAAATTCGTAAAATCGCTCATCAACGCATACAAACAGGTAAAAATCGGCAACCCGCTTGACGACAACAACATCATGGGACCGGTTGTAGACGCAAAAACAGTCGAAGACCTTATGGAATCGATCAAACAGGTAAAGGCTCAGGGCGGCAAGATCCTTTACGGCGGCAAGAAAGTCACCGTTAAAGGCTGCGAAGGCGGTTTCTACGTTGAGCCGACGATTGCTGAAGTAAAACACGACCTTCCGATCGTTATGCACGAAACGTTCGCTCCGCTTCTTTACATAATCGAATTCGACAAGATCGAAGACGCTATCGCTTACAACAACGAAGTTCCGCAGGGACTCAGCTCGGCACTCTTCTCGACTTCGCTTCCCAACACCGAACTCTGGCTTTCACATGCAGGTTCAGACTGCGGTATCGCTAACGTCAACATCGGAACGAGCGGCGCAGAGATCGGCGGCGCATTCGGCGGTGAGAAAGAAACGGGCGGCGGCAGAGAATCGGGCAGCGATGCTTGGAAAGTCTACATGCGCCGTCAGACCAACACGATCAACTGGGGCAAATCGCTTCCGTTGGCACAGGGCATTGATTTCAAAATTTAATAGGAGGATTTTACAATGACAAACGCTATTTATTCGATTCCGCGTCCGCAGAATGAACCCGTTTACGCTTACGCTCCGGGTTCTGTTGAAAAGAAACTTCTGAAAGACGAACTTGCTGCACAGCTCAAACAGGAAGTCGAGATCCCGCTTATCATCGGCGGCAAAGAGATCAAAACCGGCAAAACGATGAAAGTCGTAGCTCCGCACGATCATAAACACGTTCTCGGCGTATGCCATCTCGGCGGCGAGAAAGAAGTCCAGAAGGCTATCAAATGCGCTCTTGAAGCAAAGAGAGAGTGGGAGAACATGGACTGGCACCAGAGAGCTGCCATTTTCATGAAGGCGGGCGAGCTCATTTCGCAGAGATACCGCTACAAAATGAACGCAGCTACGATGCTCAACCAGAGCAAGACCTGCCACCAGGCTGAGATAGACTCTACTTGCGAACTTATCGACTTCTGCCGTTTCAATTCTCACTATATGCAGGAGATTTACCGCAGACAGGATCTTCACAACGATAAAGGAACATGGAACCGCGTTGAATTCAGAGCTCTCGAAGGCTTCGTTCTCGCAGTAACTCCTTTCAACTTCACCTCTATCGCAGGAAACCTTCCGATGTCTCCGGCTCTTATGGGCAACGTAGTTCTCTGGAAACCGGCTTCGACCGCTCTTCTTTCGAACTACTACCTTATGAAGATCTTCCAGGAAGCAGGACTTCCGGACGGCGTTATCAACTTCCTTCCGGGCCGCGGCGGCAGCATCGGCGATCCGGCAGTTGATTCTCCGGAATTCGCAGGTCTTCACTTCACAGGTTCGACCTCTGTTTTCAAATCGATCTGGAAGAGATCGGCAAACAACATCGACATTTACCGCTCATATCCGAGGATCGTCGGCGAAACAGGCGGCAAGGACTTCATATTCGTCCACAGCTCGGCAAACGTTGACGAAGTCGCAGTTGCAGCAGTCAGAGGTTCTTTCGAATATCAGGGCCAGAAATGCTCGGCAGCTTCGAGAATGTATGTTCCGAAGTCGCTCTGGAAGCAGATCAAAGACAGAATGTGCGATATGATCAGCACGATCAAAGTCGGCGACGTAACCGATTTCAGAAACTACATGGGCGCAGTCATCGACGAAAACAGCTTCGACAACACGATGAACTACATCAACATCGCTAAGAAGTCGAAAGATGCAAAAATCGTTGTCGGCGGAACCGGCGACAAGAAGAAAGGATACTTCATCCAGCCGACAGTCATCGAAGCGCTTGATCCGCACTTCGTAACGATGGAAGAAGAGATTTTCGCACCTGTTCTTACCGTTTATGTTTATGACGACAAGAAATTTGCTGAGACGATGGAACTTTGCGACAAGACTTCTCCGTACGCTCTTACCGGCTCGATCTTCGCAAACGACAGAAAGGCTGTTGCTCAGGCTGAGGACGCACTCAGACACTGCGCAGGCAACTTCTACATCAACGACAAACCGACCGGTGCAGTTGTCGGCCAGCAGCCCTTCGGCGGCGCAAGAGGCAGCGGAACCAATGACAAGGCTGGCAGCAGCGTCAACCTTCTCAGATGGACAAGCCAGAGAGCGATCAAGGAAAGCCTTGTTTCTCCGACATCATACGAATACGCTTTCCTTAAAGAGAAATAGTTTAACTATTTGATTTAATTGATTTTATCCGCACAATGCGCTTCGGTGTGTTGTGCGGATTTTTTTTGGCAGACCTCACTCCTAAATCCTTTTCAGACCTCACCCTAAATCCCTCCAGTGCGGCGAGGGACTTTTGACTATTTCGTCAGCTTTTCATACATCTTGAAAAGTTCAGCAACAATTTCTGCTTCACTCATTTTCGGATCAAAACCGTAAGCTGACATAACAGCTTTGTCGTTTTCGCGGTGGGCTTTGCGCAATTCCGGCGGCATCGTGGTTTCATCGTAAAGGTCGGCAAGAGAAGAATCGGGATATTTTGCGCGGGCATCGAGAATCGCTTGAGCGGTTTGTTCGATCCTGTCCCGTAGAGACACCTGACACGTCTCTTTTGCGTTTGCCACGGTTTTTCTTTTGTGAGACGTCTCAGGTGACGTCTCTACATCCGGCCACGGAAAATTGTTGTAGACAATATCCTTTGAATAACGGTAACGGCTTTCAAGTCTGCCGCATACAGCACGCATCCACGCATTGTGGACCGATGATGTCAAAATGCCGAAGTGGTATAAAGTTGCGCCGGGGATTATCTGAACAGCGTCGTTTACAATTGTTTCATGA
>CAJOFY010000007.1 GCA_905233945.1 uncultured bacterium | reverse complement strand
CGACGTTGATCGTGGTCGAAACCGAGTAAAGGCTTGCGGCAATATCTGCAAACAGCTGGCCGACCTCATTCATGTCGCTGACCCGGAAGAAATATTTCTTATCTCCGCTTTCCTCGGTTGCCAGCATTTCCAGCGTGTTTTCAAATTTAGCTTCGTCGGTAACGTCCGCACCTTTCAGACCGATCGAATAAGCTGTAACCGGCTGTCCGTGGATTCCGTCTTCATCCATAATCATGCTGTGAATGGCATCAAGATAATCGGCATGACTGTCGTACGGGCCGGGATTGAAATCGTCAGACGAAAGCGACTGGTTGTCGAGACCGTCCGTGAAGGTGACAAGTGCAACTTTTTTAAGCTGCAAATCAGGAGAAATCGCAAAACTCTCCATCATCTCAAGCGCACTGTAATCAGCCCAGTAAAGTGCGGTGTAGTTCAACTGCGGAAGAGAGCTTATAAAACTCTTGAATTCCGACTTGTTGGAGTCAGTCAGACGCTTGATAGGCATTTTGGTAAGATCGTCGTTGAATCCGATAATGCCGAGATAAATGCCCTCTACCATCGACGGAACAGCTGTGTCCGTATCTGCGTCAGCATCCTGATCCGGAAGTGTATCGTCGGAATCTGTATCAGCATCCTGATCCGGAACTGTATCGCCGGAATCTGTGTCAACATCGTTGTCCGGTTCCGAATCACCGTTATCGCCGGTGTCTGCTGCGGTATCGCCGTCATCAGGCTGTTCCGGTGTCGTATCGGAATCGTCATTATCGACATCCGTTATGCCGGTATTCGAAGTGTCCGTGTCGGAATCTACTGTATCACCGCTGTCGTCATCGGGCGTATCCTGGTCGCTGTCGCCCTGATAAGCATCAGAATTTATGTCGTTCGGGTTATTGAATTTTACACCAGAATCGCAGGAAACTGCGAAAAACAGTATGAAAAGTGCGAAAACAAAGCTGAATTTCTTCATTTTTCCTCCCTGAAACAATCGGGTTTTTAAACAAAAAACGCAGTATTTTAGGTGTTTTTAGAGTGATGGCAAGTTTTTGTGCTTCGACTCCGCTCAGCAACCGAAGACCAGCTCAGCAACCGAAGTTCACCGATTTTTCTGTTATTTGTGAAAAATCCAAATCGCGTTATTTGGCGTTTAAGGTGGTAACTTTTGCAATTTTGTGAAAAGTTTACGGCTTAACTTGAAAATAACGTAGTCGGAGGAAAACAAGTTTTCGGCTATCTTTCCGCCAGCTCTTTGTATTTCAAGACCCTGAGCTGAGTGAGGATTTCGGAGCTTTTTTTCCCTGCGTTCCAGTATTTTTCCGGGAGTTTTACGTCAAGGACGGGAAGCATTTTTCTGATGAAAGCGCGTGCTTCGTCGTTCTGGCGGCCGTTGTCGGCTCTGACGGCGTCCATAAAGCCGTCGAGTCCGCACGAGCATTTGAGGATGTTCTGGATTATTGTGATCGCTTTTTTCGGCGTTATTTTGTCGATTTCACGGACAATCATGTGGTATTTCGCCACTGTTTTTGCCGCGAAACTGTATCTTTGCGGCACGTTTTTTATTCTGCGGCAGAAGTTTTCGATCAGAGGAACTCCAGCTTTGTCGTGGCCGTAGTGGTGCGGGTAGTTGTCAGGCGAAGATGCTGCCTTTCCCCAGTCGTGGCAGAGTGCTGCGAACATGGCAACCGGGTCGCTATTGCCTGAATCTTTAAGTCTGTCCATTGTTTCGATCGTGTGGATGAAGGCATCTCCTTCGGGGTGATATTGCAACGGGCCTGCCGGAACGCCGGCAAGATCCGCGACTTCCGGAAAGTGGAATTTCAATAAATCTGCCTCTTTCAAAACCGTGAAAAAACGGCTCGGGCGAGGGTAGGAGAGCGCTTTTTCAAGTTCGTTCCAGACTCGTTCGGTCGAAAGCGCCAGAAGTTCTTCGCCGATAGAGTTCATGAGCTTTATCGTCTGAGCATCGACTGAAAAATCGGGAAATTTCGCCGCAAAACGCGCGACTCTGTAAACACGGAGAGGGTCTTCCGCAAAAGCCTCGGAAACGTGGACTATCCTTTTGTTTTTTATGTCTTCGATCCCGCCGAAAGGATCAATGAATTTGTCAGGAAAACTGGGATCTTTTGCAATCGCGTTTATCGTGATGTCGCGCCGCTTCAAGTCTTCTTCCAAAGTGATGTCAGGAGAAAACTCGACATCAAATCCGGTGTAACCGCGGCCGTTTTTGCGCTCTTTTCTCGCGAATGCGTATTCGCAGCCGTTCACAAGAAAAACGGGGAACGATTTTCCGACTTTTTCAGCTTTCGGAAATTTTGCCAGAAACTCGGCTTCGGTCGCTCCGACAACGACAAAATCCCTGTCGTTTGCCTCGATTCCAAGAATTTCATCGCGGACAGAGCCGCCAACCTGATAAATTTTCATTTCAGATTTTATTTGTAAAAAATCGTCCGTCTGTCTCCGATCACATCATTGAAATCGTTGAGCTTTTTGTTCCTTGAAAGCTTTGTGTCGATTTCAGCCGTGAAAACGCCTGTTTGGTCGCTCGGAGCGTCGACAAGGTAGTTGCCGAGCGGATCGACGATGACGCTTTCGCCCGTGTAAACAAGTTTTTCACCGTCGCGTTCCTCTGTTCCGATGCGGTTGGAAGTTGCGATATAGACTTTGTTCTCAATTGCTCTCGCGAATGCCGCGCGCTGGAAGTATGGCATTACGATATTCGTGCAGTGCGCGATGAGATCGGCTCCGAGAAGCGCCAGAGTTCTGAAACTTTCGGAAAAATACCAGTCGAAGCATATCGCCTGACCGATTTTTACACCGTGCCATTCTTTGACGAAAAATCCTGTGTTTCCGGGAGCATAGAAGATTTTCTCTTTGTAAAAGAGGTGTGATTTCCGGTAGATATGTTTCTCACCTTCGGGAGTTATGAAAACCGAAGAATTGTAGATTTTTCCGTCTTCAGCCGCTTCAGGAAAGCCTAAAATCACAGCGCTTCCGTGAGCTTTTGACCATTCGGCAAAACGCATGATGTTGTCGGAATCGACCTTGTCGGCGAGTGCCGCAGCTTCTTCTTTTGAGACAAGCTGATAACCCGAATATGACATTTCGGGAAGAATGTAGAGTTCAGCCTCGGTAGAATCCATCATTTTAAGCAAGTCATTGATATTTTTCTCTTTTTCGCCAAAAACAGGGCTGTTCTGAACTGTTGCGATCTTCATTTGAAACTCCTTGAGGAATGTTATGTGAATTATTTGTCAAATTCGAAATCTGTTGGTTCGTACTGCGGAGTCATTCCTTCCGCGCTGCTGTCGAATGCGCCCCAGTCGCCGCCGCCGGACATGCTGACACCTTTCATTCTGAGAACAAGGTCATCCGGGCTTGTCGCGTTCTCAAGAGCCTCTTTCTCGGAGATGTGGCCGTCCTGGTAAAGCTGGAAGATCGACTGGTCGAAAGTCTGCATTCCGTAGTTCTGATGTCCTTTTTCGATTACGTCGTGAAGTTCCTGGAATCTTGTTCCGTCAAGGATTATATCTTTGACAAGCTGTGAAGCGACAAGGATTTCAACTGCCGGAACACGCGCTTTGCCGTCTTTTTTCTTGATAAGACGCTGGCTTATTGCCGCCATGAGGACGCTGCCGAGCTGCTGACGGATCTGTCCCTGGCTGTTGGGCGGGAAAACTGCGATGATTCGGTTGATCGTTTCAGCTGCGTTCAGAGTGTGAAGCGTACTGATGACCAAGTGTCCCGTTTCCGCCGCTGTGAGGGCGATCTCTATTGTTTCAAGGTCACGCATTTCGCCGACCATGATAACGTCCGGGTCCTCACGAAGAGATGCTCTGAGGGCCGTCGAGAAAGACTTGGTGTCGATACCGATTTCACGCTGGCTGACAATACTTTTTTTATCGCGGATAAGAAACTCTATCGGGTCTTCGATCGTTATGATGTTGCATGGCCTTGTCGAATTGATGTAGTCGACTATCGAAGCCATTGTCGTTGATTTACCGCTTCCGGTCGTTCCTGTGACAAGAATGAGTCCGCGTCTGTTGTCTGCGATTTTTTTGATTGCCGGCGGCAGAACAAGTTCGTCAATCGATTTTACCGAGAAGGGAATTGTTCTGAAAACAGCTCCGAGCGAGCTTCTCTGCTTGAAAACGTTGACCCTGAATCTGCCGACGCCAGAAACGCTGTGGGAAAGGTCGATTTCGGCATTTTCCTTGAGCGCGCGGCGCTGTTCGTCGTTGAGGATCCCGGCAATCATCGGATTGAGTTTTTCAGGTCTGAGAACGCCGTATTTGTCCATTTTGTTAAGGACGCCGTTGATTCTGAATACCGGTGCGCTGTAGGTTTTAAGGTGAATGTCAGACGCTCCCATACTTGCAGCGTCGTGCAGAAGTTCGTTTAAATACTGGATAAATTCCTGAAAGCCGTCACTCATTGTTTGCCCCCGGATTTTTTCTGTTTTTTATCTTCTTCGGTTTCTTCAGTTTTCGGCTGAGCAGTTTCCTTCAAAGGTTCGTCGCCCTCTTTGAGCATATTGTGCTTTTCTTTGATTTTATAGACGATTTCCTTCATAAGTTCAGGATTTTCCTTCAGAGTTTTCGCAGCGTTCGAAATTCCCTGGCCGAGTTTTTCGTCGTTGTAGGCATACCAGCTGCCGCTTTTTACGATGATTCCGTCAGTTTCGGCAACGTTGATCATATCTGTGAGACGGTCGATGCCTTTGCCGTAGATGATATCGAAAACAGCTTCTCTGAAAGGAGGGAACATCTTGTTTTTCTGAATTTTTACCTTGACCTGGTTGCCGATAACGACCTCTTTTTCCTTGATGCTTGCGATTTTTCTGATGTCGATTCTTATCGAAGCGTAGAATTTAAGGGCGTTGCCGCCTGTCGTCGTCTCGGGGTTGCCGAACATTACGCCGATTTTGCTTCTGAGCTGGTTGATGAAGATGAGGCAGGTTTTCGATTTGCTGACAGCAGCCGTGAGTTTTCTCATTGCCTGCGACATAAGTCTTGCCTGAACACCCATCTGGCTTTCGCCCATTTCGCCTTCGATTTCGCTTCTCGGAACGAGAGCTGCAACTGAATCGACAACGAGAATGTCTATTGCGTTGCTCCGGACAAGAGTTTCCGCGATTTCAAGTGCCTGTTCAGCATAATCGGGCTGTGAAACGACGAGTGAATCGACCTGAATGCCGAGTTTTTTTGCATAGTTGAGGTCAAAAGCATGTTCCGCGTCGATAAATGCAGCCGCGCCTCCTTTTTTCTGCGCTTCGGCGATCGCGTGGAGGGCGAGAGTCGTTTTTCCTGAAGATTCAGGACCGTAGATTTCGATGATTCTGCCTCTGGGATAACCGCCGATACCCATTGCGATGTCAAGACTCATCGAGCCTGACGGAATGACCGGAATGTCAACATTCGTCTCGTCGCCGAGAATCATAATCGAGCCTTTTCCGTACTGTTTTTCAATGTTTTTGACAACGCTTTCAATCATTTCTCTTCTGTTTTCTGCCATTTTTTACTCCTTTAACAAATATTACATGAAATTTTGCATTAAAAATTATTTAAAATCAAGTTTTTTAATAAAAAAATCAAACTTATCTTTCTTCATTGTCCTGAGTTTTTAAAACAATAAATTTTTCAAGTTCAAACTCAAGTTCGGCAACGCTTTTGTCTGCGATATAGGTCAGAAACCTGTAAATTATCAGACTTGGAATTGCGACTGTAAGCCCGGCAGCGGTTGTGATAAGCGCTTCCCAGATACCTCCGGCAAGAATCATCGGGTTGCCGCCGGCTTCGGTGAATTTGTTGAAGATCCTTATCATACCGAGGACTGTTCCCAAAAGGCCAAGAAGTGGAGAAAGCGTTGCCATGACGCCCGGAATCGAAGTGTGGCTGTAGATTTCCTCGGTCACTTTTTTAGCATACATTTCAGTGATTTTCTGCGGTTCGGCAGCTGAGGCAGGGTCGCAGAGAGTTGCGTAAACAGTGCGCGAGAAAAAGTCGTCGTTTTTCTGAGCCGCTTCTTTCAGCTCGTCCCACGAATGTTTTTCGGCAAGATGTGTCAGAAGGTCGCGGTTCGAGATGATCCTGCTTTTTCTGAGGGCGAAAAGACGCTCCAAAAGGATTGCGACGCTCACAATAGAGCAGAGGAGGATCGGGTACATGACAACTCCGCCCTTTGTGAAAATTGTGAAAATATCCATAACTACCTCAAATCTATCTTATCCGGCACTGATGATCTTTGTAAGTACCTAATTTTTTTGCCAATTTTTCAAAGTCCACAAGCTCGCCGTCAAATTCCGGCCCGTCAACGCACGCAAATTTTACGTGTCCGCCGATATTGACCCTGCATCCGCCGCACATTCCGGTTCCGTCAATCATAAGCGGATTAAGGCTGACGGTTGATTTTATTCCGAATTTAGCCGCTTCCGAAACAGTGTACTGCATCATTCTGACAGGTCCTGCGATATAGACGTGGTCGAATTTTCCCCATTTTTCGATTGCCGGGCCGATAAGGTCAAGTGCCAGACCTTGTTCACCGAGCGTTCCGTCATCGGAAGCGATCATGATATTGGTTGCTACTTCATTGACCTCGTCTTCCAGAATAAGGTTTTTCGCCGTTCTGAAGCCCATGAGGACAGTTGTCTGAACTCCGAGTTCGTGGTATCTCTGGATCAGCGGATAAAGCGGCGTAATGCCGATTCCGCCCGAAACAAAGAGGACGCTCCTGAAGTTTGGATCGATGTCGCTCGGCATTCCCAATGGCCCCAGAACATCGCGGACAGGCGAGCCCGCCGGCATTGAACATATTTCGCGCGTACTTTCGCCGATTGCCTGAACAATCAGCGTCAGTTCTCCTTTTTCGATATCGCGTTTGCAGATTGTGAGCGGGATCCTTTCGCTGTCTTCCTTCAAATGAATGATCAGAAACTGGCCCGGCTGCCACATTTTTGCGATCTGCGGAGCCGTGATGACTATTTTGTGGATTCTCGGAGCTATCTCGACGCTTGAAATGATTTTTTCCATAATTCCTCTAAAATAAAAAAACCTTTGCTGAATAGCACGAAAACGGCAAATTTAAAAGTTTTTTTAACGCCATGCCGAGCCGTCAGTAGTAAAATCCGAAAGAAAAAAGGTAGCCTATATCTTTGTTTGTCGATTTTGTGCCGTCGTTGTTCCTGAATTCCGCGGATCCGAGGATGCCGACACCTATTTTCGGACGTACTGCGCCGGCGATCTCAAACGGAATGACGTAGGACATCACGGCGCTGTATTCGATAAAACGCTGTGTAACATCTGCTTTTCCGTAGCGGTAAGTCTCCCTGTTCTTTTCCAAAACAGCCGATTCGTACTTTGCCTGCCAGAACGAGAAGTTTCCGTTCAGGAGTATTCCGCCGTAAATTGAAAACTTGAAAAAAAGCTCGTCCGAGATCTCAACTGCCGGAACCTGCCACTTTGTTGAACTGCTGCTGAATCCGTGAGTCGTGAGCGGCTTGAAATAGATCTCCTGTTCGAGAAGAAGGCAGTAAGTCGGGAAAAATACTAAAGAAAATCTGTTGTCAATGCTTTCCGAGTATTTATCGATCCTGAGTTTCAGAAAAGGAAAAAGCATATCCTTTAGAATAGTGTCGTCAAAGGTGACGCTCTCCGATCCGATGTCGAAAAAGCCGAATTCCTCGTCTTTCATTCTTTTGTATTCAAGACCTAAACTGAGTGCGAAAAGGGCAGGCTGCTTTGTGATGTAGAAGCCCAGAACTTCGCTTCCGAGGACAAAATTCCTCGAAAAAACGGCGTATTTGCTGTTTTCGTATTTTGCCAGAGTCTTTTTTTCAGCCGAAACATAGTATTCTGCGTAAAGAGATGAAAAAATGGTGTCGTTGTAGTGCCACAGAATGTCGGCTGCCGGAATGAAGCCCGAAGTCTGGCTGTAGTTTATGCTGACGTTGAATTTGTTCTGCGGAGTCTCTGTTCCTTTTGCAGAAAGCGAAAAAACGGAAAAAATCGAAAAAATTAATATTAAGTACTTAAATTTATTCATTATTTGCCCATGTCTATGATCCAGAAGTCAATGTCGCTTTTGTGCAGATAAGATGTTGTCTGCGAGTTCATTTTTATTGTTATTGCCTGAGATTCCTGATTGTTCGGCTCATAGTTCGAGACATCGGTGAAATTTTCACGGTCGGAATTCCATTTTTCATTGTCCCACGAACCCACGCCGATTGAGTAGACTCCTTCTGTGTTGAGTGATAAGCTCTGCGCGATAAGTTTGTATTTGGCATCAGGGCGGTATGGCACCCAGACAACGCTTGACATACTCATGATTTCGCGGTGCGGCGAAAGGAGAATGAACGGGTTCGACATCGTGGAATAGAGATAAACCGGCACAGCTTTCCGGAAAATCCTGACCGGGATTATATCCTCCCAGATTTCGCCGTCGATGTCTTTCAGCGAAACCGTGAACTCGACATCGTGGTAAACCGCGTCTTTAAGCGCAGGAATAGTGCTGAACGGAACAGTTTCCATGTCAAAATAGTAGGAAACGTGTTTTTCAGGCTCGATCGTTCCCAGAATTTCGTCTTTTGCATTGATTTTTACCGAACTGTCGTCTGTTTTCAGCGAAATTGTCGTCGCTTTTGCGTCGGTATTGCCGAAGTTGTATATGTTAAGTCTTATGTTGTATGTGTTTCCATTATCACTGTTGTCCTTGTTTTCAGCGTAGTATGTCGTGGTTGACTTATCCTGCATGGCTTTGTAGATGTATCCTTTCGAGCCGAAATAAAAGTTTCCTGCGTTGAGATGGTCTGTGATGTTCTGCGTAACGGTCGTGCTGCCTACGGAAATCGTATATTCGCCCGAAACAATGCCGTCAAACTGCGTACTGCCGTCGCTTCCCGACTGCTTTTCGTAGGTTTCGCCGGGATCCTGCGTGTTTTCGATTATGACATCGACCCCGCCGACGCCGCTTCCCGAAGGCGATTTTGTGTAAGTGCCCGCACTTTTTACGCTTAGTCTTAAAGTTGCATCGGTTATACTGTTTCTGATGAGGCGGAAAGTTTCATCTTCATAGCTCATTTCAATCATGTTGTCGTCTATTTTTGTGATTGATGCGGGAACGAAAGCTGTGTTGTAGGAACCTTTCGTGATGCCGTTTGTTCCCAGATAAAAGTCTGTTCCGCTGTCGAGACGGAGCCATTTCCCGCGGAAAGCCTTTTTGATTCTCGGAACGCATTTCGGCTCGTAGTATTCAATTTCTCTTGTCGAATAGCAAGAACCGCTTTCGACAATTTCGTTTTCGCGGAAGAGAGAAGCACAGTTTCTGATATTTTCCCAGACGTGGCCGTTGTAGTTGTCGAGTGTGACGCACTGTTCGATATTGTCTCCTTTGCAGCGGTAGTTTGTCGGAGTGTCGCAGACATACTGGGACTGAACCGAGCAGGTGCATGTCGAAGCGGCGCATGACGGATAGCCGATTTCTGACGGGCAGCCTGTTATGCAGTTTTTGTATTCTTCCCAATGGTAGCTGCCGCCGTCGTATGTGCATCGTTCAATAGAAAGCCCGTTGCAGCGCGTCGCGTATGAGTTGGAGCTGCTGCAGTCGTCGAATAAGTCGCAGGCAACAAGAAGAATTGCCGGAAGAACCGCAGTCATCAGAAAAGAGCAGATTTTTCTCTTTTGTTGCGTATATTTTGACATTCAGAACCCCATTCAAAAGACGCTTAAAAATCAAAAAGTGCATTATTCTAATAAATTTAAGGGGAAAATCAAATTTTTAGGAGATTTTTCCGCTCAAATGTTTTCTGTTTTGTGGGCTTGAGTGAAATAAATTGCCAATGCAGAGTGCTTAACTAAAATAACAAGTCTTTTTGACTGAGGATTTTATGGACAGACCTCTTGTTTCTGTGGTTATTCCGACATTCAACCGCGCCGGAGTGATAAAACGCGCCGTAGATTCGGTTCTTAATCAGAGTTTTTCAGATTTTGAGTGTATTGTAGTCGATGACGGCTCGACAGACGGTACAGAATTGGTTCTGGCAGAATTTCTTAATAAAATCAAGGTCATTAAAACTGAAAACAGAGGAGTATCTGCGGCAAGGAATTCGGGTGCAGAGATTGCTGCAGGTCATTTCATCGCCTTTCTTGACAGTGACGACGAGTGGAAAAAGGAGAAACTTTCAAAACAGACCGCCTATATGAAAGAAAGCGGTTTCAGAATTTCGCAGACTGACGAAATCTGGGTGAGAAACGGAAAATTCGTAAATAAATCAAGGAAATACATTCGTCCGAGCGGTGATATTTTTTACAACTGCCTCGCAGTGTGCGCCGTAACCCCGAGCAGCGTGATGATGGAAAAGGAGCTTTTTTTCGAGTACGGCGGCTTCGACGAGTCGTTTCCGGTCTGCGAGGATTACGATTTATGGCTCAGAATGGCGCCAAAGGAGAGATTCGGTCTGATCGATGAACCTCTTATAATAAAATACGGCGGAGAGGCAGACCAGCTTTCCGGCTCAGTAGGCCTGGATAAATACAGAATAATCAGTATTTCCAATATGCTGCGCAGAAATTCCGGTCTGGACTGCGCTCAGAAAAAGGCGCTTTCTGAAGTTCTCGCAAAAAAAGTGAAGATTTATTCCGAAGGGGCGAAAAAGCACGGGAATTTTGATGAAGCTGCCTGGGCAGAGGGGTTTTTGAAATGACTTCCGGCGGCAAGACAGAAGGCTTTCCTCAGTATTTTACGGTCGTTTCCTCAAGTATGGAGCCGCTGCTCAGAATCGGTGACAAAATAACTGCATCACCTGTTGAAACCGGTGACCTGAAGGAAGGCCAGGTCGTGGTCTATCTCAAAAATTCAAGATATACTGTTCACAGAATAGTCTCGCTGAGAGGTTTTGTCGCTGTGACTGCGGGAGACAATGTGCGTAAATTTGACTCCGAGCCTGTAAGTGTTTTCGAGATAGTCGGAGTTGTTAAGGATATTCCGGTCAAAAAGGCAAAGTCGAGAACATACCGTTTTTTCCGGGCTGTCAAGAGGAAACTTTTCGGAAAAACAAGGTCAAAGCCGGGTGGCCAAAAACAGTGATAAAACGGCAACATGCTGATTTTATTGAAAGAAATTTGGTACTTCGTATAAAAGTGTAAAAAGGCTGCTTATGAGTATAATATCCCGCTTTTTTGTGAGAGGTTGAGATGAAGCGGATTTTTCTTTTGTTTTTACTTTTTCTTTTTTGTGTTTCGTGCGGCAGCAAAGAGCGGACAGCCGTTTCGGTCTATAAGTCGAGAGACGCTCTTGCGGCTTTGGGATACGAATTCACGGAAGAGGATTTTGTCAAGGCAATAAAGGATAAAAGATCCGATATCGTTAAACTTTTTATTGATGCCGGAATGAGCCCCGATACAACTTTCAAAGTCGGGAAGCATCAGGTTCCTGTAATTTTTTATGCAATCGAGAGCGGGGACGATCTGAGTTTTCAGGTTCTTATTCATTCAAAGGCTGACATGCATGCTTCGGTCGAAGGAATTTCGGTTCTTATGAAAGCTGCCGAAAAGGGGACTCCCGAGATGATTTCGCTCATTATAAAATCGGGTGCCGGCATCAACATAAAGGGCTTCGACGGCATAACTCCGCTGATGAATGCGATAGAAAACGAAAACAACGGCGCGGCATGGCTTCTGATTCAGGCTGGAGCCGACGTGAACGCCAGGGATTCGTTCGGTGTGACGCCTCTCATGCGGGCTGTCGGCAAAGGAAACATTGATATTTCGCGCGAACTTGTGAAAAAAGGCGCCGACGTGAACGCCGAGACAAAAAACGGGACCAAAGTGTATAAATTCATAGGTGGAAGCGACAGAGAGTCGATTGAACTCCTTCTCCGCGACGCCGGTGCAGAATTCTGAAAATATCAGCATTTAAAGGTGAAATATGGATTTTGAAAAGTATCTTGAGACGATAAACCTGCTCAACAGGGCTTCTGTCGCTTACTACCGCGACGATTCGCCGTTTATGAGCGACGAGGAATATGACAGACTGTATCGCGAAGCGGTCGATTTCGAGTGGAAAAACCCCGATAAAAAACAGAATTATTCGCCGACAATGCGCGTCGGTTCGAAAATCCGCGAAGGTTTCACGAAAGTTGTCCACAGCGAGAAAATGATGTCGCTTGACGACGCTTTTTCGGTACGCGAGGTCGAGGAGTTTTTCAACCGTCTCGATTTTGTGCCGGCAGGCGGTTATGTCGTCGAGCAGAAAATCGACGGGCTTGCCCTCAACATTCTTTACGAAAAAGGAAAATTCGTGAAAGCGGCTACGCGCGGAGACGGCTCGGTGGGCGAGGATGTTACTGAAAATGTCGCCACGATAAAAGAAATTCCCCTGGAAATCCAGGAACTTGCAAATGTCGAAAAAATTGAGGTGCGCGGCGAAGTCTATATGCCGAAATCGAGTTTCGAGGAGCTTAACGCGGCAAAATCGGGCACAGGTGAAAAGCCTTTCGCCAATCCCAGAAACGCAGCGGCAGGTTCTCTGCGGCAGCTTGATCCTAAAGTTACGGCGGGAAGAAAACTCAAATTTTTTGCATACGCGATAACCGGGATCAGCGATGTCGATATAAAGTCTCAGGAGGAACTTCACGGTTTTCTGCGCGGGCTCGGCTTTAAAACTCCGCACTATGAAAAAATGGAAAAAATCGAAGAAATAGAAGCACTTATCGAAAAAACTGTCGCGGAAAGGGGAGAACTGCCTTTCGACATTGACGGCCTGGTCGTAAAACTCAACAGTTTCGACGAGCAGAAGGCAGCCGGATTTCTCACAAAAACACCAAAATGGGCGATTGCATACAAACTTCCGGCGATAGAAAAAACGACAAAACTCCTTGATATTACATGGCAGGTAGGGCGGACAGGCATTATAACGCCGGTTGCCGAACTTGAGCCGGTCGAAATTGCCGGAGTCATTGTGAAACGCGCCACTCTGCACAACATCGAGGAAGTAGAAAGGAAAGGGCTGAAAATCGGCGACACCGTTTTCGTACGCCGCGCCGGCGATGTCATTCCCGAAGTGACGGCTCCGGTCGAAACGCTCCGCGACGGCAGCGAAAAAGAGATTTTTCACCCCGAAAACTGCCCTGTCTGCGGCGCGAAACTGGCGAAAGACGAGAACAAAGTCGCATACAAGTGCCAGAATATAGGCTGCCAGGCGAAAATCGTTGCCTATATCAGCTATTTTGTATCGAAAGGGTGCTTCAACATCGATGGTCTTGGCGAAAAACAGGTCGAATTCCTTCACGAAAAAGGGTGGCTCAGCTCTGTCACCGACATTTTTCATCTTTCCGATTACGCACTTATGCTTTCGGGCGAAAAAGGGTGGGGGGCAAAGAGTGTCTATAACCTTCTGGACGCAATAGAAAAGGCCCGTAAAATCCGCTTCAGGAATTTTCTGAACGCCCTCGGAATCGACGGAGTGGGCGAGTTTATTGCCGGCGAGCTTGAAAAAAGGTTCACGGCTGAGGAGCTTATCGCCGCTTCAGCGCTTGATCTCATGCAGATCGACGGGATCGGCGACATTGTGGCAAATTCGATTACCGATTTCTTTGCCGATCCCCAGAACAAAGAAACTGTCGGAAAACTTCTGAATGAAGTCGAAATCATATATCCCGAAAAATCGGAAAATCCCGAAAACGCCGTCTTCGCGGGGAAAACATTCGTAATTACAGGCACTTTGTCGCAACCGCGCGAGTTCTTTGCCGAGAAAATCAAAGCTCTCGGCGGCAAAGTAAGCGGCTCTGTCAGCAAAAAAACCGATTTTGTCCTTGTCGGCGAGGATGCCGGCAGCAAACTGACCAAAGCGAAGGAGCTCGGAGTCAGAACTATAACCGAGGAAGAGTTCAATTCGATGGCCGGTTGAAACGCCAGTGTGAACGAAAATACCGTTGAATCCTGACAGATAATTTCTCAGATACCGGGCCTGCGAAAATCGGGCTGAATCTCTGGGCAAAAATTTTTTTGTCTCTCACGCCCGCTGTTTATCAGCTGTCTGCGGCCATATAAGAAAAAAAATAAAAAAAAATAATTCTGCCCCTTGATTTCTTAAAAAACTGGTGGTAAAATGTGGAGGTTTTGTTTGTTTAAGTGGGGAAAAGTGGAGAGATGAGACCGTTTTTCGGCAGAAAGGAATACCGGATAGATCCGAAAGGAAGAATTTTGCTTTCTCAGGAATACTACTCCAAGTTGAATCTCACAGAAACATCAACAATTATCATAACTTGCAGCCCCTACAAGTCAGAGAAGTGTCTTCTGGTCTTTTCCGAAGAGTATTGGAACAGGGAAGTTAAGAGGATCAGCAAAATGGATGAGGGGCCTGTCAGAAAGTATCTCGAACTCAATTACATCAGCAAAGCCGAAGAGATCGGACTTGATACGCAGAACAGAATAAGGATTCCGAAATACATGATGGATTTCGCCAATATCGACAAGGATGTTGTTTTTGCCGGAGCGATCGACAAGCTCAAAATCTGGGCTAAGGAAACTCTTGAAACTGCTGAAAATTCACTGCAGGTCAGCGACGAGCTCATAGATGCAGCCCTTAACAAGGCAAATATGTTTATGCCGGACGAAGAAGAGGACAGGTAACGATGAATTTTGTTCATGTTCCCGTAATGCTTCAGGAGGTACTGGCATCTTTTGACAACGAGCCGCGAGTCTATGTCGACCTTACTTCGGGCGGCGGAGGTCACGATGCTGAAATCCTGAAGAAGTATCCGGATACAAGAGCCGTTCTCATTGACCGTGATGCAGATGCAGTTGCTCATCTGAAGGAGAAATTTGCGGATTTTCCGAATGTCACTGTTGTTCACGCGCCGTTCAGCGATATAGATAAGGTTCTGTTTTTATTGCAGATTCCTGAGGCGGATGTGATTTTTGCCGATCTTGGTGTGAGCAGTTTCCAGTTTGATACGCCGCACAGGGGCTTTTCGATGCAGAAAGAGGGTCCGATGGATATGAGAATGGATAAATCTTCTCCGGTTACGGCTCTTGATTTCATCAAAAACTCGACCGAGGGCGAGCTCAGGAACATTCTCAGCGTCTATGCTCAGGAGCGCGAGGCAGGAACTGTCGCGAGAACGCTGAAAAGATGTGCAGACGAAGGTATGACTACCACGCTTCAGTTTGCGGACGAGATAAGAAAAGCCAAAAGATACGCGAAAAAAGGGATCGATCCGGCTACACAGGTGTTTATGGCGCTGCGCATGGCGGTGAACGATGAACTCGGAGAGCTCGAAACTGCTCTTAAAAAGGCGTTTCCGCTTCTTTCCGACAAAGGAATTATGGGGATTATCACGTTCCATTCGACAGAGGACAGGATCGTGAAGAACTTTTTCCGCGACCGCAGAAACAAAGTGCCGTTCTATGCCGACGGCAGGGATCTGTGTCCGGTTTCTTCGGATTTCCCGCTTTCTACGGAGATGATAACTCCGACAGATGAAGAGTGCACCGGAAATCCGAGGGCGAGAAGCGCGAAACTAAGAATATTGAAAAAAGGCTGATTTTTTATAACCAAAGGAGGGGAACTATGCCGGCTTATGTTCATGCTGATTCTAAAAACACAAAAAAAGAACGAGTCAGACTTTTCAACAATTCAAGGATGATCACGACAAAAATCCAGACGCTCTTTTCGGGGGAACTGATTGTCTGTTTCTGCATGATTCTGGCGGCGGCAGCCCTGATGCTTACCGACAGTTACTACAAAGCGTACAAGAGAAATCTCAACCGCGAAATGATAAGGATGATCGAACATACCAAGAATATCGAGTGGCAGAGAGGAACAATCGAGCGCGACTATCTTAAAATGACGGCTTCAGGCGAACTTATGAAAAAAGCCCAGGAAATGAAGCTGACAGTCATAACTTCCGATAAATTCGTAAAATTTGATTAAGGATCCGCGACATGTGAGGGGCTGATGGAGTCTGGACGCAAAGTTTATCTCTTTTTTTTAGTTCCTATTATTTCCGTTATATTCCTTATTCTGATTGTGAGACTCTATTATCTGCAGATTCTTCTGCATGAAGAACGTATGAAACAGATTGAAAATTCGTTTGAATTTACCACAGTCAGAGGGAGAAGGGGAACAATCTACGATAAAAACAAGACTCCGCTTGCAATAAGCCAGCCGAAAATAGACATAGCGGTTGATCCCAAAGGTGTAGTTGACAAGGTTTTTATAGCGGAACTGATTTCAAAAACAATCGGCACGGACCGCAGCAAAACTTTGGAAATCCTTAGAAATGATACAATTAAAAGAAAAAAAGACGGAAAAATAGTTCCCAAGCATTTTGAAGTCCTTAAAGCTGATGCACCGTACGAAGATGTCGCTGCTCTTAAAAATGCCGTGCAGGAAGCAAGGGACAGGGAATTCAAAAAATCCAAAAGTATAAAGGACAGCAGCTCGGAAGAAAAGAAAAAAGCAGAGCAGAGGGTTAATGACCTTGCGCAGATAACCTACAAGGAAGGTTTTAAGCGCGTTTATCCACAGGGCAGGATGCTTTCGAATGTTCTCGGATTTATCCAGAAGAACAAGGCTCCGGACGAGGACGGGCCGGAAGGGCTTGAAGGAATAGAGCTGATGTATGATGACCAGCTGGCAGGACAGAAAAAACAGGTCAAGACCAGCAGGCTGACTAAAAGAAGGGTTTACGATGATGAGATCGATGTCGAAAGCGAGATCGGCGATTCAATAAAAGGCAGCGACGTTTACCTTACGATAGATTCCGAAATCCAGTTCATAGCCGAGGAAGAGCTTGCGAAAATGGTCGACAAAGTCCAGGCGAAATGGGGCGGAGTCGTCATTATGGATCCTGCTTCGGGGCATATTCTCGCAATGGCCAACTATCCGGGTTACGAGCCTGAGCAGTATTGGAAATATCCGGCTGAAGACAAGAGAAACCACGCGGTAAACGATCTTTTTGAGCCGGGTTCGACGTTCAAGTCTTTTTCTATTCTGGCTGTGCTTAATGAAAATCTTGCGAAACCGGGAGAGCAGGTTTCCGGTGAGAACGGCGCTTACCGTTTCGGAAAAAGGATCGTCCACGATTCGCATCCGTGCGGCCTGATGACGATCAGGGATGTTGTTGTAAACTCCAGCAATATCGGTACGATAAAGTTCGCAGACAGGCTTTCCAGCGAGCAGCTTTACAATTATTTTACCATGTTCGGTTTCGGTCAGAAAAGCGGTATAAACATTCCGGGAGAGGCAAAGGGCAAACTGAAAAACTATACAACATGGTATCCTATCGACAAGGGCAACCTTTCTTTCGGCCAGGGTCTTTCAGTCAACATGGTGCAGATGGCGAGAGCTTACTCTGCGATTTATAACGGCGGTGTTCTCTGGAAACCTGTTCTGGTCGACAAAATAGTGGGAAAAAATGACGAGCAGATTTTCAGTCCGGAGCCTAAACGCATAAATTTCAAATACAAATCCGACAAACAGATAATAGATATGCTCGAGGGTGTCGTATCGGACGAGCATGGAACGGCGAAAAAGGCAAGGATAAAAGGTGTCGCTGTCGGCGGAAAGACAGGAACATCGCAGATATATGACAAGAATCTCAAAAAATATTCATCCAGCAAGTCAGTCTGTTCTTTTGCTGGGGCGGTTCCCAACAACAACCCTAAATTCGTGATGATAGTTGTCATCAACGAACCTAAGGGGAGGGAATTCGGCGGAACGGTTGCGGCGCCGGTTTTCAGAGAGATTGCGTCAAGAATACTTCCAAAATTCGATGTGTTTGTTGACAGGAACGACAAGGACAAAGATAAAGTTCCGGAATATGTCGCAACAGATATGACAGGCAGTGTTATTGATTTTTCAGAATCGGAAGTCGCATCGTCGGGAGAAAGTGATTATGTCAAGGTTCCCGATTTTGTGAAAATGATGCCGTCGGACGCTATCAGAATAGCCCACGGCAGAAATCTGGATGTTGTTTTTGTAGGAAATCCGTCAAACGGAAAAAACATAATCGGCCAGTCTCCTAAATCCGGGGAAACAGTGCTTGCCGGAACAGGTGTAACTCTCTATATTGAGGAAGGTGAAAATGAAAATAACTGATTTTATTGATATTATTTCACCTCTTATTCTTGAAACCGCTGTTTCGGTCGGGGAGACAGAACTTGAAAAAATTACAGCCGATTCACGCGAAGCGGCGCCCGGCACAGTGTTTTTCTGTATCAGAGGTGTCAACAGCGACGGTCATGATTTTATTGAGCAGGCTTTTGCGAAAGGGGCCTCCCTTGTTGTCGGAGAGAAGGAACTGAAAAACGAAAATTATATTCGTGTCAGGTCCGTGAAAGAGGTTCTGACAGCTGTTCTTCCTGTTTTTTACGGTTATCCCGACAGAAAAATGAAGATGTTCGGCGTAACAGGAACGAACGGAAAAACTTCGACAACCTTTATTCTTGAAAATCTTCTCAAGGAGGATATGAGCTGCGGAGTTGTCGGCACTTTGAGCTACAAATACGCCGGAAAAACAATTCCCGCCCAGAATACGACTCCGCTCAACTGGAAGTGGTATTCTCTGCTCGACGATATGCAGAAAAACGGTGTGGATGCCGTAATTTCCGAGGTCAGCAGCCACGCGCTGGCCGAAAACAGAATCGAAAAGACGATGTTCGACGTTGCGGTTTTTACGAATCTGACCCGCGATCACCTCGATTTTCACAAAACTT
Organism: uncultured bacterium; assembly: GCA_905233945.1. GTDB lineage: Bacteria > UBP6 > UBA1177 > UBA1177 > UBA1177 > UBA1177. The sequence continues at coordinate 32,514 of CAJOFY010000007.1, read as the reverse complement.
TTGAAAACTACTACCAGGCTAAGAAAAAACTGTTCACCGAACATCTTAAAGAGGGTGGAACAGCAGTCATAAACATTGACGACGAAGCTGGAAAAAGGCTTTCTGCAGAGCTTGGAAACGTAAGGCAGATAAGAATTTCTGAAAAAGACAACTCGGCGGAATTGTTTATAAAAATAGAAGAAATGACTGATCAAGGAAGTGTAGTCGTTTTCACAATCGGCGGAATCTCGAAAAAGGTGAAAATTCCTCTTGTCGGCAACTTCAACGTTTACAACACAGCAGGAGCTTTTGCCGCCGCTTCCTTTTTTACCGGCGCTGAAAAGGCCTTTGAAAGGGTAGAAAACAGCGTTTCTGTTCCGGGAAGACTTGAAAAGGTCGGAAATCATTCGGTTTATATCGACTATGCCCATACGCCTGACGCTATGGAAAATGTTCTTAAAACTCTGCGCGGAATGGGAATTTATGAAAAAATCATAATAGTTTTCGGTGCAGGCGGCGACAGAGACCGCGGAAAAAGACCTATAATGGGAGAGACGGCGTGCCGTTTTGCCGATACGGTTATCGTTACTGACGACAATCCGAGAACTGAAGAACCTTCTGAAATTATTAAAGATATTCTTGCCGGATGCGGCGGGAATCCCAATGTCGCCGTTATAAACGACAGATCAGAAGCCATAAAAAAAGCAATTGAAATCAAGGGAGAAAAAGATGCTGTCCTTATCGCCGGAAAAGGAGCCGAAGACTACCAGATAACCAGAAGCGGCAAAAAATTCTTTTCGGATAAAGCTGAAGCTGAAAAATTTTTAAGGGGGGAATAAATGTTCACGACTCTTCTTCTCGAAAGAGCTCTGGCCGAGGCCGGAATAAAAAAAAATCTTAAAAACTCTGTAATCTCCAAATGTTGCATCGATTCACGCGAATGTGACGGAAATTCGTTATTTTTTGCCTTCAAAGGCGAGAAAACCGACGGTCACAACTATGTTCCGCAGCTTCTTGAAAAAGGGGTTATATGTGTCGGTTCGGAAGAAATCACGGAAGACGAAAATTACGTCAAAGTGCCGGATGTCCTTGATTTTATGAGTATTCTGGCGCACGAAAGAAGAAAACTCTTCCATGGGAAAGTGATAGCTGTCACCGGTTCGAGCGGAAAGACTTCGACACGCCAGCTGATTGCTTCGATGGCTGCCGTTTCGGGGAAAATCGTCTATGCGACAACGGGAAATCTCAACAATCACCTTGGGATGCCGCTTGTCATTCTCAATATGCCGCTTCTGACTGAAGTTCTCGTGCTCGAAATGGGGATGAACCACAGCGGCGAAATCAAAAAACTGGTCGAAATCGCAGAGCCCGATTTTGTGACAATCACGAATATCGGCAACGCCCACATCGGCAATTTTGCAAGCCACGCGGATCTGGCGGCTGCAAAGCTGGAAATCTTTAATTTTTCAAATGCGCTAGTTTCGGCAAATGTTTCCGACCCTTACATGAAAAAATGGGTCGAAGAATACAAAACTTCAAGAAAAATCCACACTTATTCAAATGAAAACCTGGATGAGCTGTCAAAAGATTTTGAAGATCTGCCGGATTTTATGCTTGAAAACATAAACTGCGCGGCAAATGTCGTTTCGACTGCTCTGGGAATCATGCCTGATCTTAAAAAAGCTGTGGAAAGATGTGTTCTTCCGGGTATGAGAGGTGAGGTCAAAGTAATCGGGAAACGCATTTTCGTTGCCGACTGCTACAACGCAAACCCGCAGTCAATGCAGAAATCAATAGAAAATTTTTACAAAAAATATGCCCTCAAAGAATCGAAACAGTGCGTTCTTATTCTCGGCAGTATGTTCGAACTTGGAAAATTTTCCGAAAAAATGCACAGAGAACTTGTAAATTCGTTAAAAGATTTTACACTATTAAAGGCGGTTTTTTTGGTCGGTTGCGAGTTCGATAAGATAAAGCCTGATTTCTTGAACTGCGAAAAGCTCGTTTTTTTGGGTGATATTGCTGAAATCAACGGTTTGTTGCCGGAAGAAGGAGCTTTTCTTGTCAAAGGTTCAAGAGGCAACAGACTCGAACGGATTTTTGACTTGCCGGAGGTGCAGAAATGAAAGCGTTGATTGTTGGACTTGGAATTTCGGGTGTTTCGTCAGCCCGTTTTTTGAAAAATAAAGGAGACGAGATTTTTATTTACGATGACAATGCTTCGCAGCTTGAAAAATATTCGGCGGAATACAGCGTTTATGACGAAAATCTGAAATACGACCTTGCGATAATAAGTCCCGGAGTTCCTGCAACTCACAAAGTTATTCAGAAATTGAGTGCGCAGCACACGGAAATTATCGGGGAACTCGAACTTGCCGGAAGGTATGTCAGAAACGAAAAAATCATAGCTGTAACAGGGACTAACGGCAAGTCGACGACCGTTTCGCTTGTTCATGCTTTTCTTAAAAACGCCGGATTCAAGTCGTTTTTGTGCGGAAATATCGGGGAACCTGTCATAAACGGAATAGGCAGAGGCTACGACTTCTTTGTAATCGAGCTGAGTTCTTTCCAGCTTGAGACTTTAAAAAGTCTCAAGCCTGACGTAGCTATGGTTCTCAATGTAACGCCTGACCATCTTGACAGATACAAGGATTTTGAAGATTACAGGAATACAAAACTTAACTTGCTGAATTTGTTGAAAAAAGGCGGAACGGCGGTTCTCGGGACCGGCATCGTTGCCGAAAATTTTGCTCATCCTGATTTTGATCTGAAGCTCTTTTCGGTCGAAGGGACAGACGATATAAGGTGCGATGAAAGCTATGTTTATTTTGATGACAAAAAGCTGAAGGTCGACGATCTGAAAATCAGGGGCCATCACAATATCGAGAACATTATGGCTGCTGTTTTAGGCGTTAAAAAATGGGTCTCCGATACAGATATCCTGAGAAAATCGCTCCTTGAGTTCAATCCGCTGGCTCACAGAACCGCATTCGTAGATAAATTCCAAGGTGTTGAATTTATTGATGATTCAAAAGGTACAAATGTCGGTGCTGTTGAGAAGTCTCTTGCCGGACTTCCTGACGGAAAGGTCATTCTGATTCTTGGAGGAGTCGACAAGGGCGGTTCCTACGAACCTGTCAGGGTTCTGGCTGACAAAAAGTGCAAAGGCGTCGTTCTCATCGGTGCTTCAAAAGAAATAATCCGTCCTTATTTCAAGGGTTTTTCAAATGTCGAAAGTGCTGATTCGATGGCTGAAGCGGTCGAAAAATCGTTCAAACTGGCTGCCGGCGACGGTATCGTTCTCTTTTCCCCTGCGTGCTCAAGTTTCGACTGGTATAAAAACTATAAAGAGCGCGGTGACGATTTTGTGAACAAAGTCAGAGAGTTGAAGTCCAAAGTCGGAGAATAGCCATGGAAAGTGCAGCTAAGGTTTATTTTTCGATATTTTTTCTTCTTGTAGTTTTCGGGATGGTGATGGTTTTCAACATCAACATGTTTAATGTTTCTTCGGCAAATGCCGCGCTTTTCCCTCAGATGAGATCGCTGATCTTTAATTTCGCTGTTGCCGGAGTCGCTTTTACATTTGCGTACCTGATAAATCTCTCGTGGCTTAAAAATTCGTCGAAACTCCTTGTTTTCTTTATGATTCTGGTTCTTATCGGAACTTTGATCGTGGGAACGAAGGTAAACGGTGCAAGACGCTGGATCGATCTTGGTTTTATGAGAGTCCAGCCCTCGGAGTTCGCGAAAATTGTCACTGTCATATATCTCAGCGAGGTTATGACAAAAAAGGGCGAAAGGATACGGCTTATCCAGGATCTTATCAGTATCGGCATCGTAATCGGACTGATGCTTCTGTTCATGTATAACGATATGGGGGCTCTGGTTATTATTGCCGGAACTTCAGTATGTCTCCTTCTTTTGGGCGGAGTGAACAGAAAACAGCTTTTCCTGCTTGCCGCTCCTTTGTCGGTAATAGCTGTCCTGGCACTGCTTTTCAGCAGCGATTACAGAATCACCAGAGTCAAGTCTTTTATCGATCCGTGCGGTGAAGAATACAGGGCGGGGGCCGGTTATCAGCAGTGTCATGCGCGCATCGCGTTCAGCATAGGCGGAACAACCGGCGTAGGTTTCGGAAATTCCACTGAAAAGAAAAAGACGAATCTTCCCGAAGCGCAGACAGACTTCATTTTCCCGATAATCGGCGAGGAATTCGGTTTTGTCGGATCTCTGACTATGATTTTCCTGTTTCTGGCGATGTTCGGGATAGGGAGTTATTTTGCCTTGAATCTTCATGATACTTTTAATTTTTATATGGTTTCAGGTTTTGTGTTAATGCTTGCCGGGCAGGCTGCGATAAATCTGCTGATGGTCGTTTCGCTTCTGCCCAACAAGGGTGAGCCGCTCCCGTTTATAAGTTACGGCGGCAGCGCGCTTACCAGTTATTCAATTATGGTAGGCCTTATTCTTAATGCAGTGACAAGTGAGAGCCGCCGTTGAATTTGGAGGTGAAAAATGAACAGTGCAATCGAAACGAAATTTATGCTGCTTATGACCGGAATCAATACGAGAGAACAGCAGAAAGCGGCGCTTTCGCTGGCCAATACTCTGAGATTGCGCGGTATAATGAGTATTCTGGCACTTTCGCAGGGTTCCATTTTTACCAAAATGTTTACTGAAAAAGGTTACGAGGTCGTTTCGGTTCAGAATTTTCCTCAGTCCAAAGGTCTGCTTTCAAAAATTGTCAGAGCTTTTAAAATGCAGTCATGCATTCAGGAGGCGACAGAGATTCTGAAAGTTAAAGGTATAAATGCGGTTTTGAGTTTCGGCGGATTCTCGGCTCATCCTTTTCTCGAAGCTGCTTCCAGGATAAACGCTGTAAAAGTTATGCTGTTTGAAGGCAATTTGGCAATTTCGAAATGCGGCGAAGACTTTATGAAAAAGGCCGACAGGATATACTTCCCGTTTGAGGCTATGCAGGAAAATATCGATTACGAGTTTTACAAAAAATCTTTTGTTTTCGGAATTCCGGTAGACAAGGAGGTTCTGAAAGCAGAACCTGTCGAGATTCAGACGAAAAAGCGGAAATTGGTTATTCTTACATGCAAAAAGGAGACAAAGGATATCAATTCCACGATAAGGGAACTGATAGCAAAATATCCTGAGATTACAAGAGATTTCTACATCATTCAAGAAACAGGAGACCGTGAGATCGCGGCTGTTCAGAGATATTATGAAACAAACAGGATAGAAAGTACCTGCGAGATGTTTTTTGACAACCGCGGTTCATACTGCAAAGTAGCGGATATTGTTATTGCAAGACCCAACAGTGACATCATTTCAGAGATGATCGCGTTGAAAAAACCGGCAATATATCTGCCTCTCCCTAAGAACAAGGATTACTTTCAGAAGCAGAACGCCGTTTTTATGGCAAAAAAAGGGATGGGATACATTGTCGAGGACGCAAAAAGCGCAAATCCGGGCGTCAGAATCAGAAAACTTTACCAGTTCCTCAATTCTTATCTCAAGAACGAAGAGAATATGAAGAGAAATATGGCGGAACTCGATTTTGAGAACTCAGCGGCAAAACTGGCTGACAATATTGAGAAATTTTTGATAGACGGAAAATAGTATGCACATCCATTTTATGGGAATAGGCGGCAGCGGCGTCAGCGGGCTTGCAACGGCTGCAAAATCTATGGGATACACTGTCAGCGGCTGCGACCTGAAGGAAAGTTCCTTTTTGAAGATGGTCCGCGGACAGGGGATCGGCTGCATGATAGGACATGACGCTTCGCATATCGACAGTGCCGATATTCTCGTCCGTTCAAGTGCTGTTCCGCTTGACAACCCTGAAGTTGCAGCTGCCTTGAAAAAAGGGATCAAGGTCGTGACTCGCGGCGAGTTTCTGGCGATTCTGCTTGAAAAAAAGCACAAAATCGGTGTTGGCGGAAGCCACGGCAAGACTTCGACGACATGGATGATTTACGCGATTCTTAAAGAGGCCGGTGTCGATGCTTCGGTTTATGCGGGCGGAAAAAGCGGCGGACGTTCGAGTGTTTCCGCCGGAGAGCCTTATGTTGTCGAGCTTGACGAGAGCGACGGTTCGATTTTCAAGATGAAGCCCGATTCGCTGGTTATAACAAACCTTGAATTCGAACACGCTGATTTTTATAAAACTCCGGCAAATATGCTGAGATCCTTTGAGCGCTATCTCGTTTCTGACAGACCGGCAAATCTGATAATCGGACGCGGCTACGATCTCAGTGACAGACTTTTCGAGATGTTTTCTCCGCTTTCTTTCCCGACACGTGATGAAATCAGAAGCGGAAAAGGCTTCGTGAACACGGACAGCCGGAATTTCCGCATAAAAAACGGCGGACTTTTCTTCATTTCGGGAGAAAGAGAGGTTTATGTCGGAGATGTAACGGAACCGGCGCATGTTCTGCAGAACCGCAGTGCCGCGCTTCTTGCCGCTTCGGAATACCTTACAAAAATTGGGCGTGCTCTGCCTGAAATCAACAGCGAATTTTGGAAAAACGTGCCGAAAGTCGACAGGCGTTTCCAGAATGTCGGAAACTGGCACGGAATGACTCTGATTGACGATTATGCTCATCATCCGAGCGAAGTGAACGCGCTCATTGAGCAGGCTCGCAGCGAGTTCAGGAATTTCTGCCTTGTTTTCCAGCCGCACAGGATTTCAAGATTCACCGCTTTTTATGACAAGTTCAGGGATGTCCTTAAAAACGTCGGAACTCTGATAATTCTTCCGGTCTATTCTGCCGGAGAAAAGTTCGAAGGAAGAGCGTCGAAAGAACTCTATGAAGAACTTAAAGGCGGGAACAGCTTTGTATGTTATGCTGAAAATATCGATAAAACTGTTGAAATTATTAAAGAAAACGAAAGCAGATTCCATGCTTCGGCGATAGTTTCAGCTGGTGCCGGCGATGTAAACACTGTTTTGACAAAACTTATGAACGGGGAAAATCAGTGAAGTTCAAGAAACGCGCCAACATAGGAGAATTCCTCACAATCAGGGTGAAAGACGCTGTATGCGATCTTTATTTCCCTGAAATTATCGATGATCTGGTGCGCTTTACTTCTGAGTTCAAGGATTACAGGATTCTTTCGGGCGGAAGCAATATTATTGCCGGAGATGTCAGGAAACCGGTTCTTTACATGGGCAAGGCGATCTCTACCAGCGATACAGACGATGTCGACGAGTTTTTAGTCAAAACCTTCATGCCTTCGTGGGTGAGCAACAGGGCGCTTCTCGACTATTCGATAAAAAACGGTCTTTCCGGTGTCGAATTCCTGGCAGGAATCCCTGGAAATCTGGGCGGTGCGCTCTACGGAAACGCGGCTCCGGCAGGTTCAACGTGGGACGATGTCGTCGGCGTGATTTATGTTATTCAGAACGGCAAGGTTTTTCCGTTCCTGCCGAAATACAGCTACCGCTCGCTCGACAACAAGCCGGAAGGCTGCTTCGTGATTTACGGCGCGGAGCTGATTCTGACGAAAGATACTTCCGAAAACGTGCGGGCGAGGATTCTGGAGTTCCTTTCAAAAAGGATAAAGATAAAAGGGCACAGCGCAGGCTCGCTTTTCAAAAATCCGAAGGAGGGAAAGGCCGGATATATGCTTGACCAGTGCGGAATGAAAGGCCTTTCTGTGGGAGGAGCGAAACTGAGCGACAACCACGCAAATATAATCTTGAACACAGGAGACGGCACTTTTGACGATTTCTGCCGCCTGAAGGATATTGCGATAGAAAGAGTCCGCGATAAATTCGGTGTCACTTTGGAACCCGAAGTACAGTTTTGGTATGACTGATTTTGGAGGATGCTATGCAGCTTGACAAGAGTATGAAAATCGCTGTTCTTGCCGGCGGAATGTCGGATGAGCGCGAGGTCAGCCTTGTTACGGGACAGATGCTTTACAAGACGCTTTGCGAAGGCGGTTACACCAATGTGAAGTTTATTGATGTCGGCTTCAATCTCGACAAGGAGCTCAGGGAATTCGCCCCCGATGTCGCAGTGAACGGTCTTCACGGCAGATACGGCGAGGACGGAACGGTGCAGGGACTTCTCGAAATGATGAAAATTCCCTATACAAATTCAGGGGTCACGGCAAGCGCTGTCGGAATGGACAAACTGATCTGCCGCGCTGTTATGAAAGACTGCGGAATCAATGTCGCTGAAGGAAAACACATAGAAGCGGCTGACGGAATGGAAAAACCTTACGAGTTCCCGTTTGTCGTAAAAGATCCGGTGAACGGTTCGAGCCGCGGTGTCTATATTGTGAAAGACGAAAAAGAATGGGAAGATGCGAAAAAAGAGCTTAAAGCGGGAAAACGCTATCTCTGCGAACGCTTTTTCAAAGGACGCGAAGTCAATGTCGCGGTTCTTGAAAACAAGGTTCTGGGCGATGTCGAGATTACCCCGGCAAACGAGTTCTACGATTTCGACGCAAAATACAACAGCGACAAGACGATATACACCGTTCATCCGGACATCAGTGATGCAGTCAGGGAAAAAATCTCCGACGCCGCTTTGAAACTGCATGTCGCGCTCGGCTGTAAAGGCGTTTCGAGAAGCGATTTCATTGTAAACGGCGACGACTACATCATGCTTGAGATCAACACGCTTCCCGGAATGACGGGGCACTCGCTTGTTCCTATGATTGCGAAATACCGCGGAATAAGCTATCTCGAGCTGATAGAAACCCTTATTTCGGAGTGTCTTGCTGAAAAATGAAGAGACTGACGGGAATATTGAGCTGGGCAGGATACATTCTCTGCACCTACATTTTGGTTTCTGTTTTTGCCGCGGCGTTCTGCTTCGGAAAGGATGCATTCAATACATTCAAAAACAGCGACAAAATGCTCATCGTTCCTGAAAATGTCGAAATAAGCGGCAACAGGCGCATGGCTAAGGAGGAGATTCTTTTCGTAACCGGTCTTGAGAGACAAATCAGTTTTTTTGATGCAGACAGGAAAAAGATGGTTCAGAGTCTTACTCTCTGCGGCTGGGTAAAGAAGGCTTTCGTGGAAAAGTTTTTCCCGAATTCAGTGAAGATAAGGATTGAAGAGTTCGAGCCTGTAATGGTTGTGAACAGCAGGCAGAAATCACCCGATACCGATAAAGATATTAACATGATGTGGTTCTCCGATGCTGACGGGATTCTCTTCAAAAGAGTCCTCCACGGAGAGGTCGAAAACGATATGCCGATATTTTTTCTTAATTATTCCACTCCTGAAGAAGATAAAAAACGCCCGGAAAGGATAAAAAACGCTATTTTTCTTACCGGAAAATGGGGGGAGATTTCATCTCCATGCCGGCTCAAATCAATAAGTTACGAAGTTTTTTCCGGCTACTATTCGATTGAGTGCACGATAAAAAACGGTCTCAAGAGCGAGATCCGTCTTAAAGATGAGTTTTCAAGTGAGGAATGGTTTGAAATGATAAAAAATGCCGCCGGCGTGATGAAATCCATGCTTGCTGAGAATCAGTGGGCCGGAGAATTTGAGTTCGACAGGGTGGAAAACGTTTTCGGTGAAAAAAAATATGAAGCTATAATCGGCAAACGGGTTCAGAACATAAATTTTGGGGGAAACTGATGGCTAAAAACAACATTGTTGCGGCTCTTGACATCGGCACAAACAAAGTCACGGCTCTTGTCGCGCAGGTAAACGGTGACGGTTCTTTTTCCTTTATCGGGAAGGGCGTTTCCGAAGCCAATAAAGGGCTTATCGCAGGTGAAGTGGTGGATGTCCAGGCCACTACGGCGGCGATAGCGGAATCGGTCGCTGAGGCCGAAAAAATTTCTTCAAAGCGGATTAAATCTGTCTATGTAGGTGTTTCCGGCGAGGGGATCCGCTCGATAAACAATCACGGCGTTTTTCAGGTCAGAGGACAGGAAGTAGCCAAAAGCGATATAAACAAAGTCATTGAACAGGCAAAAATTATCAATATGCCTGATGACAGCGACATTATCAATGTCGAAATAGGTGAATATACGGTTGACGGCAGGGGAGGAATCAGAAATCCGCTCGGAATGGCGTGCAAAAAGCTCGAAGTTGACGTTCTGATAGTTACGATGCCGAAAACCATGTGCAGGAATATCTACAAAGCTGTAGAGGATTCGGGTCTCATCGTCGCCGGCAGAGTTGTAAGCAGCATAGCTTCAAGCTGGGCCGTTCTTGAGGATGACGAGAGAAATTTGGGCGTTGCGATGGTGGATATAGGCGACGGCGTGGCCGATATTGCGATTTACCACAACGGAGACCCTGTGTATGTTGCGGTAATTCCCATGGGCGGACGCTTCATAACAGACGATATAAGCAAAGTTATGAAAATTCCGCCTGCGGAAGCAGAGAAAATAAAATGCAAATACGGAAGTGCGCGTCCGGACTATGTTTCGGAAACGGAAGTCTTTGAAACGGTTGTTATCGGCACGAACGCACCGACGACAAAAAAGGCGAAACAGCTTGCGAAAGTCGTCACTCCGAGGATCGGGGAGATTCTTGAGGCTGTCAAGAACAAACTTGCCGAGAGCCAGAAGGATCATCTGATACAGTCGGATATAGTCCTTACAGGCGGAACAGCGGCTCTGAAGGATATTCAGTATGTCGCCGAGGATATTTTTGAGCAGCAGGTAAGGATAGGGATTCCAAGGATTGACGATACTGACAGCGGATTTCATGATGTTCTGAGCGATCCGAGATTTTCTACGGCGGTCGGAATAATCAGGCATTTTACTGTCCGCAGGCAGGTCGAAATTGCAAAAAAAGACGGGTTGATGGCTAAAATAGCGGATTTTATTAGAAAATTTTTTGAGTAGGAGAGTCTGATGAGTGGTGAGAACAAGGTCGTTAAAATTGCAGTTCTCGGTGTCGGAGGCTGCGGATGCAATGCGGTGAAGATGATGGGCGAGGAGATGGGCAAGGATGAAAATTCAATTTTTAGAGATAGTCATGTGAAGGTTGTTGCGGTCAATACCGATGCACAGGTGCTGGACCAGATCAACGATGTCGAGAAGATACAGCTGGGACCGAAACTTACGAAAGGTCAGGGGGCCGGAGGAAATCCTGAATGCGGAAGGGATGCCGCGATAGAGAGCCAGGTCAATATCGTTTCCTCTTTTGAAGGCCACCACATGGTTTTTATTACTGCCGGTATGGGCGGCGGAACGGGAACGGGAGCAGCTCCTGTCATTGCCGGCGCTGCCAAAAAGAACGATATTCTGACTGTCGGAATCGTAACAAAGCCGTTCTCTTTTGAAGGCGGCCAGAAAATGGAAAGTGCCGAGGCCGGGATCGAAGAACTTAAAAAGAATGTCGATGCCCTCCTCGTTGTTCCGAACGACACTCTGCTTGAAATGGCCGGTGACGATGACGATACCGTCGATATGTTCAAAAAGCCGAATGAAATCCTTATTTATGCGGTCAGGAGCATTTCGGAACTTATAATCAAGACCGGAACGGTCAATATAGATTTCTCCGATGTCAAGAACACGATGAAGGATATGGGTATTGCCGTTATCGGTTTCGGGACCGCGACCGGCGAACATGCTCCGCTCAACGCTGTAAAAGACGCACTCAACAATCCGCTTCTGAAAAACTTCACGGTAAAAGGGGCGAAAAGGATGCTTGTTTACGTCAGCGGAAACACCAAACTCAAGGAATTCAACGAGGCTGCAGTATATCTGGAAGGACTGCGCGACAAGAGTGCGCAGTTCAAATTCGGTCTTTTTGTCGATAAAAACAAAACTGATGTATCCGTTCTCATCATTGCCGAAGCTCACGCTGCCGAACTCCCGGAGTCTTTGAAAGAGTTCAAGAAAGTGAATAAGGATGATCAGACAAGCATGTTTGACGAAGCAAGCGGAAACGTGAACGAGGATGTCATCATCGAAGTGCAGAAACCTCTTGTCAAAGAAGAAGAAAGCAGGACTGCTCCGGCTGCTTCGGCAAGTGCTTCCGCCAAGCCTCAGAGCGTGAATATAAATGAGGCAAAGCCGATTTCTCTTGAGGATGTGGTTCTTGTTCCTGAAAAAACCGTTGATCAGAACGATCTGAATATTCCTGCTGTCATCCGCCAGGAAGCTGCCAATAAGGAGAAAGTCCGTCAGTCAACCATTTCTGAAATCTGTTTCAAATAATTCTGAAAAGAATGACCATAACGGTCAGGCTTTTTCCGACAACTCGATATATTCCTCAAACATTGAGTCGTATTTTGATTTGAGTGCTTCAGCTATTTTGATTCGATCTCTTCAGGATCAACTTTTTCGTTGAATGCTCCACGAAGCATATTTATAGCTTCCCTGTGATTTTGCCGGGCCGCTTTTCTGAGCCAGTATTTGGCTTTTTCATCGTTTTTCCCTAAACCGTCCTTGTCAAAGTAACAACGGAACAAACGGTATTGAGCATCCGCAACACCATTGTTTGCTGCTTTTTCATACCATTTACAGCTTTCGACTTTATTCTTTTCTTTCCCATCTCCTTTGCTATAGCAAATTGCCAAATTATATTGGGCTTCTGCGAGTCCTTGAAGTGCAGCCTTTTCAAACCATTCACATCCTTTTTCCGTATTTTTTTGATTGACTCCGACCCCCTTATAATAGCATTGCCCGATATAAAACTGAGCTACGGTGTGACCTTTAACTGCTGCTTTTTCAAACCATTTGCAGCTTTCAAATTCATTTCTTGCTTTCCAGTTTTCATAACCTTTGTTATAGCAAAGACCCAGTTTGTTTTGAGCATCTGTATCCCCTTGTAACGCGGCCTGTTCATACCATTCACAAGATTCCGGTGATAATTTCTTATTATTTTTGTTGTAATAATAGTTGGCCAGATTTTTTTGTGATGTTATGAAATTATTTTTTTCGGCAAGTTTTTTATATATTTCGACAGCCTTTTCTTTGTTTTGAGCCACTCCTTTGCCTTCGCTATAACATAAAGCAATATTGTTATGTGCTGCAACATATCCCTGTTTCGCCGATTCCGACCACCAGTAAAAAGCTTTGTCATAATTTTCAGTTTCATAATAGATTTTTCCTGTTTCGTTTTGGGCGAAAGGATCCCCGTTTTCAGCCATTTTTAGGATCGTGTTAAAAGTATTTCTGATAATAGTTTCTTTTTCTTCTGGTTTTTCGGTGAGAAAAAATGCAGTGCTGAAAGTGGCGAGATTATCCTTTGCATTCATACCTTTTCTCATAAATATTTCAGCTTTTTCAGCATCTTGATTCAAATTTCCTAAAGCATACAAATGATGCAACCCCAAAAAATAATAACTTTTAGGATTATCCTCTTTTTCCAATATTTTGAATAAATAGAATGATGCATTGAAATAACCTTTCAGCAGCAGTTTTTCTGCAACAAATGTCGTGAAAAAGGTTAGATAAAAACAAAATATGAAAAATAAAAAGAAAACAGAAGTTACAAGCAGTTTTATTTTGTTAATGCTGCGTATTTTTGCGATTGTCTGCCATCTCAAAGAAGAGAACAGGTCTTTTTTTACACCGATACCGTTTTTGTAACAAAAGGCGAGGGCTCTTTGGCTTGGGGTATATCCATTTTTGGCGGAAATCTCAAACAATTTAAACGCTTCTTCCTCATTTTCTGCTGTCCCTACGCCGCAATATTTGGATAGAGCCGACCAGTGCAGTGCTTCGGGATTGTCAGAATTTAGAACTTTTTCATCAGCTAATCTGTTCTTGACCAAAATAATTATTCCGAAAGTTTAAGGTGCATTTGATAAAGTTCGTCATCAGCGGAATCGCGCCATGTTGTTTCTTTATACCATTTGAAAAGGCTTTCCTTAGCCTCTTTGTTTCCCTGAGCTGCCGCGTTTCTAAGCCACTTCTTTGCCTCTTCGTGTTTTCCTTGCTCATGAAAGCGACAAGCAAGTTTATATTGAGCGAAAGGATTATGTTTTCGTATAGCAGTATTTAGCCATAATTTGAAGGCTTCCGTTTTATCGGCAGTGATCCCGATTCCGTTTTCGTAACAGAGTGCTGTCAGGATTTGGGCTTTCAAATATCCCTGGTCTGACGATTTTTTCAGCCATTCGAAAGCCTTTTGTTTATCCGCAGCCACTCCGATTCCTTTGTCATAAGATATTCCGACTAAATATTGAGCTTCAGGATCTCCGTTTTGGTTCTCTGGTTCTGCTGCTTTCATAAACCATTTGAATGCTTCGTTTTCGTTCATCTGAGTGCAGTCTCCGCGGAGATAACATTCGCCGATTCGAATCATCGCCTTTAAATTGTTGTGTTCCGCTGCCTGTTTATACCAGTTAAAAGCAAGAGTTTTGTCTTCTTCCACACCGTCGCCGTTATAATAACATTCCCCGACGCGGTATTGTGCGAGGTGGAAATCCTGACGCGCAGATTTCATATACCACTTGAAAGCTTCACTTTTGTCTTTGGCAATGCCTTCACCGTAGAAATAGGCATTGGCAAGACCATACTGAGCGGCGTGTAGCCCTTGTTCGGCCGATTTTTTATACCATTCAAAAGCTTTGATTTTATTCTGTTTGGTTCCGACTCCGTCTTTAGAATAAAAGGCGACATAGTTCTGTGCTATGGCATGACCTTGTTCTGCCGCCTTTAAAAACCATTTAAAGGCTTCTTGTTGATCCGGTTTTACATTAAATCCGTCTTTATAAAATGAACCGAGGTTGAACCATGCTCCAGGAAAACCTTTTTCCGACGATGTTAATATTAAATTGTATGCTTTGTCCCTGTTTTCTTTTATCTCGTTGCTTCCTTTAAAGTAGAGTCTTCCCAAGTTGTGAGTGGCAATGATATCTCCTTTTTCAATCGCTTTTTCATACCAAATACGAGCTTTTTCCAAATCTTGTTGAATTCCCCAGCCATGTTCGTACAAACCAGCCAGTTCGCTTTGAGCCCTAGCATTGCCGTTTTCAGCCATTTCCAGCACAGACGGAAAGAGATTGTTCAAGATATCTTTTTTTAATTCCGAATCTTCCGGAAGTGATACCGCTATATTCAGTTTAGCCAGAATATCTCCGGTCTCAGCCCCTTTTTCCCTCCATTCGGAAGCCTTTTCGTTATCTATGTGAGTACTTCCGATGCCGTGAGTATAATATTCTCCTAAATAATACATTGCCCTGCTGTTTCCGTTATCCGCAAGTTCGGAAAATATTTTAAAAGCCGGATCAAAATCTCCTTTAAGAAAGAGTTTTTCTGCCTTTTTTAAAGAATCATTACTTATTATCACGATTGTGAAAATTGCTGTCAGAATTATAATAAGTGAAGCAAGTAAAAATATCATCTTGTGCCGTGACAGAGATATTTTCATATTAAACACTATTCTCTTCTCAGGTATATGTTCTGACGGCTTTTCTTCATTGTTTTTGTAACCGTTTATTTCTATTGCAGTTTTGAAATCGCGGATCTCGTTATTGCTCTGATGCAGAGGCTTCCTGCATTCAGGGCAGATTTTTTCGTTTACATTTACAAGAACACCGCAATACTGGCATTCTATTTGTTGAATTTTTTCTTTTTCGTTATTGATCCGGTTCATTTATTTCCCCATTTGTTTATCTGTCCGGCACATTCTTTCAGCATTTCCAAACCGTGAATGACTGCAAAATCGTATGTCGAATAGCAGTCATGGGCATTTGCGTTACCTCTTTTTATCAAAGGCCAGAGTTCGTGAGAATATGTTTTTGTTATTACTTTTTTTAATCCTTTAAGACACTGAGCAGGTGAGTCCGGGGCTTCCTGTTTGAATTCATTTTCATACATTGCCTTAATGTATTGTTCTACCGCTTTTCTTGTTTGAATGAGGGAAGAGGAGAGATCTTTGTCTTTAATAAAACGGGTCTCGGCTCTGTTTGCGCTGGAGAAAAAATTATAAGATCTTGAATTACGTTCAAATTTATTTTTTTCCTCGTTTTGAAAAAAAAGGTCTTTTTGGTTTGCATAAACATTTATTGCATCATGCAATTTTTTGTTACGTTTTTTTATAATCTTGTTCTCAAATAAGAACCAGTCTATAAAATTGATGTTGTGATCATATCCGATTTCTGGAATGTCGCATTCTTTTGAGTATTCCTTTACCCTTCTATATGCAAGAGTAAATTCTGTATATTTTACTATTTTCACCGAATCCTTATTGAATTTTTCCATGAATGAATCTTTTAGTTCATCTTCGTGAGTGGAAGGAATATGGGAAAAATCCGATTTTCCGAATAAGAAAATATTCATTTCATCGAAAAAGGATTTGCTTTCAATCAATGAGTCATGTTTTTTGTTTTCAAAGTAGAGTTCAAGAACCCTGTTTGCTTTGTCAACGATGATTTGTGCATTACTATCGGTTGTTGAATATTTTTCTGATGAGAATACATCCTGGTTGCCATTCAACATATATGATACAGGATAAGTCGTATATTCACCGAGAACAGTCGCTGAAATTATTGTTGAGGTCCATTCAATAGTTTTTATGATTGCGGCAGAATCATTTGCTTCGAAAACCTGTTTAGGATTAGTTGTAAATTTTGTCAGGATCTCTTTGTCTGCCTGTTCTCCGATAGCAATAGCGACTTTTGTGGCTTTTCTGCCCCATGAATGTTGTATCAGCTGATCCAATTCATTTTCCCATTCATCGGTAGGCCATCCGTCGGAGAGGAGGACCAACAGCGGTTTAAACATAATATTCGGCAGACAGGAAGCATTAAGTGCCTGATTCAGTAAATTGAACGCGCTTCCCATCGGTGTTCGTCCGCCTCTGACGACATTTATATTCTTATAGGAAAAATCTTCAATGCGGGTCCGCTCTTCCAGGTGCCATACAGCCTGATCTCCGCCGAAAGTGATGATTCTTATATAAATCTGAACCTGATCGCTGTTTTTCTCGGCTTCCTCTTTTAATAATCTTTCCAGTTCGTGCATGGCGTTGTTGACAGATTCTATCTTTTCACCGCACATTGATGCGGAAGTGTCTATCGCATAGATTATTTCAAACTGATGCCTTTTAATTTCAAAGTTGGAAACGATGTTCTTTATACTCATGAATAACTCCGATATTCCTTAGAACTTTCTACACCGGAAGAATAATCTTATATACTTTGCCGTCAACAGTTAATGAATCCAAATCTTTTATAAAATCAGTGTGTTCCTCTTTTTTTATTGTTTTTCCGTGGTGAGTTATGCTGTAATTTGACTTGTTTAAAAGCCTTAGTCCTTTTTTCGTCAGTTCGGCTGTCATAACGATTTCCATTCTGGATTCGTTTCGTCTTAAATCCTCGAAATAGCCGGAATAGATCTCTTCCTTGTCATTCATTACAACAAGCGTGTCTTTTCCTGATTTCATGATAGGAAGAGTGAAATCTTTATTGCAGAGAGGACAGTGAATTTTTCCGTTGTTTTTCATGAGTTCATTTTCATTTAAAAATGATGAAAAGGAACAATTGGGGTCGGGGCAGGAATAAGCAGCTGCAAGACATTTGATCAACTCATCTCTCCATTCTTCGCAGCTCGGTCGTTTCCACGGATCGTTGATTCCTTCTGTAAAAAGCCTTTTGAACAAATTTCTTACGGATTCCGGATATGAAAACCAAAGTTTTGCTTTATCTCTTTCCGCATTGACACCTTTGTTTTCTATTATTTCTTGAAAAATGAATCTGTTGTTTTTTGGATTATAGAAAGATGAAATGTCCATGACCGGGGAACTGCTGTCAGAATTCGAGCTGTCAAGAGGTTCAAAGGGATCGATTCCCATAAATAATTTGAAAATCAATACGCCGGCAGAATAGAAATCGGTTTGCTTAGAAGGTATTGTTTCCGGATTTTCAAACAGTTCCGGAGCCATATATCCAGGTGTGCCTTTAACAAATTTTCTGATACCGGCTGTGTCTCTGTTCGGAGTAATGTTGTCGTTGTCAATTATCAGAACATTTCCATTGCTGGGATTTATATAAATATTTTTAGGGGAAATGTCTTTGTAACTGCAATCCTCATCATAATGCAGATGATGGAAAGCGTCACACATATTTATGCAGAATTTGAATTTTATATTGTCGTTTATCCTGAGTTTGCCTGAAAAGCAGCCGGATAAAGCCTGGTATTCCGATGGAAGCAAATTCATAAGGTATCCGAAACGATTCCCGTTTTCTACAAAGTGAAGAGGCCAGATGAAGCGGTTGGTAGGTTTTTTCTTTTCAATTACAGAAAGCAGATTGTCTTTGAATTTCGGATCCTTGCAGTGTTCTTCAAAATAATATTTGAGGGCAAACCGTTTGAGAGCAAACCGGCCTTCTTTTCCTTTTATTTTTATTTTGACTTCATAGACTTCTGCCTGCGAGCCTTTGTTCAGAAATTTGAGAATAGTGATTGGGCCTGCCTCAGATTGAAGTATCGAACCTGTTTCCAGCATTTCCGTATCCTTAGTAAAAATTTACTCCTTCTCCGACAACTCGATATATTCCTCAAACATGGAGTCGTATTTTGACTTGAGTTCGCTGTATTTTGCGGAAAGTTCGGCCATGTTTCCTTTGTTTTCTTCGTAATTGGCCATTTTTTCTTCGATTTCTGCGATTTCTGCTTCGGTTTTTGGGATGAGTTTTTCGAGGTCGGCAAGTCTGATGCGCTGGGAGTAGGTGAGTTTTGTGGCGTCTGTCTGCAAAGTTCTAGGTTTCAAAGGTTCGTCTTTTGGTTTGGCCGCTTTTTTCTGCTCTGTCTGCCTGTTTCTGCGGTTCATTTCGATCCATTCTGAAGCCTTTCCGACAAAGCTTTCGATGATGCCGTTTCCCTTGAAAATAAGCAGGGTATCAACTGTTCTGTCGAGGAAATATCGGTCGTGGCTTACAACTACGATCGGGCCGTTGAAGGAGGAGAGGAAGTCCTCAAGAACAGAGAGTGTTTTGATATCGAGATCGTTCGTCGGCTCGTCGAGAACGATGAAATTCGGGTTATTCATAAGTATCGCGACGAGATAAAGCCGCCGTTTTTCGCCGCCTGAAAGTTTTTCGATCCTTGTGTAGTGGATCGATGGTTCAAACAGAAATCTTTCAAGCATCTGCGCCGCCGAAAGTTTCGAGCCGTCGGCAAGAATTATATTTTCGCCTTTTGATTTTACGAAATCAATGAGGCGCATATCTGCCGGAAGTTCGCGTGAAACCTGATCGAAGTATGAAAATTCGGTGTTGATGCCGAGGTCGTATTCGCCGCTTTTGGGCTGAAGTCTGCCGGTCAGGATATCGAGAAAAGTTGTTTTTCCGCTGCCGTTGTTTCCGATGATTCCTAAGCGGGTATCCTTTTTGAAGGCGAAATTAAAGTCTTTGATTATCGTTTCGCCGTTCCAGTCAAAGGAGATATCCTTCATTTCGAGGATTTTTTTGCCGAGCCTTTTGCCTACTATTGAAAGTTCGATATTTTTTTCTTCTTCAGGCTTTTCTCGCTGCATCATTTTCTGGATGTTTTCGATGCGGTCTTTCGATTTCGTGGCTCTAGCTCTGGGGCCTCTTGCAAGCCATGCAAGCTCGCGCCTTAGAATCGTTCTTACTCTTTCTTCATTTGCGACAAGTGAGTGAAAATATTCAGATTTTTTTTCGAGATAGTAGTCGTAGCACCCTTTGTAGTGAAACAGATCTGAGCCTTCGATTTCGTAAATCGAGCTGCACACGGAATCGAGGAAATATCTGTCGTGCGTAACCATGATGACCGCTTTTTTTGTCTCGCGGAGATAGTCTTCAAGCCAGACAATCGTATCGATATCGAGGTGGTTTGTGGGCTCGTCAAGCAGCAAAAGCCCCGAATCCTTGACGATGCACTGCGCCAGAGCCACTTTTTTCACCATTCCGCCCGAAAGTTCGCCCATTTTGAGGGTGAGATCGTTTATTCCGAGGCGGGTGAGAATGGATTTGATCTCAGATTCGTAGCTTCTCACGTTCAGAGTGTCGATTTTTTCGGCAAGTTCAGCCGCATCTTCAGTGCTAAATCCGCTGCACGCGATCTCGTAACGCTTGATGAGGTTTAGTTTTTCGTCGTTGCCCGAGAAAATGTGATCGGCGATCGTTTCATCAGGATTTATTTCGGGAATCTGGCTTAAAAAAGCGACCGCAGCCGACTTGTTTATCGCAACAGTTCCGCTTTCAGGCTCTTCAAGACCGGCGATTATTTTGAGCAGAGTTGATTTTCCGCAGCCGTTCACGCCGATGAGTGCGACTTTTTCGCCGCTTTCGACCCCGAAAGAAATATCTTTGAACAGGACGCGTTCCGCCTTTATGCAGGTAACGCCCGAAACCGAAACTATGTTAGCCATGACAGGTCTGCTCCGTTTTCAAACAATCTACGCGAGAATTGTAGTATTTATTGTAAAAGTCAAATTATTCATAGTCTGTGATTTTTTCTCATTTTCATTTGAAACCTGACTTAGTTTGTGTTATTTTGCCGCGGTTTTTGCAGTGTTTGAGTAATTGAGGCATCTGTGCGTAAATATTTTCTCTTTTTTCTTTGTCTGCTTTTTGTTCCGGTTTTGTCCGCCGACATTTCAAAAGAGTTCGATTTCCTTCACAGCGCGTCGTTTTCGTTCAGGAACAATATCCCTTACATCCGCGTTCTTGTGAAAGGTTACGAAAACGGTACGACTATCGGGAATATAAAGAGTTTTGAGTGCGGAAACAAGGAAATAAACGCAGAATCGCTGACTTTTTCAGTAACAAATTTTACTCCGGCTGTCGTGAAATACAGGATCGCCTTTCAGGAACTTTCACAGAGCGAGCTTCGTGAACATGCGGAAAAATCGAAACTCTGGAGCATGAAAACAGGAATGGAAACAGAGATTTTTGTCCACGGCGCTATTTTTTCGATAAACAAATCCACCATTGACAACCGTGAATATTTTATAGTGTCCAAAGAGCTTTTCGATAAAGGGAAAAGTGAAAAATTACTCAATAAATTCAGGGATATGTTCCCTGATTACAGTATCGTTTCGATTCCTGTCTTTGAAAGCAGCGCGAAATCAGTAATAAAAGTTGATACCGATGACGGAAAAAAGTATAAATGCCCGAATTTGCTGATGATTCATCCGAAACCTGGATTTTCGGCGGGTGATGACTCCTATCCCGGCGGCAGAAACTATTTCCTCACTCCGTCAGGCGGCGCGAAAGCCGACCTTGTTATCGAGGATTCCGTCGAAAACATTCTTGAGCGGATTCTGCCGGGAGAAATGTTCCTTGCAGCGCCCCTCGAAACGCTCAAAGCGCAGGCTGTAGCGGCACGGACCGATATTTTCATGCAGCTCGGCAAGCGGCATCTCTCCGAAATATGGCACATCTGCAGCGAAGTACACTGCCAGAAAGTGATCTGGAGCGGAAAAATCGACAAAAAATTCGTTCAGGCGGTGAAGGAAACAGAAGGGCAGGTTCTCCTTTTCAACGGAACCCACGTCGCGAGAGCTCCTTACTGCTCAAGTTCAGGCGGCAGGACGGAAGACATCAGAAACGTCTGGTTTACTGCCGAAAAACCTTATCTGACCGGTGTCTGGGACGGCGACGAGCCGCTTAGTCTCGACCTTTCCAAAGAGTCCGACCTCAAAAAATTCCTTGAAAGCGACTACGGCGAGGACAATCTGAAAATGAACAAACGCCACCGCTGGAAAGTCGAATTTCCGCAGGAAAAAATAGACGGGTTTCTGAACTCGCGCAAAAAAATAGGAAAACTCAAGGAAATCAAGGCTCTGAAGCGCGGGGTCTCCGGCAGGATCTACAAAGCCGAATTCGTCGGCACACTATCTTCGCTTGTTGTTTACGGAGAACTTAACATTAGGAAATTACTGGATAATCTGTATAGTTCCGCCTTCCTTGTTCACAAAGAGGAAAGCACATGGATTTTTGAGGGAGCTGGCTGGGGCCACGGTGTCGGAATGAGCCAGATGGGAGCCATTTCACTCGGGAAAAAAGGGCGAGACTTCAGCTTCATTCTCAAAAGATACTACCCGAAAACTGAAATAATAAAGATTTACTGAGAGGTGAAAAATGAGTGATGACAAAAGAGTAATGCTTATGATTCTCGACGGTTTCGGAATCAGGGAAAGCAGTGATTTCAACGCGGTAAAAACGGCAAAAACGCCGAATATAGACAGGCTTCTGGCTTCTTCTCCCAAGTGTCAGCTTTCCGCGAGCGGACTTGATGTGGGACTTCCGAAAGGACAAATGGGAAACAGCGAGGTAGGGCATACGAATATCGGCGCCGGAAGAGTTGTTTATCAGGATCTCACCAGAATCGACAAGGCAATTGAAGACGGCAGTTTTTTTGAAAATCCCGTGTTAAAGGAGACTGTTAAAGAACTCAAAATCCACGGCGGAACGCTTCATCTCATGGGCTTGGTTTCTCCCGGCGGAGTCCACAGCTCGATGGATCACCTTTACGCTCTGCTTGAATTCGGCAAGAGAAACAAACTCGAAGTCGTCGTCCACTGCTTCCTTGACGGCCGCGACACACCGCCTCAGAGCGCGATAAACTATGTGAAAGAGCTCGATGAGAAGATGAAAAAGGAAAATCTCGGCGAAATCGCGACAGTTATGGGGAGATTCTACGCGATGGACAGAGATAACCGCTGGGAAAGGGTGGAGCAGGCTTACGATGCACTGACGCTGGGACTCGGACTGCGCGCCGAAACACCGGTGGACGCGATTCTCAACTCATACGCGAGAGGCGAATACGACGAGTTCGTCCGTCCGACGATAATCATGAACGACTGCGGATTCCCGAAAGGTGTAATGCGCGACGAAGACGCTGTCATTTTCTTCAATTTCAGAGCTGACAGAGCACGCGAGATCTCGATGGCGCTCAATTTCGACGAATTCAACGGCTTTATGAGAAAGCAGAGAGTCGCTTTCAGCCAGTATGCGACAATGACGCAGTACAGAGCCGATTTCCCGTTCCCGGTTCTTTTTGAGCATGAAGAACTTAAAAACATTCTCGGCGAAGTCGTTTCAAAGGCTAAAAAAACGCAGCTCAGGATCGCCGAAACCGAGAAATACGCCCACGTCACATTCTTTTTCAACGGCGGAAAAGAAACCGTTTTTGAGGGCGAAGAGAGGATTCTTGTTCCATCTCCCAAAGTTCAGACCTATGATCTTAAACCTGAGATGAGCGCTTACGAAGTAACCGATCAACTTCTTGAAAATATTGAAAAATTTGATCTTGTTATTCTCAATTTCGCGAATCCCGATATGGTCGGTCACACCGGTGTAATGGAAGCGGCAGTCAAGGCGATCGAGGCAATTGACGAGTGCGTCGGAAAGATCATGGCGAAAGTCGAAGAAGAGGGGAGAGTGCTCATCCTCACGGCAGATCACGGCAACAGCGAGCAGATGTTTGACGAAACGACGAAAGCTCCGCATACCGCGCACACTACAAACCCCGTTCCGTTCGCGGTTTACAACTATAAAAATGTCGAACTTCATAACGGAATCCTTGCCGACATCGCACCGACAATCCTCAAAATAATGGGGCTTGAAGTGCCTGCGGAAATGACCGGTAAAGAGCTTTTTTAATCAGTTTTCAGGAGGAAATCATGGCTGACAACTTGTTCTCGTTGAAAATTTCAGTTCCGGAAGGTGAAAAGGCAGAATCTGTTGCTAAGGGAACGAAATTCATCGACATCGCTCCGAAATATCAGGAATACTACAAATTCCGCATCATAGGGGCGGTTTTCAACAATGAATTCTGCGATTTGAGCAAAGAGATCCCGGGAGAGGGAAAAGTCGAATTTTTCACGATGGAAAACAGGGACGGCTATCTGTTTTACCTGAGAAGTATATTTTTCGTGATGATAAAGGCGGCGAAGGAGATCTTTCCCCATGCGGTCCTCCACATCGAATACAGCATAGGAAACGGCTACTACTGCTGGTTTGAAGGCCTTGAGTGGCTTGAGGCCGGTGATGTCGAGCGTATTTCGGCGAGAATGCGTGAAATAATAGATGCCGACATCCCTTTTGTGCGTCAGAATGTCACGACGGAGCAGGCGATCGAGGAGTTCAGAAAGCAGGATCTTCTGGACAAAGTCTCCCTTTTCAAAATCAGGACTCAGCCGCGCACGAATATCTACTGGCTCGGCTCTACTGTCGGCTATTTTTCAGGATATCTTCTTCCTTCGACTTCGTACTGCAGCAAATTCCACCTTATGCACTACAAGAACGGAATAGTTCTTATTATTCCGACACAAAGTGATCCCGACACGGTCCCTGCGTTTCAGGACAGTCCGAAATATTTTGACATCATCCAGGAACACAGCGAGTGGCTCGATATTCTTGAGCTTGACACATGCGCGAAGCTCAACGACTGGATAAGACGCGGTTTCAGCCAGAAAATCATCCTTCTGTGCGAGGCTCTGCACGAGAAAAAACTGTCGAAAATCGCCGATGAAATCTACCGCCGCCGCAGAATGGTGCGGATAGTTTCGATTGCCGGGCCGAGTTCAAGCGGAAAGACGACGACGGCGAACAGACTCTGTGTCCAGCTCCGCGTCAACGGAATAAGACCGTTCCTGATTTCGCTTGACGACTACTTCATCGACCGCGACAAAACTCCGAAAGACGAGAAGGGCGAGCACGATTTCGAGTCGCTTGCGGCGATAAATATCGAACTTTTCAACAAAAATCTGAACGATCTCATGGCCGGAAAGGCTGTGACTCTTCCGAGATACGATTTCAAAACCGGAAAGAGCTGCTCTGACGGCAAAACGATAGTTCTTCCGGAGAACGGAGTCCTTGTGATCGAGGGAATCCACGGGCTCAATCCCAATCTTTACGCCGATGTCCCGAAGTACAACGTCTACAAGATTTATGTCAGCGCGCTTACCGCTCTCAATATCGACAACCACAACAGAATCCCGACGACGGACGGCAGGCTTATCCGCAGAATGGTGCGCGATTTCCAGTACCGCGGACATTCGCCGGTTGACACTCTGAAACGCTGGGCTTCGGTCAGAAGCGGCGAGGACAAGAACATCTTCCCGTATCAGGAAAATGCCGATGCGATGTTCAATTCTACGTTTGTCTGCGAATTCAGTATCCTCAAAAAATACGCGGAACCTCTTCTCCGTCAGGTACCGACTGATATTCCCGAATACCGGGAAGCTAAAAGGCTTCTCAAGTTTCTCTCTTTCTTCGAGGAGATGGACGATTCGACACTTCCGCCCAACTCGATTCTCCGCGAGTTCGTAGGCGACAGTATTTTCAGATGGTAACTGCTTAATCTACATTGGCGTCTTTCATCTTTTCCATCTTCTTCTCGATGTTTTTGACTCTGTCGCGGATTGTCGGGAAGAATCTGTTGTGACGGTTTTCACGCATTGACTGCTCGTAGAAGTTTTTAGCGCGCTCAAGCTGGTTCATCTTTTCGTAGCAGACGCCGAGCAGAAGTTCCGAACGGTCTTTCGGAAGGTCTTTTTTGGTATAGATGAAAAGGAATCTTTCAAACGCGATGGCAGCTTTGTTATAGTCTTTCATACGGTAGTAGGAGAGTGCGGTGAGATAGAAAAGATTGGAAATATGGTCGCCTGTGGAAGATATGTCGAGACTCTCCTTGAAGCGGTCGATAGCCGCTTCGTAGCTTTTGCGTTTGAAAAGCGTCTCGCCTTCATCGTATTTCTGAAGAGCGGCCTTCTGTTTGATCATGCTTGTCTCGTTGTCGATGATCGTTCTTTCAAGCCTGGAAAGTGCCGACAGATTGAATTCTTTGTAAAGTTTGAAGGCGTTGTCGGGATCGCCTTCCTTCAGGGCAAGATAGAGGTTGTAAGCCAGAATATCGTTGTTTTCCATCGAAAAGATTTTATTTTTGAGCTCGTCGACCTCTTTTTCGAGGTATTTGTTATGCTCTTCGCGGATACGGCTCTGGTTCTCGTAGTTTGCTGTCTGCGACCTGAAATAGAAAAAGAACGAAAGTATGATGACGATTCCTAGAATCACGAACGTGGCAAAATAGCGTGTTGCCTGGTTCTGTTCTTTCGTATTGATTTTTCGGTTGATTTCCTTGATTGCCGCGTCAAGACTGTTCTGATTGTTCATTATATGCGTCATCAGACGGCGTATTTCCCTGCTGTCGTCAAGACCCTGCGGACGCTCGTTTTTCGGTTGTTCCTGAATGTTGTTTTCTTTATTTTCCTTGTTTTCGACCATTTCAGCCTCACAAAAAACCGCGGAAGTCTAATTTATTTGTATCCAATTACAAAAAAAAATGCTGCAGATTCTCTATTATAATCTAAATTTCAGGAAGATAGAGCATCGGATCCACCGGCTCTGAGGATTGTCTTATTTCGAAATGTAAAGTCGGCTGCGGATTTTGTTCAGTGGCTTCGGCAGTTCCCAGAATGTCGCTCTGTTTCAGCGTTTCACCCTCTTTTGCGGTAATCGTGCTCAGATTTGAGTAGACGGTGTAGAAACTATCGTTGTGGCTGATGACAAGGAGGTTTCCGTGATTTGTATTATGTCCGCTGTAAACGACTTTTCCCCCCGCAGCGGCGCGGATTTCGGTGCTCTGTTCAAACCGGATATCAATTCCGTTGTTTTTATTATGCGTGCCGGTATTGAAGTTCGAGACGATTTGTCCGCGTGCCGGCCAGATGAAAATCTTTCCGTTTTCATTTTTCGGTTCCGGCGCGGAAGTTGTTTCAGATCCGGATACAGGTTCGGGTTCGGAATCAGGAGACTTTTCAGGAAGCGTCTCTGCAGGTTCGGTTTCGATAACCTTATCGGCTCCGGGAATGAAGATTGTGGAACCTTCCTTGAGTTCGTCAATACCTTCCGGAATTGAGTTCCCTTGACGCAGCTCATTTGCGTCAACATTGTATAACTTACTGATTTTAGTGATGTTTTCGCCTTTTTTGACCGTGTGGTAGACACCGAAAGAGTCAGTTGCGCACGAAAGGCAGAAAAGCGCCGTAAAAATTAAAATGACAGAAACTTTTTTCATTCTTTTATCGATCCTATAAGCTGGTTGATGTTTTCCTTTCTTGTTTCGAGGTATTCCTCAAGTTTTTCGGCACATTCGCCTGCAATTGCAGGGTTGACGAAATTGTACGCGCCGATTTGAACAGCTTTCGCTCCGACAATGAGAAAGTCGAGAACGTCCTCGAACGACGAGATTCCGCCGATTCCGATGACCGGAATTTTTACGGTTTTCGCTGTCTGCCATACCATTCTGAGCGCGACAGGTTTTATCGCCGGGCCGCTCAGACCGCCGATTTTGTTGCCGAGGATGAAAGTCCTTTTCTCGCGGTTTACTGCAGTACCGATCAACGTGTTTATCAGCGAAACAGCGTCAGCTCCGCCTGCTTCGGCTGCAAGCGCGGTCTGCGTTATGTCGGTGACGTTGGGCGAAAGTTTTACGATTACAGGTTTATCGGTAGCATTTTTTACTGCTGCAGTAAGTCTTTGAATTGTTTCAGGATTTGCGCCGAAAGCCGAGCCTCCGGATTTGACGTTTGGGCAGGAGAGGTTCATCTCGAAAGCGTCGATCCTTTCATTTTTCGAAAGTATTCCGGTGAGCCGCACGAAATCCTCTTCCGAAGAGGCGTAGAGGTTTACGATTATCGCGCATTTGAGAGCGCTTATTTTCGGCATGATTTCTTCGAGGAAGTACTTCGAGCCGCAGTTCTCAAGCCCGATCGAATTGAGCATTCCCGAAGCCGTCTCAACCACTCTGGGAGAAGGATTCCCGGCTCTCGGCTCTATTGAGATACCTTTTGTGCAGAAGCCCCCGATTTTGTTGAGATCCATGAATTTCTCGAATTCGATCCCGTATCCGAAAGTGCCGGAAGCGGTTAGGACCGGGTTCTGAAGCCTGAGTTTTCCGATATTTACAGATAAATCCATCTGTTTTCCTCTCCCAAGATCTGACTGCTAAATCTCCAGTTCCTTGAAGAAAAACTGCGAATTTTCGGCCTTGATACCGACAGTGATCGTTTCAACCGCGGAATCGAGATTTATTTTGACTGTTTCATGCATTACTGACGGAATTTCGTAAAGTTTTCCGTCTGCATAAACTCTGAGCATTACGCCTTTAAGAGCGGGAGGAAAGTTGAAAGAGACTGTTTTGCCGTCTTCATTTTCCTCGACTTCCGGAACGATTTCTGCCGTGAAAGGCTCGAAACTGTCGCGCCAGAAAACAGTCATCGGGTCGCCTAACATAACGATCGACTTCTTTGTCCACTGCCAGCTGTCAGGAGTGACAACAGGAACATTTACGTTGATGACAGTCGGATTGAAAGTGTCGTTCTGCGGCATTGTCGCATGGGCGTAAAGATAACTTTCACCGATAACTGAATACGGGAACGCAAACATGTTTTTGAGCATTTCATCGATGAACTGGCTGCCTCCGGCAATGCCGAGACCTGTCGTTGTGTTGCCGAGATAGACTATTGCGCCGCCTTTGGGAGCGTTCATAAGCTTTTCACCAGCCGAATCACCGTACTTGTAGGCAAACTGACCCGCTTCGCATGCACAGCTGAGGAAGAAGGGGAGCGTTTCGTTTTCGAGTTCGTATGCCATTGTATCGGTAAAGTCGTTGTCATCGTTTGCCTGTTCGCATGTGAGATAACGCTGGCCGCCGTGACCGCTGTGAACGATAAGGTTCATTCCTTCTTCGATAGCCGCTTTTTCGCTGTCGTTGTCGAGCGGCTGTGCCGTTCCGTTGCCCGGATAAGGAGTCGACTGTGTGTAGAGTTTTTTCAATGCATAATCCTGCGGAATCAGGCTTGCTGTTTTTCCTGCCGATTCAAAATAGTATCCGGCATTTATTTTGACGCTCGAAATTTCTGTCGCGATATTTGCCAGAAGAAGCGATTTCTTTGTATGTGCAGTATTGAACGCGGTGTGGTGTTTTACAATTTTCTCAAAATAAAGTTCGGCTTCATCGACCGTAGAAACCGAAATCCTGCCGATCGCAACATTTGCGATAAGAACGGGATTGTCATTGTCGGACGATAAGATTCCGCCGTCGTCTTCGGCATATTTTCCGTTTCCGTTTGAATCCCATTCGCTGAAGTCGGCATAGTAGAGATCGCTGTAAAAATGGTCTTCGTAGTCGGCGATCATGGAGATTTCAAATTCATCGTAAACCTCTCTTGAGGGAACGATTTCGATGTCTCCGCCGAGAACCAGGTATCTCAGCCCTTCGACCGACATGACATAGTCTTTTATCGCTTTCTGCGTGTCTTTCATCGTGTTGCTGTCGTCGCAAACGGCATGCGCGCAGATATCTTCGATAGTTACCACTTTTGTGATGATGCCGGTAACTGTGTGGAAATCTGCAAATTTCTGGAAAACTTCTTTAAATTCCTCAGTCGTTACGATCAGAGCCTCGGTTTTTGTCTCAAAATCGGGACTCGGTTCAACGGTTATGGTTGTTTCCTGTACAGGCTCCTCGTTGTTTTCATCTGGATTTTCCTGCTCTTCGCCTGTTTCTCCGTCGTCAGTTTCTTCTGCCGGATCGGTGTCCGTTTCGATGTCATCTGGAACTTCGGACGCGTCATTGTCGGACGCAGCATCCTGCTCACCGGCTGTTTCATCGCCGTTCTGGGTGACTTTTGTTTCGTTTTCACCGCATGAAACCATAAAAACAAGGAACAAAAAAGTGCATAAAACCGAAATCAAATTTTTTAACATTGCAATCCTCCAACACAAAAAATCGGAAGATTATAGTCAAGAACAAAAAAAATTCGATTTTTTTTGTTCTTGACGGCGCGCTTATCGATTAAGTTCGTTCTTTTCGACGCCGCGAATCGATAGTAACGATAATTACGATAATAACGATAAAAAGAAAAAAGATTAAAACTCGAAAACGAGTCCGAATTCGAAATTGTATTTCATTCTGTTGGAGAGGTCGAAGCTCTTTTCTCTCCAGAAATCGTTGATTTTCTCAAATTTGTAGCCTACGAACAGATGGGTGTTGACGACACCGTTTTCCTTCATTTTTTTGGAAGACGAGGGATCCATCCAGTTGAGTGAGAGCATAAGTCCCACTGTTCCGTGAAGACCGAAAGTTCCGCCGTTTTCAGTAGTCTTTTTACTGTCGCGGACCCACCACGTATAATAGTCTATACCGCCTGCGATGTACGGATAGAGCGGAAAATCGTAAACCGGGCGCAGTTTCAGTTCGGCTTTGAGCGGAATGAAGTGCATCGTTGTTCTGTCACCGCTTCTTGAGCCGTCGGAACGCATTGCGCGCCCTTTAAAGCGTGTGTATCCGATGCCGCCGATGAAGGTGATTCTGATGTAATCGGTCGGGATCGCAAGACCGAAAGTGAGCGACGGAAGCCATCTTACTTCGGATCCAGCCACATCCTTGAACGGCGTTCCGTTGATGTTTCCGTCGATCTGCGGGTAGTAGAGAAGGTTGGTGAAACTCGCCTCGCCGTGGATTCCGCGGTTGCGGGTCTTAGCCGTGAGGTCATAGGCCGGTGACGCAAGAATGATGAGGAAAAGAAGTGCCAGAAGCGCTTTTCTGCCCGGTTTAAAAAATAAAAATGCAATTGAAATCAGCCATGAAACCATGAGAATACGTCCTAAAACTGTTGTTAAAAACCATGCTGCGACGACAAGAGGCATAAGCATTGTCCGCGATGCCGCTCTGAGTACCGGAGAATCCTTGATTATTTCAGCAGGATAGCTGCCGTATTTGTAGTAAGCGCCGATGAATTTTTTTCCGGCGCCGAAATTTGAAAGAACTGAATCGCGGAAGTCACGCAGAAGGGCTACACTCGGGTGAAAATAGCTTCCGAAACCTGCTGTTGCGACAAAGCAGAAGCCGCCGTCGTCCTTTCCGCCGTGCGATTTGTAGTTGCTCCAGAAGCCGTAAGTCGTGACAGACGAAGCCTCGACTGAAATTGAAGCGGTATCGTCGCTGTTTCCGGCGAGATCAAAAGCCGTGACTTCTACCGTATAGGCTCTGCTGCTCGATCCTTCGTCGTTGTTTATGAACTCATATCCGTTCTTTCCTTTAACGGTGAATTTCCAGTCTTTGCTGTAACTGTCGGAATCTACAAGGGAATCGTATTCAAGCGTTGTCTGTGTCTCGGCATCGCCGCTTTTGAAGATTCCGGTAACTTTTGTGTGGTATTTCCCGATTTTTTCCTTTTCTTTGCCGTCTTCGGTACTGGGCGGCGTAACTTTGATGATCATCTGCTTGTTGCCGCCTTCGACTTCTATTGCCGCTGGCGCTTTCGGAGCTTTGTTGTCAAAAGTGACCTTGACTGTTTTTTCTGCATATTCAGGAATTACCGTTGAACTGCCGCTGTCATTGTCATCATCGTCATCTTCATCGTCGTCTTCATCATCATCGTTGTCGGCGGTTGTGTCAAGCTCGATTCTGACGCGGATGCTGTAAGTTCCGTCAGCGGCATCGGCGTCGTCGCTTTCAAGTGATTTATGCTCTTTAATCACCTTGTAGAGTTCTTCGCCGGAAAGGGAGAGAGAGTTGTCGATACTCAGAAATCCGCTGTCTGTAACGGTTGTGTCGAATGTCGAGGTTGTACCGTCGATTTCTGTCTGGAGATAAGCTTTTTTCACAAGATCCGGTTTCGGCAGATCGTAGAAAAATTTGAGCGAACCGCCTTGATTCAGGTTCGCGTGTCCGGGCTCTGTCTCGACATTGGTGATGTAGTCCTCGGCAAACAGCGCCGAGCAGCAAAGGATAAGCAGTGAAAATAGAGTTCTTTTAATCATTTTTATCCTCGAATATTGTTTCTGCAATCCGGACTGCGTTGTATGCCGCACCCTTTCTGACATTATCGGCAACTACCCAGGCCGAAAGGTAATTTTTGTGTTCACGCCCTTTGCGGAGCCTGCCGATGAAGACTTCGTCCCTGCCAGAAGAGTCAACGAGGGTGGGGTAGAGCATCTGTTCGGTATCGTCCATGAGCACCATCTCCTTGTTTTCCTTGATCTTTCTCTGAAGTTCGTTGATGCTGCACTCGTTTTTCAGCTCGAACCATACTGTTTCGGCGTGGGAATAGAAAGTCGGAACTCGGACGGTCGTGACATCAATGTCCAGAGCCGGCATCGAAAGGATTTTCCGCGACTCGTTTATCATTTTGACCTCTTCCTCGCAGTAGCCGTCTTCATAAAACGGACCGATCTGCGGAATCAGGTTGAACGCGATTCTCTGCAAAAAAACCTCGGGTTTGACTTCGTGGAAAGAAAAAAGTGCCGAAACCTGCGAGCGGAGTTCCTCGATTCCTTTTTTGCCTGCGCCGCTCACACTCTGATATGTGCTTACTATCACTTTTTTTATTCCGAAAAGCTCTTCGACGATTTTCAGAAACGGGACAAGCTGGATTGTCGAGCAGTTCGGGTTGGCGATTATTTTCGACTTTGTGGTTTTGAGAATTTCTCCGTTGACTTCCGGCACGACAAGCGGAATATCGTCATCCATTCTGAAAGCTGCACTGTTGTCAACAACAATCGCGCCTGCATTTACGAAATGTTTCGCAAAATCAAGCGCTACACCTGCACCTGCACTGAACAACGCCAGATCTACAGGATATTTTTTAATTTTTTCTTC
>CAJOFY010000006.1 GCA_905233945.1 uncultured bacterium | reverse complement strand
TCCCGATTCTTCCTCTCTTTTCGCACACCTCGAACTTCCTGACCTCTGGATCGTAAAAATGATGGTTTCCTACTATAAACGCGGCTTCGGCAGCGCAAAGGAACTTTTCTCCGACAGCCATGTAAGCTCGCTCTTCAGAGGTGTTCTCAGATTCCAGATCCTCCCGATACTCTACATCAACGGATATGCAGGCAAACACTGGAGTTTCTGGAATGCGAAAAATCCGCGTCCGCATGACAACCTCGAAGGACACTACATCTCCTCATGGGATCTCGGCGCAGATGTCGAATTCGGCTGGGAATGGGGCAGATCCGGCAAAGAAGACAAAAATAAAGACAAAGAGAAAGAGAAAAAATCCGAAAACAAATAACATCTGAATGAAAAGAATGAAAACAATCACCAAAATCACCTGTCTGCTGTCGCTTTTAAGCTCTTTACTCCTGCTTTTAACCGCAGTATCGTGTTCATCGGCAGATACAAAAACCACCATCGACGAACGCAAAAGCGACAGTCACTACCAACTCGGTCTTGCCGCTCTGAAATTTCAGGGGGACTTGATTAAAGCAAAGCACGAATTCATGCTGGCGATAGAGGCCGCACCCGATCTTCCGCAGTACTACAACGAACTGGGTTATGTTTTTTTCCTCGACGGCGATTATAAAAAAGCGGAGGAAAACTATAACAAGGCATTGAAAATAGATAAGAAATTTTCCGAAGCCAAATACAGGCTCGGCATACTTTATCTGGAGCAGGGAGATTACGAAAAGGCCCTTGCCAAATTCAATGAAGTTCTGGAAGACACAATGTATCCTTTCCCTGACTATGTCGAAACAAGTATAGGAAGACTTCACCGCCTGCAGAAGCATTACGATCTTGCCAAACAGCACCTTAACGCCGCTTTGAAGATGCGCGGAACATACTGCGAAGCGTACAAACAGCTCGGACTCGTTTACGATGAGCAGAACATCCACGAACTTGCGGCAGAGAACTACAAAAAAAATATAGAATGCAACTCGGCAGACGTCGAGGTTCTTTACCGCGGCGCATTAAAAATGTTCATGCTTAAAAGAGAAGAAGAGGCTCAGAAATATCTCCGCAGATGCCTTGAAATTCAGGAGATGAACACAAAAGAAATCCATACGCCGTTTCTGGCAGAATGTGTCGAACTGGCGCAGAAAGTGGGAGTCACAAGCGAAATTCAGCGCGCTCCCAAGAAAAAACAGCAGATAGAATCGGTGGAGTGATGCACATCGTTCAGGGAACAATCACTTACAAAAAATCGCATGGCAGCGGTTTTTTCCACACAATTGCAACAGAAGGGGAAACTTTCCGCTTTTTCTCGAAAAAGGATAATTTATCGCTGTTCGAGAACTGCGAAGTAGTGCTCAGCAGAAAGAACAACACCTACTTTCTTGATGATTTCGTATCGCTTGAAGAGACCGCTCCTTTGCGCAGAAATCCGGGCAACTTCATTGCCGCTTCGTGGCTTGCCGAACTCGCACACTCCTTCACCATGCCGGACAGGTCGGAGCTTGAATTTATCAGAAAATGCCGTGTTTCCCTCTTTTCCGACTTCGATTCAAAAGCTCTAGACTCAATAGAAAACGACTACTGCACAGTTTCGGGATTTTCAGCGGATGAAAAGAAGGAAAACATTCTTTCAGACTATTTTTCGAATTCGCTTAACATACGAAAATCATTGTTAAATCAACTTAAATTAAGAGGCAACGCATGATAACTCTTCCAAAACTTGATTTTGCAGAACTTGAGAAAAAACTGACCTCGTTTCTTGTTACAGAAATCGAAAAAACGGGACTCAAGAAAGCTGTCTTAGGGCTTTCCGGCGGTCTTGACAGTGCGCTTGTTGCAGCTCTTGCGGCACGAGCTCTGGGCAAGGAAAATGTCACAGGAATTCTACTGCCGTACAGAACTTCAAGCGCAAAAAGCATTGAAGATGCACTCAAAGTTGTTGAAAACACCGGAATAAACAGCCTTAAAATCGAAATTTCGGCTGTTGTTGACGCATTTGCGGCAAACAACATGACAAACCCTGATTTTTCAAGAAAAGGCAGGCTCGGAAACATCATGGCAAGAACGCGTATGATGACCCTTTTCGACTTTTCGGCGGCAAACGGCGCGATAGTTCTCGGCACCGGCAACAAAAGCGAGATCGAACTCGGATATTTCACGATGTTCGGCGACGGCGCTTCGGCTCTTAATCCAATCGGCAGCCTTTACAAAACCGATATTTTCGAGTTCGCCCGCTATCTCGGTCTTCCAACAAGCGTCATTGAAAAAGCGCCTAGCGCAGATCTTTTCGAAGGTCAGACAGACGAAGGCGAAATCGGATACTCCTACCAGATGATGGATCCTGTCATCCATGCAATATCAGATCTCGGAATGAGTGAAGATGAAATTGTTGCGGAAGGTTTTGATGCAAAGCTCGTCCGCTTTGTCAAAACGCGGATAAATTCGATGAAATACAAAAGAAAAGTTCCTATAATCGCAAAAATATAACGGAGATTTCAATGAGAAATCTGATGCTGAAAATGGTTCAGGAGAACATAATCTCTTCGGAAAACGCAAACAAAATCCTGAAAATGAAAAAAAATGTCGATCCGATATGGTTCGCCGTGTCAAAAGGGATGATTGACGAAAAAAATCTTGCCAAATTCTATGGAAAAGAAGGTTTTCCCATTATGTATGAAGAGAAAAAAGGGCTCATGACTGATGACTTTTTTGCAAGATTCTTTACCCCGGACGTAATTGCAAGACTACTGGCTCTTCCTGTTTCGTTCAAGAAAGAAAGCAAAGAAATCGTAATTGGCTTCATAAATTCGGCTCTGATAAACCAAATAAAAGAAACCATTCACAAAATTTTCCCTGGTTTTGACATCACTTTTATCCACATTCCCTGCTCCACTTTCAAAAAAATTGCTGCTAAACATTTTCTGTTTGATATTGACCGCTTCACATCTGTCCTGCTCCAGCTTGAACCAAACAACGAACTTTTCTCCGACAAAGCAGTAAAAATCATCGCAACAAAAAAGAAACTGAAAGAAATTTCGGAACAATTTTACACACTTGAGCTTGAAAACAGCGAGTCGGTAATTTTCAAGGAAGAAACCATGACGAGCCGCTTCCCGCTGAAATCGCTTTCGACATTCAAAGAGCTGTTTACAAGGACTTACACTGAGTTTATTCCCGAAACGATAATGAATTCGCTCAGTCACACTGAAAAAATCCTTCTTTTCACAAATATCGGCATAAAAAAGAGTGACAAAGTCGTTCTCGTCGCCTCAGACGATGCAAAAAAACTGTTCTTTATGATAATAAATCCGAGAGCAGACAAGGATCAGATTGAATTTCTGGTAAAATAAAACTAAAAACTACTGACTAAAAATACAATAATAAAAAAAGGGCTTCCCTAAGGAAGCCCGACAAAAAGAACAACTAATTGATTTTATTAGTCTTTGTACTCTCTGATAGCCTGGCCGAGTCTCTTTACGCCCTCGATGATCTGTTCGTCCGAGCAGTATGAGAAGTTGATTCTGAGAGTGTTCTTGCCGCTGCCGTCGCAGTAGAAAACTGTTCCGAGAACGAATGCGACTTTGTTTGCGATCGCGATCTTGAAGAGTTTCTCTGCATCCATGTGCTCAGGAAGGTAAACGAAAAGGAAGAGTCCGCCTTCTGGATTCGTCCATTTTACGCCTTCCGGAAGATATTTTTCGAAGCAGTCCATCATGAGGTCTTTTTTGTGTTTGTAAAGTTTGATGATGTCACCGAGTTTCGTTGCGAAAAGGCCTCTTTCCATGTATCTGCCTGCGATTCTCTGAACGAAAGGCGGTGTGCAGAGGTCGACCGACTGTTTCGTGGTTACGAACTTGTCGATGATCTTCGGATCTGCGATTACCCAGCCGATTCTGAATCCCGGAACGAAAATCTTCGAGAAGGTTCCGAGTGTAATTGTGGTTCCCTGATCGTCAAGCTGATAGATCGTGGGCTGAGCTTCGCCTTCAAAACGAAGTTCTCTGTAGGGGCTGTCCTCAACGATGAGAACGTGATATTTGTGAGCGATCTCGATGATCTCTTTTCTTCTGAATTCCGGCATCGTAACGCCTGACGGGTTCTGGAAATCAGGAATGATGTACATAAATTTTACCTGCTCGCCCTTTGCCTGAAGTTCTGCAAGTTTTGCTTCGAGGAGTTTCGGATCCATACCGTGATCATCGGAAGGAATGCCGACCGGTTCTGCGCCGAAAGCGTTGAAAGCCTGAAGTGCGCCGAGGTAGCTCGGGAACTCAACGATGACTTTGTCGCCTTTGTTGATGAAAACTCTGCCGAGGAAGTCGAGCGACTGCTGGCTTGCGGTCGTGATGACAAGGTTTTCCTTCGTGATCTTGAGACCCATTTCCTGATAGCGTTTTACAAGCTGTTCTCTGAGAAGGTCGTCGCCTTCTGTCGTGCCGTACTGGAGAGCGAAAGCAGCTTCTTTCTTCAAAACTTCTTCGGTAACTTCCTCAAGTTCTTTTACCGGGAAAGTTTCCGGAGCCGGAAGACCGCCTGCGAAAGAAATGATTCCGGGTTCCTTTGTGAGTTTGAGAAGTTCTCTGATAGCCGATTTTTTTGCCCTTTTGGACATGTCTGAAAAGTAATTGTCAAGATTTGAATACATAATTTCCTCCAAGGAATAAGTTGATAAAACAAACAACGGGCTAATGTAGACTTATAATTTAGGGAAAGCAAGTATTTTCGGGATGGAAATTTTTTAAGGTTGCTGAACCGGTTCCTGAGCGGTCGTTGGGGTCGAAGCCCTACCTCACACAGCGGACATAGTAGGCACTTGACTTGGAACCGTTGCCGATACTGCCGGAGTAGAAAATTACAGACCATGCGCTCTCTACATCTAAGCTGTTATTAGTAGATGAAGACCAGAATTTGGTTGACGGCATATCTGGAAAATCAGAAGCCGGATCAGATTTTTCGTAATTAACAAGCGATATAAGTTCATTTTTATCAGGAAGCCGCCAGTCAGTGTATCCTGCATAAGTAAGGTCTGCGCAGTAGGAAAGAGCCTCCTGCCAGGCTTTGTTTTCCACATAGTTTTTCTGCCACATCAAACCTGTTGCGCTGTCTGTCACAATGCCATCTCCGTTTACAGTATCAGATGTTAAGATGCTTTCAGGCCATGCTTCACCTCTCACACAACGGATATGAGCGCTTCCCGCCTTACCAAAGGGGTTCGCACCGCCGAGGTCGAACTCTACATTCCAGACGATATCCGAATAACCTGCTGTGGCAGATGAAGACCAGAAATAAATCGAAAGACCTGATGGGGTTTCCGGAAAATATTCAGTGTCGATCGCAGGTTCATATCTGCTGCTGTCAACAATCGTCAGAAGTTCCTGCAGTGCCGGCATCCGCCAGTCGCCGCTGTATCCTCCATAAGTCAATCCGCTGCAGTATGAAACGGCGTTTTCCCAAGTGTACTTTTCCGTTGGAATTGTCTGCTGCCATATAAGTCCGGTATTGTTGTCAAGAACAACATTCTGGTTTGAAAGAGTCTGAACGGTGAAACTATGCGGTAAACATACACCGAGGCTTGCATAATATGCATCCTGGCCGAAAAAACCGGCACTTTCGGAAGCGTAACATGAGATTTCCGTTTCGTCGGTGTAGCACTTTTTCTGACCAGTGCAGATGTTGCCTATGGATGGAGAATCAGGAAATGACTGCGTTACGCATTCTGAACCGCTCCATCTGTAGCCTTCATTGCAGCCGCAGATATAGCTTGTTCCGCTTACAATACAGTCGCCTGTCGAATTGACAATACCTGCACACGGGTCGGAATTACACAGATCTTCATCATCGTCTGGCTCGTATTCGGTATCTGTTTCTGTGTCAGAGGTATCAGATGTGTCTGTGGTATCGGATGAATCAGCGTCATCGTCAGGAGTTGAATCGCTGTTATCCGGTGCAGTATCCATATCATCAGACTGGGAATCGCCGCCGTCTGACTGTTCAGGCATTGTGTCAGAATCATCTGTGTCCGTAGGTTCGGTGTCAGGATCGTCTGTATCCGGTCTGTCTGCAGGCTCAGAAACCGAATCTTCGTCAGTCACAGTTTCGCCTGTGCCGGTATTGTCTTTGTTTTCGTTTTTGCCTGAACTTCCGCAGGAAACTGCGAAAAACAGTATAAAAAGCGCGAAAACCACAAAAAATTTCTTCATTTTTCCCTCCTATAAAAAAACATTTTTTAACAAAAAACGCGGTATTTTAGAAAAAAATCTTAAAAAAACAAGCTGCATTCTCACCAAATTCCCTGCCCGCTTATTTTAAATTTTTTCCCCCTACTGTGATTTTTACCCCTTGAAACCGCGAAAAGTTGTTTATAACAGATGCCGGATTTTAAATGGAGGTTTGCTATGGATTACAATGTTAACGAGAATGAAACGAACAAAGATTCGTGGAAAAACTACGGAAGAAACATTGTCGATCTTGCCAAGGCGGGGAAACTCGACCCTGTGATCGGGCGTGACGGCGAAATCAGAAGGATCATCAGGATTCTTTCGAGAAGGACCAAAAACAACCCGGTCATCATCGGTCAGCCCGGTGTCGGCAAGACGGCGATCGTTGAAGGTCTGGCACGGCGTATCGTCCGCGGCGACGTGCCTGTAAGCCTTCAGAACAAAGAGATCTTCGAGCTCGATATGGGTGCCCTTATATCGGGAGCGAAATACCGCGGCGAATTCGAGGAAAGGCTGAAAGATGTCCTGAAAGCGGTCAAGGAATCGGAAGGAAAAATCATCCTTTTCATCGATGAGCTCCACACGATCGTCGGAGCCGGCAAAACCGACGGCAGCATGGATGCGGCGAATATGCTGAAACCTATGCTGGCACGAGGAGAGCTGCACTGCATCGGTGCGACTACTCTCGACGAATACAGGAAGTACATCGAAAAGGATGCCGCTCTTGAAAGAAGGTTCCAGCCCCTTATCGTCCAGCCGCCGGATGAAGACGAGACGATCTCTATCCTTCGTGGTCTGCGTGAGCGTTTCGAGATCCATCACGGGATCACGATTTCGGAAGGGGCTATCGTGGCGGCGGTAAAACTTTCGAACCGTTACATTTCAGACCGTTTCCAGCCCGACAAAGCGATCGACCTTATCGATGAAGCGTGCGCAATGCTGAGAACCGACAACGACAGCATGCCGGCCGAGCTTGACGATCTCAAGCGTAAGAAACTCCAGCTCCAGATCGAGTTCGAGGGCTTCCGCAGAAAGGATTCGGGCGCAACAAAAGAGGAGATCAGAAACGTCGAGGAGCGTCTGAAAGAGACGACTGACGAGTACGACAAACAGTACAAGATCTGGCAGAAGGAAAAGGCTTCGATCGAAGAGGTCAAAAAGCTCAAAAAGGAGATCGACGAGGTCAAGACCATGATCGAAAGAGCCCAGAGCGAAGGCGACTTCAACAAAGTGGGCGAACTCCAGTACGGCAAACTGAGAACTCTTGAAACCAAACTGAAAGAGGCTCAGGAAATCACCAAAAACGAAAATGTCATGGTCACCGAAGTCCTCACCGAAAAGCAGATCGCCGAAGTCGTAAGCAAGTGGACAGGCATTCCGGTTTCGAGCATGACTCAGACCGAAAAAGAGAGGATCCTCAATCTTTCCAACAGATTGAAAGAGGAGATCATCGGCCAGAACGAGGCGATAGAAAGCATCACGAGGGCGATCCTGAGATCGCGTGCAGGCCTTACCAACCCGAACAGGCCGCTCGGTTCCTTCATCTTCGTAGGCCCCACAGGTGTCGGCAAAACAGAACTTGCCAAAAAACTGGCGGAACAGCTTTTCGACACGGCTGACAACATGGTCAGGATCGATATGAGCGAATACATGGAGAAATTCTCAGTTTCGCGTCTTATCGGTGCGCCTCCAGGATATGTCGGCTACGACGAAGGCGGACAGCTCACCGAAGCAGTCAGAAGAAAACCCTACTCCATCGTCCTGCTTGATGAGATCGAGAAAGCGCACGAGGATGTCTTCAACATTCTGCTCCAGATACTTGAAGACGGCAGGCTCACAGACAACCAGGGAAGGACTGTTTCCTTCAAAAACACAATAATAATCATGACTTCCAACCTCGGAAGCGACATGATCGAAGGAAAGGACGGAAAACTTTCCGAAGCAGAACTCGATGCCGTAATGCAGACGATAAAAGGAAGGTTCAAACCTGAATTTATCAACCGTATCGACGATATCGTGGTCTTCAACCCGCTTTCGACCGACAACCTGAAGGAGATAACAGCCCTTCTTCTCAAGAACATCAACAAGATCCTTGAGGACAAGGAGCTCCACCTCGACCTTGATGACAAAGCAATGCAGAAAGTCATCGACGAATCCTTCAACACCGAATACGGCGCAAGACCGGTCAGACGTTACCTTGAAAAGAATGTCGAAACGCTTCTTGCAACAGAAATCCTGAAAGGCAATCTGCCGCCAAAGACAAAAGCCGTCATCACAGTCGAGAACGGAAAATTCAAACTCAACGCCGCCAAAGTCATTTCGAAATAACGAAATTTCGAATTTTCGAAATATCGAAGGCGGCAACGATATATCGACACGGCGGCGCAACGATATATCGAAGGCGGCGTCGACAAAAACGACCGACGGCGGCACGATGAAACGCCGTCACGAATTATTTCTTGATTAAATTAGCTATCTTTCTGTCGAAATCAGGGACTCTGCAAAGCGCGGCATAAGCGTTTGCAAGGGCAAATCCTTCCATATTTCCGGTATCGAAAACGCGGGTTTGGGAATCGATGACGTAACCCAAAATCCGCTCTTCGGCAAGGAGTGAGACCATCGCGTCGGTAAGCTGGATCTCACCGCCTCTACCGGGTTTTACGGTTCTCAAAATTTCTGCGATCCGCGGCGTGAAAATATATCTTCCCAAAATTGCAAGATTCGATTCGGTTTCGCCGGCAGACGGTTTTTCGATAAGTTTTTTTATATCGATGACTCCGTTTTCAACTTTCGTTCCCTCCGCGATGCCGTACATTCCGCGCGATTCCGCCGGAACTTCCATGAGGGCGATGACCGAGCAGCAGTATTTTTCACTGATACGGCTCATTTCCTGCATGACGGTGCTTTCACCTTCAGAAAAAATGAGCATATCTGGAAGCATTACGGCGAAGGATTCCTCTTTCGGAACTACGAAAGTTCCTTTCATTACTGCGTGACCGAGTCCTTGCGGGGATTTCTGGCGAACGGAGATGACTTCAATCATGTCATCGAGAGTCTCAACCTTCTCGCGGACGTCTTCTTTGAGGTTTTTGGCCGAAAATTTAGGATTTATCTTATCGAAATGGTCGAGAATCGCCTCTTTTCCGCTGCCAGAGACAAAAACGACGTTCGTTGCACCCGCCTCAATCGACTCTTCGACGATATACTGTATCACAGGTTTGTCCAGAACGGGGAAAAGCTCCTTAGGAATACACTTTGACGCCGGAAGAAAACGGGTCGCGAGCCCTGCAGCAGGAATAATCGAATACTTCATAACCTACTCCCTTATGTTTCTCAAAAATTCGGCCGCGTCCTCCGGCAGTGTCGGATTTACAAAAATGCCGTTTTCAAAACTGTCGGCAGTTATCACGGAAATCCGCGGAATTATTTCAAGATGCCAGTGATATGCCAGACTTTCGGCTTCGGCATCGCTGCCGCTGTTTACCGGAAGATAGTGGAAAACCATGTTGTAGGCAGGCGAATTGAGCCCGAGTCTCAACTTTGTCATAACCGGTTTAAGAATCTTCGCAAAATCGCCTATCGCCGAAGCGGGATTGTCACTTAAAATCCTGCCGTGTTTTTTCGGAAGGACCATTATTTCAAAGGGAAAGCGGCTTGCATAGGGGCAGACTGCAACAAAGTTGTCGTGTTCGCAGACTATCCTTTTTCTCTCGGAAAGTTCCTGATCGATGATGTCGCAGAGCAGGCAGCGCTCTTTCATGAATATTCAAGGCAGTTGTCGAGTTTATTGCGGACAAACGGCGGAATGAAAGGATAGGCCTTTATTTCGGAATAATTGTGGTCAATAGTCCCGCCGGCTGCGGCGCCGCGGCTTTTTATCACCGAAATATAGCGGAAACGCGTGTCTTTTCTGAGGTCAGCGATGCGGTCGAAAATGATTTTGATCCCGTCGGCAATCTCTTCGACAGAAAGCTGGTCGAGACCTATGCCGCTTTTCGGTGTTTCGACAACGACTTCGTGAGCTCCCAGCCTCGACATCGAATCATAAAGCCCGTGTCCTTTTCCGTTTTTTTCGTTTTCGACTCTGAGTATAGGATTTTTCGCAGGAAAAACGCGTGAAGACCATCCGCCGACTGCATAAAGCGGGTCGTTGTGCCTCAGAATATCAGGCCCTGTCGCAGACTCAAGCCCCGGCACAAAAGGGTCTACATCAAACTTGGCATCGTTTTCAGAACTTCCAGAAATCAGCGTTTTCACCTTTTCAGGAGCAAAAATCACCCAGATTTTATTGAGCGGGTCCCTTCTCAACATTCCTTCCGCCATTGTATTCTCCAATAAATCAACAAAAGCCGTGATTTATAGCACAAATTAAAAAAAATTCAAAACAACGAAAGCTGCTCAATTGTGTGGTCTGGCGCTCCCGCTCTCGTGCTTGTAGATTTCATTGCCTCGAAAATATTTTTTTCGGAAAGGT
Organism: uncultured bacterium; assembly: GCA_905233945.1. GTDB lineage: Bacteria > UBP6 > UBA1177 > UBA1177 > UBA1177 > UBA1177. The sequence goes on along the minus strand of CAJOFY010000006.1, from coordinate 55,476 downwards.
CAGTGTCGGACATCATTTTTCCTTTGCAGGTGATGAAATAGCGGGCCCTTTTCAGAACCACGCCGATCCGTTTGAGATCGTCGAAATCAAGGGAACCGTTTCTTCTTGCCGAAACTATTCTGACTGCCGACTGCCGCCCTATTCCGGGAACGCGGAGAATCATTTCAAAAGCGGTCGTGTTCACTTCCAGCGGAAAAAGGTGCATGTTCCGCATCGCCCATACCGCCTTCGGATCTATGTCTTCAGAGAGAAACGGATTCTCGTCAGTCACGATCTCGTCAGCCTGAAAACCGTAAAAACGCATGAGCCAGTCTGCCTGATAGAGCCTGTGTTCGCGGTCGAGCGGCGGCAGAGAAACGACCGGCAGACGATTGTCGGAATTTACCGGCACGAAAGCGGAATAATAGACCCTTTTCATGCTGAATTTTTTGTAGAAAGCCTCCGTCAGCTTAACTATTTTGCGGTCGGTTTCGGGCGTCGCGCCGACAATAAGCTGCGTTGTCTGTCCGGCCGGAGCAAAAACCGGAAGTTTTTTTGTTTTTTTCCTCTCCTCGCGGTTTTCGACAATGTCTCCGCAGATTTCACCCATAGGTTTTATGATCGACTCCCTGCTTTTTTCGGTAAGAAGTTTCAGACTTTTTTCCGAGGGAAGTTCGATATTTACAGAAACTCTGTCGGCATAGAGCCCCGCCTCTTTTATCAGAATATCGCTCGCTCCCGGAATAACTTTTAAATGAATATAGCCGTTGAAATTCTCCTCAGTCCGCAGTTTTTTCGCCACCGCAATCAGCTTTTCCATCGTAAAATCGGCATTTTTTATAATTCCTGAACTCAGAAAAAGCCCTTCGATATAGTTTCTTTTGTAAAAATTCATCGTGAGCTGAACAAGTTCGTCAACAGTGAAAGTTGCCCGCTTCACGTCGTTGCTGCGCCTGTTTATGCAGTATGCGCAGTCGTTTATGCAGTAGTTCGTGAAAAGCACTTTGAGCAGGCTTATGCACCTTCCGTCAGCAGACCAGCTGTGACAGATCCCGGATTTGTGCCCGCTGCCTATACCGCCAAAGGTTCCCTTTCGGTCGCTCCCGCTTGAAGAACAGCTTGCGTCAAACTTTGCCGCCGCACCCAAAATCTCAAGTTTTTCAATAAGTTCCATAAAACAGCACCAAACAAATCAAACCTTAAAAAAACAAAGTCTTTGGCATTGTAATACCTGAAATAAAAAAGGCAAATTTTTCTTCCGTCGTCACATCGTTTCGTCGTCACGATGCCGCCGTCGAAATTTCGAATATCGAAATATCGAAATATCGACAAATATTCGGCGGCAATAAAAGTTGCCTTTTCCCCGCTTTTTCCTAACATTGCACGCAATTTGTTGATTCTTTTTTATTTTTAAGGAGGGAAATATGGAAAAAGTAAAACTTCTCATCATCGGCGCAGGTCCCGGCGGATACGTGGCTGCAATCAGAGCGGCTCAGCTCGGTCTTGAACCAGTTGTCATCGAACGCGGATTTCTTGGCGGAACATGCCTCAACCGCGGCTGCATCCCGACGAAAGCGCTCATTTCGGCTGCTGAAACTTTCAATTCGATTCTGAGCGCAGAAGCGTTTGGAATCACCGCAAATGCTGAATTTGACTGGACAAAAGTAAACGAGCACGCGAAAAACGCGGCGGCAAAGAACAGAATGGGGATCGCCTATCTCTTCAAGAAAAACAATGTCCGCCACGTTCAGGCAGAGGCTGTCTTCACTTCTCCGCACACCGTAAAAGCAGGAGAAACCGAGTTTGAGGCGGAAAACATCATCATCGCAACGGGTTCTGTTGTCCGCGATTTCCCCAATTTCTCGATCGACAACAGAAAAATAATCAGTTCCGACCAGGCTCTTTTCCAGGCTAAACTGCCGAAAAGCCTCGCTATAATCGGCGGCGGCGTAATCGGAGTCGAGCTCGGATTCGTCTACCGCACTTTCGGAGTCGAAGTAACGATTATCGAAGCGATGAACACGATAATCCCGATGGAAGACGCCGACGTTTCCAAAGAGCTCACGAAAGAGTTTAAGAAGAAAAAAATCAAAATAATTACAGGCACTTCCGTCGAAAAAGCGGAAAAGACCGATACCGGTGTAACCCTTACCCTCGCAAACGGAAACGTCGTTGAGGCAGAGCAGGTCCTTTCATGCGTCGGACGTTCTCCGAACACGGCAAAACTCAACCTCGAAGCTGCCGGGATCACTCCCGACAGACGCGGATTCATCCCGGTTGACGAATTCTGCCGCACGAATGTTCCAGGAATATACGCGGTCGGTGACGTGATCTTCACCCCGATGCTCGCTCACACAGCGGAACACGAAGGCATCCTTGCAGTCGAGCAGATCGCCGGAATGAAAGACCTCAAACCGATAAACTACCTTTACAATCCGGCTTGCATCTACTGCACTCCCTCGATCGCGTCGATGGGTCTCAAAGAGGCTCAGGCTGCCGAAAAAGGACTCAAGTTCAAAGTCGGCAAATTCCCCTTCAGCGCTAACGGAAAAGCGGTCGCTTCAAACCACACGACCGGTTTCGTGAAAGTCATAATCGATGAGGAAACCCATAAAATCCTCGGTGTCCACATCATCGGAAACGGCGCGACGGACCTCATTTCTGAATTCATTCCGGCAATGAACGCTGGTCTCACCGCCGAAGAGATCATCGAATCTATCCATCCGCACCCCACCCTTTCGGAAGCATCTTTGGAAGCGCTTTTGGGCGCTTTGGGAAGAGCAATCCACATTTAATTCCGCGCCGCAATTCTTGTCGAAATATCGAAATCTCGAAATTTCGAAATATCGACAGCGGCGCATCGACGTGACGACGACACGACGTAACGGCGTGACGTTAATATTTTGATTTATTCCACTCAAAATCGAAAAATGCCCCTTCTCCCGCATATTCGGCAAGGATTTCAATCATTTTTGCGACAGGAGAAATGTCCGCGATAGTGTTGAGCATTACAAACGGGCGGTCTATGATCGTGAAAGAATTCTGAAGTCTCAGCGCCCGGAGCAGTTTGACCTTGAAAATCGTCTCTGCATCAAGCTGAAAAGGCTTTTTCAATTTTGCATCCGCTATTTGCAGCATATCAAGCTGATGCACAATAACTTCTTGAATTTGTTCATCTTTTTCATCAGTCAGATAACGCGAGACAAGCGCAATGTTGTCATATACGCTGAGGTTTGAAAGCAGAGGGATGTCAGGCGAGACCAAACCGACGTTTTTCTCCGTGCACAAAGCGGAGATACGGTCTTTGAGAGCTCTTTCACTCACAAAGAATTGAGGAAGAATCTTGCCACTAATGATACCACCTCCACAATGACTATCGACATGAAAACACCCATCATTCCGTGCAGAACCGAAACCGGTATATCGGTTGAGCGGTATTCTGTTCTCCATCCGTTGTAAAGCGGGATAACAGAGATAAAAAAGCCGAAGAACACACTTTTTATATAAAACAGAATTATATCAAAAACCGTAATTGATTTTGCAATCATGTCAACAAACATACCGCCGCTCATGTCGAACATTGCACTGCTGAACAAAAATCCGCTGAAAAGGACAATAATCGCGAAAAGCGACGAAAGAACCGTAACACTGATGATAAAACTTATGATTCTCGGAAGAAAAAGATAGACAACAGGGTCGATTTTGAACGATTCCAGCGCGTCTATCTCGCGGTTGACCTTCATTACGGCGATTTCTGAGTTTATTGCCGACGAACTCCGCAGAGCAAGAAGAACGACTGTAATCAGCGGTGAAATCTCGAGAACGACGATGCCCATGATGATGTCACCCAGATACTGGACAAGTCCCAGACTTTTGACAGCGTGAAAAATAATTCCGATGAAAATACTGCCGCAGACAACGCTCAGCAGCGCAAAAAACGCGAAAAGCTGGTATGCAGTGAAAAATATCTGCATAACAAGAACATCGAACGCCGCGCGGTTGAAGAACGACCCCTGCAGGAACTCGCGGAGACATTTCAGACAAAAAATACAGAAACCAGATACGTTTTTAAAAGCAATTATCGCTTTTGAGCCTGTGCGCTCTACAAAATTCACTGCAGTCTCCTCCGCAAAAACGCGGAATTATACACACTTGTTCAGATAAATAAATTTTAGACGCAAAATTGTAAGCGCAAAGTTAAAACGTCCGCTTTTACCTGAATTCCCTTGCCGATTTTTAAAAAAGTCGTATTATTCGCCGTTTTTTTTGATTGGAGGAACCAATGAAAAAGGAAAAAACGACACAAACAGCAACAAAAGTTGTCTGTGCCAAATGCGGGAAGGAATATTTTGTTCCCTTCGTTGCCGACGGTCACAGGGACTATTACTGCGACGAATGCCTGAAAGAAATGCACAAAAGCCGGAAAGAGGGCAAAATCAAAAAGGTTTTCGACCCGAAAAATGAAAAATATATGTTTGACTTCATCTGCGACATCTGCGGGGAATTCAGACATGCGTTTTACGCTCCGAAAAGAGAAAACGGAAAAATCTGGTGCAAGGAATGTGAATCGAAGCACAAAATCGAAGAGCGGAAAAAATCGAGGAAAAATGTGATACTCGCCGCATCAAATCAGGCTGCAAAGGACTCTTTACCGTTCAAAAAAGACGAGGATGACGATGAATAGAAACGAAGCACTTGAACTTCTGGGGCAGCATCTGCCGAACAAAAATCTCATAAAACACAGCATCGCCGTCGAAGCCGGAATGAGAAAAATGGCTCAGTTTTTAGGCGAAAAAGATGAGGAAAGATGGGCGATGTCAGGGCTTCTCCACGACCTCGACTACGAAGAAACCAAGGACAACTTTCCGAAACACGGGCTTCTCACGGGTGAAATCCTGCGGAAACTCGGTTTTGACGACAGCGAAATCCTTGACGCGATAGTCATGCACTCCGGCAATATTCCCGCAACGACAAATATGGGAAAAGCGCTTTACGCAGTCGATCCGACGACCGGCTTCATTACCGCATGCGTCCTCATGTCGCCGACAAAAAACATCCATTTTTTAGATATGGGTTTTGTCATGAAACGCTTCAAGGAAAAACGTTTCGCCGCAGGTGCAAACCGTGATCAGATTGCGACCGCGACCGAAAACTTCCCGCTTTCGCTTGAAGATTTCATCACGATAGTTCTTGAAGGAATGAAGGAAAGTTCCGAAGAATTGGGGCTTGGAAAACTTTAATCATGGATTCCACAGCTAAATTTTTCGATTTCGCGTGCAGACTTCTTGCAAGAAGAGACTATTTTTCTGAAGAAATCAGGCAGAAAATCATTGCAAAGGGAGCAACTACTGAAGAAACAGCTTCAGCAATTGAAAAGCTAAACAAATTCAAATACTTGGATGACGAAAAAGTTCTCCGCAGATATGTTGCAGAAATAGCGGCAAAAGGAAAAGGAATCAACTATTTAAAGCAGAAACTCTACGAAAAAGGGTGTTCAGCCATCATTTCATCAAAAAACCTGAGCGATTTCTACCCTTTTGAAGAAGAACTCGCAGCAGCAGAAAAAGCTCTCATGAAACTTGGAAACTGTGAGAAGGAAAAACTCGTTCCAAAACTTATTTCACGCGGATTTTCAACCTCAGCCGCAATTGAAGCGGTAAAAAAACTGAAAAGATAATTTCTTTCATTTTTCCGGCTTTGAAACAATAAAAAACAGCCTGCCGAACTGATTAGAAATGCGGACTTTTAAAGATTCTCTCAACAATATCAGTCATTGTTTCCGGTGCTGCCTTTCCGTGCGACTCCAATACTGTTTCAGCATCATCATCATCCTGTTCCGCTGCTTTTTTCAGCCATTTCAGGGCTTCTTTGCGGTTTTTTGCTCTTCCGAGTGCTCCGTCGTGACTTTATGCACTGCATCAGAAAGCGAACCGCGTTTTTCCGTTTCATCGGCTTCCTGCACAATTTCACTCTCTTTTGCCACGGCTTCATCCGTCACTGCATCTTCAGGTTCAGTCTCGGAATCAGGCTCCTCCGCATCTTCATACAGCTCCTCATCATCATTAGATTCAAAGAAACCTTTCTTTTCTATGGATTTCAGAATTTCTTTAGCAAATTCGTCTCCGTTTTCAGCAGCTTCTACCAGCGTTTTCAATACTTCCTGAGCTGACGGAACCTGTTCGCTGCCGCTGTATTCCACGGTACGAATCCCTTCGTCATGCGCTGCAGCAGCTTCGCCAAGTTCCTTTAATTTTTCAGCAGCTCTTTCTTCTCCGTTCTTTGCTGCCATTCTATACCATTTCAAGGCTCCGCCCCAGTTTTGCTCGACACCTTCGCCGTTTTCAAACATTCTTCCCAATTCAAACTGGGCAGCCGCATTATCACGTTCCGCCGCTCTGAGAAACCATTTGAAAGCATCGTTGTAGTTTTTATCCACAAAAGTTCCGTTGTAGTACATGCCTGCGAGACAGTACTGGGCATGTGCGTCATTCTTCTGTGCGGCACTATAGAACCAGTTGAACGCTTCTTTATAGTCCTGCATGCCGTCTTCTTCGTTGAAATAAATATCACCCAAACTGCTCTGCGCTTCAACCACTCCGTTTTCAGCCGCTTTTTTCAGCCATTTGAGCGCTTCTTCAATGTTCTTTTCTACACCTTCGCCGTTGTAATACATGAGTCCCAAACCGGCCTGTGCTTCGGCATTGTCATGTTCAGCAGCTTTCTTATACCATTCGAAGGCTTCTTCGAAACTTTTTGCTGAGTAATAAATAGAGCCCAGTTTATGCTGCGCCTCGGGCAAACCCAGCTCCGCCGCTTTTTTATAGCAATTTAATGCTTCTTCAAAATTATGTTCTTTTTCATAATTTTCGCCGATACTGTATTGCGTTTTGGCTTTAATTTTCGAATTTCTACTTACAACAACCAGAGCTATCAAAGCTATCAAAGCTATTAAAACAATCAGAAATTTCTTAGGGTTTTTGCTTTTCTTTTCTGTTGATTTCAGAGGCTCTCCGGCATTGCTTTCCGTGTCTTTCCTCTGTTGTTCCTCCAATCTACTTAACAGCTCCGAGGCAGCTTCATCACCGTTTTCAGCAGCTTTTTTATACCATTTTGCAGCTTCTTCCAAATTTCTTTCAGTTCCTTTACCGAGAGCATAGGCTGTTCCCAATGCGGTTTGAGCCTTAACATTCCCCGACAAAGCATCCTTCTTAAATTTCTCGAATTTCAGCCGCAATTCTTCTTCAGACAATGCATTAAAAGGATTTTTTACAAGATCATTCAGAGCTTTTGTATCACCATCTTCTTCCGACGCAAGAAATTCGTTAATTATCTTTACAGACTGTTCATGACCGGCATACGATGCGGCATAAAACCATTTCATTGCCTCATCGAAATTCTTTTCTACCCCCTCGCCTTTGTAATACATATAACCGACAGCATACTGCGCTTCAGAAAAACCTGCTTTTGCCATAAGCAGAAACAATTCAGACTTCAGTTTTGCATCAGCCGAAAAACTTACTGAATCTAATAAATATCTTGAAGCCTCAATTTCTCCTTTCTCAACAGCTTCACGAACCAGCACCATTCCTTTTTTGACATCACGCTCGACCCCGTCGCCTCTAATATACATTCTGCCGAGAAGATACTGGGAATGTGCGAATCCTTTTGCTGCCGCCTTTTCGAGCCACTTTTTTGCTTCTTCATAATCGGGATCGCCGATAGCTCCTAAAGCATACATTGATCCGACGCGATCCTCGGCTATATCATTCCCCTGCTCGGCTGCTTTCAGATACCATTTAAAGGCTTCCCTGAGGTCTCTCTCTACACCCCAGCCTTCAAAATATGATGCTGCCAGATTTACCTGCGCCGTGACATTTCCCTGTTCTGCAGCTTTCAGATACCACCTTATCGCTTCCTCAGGATTGTTTTCATCATGAAAATATATGATTCCCAATTTTGACTGAGCGTCAGCATCCCCGTTTTCAGCAGCTTCCAGCAGCTTTTTCTTATCTTCCGACTTCACTTCTTCTCTATCGGAAACTTTATTCAGCGGATTTCCGTAAGGATCTCTCGCAATTTCTGCATTTGATTCATAACCGGAAATCTTTACTATTTTGTCCAGATTTACTATTCCGTCCGCCATAAATCTAAGGATACCCCGTGCAAGCAGAAATCCCTGTTTCATCGATTTTAAGAACCATTTCATAGCTTCTTTGGAATCTTCTTTCTCCCAATATCTCATACCGGCATCGAACTGCGCTCCGGCATCACCGTTTTCAGCAGCTTCCAGCACCTCGTCCAATGTTTTCGATTTCCATTTAAGCCACTCGACATTTTCTTTAGCGATAGTATCGCCTTTAGCAGCCGCTTTTCCGTATAATTTCAACGCCTCATCATATTTTCCTTCCGACACATACTTGAGTGCCGCCCTCATTTCTTCCGGATCCATTTTACCTGTTACGGCGAATTCCTGGTCTTTGGATTTTCCGTCCCAATGTCCCATTTTCTTCAACATATTCAAATTTGAATTAGCTGCGACATCACCTGCTTCGGTTTCTTTTATCCAGCCTTTAAAAGCTCCTGACATATCCCCTTTTGCCAAAGCCCGCTGACTTTCCGTATAGTTTCCTTCTACTTTTTTGGCCTTCTCACGCCATTTTGCAGCCTCTTTTTCGTCCTTATCAACTCCGACACCGGCAGAATACATTTCAGCCAGCTTGACCATAGCAGGGTAAAAATCTTTTTCTGCCGCCTTTTTGAACCATTTTGCAGCTTCCTTGTCATCCTGCGGCATTTTTGGATCATCTGAACCGAGCAGATGCATTATTCCAAGCCCGAACTGAGAGATCTCATCACCCTGTTCAGCCGCTTTTTTCAGCCATTTCAAGCCCGTACCCGTGTCCTGTTTTACGCCGAATCCGGCCATATACATGGATGCCAGCATACTCTGAGATTTCACGTCACCCTGTTCTGCTGCTTTAAGGTACCATTTTGCGGCTTCATTCGGATCAGCTTTCACACCCAAGCCGTAATAATATATCTCTCCCAGGTTCATTTGAGATTCGACATTGCCGCCTTCCGCCGCTATTTTCAATGATTCCACCATCATTTCATTTTTCTCTTTGGTAAAATTGTCTCCCGAAACCGGTTCGGCAAAATCAGTCGAAACAAAAAGAAAAACCATAAAAAACACTGAAATCAAAAACATGACTTTCTTCATCTTCATCTTCATCTCCGTTTTTATTTTTTACTTATGTTACCTCTGCTCACTCACAAAAATAAGCACAGAACGCTATACGCATTTTTAAGGCAACAATCTAGAAAAAATTTTTAATTTTTTGAGAATTTTTCGAAAGTTTTTTCCGGAATTTCTATGCCGAACCTAAGGAGGTTTCCGTCGGGATTCACCTCATTTGCATGGACAGCAGCGGCAGAAGCACTACTGGTTTTTCGGGTCAAAAGCGAACGGGAACGTGACTGAAGCAGTTCCGCCGGCAGGTTTCGGGAAACGAAGTCTTCCGATGACGCCTTTAACGCACTTTGCGACTTCGGCATCGCGAAGAGAATCTTCGACAACTTCGGTGTTGGAAACTCTTCCCTGATCGTTTATTGTGATTTTTACGGACATTTTGCCTTTAAGCATAGGATTCGATGTCAAAGCCTTGTCGTAGCATCTTTTGATGGCTGCTTTGCTGACATTAATGACTTTTGTCGCAGCGGCGGAATCAATGCCGGCATCGGACGGAGCACGGTTCAAAGAGGGTGTCTGCCTTTCAGGAAGCACTTTTTCATCTCTTGCGACAGGCTTTTTCTCTTCCGGAGCTGCCTGCGGAGCTGGTTTTTCAGCAGGTTTTTCAACTTTTTCCGGTTTCGGACTCTCAACTTTTTCAGGTCTCGGCTCTTTTTTCTCTTTTTTTACAGGTGCCGGCGCTGGTGCAGGTGCTGGAGCCGGTTCTTCCTTTACTTCTTCAGCAGGGGCTGCTTCTTCGGCTGCCGGTTCCGGTTCAGCTGCAGGAGCAGGTTCAGGTTCCTGAGCTGGTGCAGGTTCCGGCTGAGACGTTTCAGGCAACGTCTCTACACCTTCATCACCGCGGCTTCTGCTGCATTTGTAGGCCAGCAAAAGGGCGACTATTACAACGATAATGACGATAACAAGAACTTTTTTCATTTTTCACCTCTTTATCAAAAAAAACATTGAATCAAAAAAACGCGTTATTTTAGGAATATTCACTTAAATATCCAGAAAAATCGTCAGACGGTTGCCGTAAATGCAAATCCATTTATGGCATACAATCATTATTCACCCCATACAAAGATATCGTCGAACCAAACTTTTTTGTCGTTTTTATCAGATGTAAGACAGAGATTCGGAATAGAAATGGAATCGAAAGACGCGCTCTGCTTGTCGACTTTGAGTTCATCGTTGACCCAGACTGAAACGGTTTTACTCGTCTTATTAAATTTCAAACGGATTTTATACCACACATTCGCTTCGTAGGAAGGCAGAATATCGTAAGCAGTCCATTCAGGGATCTGATAGCGGAGCTTTCCGTCAGCAAATTCGACTTTCATATCATAGTTGCCCCAGTTTTTGCCGCTCGCCTCGTTCTCGAAAGTACACAGCGAAAAGGAAACATTGTCTCCCTGCGTAATCATCTTCATTTCTACATTGATCACATCGGGAACCTGAGGCAGGACAGCCGTCATGACAGCTGAATTGTTGTAGTTTTTGCTTCCAAGAAGGTGCATGCTGTTTTCAGGCGATATATATTGTTCCGAAGTAACCATCTGATACCACTGACCTTGCCCCGCGTACTTCAACTTCCAGCCGGAACTGTTCGGAGGAAAAGACCCTGCCGTGTAAGAATCAAAATTTTCCTTGAAAAATGCACTCCTGCAAACTTTATAACCGCCGCATCCGTCCGTTGCGACACAGACATCACCTTCGCAGCAGTCATCTATCGTGTGGCAGTAGGCAGCACTGCAGTTGGAACCGTTAAAAGCTATACCGCACTCTGGATATTCGATATCAGGGAGTTCCGGCTCGTTGTCTTCATCCTCATCCGGAGTTTCAGGTATTTCATCGTTTACAGGTTCTTCTTCGGAATCTGGAATTTCAGGCATTTCATCGTCCGTTTCAGGCGTCTCATCGTCTGTTACAGGTGTTTCATCAGGTGCAACAGGTGTTTCATCGTTCACAGCAGGCTCTTCCTGGTCATTGACTTCACCGGAATCGCCGGTTTCTTCAGCCGGCACGATGTCATCATCCGTTTTTCCGCTGTTTTCCACGTCAGTAATTTCATTGCCGGCATCAGGAGTCTCCTCAGCCACCGGAACAAGCCTTCTCACAGCTTCTCCGCTGCATGAGACAAAAACCAGAAGAGCCGCAATCAGCAAAATCTTTCGCATTTATTACCTCCATTCGGAAATTAACAAACCAACCTTTATATTTTATTCATTTCGGAAATATTATCAACGCTTTTCGAGAGTGATTTTTTGCCTCAGAAGCAGCAAAAAAATATCTTTACAACTGACAGTTTTCCATTATAATTTCAGGTCTTTTGCTGTTTTGATTCGAGGTGTTTACTTGTATAACGACAAAATCCGCGGTTTAGGCCTGCTTTTCACATTCATTACTCTTTTGATAGCAACGGTTATCGGCATAATCCTTTATTCAGGCGGCGAAACAACAACTTTCCAAGGGTTCGCGGAATCGAATGAAACCATAATAAATTCAGAGACTCCGGTCAGTATCAAAAAAATTCTGGTAATGGAAGGCGACACTGTCTACAAAGGACAGAAACTCGCCGAACTTGAAAGTCAGGAACTTTCCATCCGCATCGCCGAAATCCGCAGCCAGCTGCTTCAGATCGAGACGAAACGCGGACTGAGCGAAAAGGAAATCAAATCGAAAATCCTGCAGAACAAAGCGGCTGAACGCGCAGTAATAAGCGAACTCAGGGCGCAGATACAGACTCTTGAAAACCAGCTCAAAATCAACAAAGAACTTTCCGGCGGGCTGAAAAGCGTGAAAATCTCCGATTCAGTCAAAAATCCGATAGAAATCCAGATCGAGTCGCTTGAATCAGCCATAGTTGACCGCAGAAAAGAATTCGCCGAAATCAACCGCATGTACACCAAAATGCTCGAAAGCGGCGAAAATCCTGAAGAAGCCCAGGCGGAAAAACTGAGAGCCGAACTTGCTTCACTTGAAGAACAGAACTCGAACATGGCTATCTACGCACCTTTTGAAGGAATCGTCGGCAGCGTTTTTATCAAAAACGGAAACGGCGAAAAGGTTTTCTTCAAAGGCGGCGAGAAAATCGCGGCATACAGTCCTATTCTTTCAATTGTCAACAAAGAACCGTCGTTAGTAAAAGGTTACATTCCCGAATCACAGTTCTCGGTTATAGAAATCGGTGACGAGCTTACAATATCGAATTCTCAGTCTCCTCAGCAGATAACCGGCGTTGTAACAGGACTCGGCGGCAGAATAATCCCGCTTCCGGCAAGGCTTTTAAAAAACCCGAACATCGCTCTCTGGGGAAGAGAAATTGTTGTCAAAATCCCCGAAAACAACGGATTCATCCTCGGCGAAAAAGTCTCGATAACCTGCGGCAGCAATGTCTGGGACAATCTGGCAAAAGCGTTTTCAATCACACAGTCGAAACTTTCCGCAAAGGAAAGGGATAAAAAAAAACTGAATAAATCACGGCAACAAACCGTTGTAGAGACGTTTCATGAAACGTCTCTACGGAATGGCGACGGGGAAAACAAACCTCTGTCAGGCACCACGCCAATACAGTGGAACGGCAAGGTTAAAATCGAGGCTTCAGGCGCTGTTTTTGTTACGGAAACGGGGAAATTTCTTGTCGTTTCAGATGAAACGGAAAAGAAAACACCGCTTCTTTTCGAGGTCAATAAAGACGGCGGAACAACAAAAATCGAGATAAATAATTTCAACAAAATCAATGATTTGGAATCAATAGCAAAAGAAAGTGAAAACTCTTATCTCGTTATGTCTTCTCTCAGTTATTCCAAAAAAGGAAAACTCAAACCTGAAAGAAGGATCCTGGCGAGGATCACTTTTTCAGACGGTGCTGCACAACTTGAAAAAGCGGTTGATTTTTATGAAATTCTCAAAAATTTCGCAGACGAATCAGGTTCGGAAGCGGCGAAGTTCCTCAAAAAAGGAATAGCTGAAAAAACAATCGACATTGAAGGAATGTTCGTCCTCGAAAATTCGCTTTTCATCGCTTTCAAAAATCCTCTTTTTCATGAAAACGGCGTTATTTTTGAGATAGACGGCTACGAAACCGTTTTTGCAGAGAAAAGGATCTCCGAAAACCAGTTAAAAACGATATTTGTCGATGTGCCTCATGAAAGAAGAATTTCAGATATTTACATGCTCTCTTCTGATAAATTCTACTTTACCGCTTCGTGCAACAGTGAAAAGTGCGGCGGACTCTACCTCTCCGAAAACGGGAAAAGCGGACTCGTCAAAGACTTTCCGGAACTGAAACCGGAAGGAATCGCAATCGACGAGAGCGGAAATTTCTTCATATTTTTTGACCTCGGTCAGCAGGAAAATTCAAAATTCATGAATCTGGGCAGAATATGAAAAAGTTTTTCTCAATTTTTTTCATATTTTTCATTCCGTTCATTCTTTTTTGCGACGATCTGACAATTGCAGAATATATCGAAGCAGCGAAAAACGACCCTCGCCTGACATCAAAAAAGGCAATGACCGATTCAATTGAAAATTCAGCAGACACGCCGGGAATAAAAGGACTTGAGTTCAGAAGCGAAACAGGAAATTTCGACATTATGGAGCAAAAATACGCTCTCAGGCTCTATTTTAAAGGGTTCGGCGAGACAAAATCATCGCGTGAATTTATAAAAAACATGCAGAATCTCCACAAACTCGAATACACATCGGCCCGTTCCGATGTCCTCTTTGAAAGATACAGCGCGATTGTCACCTATATAATGCACAAAAAAGAGCTTGAAATAATCAATTCGATGCGGGAACTCCTTGACGACAAGCTCTCTGTAACAGAAAAAATGGGTGAAATCACCGGAGAAACCACCGAAATCGACAAAATGGACATAGAAGACAAAATAACCGAGATCGAGATGCGCAGGATTGAGGCGGAATCGGCGGTAGAATCAATAGAAGCCGCTGTTAAAAGCGATATGGGAGAAGACAAAACCCTTGTTTTCGAGAGAGAAAAAATCGTTTCAGTTGATGATATCGAGAAATTTGCTGAATCTCTGACTGAAATCCACGGCGCATCGAAAGCTGAGAGCGACTACCAGACTCTGCGTTCGATAGTCGCGCAGAACGAAATCGCCCTCGAAGAGGCAAAAGACCGTGACTGGCTTAAATACATCGCGCTCGAATATGACACAGACAACCGTAACGACAGGCCTTCACGCGGATTCTCGATAGGTTTCGCAATCTCGATTCCCGGTTTCAGAAACAACCAGGCCTCTCTTGTAAAAAAGAGAATAAAAGCTTTCGAGGACAATGCTGATTTCGAATCCGAAAACCGCCTCAAAAAAACCGAAGTCCGCACTGCCCTTCTGTTGCTGAAAAGAGAGATAAGGCAGTATAAAACTCTTGCCGAAAGAAAGGAAAACATCGAAAAAAGCGGGATTCTCCAGAAATATTCCTCAATTGAAGGTGTAAACCCGATGATGGTCATAAAACTGAAGGAGAAAATCCTAAAAAAAGATCTGAAACTGGCTGAACTGGAGCTCAAAATCTACGAAAAATACATAAATCTGGCATACCTTCTCGGCATTTACGAAGACGAGTCAACGGGCAACTTTCTCAGCGGGAAAAGTGAATAATGGCTGCACACACTCAAACCGAAATTCCTTCAGTTCTCCAGAGGTTTGAGTTTAAATACCACATTCCGCGCTCGATGATTGGTCCGATTTCCGACTTCGTCAAGGCTTACTGCTTTCTTGACAAATATTCGGAAATGTCGCCGACCGGATTTTACCGTATAAACAACCTTTACTTTGACTCACCTTTCCACACTTTTCTGAATAACAGGCTGGAAAGGAAAGAAAGGCGTTTCAACATGAGAATCCGCTCTTACGGCGAGAATCCGGAACCGCCATATTTCTGGGAAATCAAGTGCAAACTGGGCGAGAACAGGCAGAAATTCAGGGCAAAAGTTAAATCTGACGCAATCGAGAAACTTTTCTATTCGCCGCGCGCCTCAGATGAACTCGGTTTTTCCGGAACAGACGCGCAGAACATGGATTTTTTCCAGTCGCTCGCCCTTTCATACAACGCCGAACCGCAGATCATCACGCAGTACGACAGAATGGCGTGGATAAGCGAAACGGACGAATATGCACGCGTCACTTTCGATGCAAATCTCCAGTGCGCCGAAGAACACACTTTCAATGTTCATCCTGACCCGGCTAAAATGGAAAGTTACGATACAACCACGATTTTCAGGCACGATGCCCACTGCATACTCGAACTTAAAGGGCAGGTTTCACACCTTCCGCTCTGGATGGTCGATCTTGTAAAGACTTTCGACCTCAAACGCGCCGCATTCTCGAAGTTCAGATACGGCATGCTGCGTGTTTTAAGAAACAACCATCCCGACAATATCTGGTTCAACGTTTTTGACCAAGGAGAAATATATGAGTGATTTTCTGACAAACAACCTCTCTTCATCCTCGCTTTCTTCGCTGAGCGTGATTTTTTCGGCGGCCCTAGCTTTCATTCTCTCTGTTTCAATCGGCCTCACCTACATCAAGACTTTCCGCGGACTTTCCTACTCGCGTAACTTCGTTCAGGCAATCATGCTCTGCTCGATAATCACTTCAATGGTTATTCACGCAATCGGCGACAGCGTCGCAATCGGAATCGGAACTCTGGGCGCGCTTTCCATCATCCGTTTCAGAACGAACCTCAAGGATCCGCGCGACATCGTCTTCATGTTCGCGGCGCTTTCAAGCGGTATTGCATGCGGAGTCGGCGCATATTTCATGGCTTTTATCGGTATTCTCCTTTTCAATATCGCAGCTTTCGTCCTCTATCTCTCGCAGCTCAGCAAAGTCTCCTACTTCGACGGAATCCTGCGCTTCAACATCAGCACCGATGAACTTGACATTCAGAAAATGGCTGAAATTCTCAAAAAGCACTGCAGAGTTTTCGCCCTTATAACTTTAAAGGAAATCGCGGTCGGCGAAAGGCTTGAATACGCATACCACATCAAAATGAAGCCGAAATCGACTTCGGAAGAGCTTGTGAACGAGCTTAAAAAAGAGATTCCGGCAATGAACAACGTCTCGCTTCTTTTACAGGAAACAACAGTAGAGCTTTAAAAAGATGAAAAACGAAAAAACCAGGAAAATCATAGAGATCTTACTTTTTATTTTTTTATTTTTTGTAATATTTTCAAGAGTTTTTCTTGAAACCGCAATTTTTGCAAAGATACCTTACTTCTCATATTTCGTGGCAACACACCACAGTGCGTGGTTTACCTTCGTCTTCTTTTATTTTGCACTCTGCGCACGCTATATTTTAGGCTTAAAACCCGAAAAAATCCCCTATCTATCACTTTTCAGTCCGGTGATTTTCATTCCGCTTCTCCACGCATTGATTTCCGGTTCAAAACTTAAACTGCAGTATATACGCGGCGACTTTTCCAAAGCGCTTTTCGACATTCTCACACTCTACAAATTCAGCGAACAGGACAGCTTTTTCTTTTTCGAAATGCTTGCACTTCTCGTTATTTTCGCCGTTTTGAGCTACGTCGTCTCACGCAGCGTCTTGAGGACAGTTCTCAACATAATTGTAGGTTTTTACGGCAGTATGTTCCTCGCCGGATTTCAGTTCTTCGGGGTCGCACCGCGTACAAAAGCATACTTTCCGCTGAATACGGTTTTCAGAAACCACATTCTGCTTTCTCTCGTTTATTTCACAGCCGTGATTATTGCTTTTTCGATATGTTTCTTTCCTGAAATAAAGACACTTGTAAAACGCGATCTCAAGCCTCTGGGAATAGCTTTGACAGTTGGAATTGTTTCCGCACTCGCCGTACTTTTCGTTATTTCGTTTAAGTTCAAACCGCTTAATATCGCCGATTTTATTCTCCTCTCCGTTGTCTGGACGGCACTTGTAATATCGGCCGTTTCATTGAAAAAAGGAACGAATCTGCCGGGAGGACGCTTTTTTCCGATGTTGTTCGCTTCGGTTTCGCTCGTTTTGATATTAGGAATAATTTTCAGAAATAGAGTTTTTGTCTAAAGACCGCTCACGATCTTCCACTTTCCGTCTTCCTTGACGAATTTCATCTTGTTGTTGTCGGAAACCTTCTGGTTTGTCATGCCGTCAGGCTGTATAAAGGCGTTTTCCTCCGTCGTAGGAATCGAACTTTTCATCTTGAAACGCACCTCATAGAAATAGATAAGCTCAGCCTTGTCCTCAGCGTCATTAAAGAAGAGATCCTTGATTATCGGTGTGATGCTGACCTTTTCAAGGCTGTGATACATATCGGAATTAAGAATTTCGATAAGTTTGTCGTAATCGATGTCATCGACAGCTTCGTCAGTTCCGTTCGTGTCGTAGTAATCCTTCGAAATATATTCAAGAAAAATCTCCGGATTCTGCTCCTTAAAACCTTTGATGTAATAGCCGAAAACCGTCAGGATCTCCTTTGAATCAGGCGTTTCCTCGATATTCGTCCCCTTGATCATCTTTGGGCTGCATGCAACCGTCATAAACATCGAAAAAACAATCAAAAGCATCGTCAATTTTTTCATTTGTTCCTCCAAAAATCAGATTTATTCCTCTTCACCGTCAATTTTTTCGTCAGCCGCTGGTTTCGGAGGTTCTGTTTCCCCCTCCTCCCGCTGTTTTTCACGCGCCATTTTTTCCGCTTCCATCTCTTCGCGGACTTTGCGGATTTCGTTCATGGCCTCTTCCTGAGCGGCATGAATTCTCGCCTCTTCCTCCATGCGCCGTCTCTCTTCTTCTTCCTTGCGCTCATTCTCCTCTTTTTCACGCTGTTCGCGTTCTTCGCGCATCTTTTCCTCACGCTCTTTTGCCGCCTCTTCTTTTCGTCTGAGTTCCTCTTCCTTGCGCTTGAGTTCGTCCTCTTTTTTCTTCAGGTCGTCATTCTGCTGCGGTGCGTTTTCAGTTGCTACGGGAACAGGCTGCACAGGTTTCACAGGCGAGGTTTCTCTCTGCGGAAGTCTTTCAGGTCTCGTCGGACGCTGCGGCTTCTGCGGTTTTGCCGCAGGTTTCTTCTGCTGGCGTGCGTCCCCTTTTGTTTCACGGTCTTTCTTCTGCGCTTTTCCAAGCTGCGGTTTGTTAAAGAACCCTTTCAAGGAAAAAGCGTAAGAGTTTTCCTCTGCTCCTTTATATTGTGAAAGCTGGCTCAAAAGAAGGTTCAGCGCCACGTTTTCCGCAACTTTCGCCGGATCCGGAACTTTTGCCGCAATTTCCAGATCGACTCTCGAAGACTGCGGAACTTTCGTGTTTACGCTGATTTTTCCGGTCGCGTCAAGCTCGAAAATGCCTTTCAGGGAAAGACGTTCAATCTCGACTTTGTTTTCGACGACATCCGCAAGCAGTTCGATTTCACCCAGAACTATTTTTCCGACATCGAAATCGCCCATTGGTGTCGGAACCTTGCCGCGCAGCACTACATCGTCACCTTTCACATCGATTTTTCCGCTGTATTTTCCCTCTTTCATGCAGAGATTGCCTCCTCCGCTCATTGCACCGGTCAGAACGACCTCGCCCATAAACGGCTTGAAAACTGAAAGAGGAACTTCCGAAGCATCAAGCGAATAGCACGGCGTTTCACTCGTATCAAAGGTTGCGTCCAGTCCGCCTCCCTGTGCATTTACGTCCTCGACATGGACTTTCCCTGCCGGATGACCGCCCAAAGTGGCAAAAATCGACGGCGAAAACGAAAATTCAGAAAAAGTAAGGACTTTGTTCCCTTTCTGCATGAGAGTACCGTCCTCAAAGGTGACGTTTCCTAAAAGCGAAATCTCGACATTGTCAGCCAGCAGAGCGAGATCCTTGACAAAAAGCTGCTCGTTTATCTTGGAAATGACAAAATCGTCGGGGAAAAATATCTTTATGCCGAGCCACAATCCTATAAGAACGGCGATATCCACAAAAAGCACCGCCTTAATTGCAGCCTGCACCTTTCCGGGAATCGGCAGGTTCCTGATTCTGCCAAGTACTTTAGAAAATTTATTCTCCATTTGCGTTCTCCTTCTTCATTGCCGCAACAACAAGGGAAACATCGTAATTCTGCTTGTTGAAACGCTTTTTTATCGTTATCGAATCGACAAAAACATAGCGCCCCTTGTTTTCAAGACCGTAAAGGAAGGTCAGTGTCTGGTCAAGCGGCACTTCACGGAGATTGAGCTCGATTCTTTCGATATTGATGTCACCTTTTTTGCGCGGTTTGATCTCCTTTATCGAACTTATAGGAATACCGACGCTCTCCTTTACAGCCGAAATGTCGGAATTGAGGTTCACGTTGCTTGAATCAATGCTGTCCTGCATCTGGGAAGCCTTAGCCTGTGCCTTTTTGAAAAGTTCCTTCTTGGAAACCATCTCCTGGATCATCTTTTCCTGCTCGACAATCGTGTCCTTGCGGTCGTCAATCGCGGAACTCATAAAAAACCAGACCGCGACAAAGATAAAAATCATCACGAAAGTGAGGAATCCGACAAGAATCACGCGTTCCCTTTCGCTGAAATTACTTAACGCCTCTATCAGTTTTTCTTTCATCCCGCTCTCCTAATCGTTGTTTTCCTTTCCTTTTTTCTTTCCTTTTTTCGCTTTCGGATCCTCTTTTTTCGGCCCCGCGTAGTTAAAGGAAATATTGAATGAACTCTTGTCACCCCTGGTGTTTATCTGGCCGCGGTTGATTTCGTCAATCAGCGGATCCTGCTCTAATAGATCGGTGAATTTGTTGATGTCGTCAAGAGTATTGCTTGTGCCTACGACCCTGATTTTCCCTTCTTCCTTGATCGAAATTTCGGAAACCTCGATCGTGCTGTTCTCAAACGTAAAATACGGAAAGATGATTTCCATGATATAGAGCGCACTGTAAGGATAAACCGACTTTTTATCGGCAATTCCGGCCTCGCCCTTTATTGACTTGTCCATTATTGACAAAGCCTGCCGCAGAGAAGGCATTTCTTTGCCGATGACCTCTTTCATAAGCTGTTTTGTCCGCGCTTCGCCCGCAGATATCCTTTCGTCGAGATATTTAATCCTTGCTTCCATGCCTACAATCAGCATGACAATTGCCGCCAGATAAAGAAGAAAGGCGATGATTGCCCTCTTTTTCAGGAATGCAAAGCCTCCTTTATACGCGAAGTCGCCGACAGCGAAATTGACCGCGCTGTCGTTGTCAACAGCTTCAGAAACCATTTCAAGCTGTTTTGCGTAATCATAGACGATAAACTGCGAATCCGAAAAAACCGATGAATCGGTTTCCTCAATTATTTTCACCGCGCCTTCGGGAAGAACTCCTCCCAAAAAGACCGCCGTTTCGCCTATTTCGCCGGCAAAAGGGGCAAAAAAAGCAAATGTTTTCTCAAAAAACGAGATTATCGTCTTGCGGATTCTCACTTCTATGTCGCTGAGGCCGTCGGGAGTGCTGAGATCGACCGCAACTCTGAGCCATGAATCAAGCTCTTCCTGCGGGTTTTCGCCGCCGAAAATGGCAAGCATGTCGCTTCTGAGATCATTCAGACCGCCGTTCTGCACAATCTGACCGTCCGGCATTACCATCACGGAATAGTCGTCATTCACAAATATCGCCTTTTTCAGCGGAGTTTCCGACTTGAAAAACAAAACCTCCTCCGGAACGATGCTGCGGACTTTTTCCCTCGCCGAATCGTCGAAAGCGGCCAGTGCGCTGCGGATCTCCTCTTTTCTGACGGCAAAAACATTCATGTCGCCGCCCCCCTTCTGGAAATTTTTGACCTCGATCAGCATTTCGTCTTCTTTGAACGGGGTTTCAGACTCGATGTCCTGAGCAACGATCTTCCTCAGATATGCGTGTTTTACCGGCGGATAGTTCCTCGCGTAGTAAAGCGTTTCCTTGCCGGAACATACAAAATCTATGTAGTCGACCCCCTTGAAAATCTCAGACGCGGCACTTTTTTCCGCAAACTCACTCTTTTCAAAGGCTGTTTTGTTGTATTCCCTTGAAAAAGTGTCAATCAGAAACCCGCAGCTGACTGCTCTGCACGAAGCAAATTTCATTTTTTACTCCAAGTTATTGATTTAATTAAACTTATCCTTCCCTGTAATAATAAATGTTACCCTCACGGTCGACAATCATCTCGACCCAGCTTTCAATTCCTTCCTTGATTCCTACAGCCTTGATGCGGTAAACGCTGCCGGTCGTGTCGGCGATTTCGGAAACAGACTTGTCGAGATTGACACCCTCGTCGGCACATGCCTGAATGAAATCGTCGAGCTTTGAAAAACCGTACTGCGCCCTTTTTGCAAGCACTTTTCCCAGCAGTTCGCGCATCGCATCCTCGTTGTAAAAAACAGTAAGCGCCTTATCGACCGCATAAGCCCTTATCACCCCTTCAAGCATCTCGTGGTTCGCCTTGTTCACGTTGATTTTTCCGGTCGAATATATTGTGACATGCGGCTCAAGAATCTTAAAAATCAGATCATCCACGCCGTAAACCATCATGAGTTCCTGAAGCGTGTCGAATTTGGCGTTCTTGACCTTGTATTCAGGGTCGAAATTGTCGTAGTTCGACTGCTCGTCACCGCCGGTCAGATACTTCACGCCGTCAGTGTATTTGTCGTCACCCATATCAACCCAGTCGACGATATTCTGAATCAGCTCATCGCGGTCGACATGTTCTGGTCTCGAAGTGTTTTCGAGGAAAATAAAGTCGTAGAACTCAGGCTCAATCAGCGCTTCGAGCATCTTTACAACAGATCCTTTCGTGCCGTAAGCCAGCTGGTTGAGGTTGATTTTCGTGTCCTCGCTCTTGAATTCGACCTTAAAATCGCCGGGGAACTGGAATATCGGGTCTCCCGTTTCGGTGTATGTGTTTTCGCCGGCTTCATCGTTTGAAGCAGCTCCGGCAGGTTTGTCGGCCTCGGTTTTCGATACGACATCCTCGAGGTCCACAAACGGGCCGGCATCGGTAAAAGTACGCAGAAGCGCAGTATCCATCGGAATAATATCCCAGATTTCTATCTGGTTGGAGAGTTTGAACTGCTTCAGAAGGCTTTCCACCTGCTTCTGGAGATCAAAAATGACAACAGCGAAATTGACGGCGCTTGAAGCGAGAGCCTGTGCCTCGGCCTTGTGCTTGTAGTTCATAGCAAGGTCGAACTCTGTTTTCGCCTCGTAGTTCATATCGCTCACTATCGGCAGCATCACCGCAATCATGACAAGGACAAGAACAAGGGCAAAACCGCGCTTTTTCCCTTTCACATCATTTTCAGCGTTCTTTTCAAAGCGCAGCCTTGACTTTATTTTTTCCAGCAGTTTCAGCATCTTAAAAACTAAACGGTTTTGTCATTTTAAGGTTTACGACTGTTTCTATCTTGTAGTCTTCCTTGCCGAAATCCCCCTCTTCGACAATCATCGTTATCTTCACTTTCGGCGGAAGAGAGTTTACATTGTCGATACTTTCGGTATTCCAGTGGTCGACCCACTCTTTCGTTGCCGTATGCCAGTATTCAAATTTTATGCTTTCGAAACCCTTCAGTACCGGGTAAACGTTGCCTCCGCGCTCAGGATCCTCGTCGACCCACAGGCTTTCCCTGCGCATAAGGACGTTTTCGCCGTCAATGTTCTCGCCGTAATATTCAATCTCGGTCTGATCGCACTGTTTTGCCTCAGCCGACATTTTTACGTGGTTTATCGCAGTAAAGGTAAGATGGCTCACCGGGTCGTCGTCTTCGCTTTTGAAAATAGTCTTGTGCGTCTCTTCAGGCGCCCCTTTGTTCACCGTAAGGTATGCGTTCTTCAGATCTGTCCTTATCAGTTCAAGAGTAAAATAAATACCGCGCTCCCTCTCGGTGACAGCCTTTATTTTGGACCTGCCGTTAAGCAGGTTGGAAAACGAGAAATAGACAGAAGCGACAAGAATCGCCGTTATGCTCATAGCGAGCAGCACTTCTATGAGAGTGAAGCCTTTCCTCATCATTTCCCCTTAGGCAGACCGCCTCCTTTGAACATCGGGTTGTTCTGAAGGTTGTTTCCGCCTTTGTTCAAGCCTTCGAAGCGGTTTTTCGGTGCGTTGCCGCCTTTTCCGCCCTTTCCTCCTTTGCCTCCGTTGTTTCCGCCGGTATACTGCTGGAAAGTCTTGACTGTGCCGTCAGTCGTCAGAAAAACGGTAAAAACAACTTTTTCAGACTCTTTTACACCTTCGCCCCAGAAAACCGAAACTGTGAGTTTGCGGATCCTGTCTTTGAAGAAATCCTCGATGTTTCCCTTTGCCAGAGAGAGCATCGAAGCACTCTGCGAAAGGTATGAATCATCGTCGGAACTGGTCGAAAAATCGGGAAGCGGGATAAAAACGCGCTTAACAGAATATTTCCAGCGGAAACCTTCGTATTCGCGGTCTTCGAAATCACCTTCCTCTTCTGTTTCGTCGTCAGGAAGACCGTCTTCCTTGATTATCTCTTCGACATCGTGCAGTTTCAGGCGGCAGAGCTCGGTTCCCAAATAGATGTTGTGCACCTTAGACGCATAGATGTAACTCGCTGAAATTATCCGCGAAGCCGCAAACAAAACACCGGAAAGGATTGTTATAGCCGCAAGAACTTCGATAAGCGAAAAACCTCTTTCAGGCTCCCCTGATGCAGGGGAGCTGCCGGTTGTTGAGCTTGTCGAAGCATAGGCTGAGGGGTTATTTTCACACACGCCCCCGGCACTCCGTGCCACCCCCTCTAGCTTAGCGGTGGAATCAAAACTGAGCGAAGTGAAGAATCTCATCACGATTTTCCCTCCGCATCCTGGTCTTTCAGCAGTTCTCTCATATCCTCGATGACATCCTCGAAGCCGCCTGACTCGATTTTGATGTTGAGAAACATATCTGAAGTGATGTAGGCGTAGCTCTCCTCGCCGTCATCGGTCTCCTCGCCGATGGAAAGATAAAAAGGCTCGATTCTCCCCTCCGGGAAAATATAAATGAAGACTTTGGGCTCTTTCCCTTTGTTGTCTGAATCAAGGAAGTCGCTTCTACGCACGATTTCCGGGGTATGATACGCAAAGAAGCCCGTTACGACGAGGCTTTTCGAGAACTTTTTCTCATCCGAGTTTTTCGTGAACTCAGGCTTGAGTATCGCTTTCAGCGAACGCCTGTCCGGAATGAAATTTTCATAGTTGTAGTAGTCGGAATTTTCCAGTTCTTCCTCCGAAGTGAGAAGTTTTGCCTTCTGAAGCAGGGTTTCGGCATCGAGAGCCGAGCCCTTTCCGGCGAAAGGATCGCTCGTTTTGCCGCTTTCCATCCTTTCTATGAGCTTTTCGTTCTCCTCGTCCTTGGCCGCCGCAGCCTCACCGGTGAAAAGATAGAACGGAGTCTCGCTTTTTTCAGTCCAGTAACTCCCCTTTTCCAGATCGACGACAATCCGGATATACTCTTTGTTTCTCACCGCATGCATGAAACTGTAGCGGAGGAAAGAGTTGAATCCGCCCATGTCGGCAGTTGCCTGATAGCGTCCGAAACGGTTCACTCCGGCAACGGAAAAGCCCGCAATGACAATCGCTATCGCAGCGACTGCGAGCATTTCGACCATGGAAAATCCCGTTTTTTTCATTTAGTCGTCTTCCCAGTTGGTTATATCGTCGTTTCCGCCTTCCTTGCCGTCAGGTCCGAACGAATAAAGGTCGAAACTGTCCTCGTTGTTGCTTCCGGGATAAATGTAGACGTATTCGTTGCCCCACGGATCCTGCGGAACCTTCTTTTCTTTCAGGATTTTTTCCTCAACGAGTCTCGAAAGACCGTCGTCGCTGTCAGGATAGCGTCCGAACTCGGTTTTATAGAGGTCAAGCGCATTTGAAATCGTGCCGATGTCGATTTTTGCCTGTTTGATTTTCGATTTGTCGAGATAACCCATGACGCCGACGCCGACAGCGCCCATAATCATCGTCATAATCGTGATCGTTACCATGATTTCGAGAAGCGAAAAACCTTTTGACGTTTCCTTTGCGTCTGCTTTGATCAAAGCCTTGAAAAAACTTTTCAACATAAAAACCTCCAAAAATAGAACTGAAAAAACATAAAACCTATAATTAAAGCAACTCAAGTGCCAGAAAATTCATGTAATGATTACAAAGACTTAAAAAAAGCAAAAACTATGTCATTTCGGCAATTTGACAATTTGTCAAAGAAAGCGGCTCTAATTGACAAAAATCTTTATTTGAGCATAGTTTTCACGTTTTTGCGCTTTTAACAACTTTTAATTGAGGTTTTTATGCTGAAGGGAAATCCGAAAATACTAATCCCCAATTTCTTTACCGGAACGAATATGCTGATCGGTCTGGTTTCCGTTTTTTATTCGATAAGCGGAGATTATATAAACGCGGCGTGGCTCATTCTTCTTTCGACAGTGCTGGACAAACTCGACGGCACGACGGCGCGTCTTTTCAACGCTTCAAGCGATTTCGGCGTTGAATTTGACTCCTTTTCCGATTTTGTTTCATTTTCGTTGGCTCCCGCCATCCTTGTTTTTTCATACTTCAGCAAAGAGATTCCCGGCGGAAAAATACTGGAATACCCCTACTTTGTCGCTGTTGTTCCTCTTTACGTCATTTTCTGTGCGGTGCGTCTCGCCAGATACAATTCTTTCCAGAGCGAAGACCACGACTATTTCAGCGGTCTCACTTCGACTCAGTCCGGCGGAATGCTTGCTGCATACATGGTTTTCGCAATAGAAAATCCGAGTTTCAAGTTTCTGCTTTCAACCGATATCGTTGCAGGAATGATGCTGATCCAGGCATGCCTCATGCTTCTTCCGTTCAAATATCCAAAAGTAAAAATGCCGAAAAACAAGATCGCAAGGATCTTCTTCATTATATATTTCCTTTTTCTCTGCGGTCTGATTTTCATGCGCCGTCTTCCCTGGATGCTTTGGATTTCAGGCGTTCTTTTTGTTCTGCTCGGTTTTCTCAAAACACGCAAAATCGCCGTTTCGCTCAACAATCCGACCGATTTCAATCCTGAAAAACAGGAGGAGCAGAATTGAGCGCCCGCAAAAAACTGCTTCAGGGAATCGATACTTTCGATTTTTCCGCACTTAAAGGCAAAAGAACCGCCGTCATCGCGAATTTCACTTCGATTGACAGAAACGGCGTCTCACTGATTGAAAAAATGGTTGATTCCGGATTGAACATCACCGCAATTTTCAGCCCTGAGCACGGATATTTTCCGGTTGCACAGGATATGGAATGTGTGGGAACCGAGAATAAAATCAACAACATACCAGTTTTTTCACTCTACGGCTCATCAGTTGAGACACTTGCACCGAAGAACGAGCTTTTCGACCTTTTCGATACCGTAATTTACGACATTCAGGACATTGGTTCGCGCTATTACACTTACCTCGCTACTCTTGCGATGTTCATGGACAAACTTCAGGAAAATCCGCGCGAGCTCATCGTTCTGGACAGAATGAATCCTATCGGCGGCACGTTTGAAGGCTCGCTTCTCGACGACATGAATTACAAAAGTTTCGTCGGCTATGTCCCGCTTTTCCACCGTCACGGAATGACTTCGGGGGAGATCGCGGCATATTACTACAAGCTGAAAAAATACGATTTTCCTTTTAAAATTGCAAAGTTACAAGGCTGGACGAGGAGCTCTTTCTGTGACGATTACGACTATCCGTGGCTTCCGACTTCGCCGAACATGCCGGCTATCGACACTGCGATCCTTTATCCCGGAGGCTGCCTTCTTGAAGGAACGGAACTTTCCGAAGGACGCGGCACGACAATGCCCTTTCTTCTTGCCGGAACACAAAAAATCGATCCCTTTAAGCTGAAAAAAGAGCTTGACAGAGAAAATATCCCCGGAATCACATTCATTCCGATGGAATTCCGCCCGATGTTCCAGAAACTTGCCATGAAACGCTGCGGCGGAGTCTATATCGCTCTCACCGACCGCGAAAAAGTCAAACCGCTCAGGGCCTACATCGCAATAATACAAGTCTTCCGCAGGATGTTCGGAGACGACGGTTTTTTCCGCGCGAAACCATACGAATTTATTGATAAAATTCCGGCAATAGAGCTTCTTTTGGGCGATAAAACGCTGATCGATATGTTCTATAACTTCGCATCAGCCGGCGAAATCGACTCGTATTTAACAGAATGCGAAAATAATTTTGAAGAACAATTCAAAGATTTCAGGATATACGATTGATTTTCGACCAGAATCAAGTTCTTAAAATTATTAAAGAAAAGCCTTTAAACGCAATAAAGCTCATACTTCTTTCAAAAGGTGTTGCGGCACAAACTTCCATTTTTATCTCGAACTGGGATCTTTTTGATTTTCTGGAAAAACTAAAAGCATCCAACGACTTCGACACGATTCTGATTGCTGCAAAAACCGCCCCAAAAATAGTCGAAATCAAAAATTTTATGGACGGAAAGCTCATAGAATATCTTGGAATAATCGAGCATGACGAAGAAAAAATACCTGCAATTATTACACTTTTTTACAAAACCGCCTCAAAAGTCCAAAAAATTTCGGCTCCGTTTTTCCTCTTTAAAGAACCGGAAAAAAAAGAGCTTCCGGAAAATCCGACAGCTGCCTTTTTTTCCTCCGAAAGCACATCGGCAAACATTGCAGAAAACATAAAACTTGCCGAAGACGCCGGATTTTCAGTAACAGATTCGTTTATCGTGTCGGAGCAGTCCCTTAAAAACGGGACGAACCGCATTCTGGAACTGCTTAAAACAGCAGCGGAAGCGGAAAACATAATTCTCTTTTCCGATACAAAAGCCTCTTTTATCTCAAAACTTGAAAAAGCGACAGACATGACCGTTCTTTCGCGCGAAGACCTTATCATTTCAATCTTTAACGCCAGAGCGGAGGGAACAGGCGGAAAACTCAAACTTGCAAGCGCCGTCCTGTCCAAGGAAAAAGCCGTTTTCCGCAACAAAATCACAGGTTTAAGCAGAATCAAAGGGGGAATAGGACTTAAAGGTCCCGGAGAAACAAAAGAGGAAGAACGGAAACGAATCCTAAAAAACAAGGAAAAGAACGTTCGCAAACAGCTTGAAAACGAGTTCTCACGCCTTGAGTTCCAGCGTAAATTCAGAAAAAGAAGCAGGATAGCGACAGTTGCCGTCGTCGGCTACACAAATGCCGGAAAATCGACACTTTTCAATGCACTTCTCAACGAAGAGGCGACAAAGGAAAGCGACAGATTTTTCAGCTCGATCGACCCTAAAATCAGGAAATTCAGCCTTTTCGGGAAACCGGTTTTCCTGCTTGACACCGTCGGATTCATCTCGAACATGTCGAATAACATAACTGACGCATTTAATTCCACTTTTTCCGAAATAGCCGCATCGGATCTTATTCTTCACATCATCGATTCCACCGAAAAAGGATGGGAAGAAAGAAAAAAATTCGTCGATAATCTGCTTCTCGAAAACGGCTGTGACAAACGGAGCATCATTTCCCTTTTCTCCAAAAAAAGCCGAATAAAAATCAAGCATCCGCTCAGAAACGGCTTCTTTTATGACGCATTCGATTCCGACGACATAACGAAAATCAAAAAATTCATTTTCGACAGACTGAACGGCGAAGAATGACAATCTGTGCAAAACGCTCTGAAATGCCGGTACGGGAAAGCGTTCCGGCGACAACAAAAACTCACTAAATTCTTGACTATAAAAAGATTTTCACTATAATCGTACGGCTTTTTTTTGAGAGGGAGAAATGTTCGACCAGCTCACCGACAAACTCGAAGCCACTTTTAAGAAACTTCGCGGCGTCGGTAAACTCACCGAAGACAATATCAAAGACGGGATCAGAGAGCTTAAATTATCGCTTCTCGAAGCCGACGTAAACTTCAAAGTCGTCAAGGAACTCGTTGAAAAGGTTAAGGAAAGAGCACTTGGCACGGAAGTGGCAAAAAGCATAAATCCGGGTCAGATGTTCATCAAAATCTTCCACGAGGAGCTTGTCGCGATGCTCGGGGAAGGCGATCATTCGCTCAATCTGAATGTCAGACCGCCTGCGATAATCCTTATGGCCGGTCTTCAGGGAAGCGGTAAAACGACAACCGCAGGAAAACTGGCGTTCCTTCTCAAAAACAAGATGAAAAAACGCGTTCTTCTTGTTCCCGCCGACGTTTACAGACCTGCCGCAATCGATCAGCTCAAAACTCTTGCAGCAAAAATAGACGTTGACGTCTATCCGTCGGAAGTCGGGATGGACCCTGTCGATATCGCAGTAAAATCGGTCGAATACGGCAAAAACAACGTTGCCGACGTCATCATAATCGATACCGCGGGCCGCCTGCAGGTCGATGAAGAGATGATGGATGAGATCGAAAACATCAAAAAGGCTGTCGAACCTTCCGAAATCCTTTTCGTAGCTGACGCAATGACCGGTCAGGAAGCGGTCAACGTCGCTGCGGAATTCCATAAAAGGCTTTCTATTACAGGCGTCGTCCTTACAAAGATGGACGGCGACGCAAGAGGCGGTGCGGCCCTTTCGATCAACGCTGCGACAGGCGCTCCGCTCAAATTCGTCGGTATGGGCGAAAAAATCGACCAGTTCGAGGTTTTCCATCCTGAAAGAATCGCAGGCAGGATCGTCGGTTTAGGCGATGTTCTCTCGCTTGTCGAAAAGGCGACCGAGAAAATAGACGCGGAAGAAGCGGAACGTCTGCGCAAAAAAATGGGAAAGAACGAGTTTGACCTCGAAGATTTCCTCGCACAGATGAAGATGCTCAAAAATATGGGCCCGATGGAAAACATGCTCGAGATGATTCCGGGAATGGGCAAAGCGATGAAACAGATGGAAGGGAAAGTCAACTTCGAGAAAGAGCTTTCCAAAATCGAGGCGATGATTTTCTCAATGACCAAAGAGGAACGCAGAAGACCGGAGATTCTCAACGCTTCGCGCCGCAGAAGAATCGCGAACGGAAGCGGAACAAAAGTGCAGGATATAAACCAGTTTATGAAACAATACCTTGAAATGAAAAAAATGATGAAAAGCATAAACAAGCTCGGTTTGGGCGGGCTTATGAAAAAATTCAAGGGTTTAGGCAACTTAGTCAAATAATTTTTTTGGAGGATTTAATGAGCGTAAGTATCAGACTGACCAGAGGCGGTTCTAAAAAGAAACCTTCTTACAGAGTTGTTGTTCTTGACAGCAGAAAGAAAAGAGACAGCGATTATCTTGAAAGACTCGGACACTACAATCCGTGCGTCAATCCGGCTGAGATCGTTATCGATGTCGAAAAATATGACGAATGGATCAAAAAAGGTGCTCAGAGCTCGGACACAGTTGCTTCTCTCGTAAAAAAAGTAAGAAAATAAATCTGCTTTCCGGAGGATTTTATGAAAGAACTCATTGAACAAATTGCAGCACGTTTAGTTGATTATCCTGAACAAGTTTCAGTTACAGAAGTAGAAACAGAAAATTCGATCGTTCTTGAACTCAGAGTTGCGAAATCAGATCTTGGAAAAGTTATCGGCAAAGAAGGCAGAATTGCAAAGGCTATGAGGGTTCTTCTCAGTGCGGCGACTTCTTCACACGGACAGAAAAAGTGCACTCTCGAGATAATCGACGACTGAACGAAATTTCATCTTTGAAAGTCGTAGGAACTTTTTCAAAAGTTCTTAAAAAAGACGGTTATCTTCTTTTCAAGCCGGAATTTAAAGACAGTGACTTTTTATTGGATTTTGACTGTCTTTACCATTTTAATTTTAAGACAAAGTGGAAAATCGAGTCCATTACAAAAACTGCAAAAGGCTTTCTGATACGCTTAGCCGGAGTTGATTCGTTCAAAAAAGCGGAATTTCTCATCGGAGAAAAATTCGCACTCCCAGAAGGCGAGATTTTCGGGAAGTCCCAGGACTTGCTTATCGGAGCCGCAGTTTTTGACAAGTCAGGTAAAATTTTGGGAAAAATCGAGGCTTTCACCCCTACTCCGGCATATTCTCTCGCCGAAATGGAAAACGAAAGCGGAAATTCCGAATTCATTCCTTTCACCGAAAACTTTTTCGAACTTGAAGACGGAAAAATAATTCTGATAAAAAAACCGTAATTTTACAGATTATTTTTTCAGAAAAGCAGCCAGACCTTCGAGCGCAGCGGCATAAGTCGCGCTTCCAAAGCCTGTCACAACGCCGAGAGCAGCATCGCTGAGATACGATTTTCTGCGGAAATCCTCTCTTGCGAAAATATTGGAAATATGCGCTTCCACGAACGGAATTTTCGAGCAGAGCAAAGCATCGCGCAACAGAACGCTGGTGTGTGTGTAAGCACCGGGATTTATTACAATTCCGTCGCATTCAGCGTTCACGATGATTTTTGCGAGATTTCCTTCGACATAGTCGCTTACCGCCTCGGCTTCGATCCCGAGAGACTTCGCTTTTTCGTAAAATGCACCCAGAAGTTTCTCCCGCGTTCCCTTTTCTCCGTAAATCTGCGGCTCACGTTCTCCGATTTTATCAAGCATAGGCCCTTCAATAAGCAGAATTTTCATATTTCCACCTCATTCATTTCACGCCATTTTATTTCGGAAAAAACTGAAAGCAGCCACGCAGCCTCGACCGATTTTTCAGCTGTTTCGACCGCCGGAGCGATTCTTGCGATCTCGCTTCCTGGCTTTTTTCCGGCAAGTTCTCTCGCCATTTCAGCCGCAGCTTCCCAGTTTTTCTGCCTGATAGCGATTATAACCATTGTTTCAGTAACCATTTTCCACCTCACAGAAAGCGCCGCATCTTATATTTTTGGAAAAACTTGTCAATTTGAACTAAAACCTTGCCATATTTACGGAATCTCCTAAAATACCGCTGTTTTTTAGAAGTTGTTTAAAATAAGGAGGAAAAAATGAAAAAACTTTTTGCAGTTTTCGCGCTTTTTGCAGCTTTGATGTTTGTAGTCAGCTGCGGCAGCTCGAAAAAAGAAAACGAGGAACCTGACAACGGCATTACCGTTACAGACGAAGATTCATCCGGTGACGATTCTCAAGACACTGAACCGACAGACACCGAGCAGAGTGATAATGAACAGCCCGACAACGGTGATTCGACACCTGAACAGCCCGACAACGGCGATTCAACACCTGAACAGCCTGACAACGGCGATTCGACAACTGATGATGCCGATTCGACAACGGATGATACCGACGCAACACAGGAAGACGATGATTCGGCAACGGATGACAATGATGACACTGAGTCGGATGATGACACAGAGATCAGTACCGAGCCTAAGGAAGGCATTTATCTCGGCATTATCGGATTCAACAAAGATCAGTATATCAAAAAGATCGGTTTCTTAAACAAATCAACCATAGATGATTACACAAGTTTTATCGACAGCCTTAACAAAGCTGACTACACCGGCCTCTACTTCGCCGACTACACTGCATTGAAAATGATGCGCGACTACGACGAGCCGCCGGAACTGAACAATGTTGCATTAGTCACCTTTACCGACGGTCTCGACAATATATCGACAGTCAAAGAGAGCTACGATCCTGAAAACTACGGCGACGGCGATCCCGATGTTTACCGCGATACTCTTCACGAAAAGATTGTAAACGATAAAATCCACGACACCGAAGTTGCGGCCTACACAATCGGTCTGAAAGGCAATGATGTCAACGATACAAACGAGTTCAAGACCACATTGGAAAAGCTGGCAAGCGAGCCGAAAGAGAAATTTGTTTTTTATACCGAGAACATGGAAGATGTTATGAATTCTTTCGATATTATAGCAAAAAGCCTGAATTCATTCTCCAAATCGGTAAGCCTTAATGTCTCAGTCCCTGGCGGATACAAAGACGGGCAGAAACTGCGCTTCACTTTCGACATCAACTGTGATTCCGATTCAAATTCCTGCGACGGACAGGCAACAGATTCACACCTTTACATCGAGGGCACATTCCGCAAATCGGAAGACGGCGGAAGAAATCTTGAAGAGATCACCTACCACGGTTTTACAGATGGTTTGGCAACAATCCCCGGCACTTTGGAGGAAGTCACCTACCGTTTCGTGTTTGAAGACATTAAATATGCCGACAACAACGACCCGCTGCTGAATAAAGACTATCAGAAGATAAATCTGTGGAAAATGAGCAGCAACAGCATCTGGGATCATGAGACAGAGTTCAAGCGTGACAATTCCAGTAAACTTGATGAAAAGAAAAACAGCGCCCTTATTATGCTTGTTCTTGACTGCACGACATCTTTGGGCAATGAATTTGAAAAGATGAAAGAAGCAGGCAAGGATTTCGTAAAAACACTTGCCAACAGCGATAGCGAATCAAATTCACGCGTTTCCGAATGCACGGGACTTCCCGAACACGCAAAATGGAACAAAACAGACAAAATACAACAGACCTGGGATGAAGAAACAGGCTGGCAGCCGACAACAGAAGGAAGTTTCAACAAAACTCCCAGTACAACCGAATGCGTCTTCAAATGCGAAGACGGCTACGGCTGGAGCGGAAGCGAATGTGTTGAAGGTTTTAAAGAATGTGACGGCAGTTCTGAATCCCTTCCGTGCGTAGATCCTGCTACCGGCTATTTCTGGTCAAGACCGTCGGACAATACAATGGGCTGGTCTTCTGCACAAACACACTGCAACAGCGTTACCGACGGCGGCAAAAACGACTGGAAACTGCCTGGGATCGACGAACTCAGAACCGTTATAATCAATTGCGAAAACACAGAAACAGACGGAACATGCCGAGTAACAGATTCCCACAGAAATTACAACAATGATTATAAAAAAGCAGAGTGTTCATGCGAACAGAATGACACTCAAGGCTATTACAGCAAGTTAGGTTTCAGCGCAAACTACTGGACTTCACAGCTTGATTCTTCAGACAATACTTATTCTTGGTATATTTCTTTTAAAACCGCTGAGATATTGTATTGCAGCAACGGAACCGGTTTCTTGGATTCAAGTGCATCAAATAAAGTTGTCTGCGTCAGACATTAAAATTTCAGTTTAATCCAATCAAAATTCAGATCACAACCGCTTAATATTAAAACATTTACCTAGATTTACTCAATCCCGAAAGGTTTGAGCGCACGCGGAAAAACACCGTGCAGATAGCTTATGAGAACTCCAAAATTTGTCATCGGGATCCCTTTTTCAGCGGGGATCGCCTGTCTGAGAAGCATTTCGCGACGGTTCAGAGTGCATGCGCCGCAATGAACTATCAGTTTGTAGTCGCTGAGATTTTCCGGGTAATCGCGGCCAGCCGAAGTTTCGATTATGAGCCCGCCGCCAACTTTGTCGTTAAGCCATTTCGGTATCTTGACTCGTGCGATGTCGTCATCCTGCGAATGGTGCGAGCAGCTTTCGGCTATAAGTACTTTGTCGCCAGCTTTCAAAGTATCGACCGTTTTTACAGCCTTCACCATTTCTGCAAGGTTTCCTTTCTGTCTGATCGAAAGGATCGAAAAAGATGTGAACGGGATATCTTCGGGAATTATCGGCGCGACCTTTGAAAAAACCTGCGAATCGGTGACAGCAAGAGCCGGTTTCACGCTTAGTGATTCAAGGGTCTTCTGCAAATTAGCCGGTTCGCACGAAAGGGCTATTCCGCCGCCGTCAAGGATGTCTCGCCAAGCACGGACCTGCGGCATGATCATTCTTCCTTTCGGCGCGCTTGAATCAATAGGCGTGATCATCAGAACGATATCGCCCGGCTTTATGAGATCGCGCAGGAACGGCGGTTCCCATTCGTTAGGCGATTTTTCGGTGATTTTTTTGGTAAGATCAGTGATTCCGGTGCTGTTTGCGGCACTTATCGCGACAAATTCCTTGCCATCAAGCCATTTTTTAACGCTTTCGGATATTGCAAGGTCTGATTTGTTGAGGACAACGATAAACGGAACCTGCTTTTCTTCGCATTTTGCAATTATTTCATCCTCGAAATCACCTGCTTTGCCCGAAGCATCGACAACAAGAAGCACCATGTCGGACTTATCGAGATAACTTCTTGATTTTTTTACTCTTTCAAGACCTAAAGCATCATTCGTGTCATCAATTCCAGCAGTATCTATAAGCACTGCAGGACCTACCGGAAAAAGTTCGATCGCCTTCATCACAGGATCTGTCGTCGTTCCGGGAACATCGGAAACTATCGCGACTTTCTGCCCGGTAAAAGCGTTTATCAGCGACGATTTACCGGCGTTTCTCCTGCCGAAAATCGAAATGTGGAGCCTGTCTCCAACCATAACTCTGCCCATAATCACCTCACAAAATATTTTTGTAATCCTTAAAATAAGTGAATTTAACGTTTTCCAATGCCAGTTTCTCGGCCAGTTCGTCTGTCGCATAGATTCTGTCGGCATATCTCGAGCCGCAGAAATCGGTCTCGCCGTCACCGAAATAAATCGTCTCGAAACCTTCGTTTTTATACTTTTCGACGACTGCCCGCTTGCAGTTTGAGCAGTTTCTGTCGCAGAGCGGAGCAAGTGCGTTCTGACACGGAACCAGCTCCCAGTTTTTGTCACCTAAGTATTTGATATCGTTGATATAAGCCTCGACTTCCGTGTTTCCCATGAAAAGTTCGGCAAAACTCCTGAAACCACCGCTTAAAATCACGATTTCATCACCGTTTTCGCGGACTTTTTTCACAAAATCGAAAAATCCTTCACGGACAGGAACATTTTTTTTAATAAAATCGAAAAGCTCCTCTTTTCCGGCTTTCATCGAATCGACTTCGTCTACCAGCGTCTGATGGCGCTCCTTTCTGCCGGCACGCATCTCGTTTTCGAGCTCGCGCCAGTCAACGATGCAGTATTTGTCGAACGCGACGACGAGAGTGTCAAGCGCCGTCACCGTGCCGTCAAAATCAAGAATGTAGCATTTTCTTCCGTTCATTTTTCCTCCAGCAAAAGCGCGGCAATATACCATTTTTTTGCAGAAAGCTGTAATTTTTCACAAAACTTCCTCACAATCTCTTCCAGCAGCGTTTTTTCAGGAAATTTTTAATAATTTCAATATTTTCGCCCTCGTAAAAAGCAACAAGGAGTTTTTTGAATTCCGGTACTTCCTTTTCCGGGATAACAAGCAGTCCGAGTCCGTGAGAAATGATGTAATGGTTTGCAAAAATCACGGATGCGCGTTTGTTGCCGTCAGTAAAGACTTGGGTTTTCATGCAATACATGCAGAGTTCGATCGCGATATCGATTTCATCCTGCTTTGAAGCAAGTATTTCGGCAATCCGCTCCCTTACAACTGATTCTACCGGTATCGGAGGAATGTAGGAACTGCCGCCTATACTCACCGGAATCCCGCGGATTCTGCCGGCATCAAAGAAAAAACCTTCATTCACAAGGCGCGCGACATGGCAGAGCAGATAATAATCAGTTTTGCTCTGGATGACATTGCGGTCGAGAATAAACTCCCATGCGTGCTTCAAATTAAGAATTTTCTGAACATCGGTTGCCGTCATTCCGGAAACTTTGCCGTTTTCAATGATTTCTTCCGTCTGCGGAAACGACGTCGCGACTCCTTCAAGAACCGCCTGATCGTAAATGTTGGCTTTCATGTTCACACGGGCAAAATCAAGGTTTTTCTGCACTGAAAGCGGAAGCTCGCTGTCTTCGTATCCGAGTTCGGCAAGCTTTTTGTCGATGTGACGCATCTGTTTTTTTAGCTCGCGGGCTTCTTTCGTGTTCCGAAGAAGAAGCTGAAAAAGCTCGTCGGAATAAACTCCGACATACGTTGATGTCAGCCTGCTGCCGATACGCTTCCGCACATAGATATACTTTTCGCCTTTCTGCTCCTTGATTTCAGGCGTTCCGTCGTAAGGCAGAAGATTCAGACGCGCCTGACATTCGGCTTTTTGCTGAAGCAGGATCCTTATTTCATCAAAAGTTTCACTCATCGCGCTCTCCAGTTAGGGAACTTTTCCATGATTTTCATAGCAGAAAGTTCCCTAAAAAGCAATTTTTCAATTTAATATGAAACTTAAACAGATTTTTTATTTCCTGAAAATCCCTTTCACAACCGCAAGCGTTTCGTCTTTCAGAACAGCAGAAATCGTGATGAAAAGCAATCCGAAAACAGCTGCCGAGACTGAAAATGAGCAAAGTTCACATATTTTGGCGCTCGTGAAAAGAGAAGTAAAAAACGCGGAAACCGGTGATTTCAAGAAGAACAACGGCAAAACGGAAACAATTGAAATTATTGATATTTTTGCAAAATAAAGAACCGCTTTTCCGAAATTGGAACCGCCTTTGAAGAATTTGAGCACTGCGGCAAAAAGTATGACCGCCGCCGCAAGCGATGCAAGCGACGATGCAAGCGCGATGCCGCCTCCGGCAAGGGTGTCAACGAGAAAATATGCGGTGATGAAGTTCACGGCAATCGAAACAAGACCCGCGAAAACCGGAAGTTTTGTTTTTTCAAGCGCGTAGAAAAACGAGTTCAAAATCCTTGAAAGTGCGAGGAAAAAGAGCCCCGCAATCCTGAAATCGAGGGCGAAAGCTGTGAGTCCGACCGATTTTTCGTCAAATTTGCCGAATCCGAAAAGAAGTCGCACCATTTCAGTCGAATTTACGAGCGTGAAAACTACCGCAGGGATAGATACGAAAGCGACGAACTTCAAGGCTGAATCAAGGTTTTCCGTAAG
This sequence comes from uncultured bacterium, assembly GCA_905233945.1. Taxonomy (GTDB): domain Bacteria; phylum UBP6; class UBA1177; order UBA1177; family UBA1177; genus UBA1177. The sequence continues at coordinate 17,654 of CAJOFY010000006.1, read as the reverse complement.
TTTTGCGAAATTCCTGCTTTTCGCGTTTTCAACCAGTTCCGGAAGAATCACTGTGCTCAAAGTTACGACAAAAACGCCGATCACAAGTTCTTCGATCCGCGCCGAAAATCTAAGGCTGCTGACAACGCCTTCCCCTGCTCTGTTAGCCATGTTTGTCGTGAGAAGAACATTCAGCTGGTATGCGCCGGTACCAAAAAGCGCGGCTAAAACCATCTTTCCCGATTTCGCAATATTGGGGTTCGCAAACGCTTTTTTAAGGCTCGTAAAAGTAAAGCGGAAAAGCGTTTTCGCCATGAAAGGAAGCTGTATCGCAAGCTGCAAAAATCCCCCTGCAAAAACTCCGACAGCAAGAGCTCTCGCCGGATTTTCAGTAAGCGGCGCGATCAGAAAAGCCGCCGTGATGAAAGCGATGTTGAAAACTATAGGAGAAGCTCCGCTCGGCCTGAAGATCCCAGAACTGTTGAGGACACTCTGCGTAAGTGCTGCAAGCGAAATGAAAAAAACGTAAGGAAACATTATTTTTGCAAGAAGCGCAGCCTCAGCCGCCGCGTTTTCTTCAAGCGTCGGGGCCAGAATCGCAGTTATGCCGCCCGAAAAAACGAACGCAACTGCGACAAAAACAAACGAAACAAGGCTAACAATCGTAAAAAGCGCACTCAGAAATTCGGCAGCCTCACCTCTTTTATTTTCGGCGAGAAGCCCTTTGAAGCGCGGAATGAAAGCCGATGAAATGACTCCGTCGGCAAAAAGCCTCCGCACGACATTGGGAATCGTAAAAGCAACAGCAAAAGCGTCCGCTAAAGCCCCTGTTCCCAAAAAAGCTGCCGTGACAGATTCGCGCACCAAACCTAAAACACGCGAAATTATTGTCAAAATTGCCAGATCGGAACTTTTTTTGAAGATTGACGGGGATTTTTGAGTCATAAGATTTAAAAAAATCGGTCAAAAAATTCTGCGACTGTCATAATTTCTATATCTTCGAACTGTTTCAAAGCAAGCAAATCGTTGTCTCCGCTGACAACATACAGGCATTTCGCTTCAGCAGCGCATTCCAAAAATTTGTTATCATCGCGGTCGCGGCAGACATCAATCTTGCGTGTCGGAGTGACAAGACGGCATATCGAAATAAATTCATTTATGGAAAAATTTTCTTTTCTTCCCGAATATTTGTCGGAGATTCTTTCAATAAGTTCGTTGTATTCTTCAATAATTTCTTTCGAAACAACTACTTCAAGCGCTCCTGTAATCGCACAATGAAGAAGTTTCTGCGGTTTTCCGCCGAAGAACAACGCCGAAACAACGACATTCGTATCTATAACGATTTTCATTCAGCGACTCTCTGGTTTTCAGATCTGATTTCTTTCAATGTGACTAAAATATCCTGTTCGCTAAGCCCGGTTTCTTTTGCCCAAGCCTGCGCTTTCGCACATTCATCGTCAAAACGCTCAGCCGCTGTTTTCTGTTTTTCATAACGATAGATCACATAATTTACATAGTTTGAAATTTCATCAAGACACTCTTCCGGCGCGGCTTTTATCTGTTCCAAAAGTGCTTCGTAACTCATATTCGCCTCCAATTGAAGTTACATCAGTGAATTATAGTGAAAAACGGATTGAAAACAAGAGGTTTTTTTCAAACAAAAACGGAAGCACACAAGGACGTTCCCTATGGTGTTGAGATTTAATTTTTCAGAACTTGTTTTGATTAGTTTGCAGCCTGGATTGCAGTTGCAGCGACTACGTTTACGATATCGTCAACCGAGCAGCCTCTCGAAAGGTCGTTGACCGGTTTTGCAATTCCCTGAAGGAAAGGACCGACTGCTTCCGCCTTTGCAAGTCTCTGAACGAGTTTGTAACCGATGTTTCCGCTCTGAAGGTCGGGGAAAATCATGACGTTAGCCTGTCCTGCGATCGGACTGTTCGGGCATTTCGTCTTGCCTACGCTTGCGACCATGGCTGCGTCAGCCTGGATCTCGCCGTCAGCCTTGAGGTCGGGAGCTGTTTCGTGAACGATTTTTACTGCCTCGACTACCTTGTCGACGAATTCGTGTTTTGCGCTGCCGTAGGTCGAGAAGCTGAGAAGTGCGACTTTCGGATCCATGTCGCAGAAAGATTTTGCAGTCTGAGCGGTGAGAATTGCACTCTCTGCAAGTTCTGCCGAAGTCGGGTTCGGGTTGACTGCGCAGTCGCCGAAAAGGAACATTCCGTTGCTGCCCATTTCGCAGTTCGGAACTATCATAACGAAGGCGCTGGAAACCGATTTGATGCCGGGTTTCGTCTTTATGATCTGAAGTGCCGGACGGATCGTGTCGCCGGTGGAGTGGATGGCACCGCTTACAAGACCGTCTGCGACATCTTTCTTGACCATCATCGTTGCGAAGTAAACTTCGTCAGCCATCATTTTGCGTGCTTTTTCCATATCGACGCCTTTAGCCTTTCTCATTTCGTAGAAAGTATTGACGAAATCTTCGTAGTATTCGCTGTTTACCGGGTCAACTATTCTTGCACCGTCGATTTTTACGCCGAGTTCTTTTGCCGCTGCAGCGATTTTGTCAGGGTTTCCGATGAGGATCGGCTTCGCGATCTTCTGCTCAAGAATGATCTGGGTCGCCTTGAGAGTTCTCGGTTCGGTTCCTTCCGGAAGAACTATCGTTTTCTGGACTTTGATTGCCTTTTCGCGCAACGTTTCGATAAAATTCATTTTTTTCTCCTTCAAAAAAGTTATTAAAAGTTCAAAACAATTAAAGAACAATTTTTGCGCGAGTATAAAACTTGAATTTGTTTTAGCAAGGAAAATAAAACAGCAAAATTTTCCGGTGGAGAAAAATCTTTATTGACTCCTCTTTCAAAAAGTCTATAATCTACCGTTTTTTTGTTAAACTTTTCGGAGGAGACGATGAAAAAATTCTTATTGGTTTTTATGTTTTTGGTTCCTTTTTTTCTTTTTGCCGATCTTGGCCAGAACGGTATCTCTATGGCTCCTGACGGAACTCTTCTCAAATGGGAGGAAGGTGCATGGGACTTCTTTATCATGCACAAAACACTTATTGACCGTGTCACAGGTGAAGCAAACACAAGTAACGGTCAGGACAATACCGCCACAAACCCCCAGGGCGATACTTTTATCGACCATTCGACCTACACTCTTACTCAAAAACACATTCCGCCGGATGCAAACATTGACAGAGCTTTTCTTGCATGGCTTTCGACTCAGGATCCCAGCAATCTCGCAGGTCCTACTGACAATTCGGTAACGCTCTCTTTTAAAAATTCAACGAATCCTGAAATAGCGCTTCAGAAAGAAATCACCGCTTCTTTCCAGGGCAACCTTGCAACAACGACAATCGGAAACTTCGAATACGAGGCACTGAACGACGGAACAACTGGCGTTTTCACCTACCGTGTCGAGGTTTCAGACTTTATGAAAGAAATCATTGCAATGGGCGAAGCCAACGGAATGAACTCCGGTGAAGCCCTTTACGGTGAATACACTGTCAGCGGCATGGACGGTTCGAACCATACGAACTATCTCGAAACAAGCGGTCTTGTCGGCGGATGGTTCCTTCCTTTCGTCTACACTTCGCAGCATATTAGTGCAAAAAAAATCTATGTTTACAACGGTCTTGCTGCTTACAGAGACGCTTCGACCAACATCAATGTTTCAGGTTTCGAACTTCCTGACGAAGCAATCATCAAACTCGGTCTCGTCGTTTTTGAAGGCGACCCCGGTCTTGCGTCATATCTTTTCTCGCATGAAGAGGGACTTTCAATAAGCAGCGAATCCAATCCTGGAGAATTACTTCCCATTTTCAACGACTGCAACCCGCAGGCTTCTCACCCATCGATGATGGGCCAGCCTGTTTCATACACTGAAATGTACAACTCGATTTCTTCAGTTTTCGGATGGGAGGACACCAGCTACTGGTGCGTCGGCAACCCGAACCAGCTCTGGCCTATGGATACGACCAATCCTCTCGAATATGCGATCGATGCCGATATCCTTATGATCGACGCAAGCCCCGAGGGACCTTTCTACCAGAAATTCGTCAAAGGCGAAAAGAGCCTTAACCTTCAGATCGGTGCTAACCAGGATCAGGTTTACACAAACCTTCTTATCGTCAGCGTCGATACCAAACTTCCCGATTTCGATATTCCTGATGAAAGAGAAAAAGACTACTGCTCGTGCGCGGATGATGCCGATACTTTCTGCGAAGACAGACCTTTCTACTACACAATCAAAATCCAGAACCACGGCCAGAATGTAGCCCGCGATGTTCAGCTTCAGGACTCACTTCCGTCCCAGGTTGAATATGTTCCAGGAACAACCGAAATCGCAACGAAGTTCAATGATGCCGGTCTTGGAACCGACTGGACTGCAGTTCCTGATGTTGCAGGCGGCTTCCCGTACTCGAACCCTCAGCTGATCTCTGATGCAATGGAACACTGCAACGGCGGAGTATGCGGTGAAAACACCACTGCTTGGGTCAGATTCGTAGTCAGACCGAAATCGGGCCTTTCGAAAAACGAAGTCATCAGAAACTCGGCTGTCATCAGTTCCGAAGGCGGCGCTAAATACTACTCGAACAGTAACATTCCGCTCAGACTCAAAATCGGAAAATGCAAACCTGTTACCGAGTGCGAACTTCCTCCGAAAATGGAGTGCGGCGGTGTCAGAGTTGAAGGCAACGACAACTACTGCACTGAAGACAAAGACTGCAAAGACGGCAAAAAATGCAAGAACAACGAGTGTGTTTTTGACGCAAATGCCGACCTCACAAACGTTTCCGAAGTAAAATACGACATCGATACAAACTCTCCGGACAGCGGTTCTGCTTCGATAATCATTCCGTCTCCGACCTACGACCTTGTTCTCGGTCAGTTCTATCTTTTTGCTGACGGTGACAAAGGCAAATACTATGAGTTCCATAAAGTCGCACTCAAGCTCGAAAAAGACTCGGATGTCAACGCAGTAAACTTCAAGCTCTACAAAGAAGGTAAAAACAGCGCAGACGGTCAGGTCAACGAAGGTGACGTTCTGATTGCAACTGCAGATGCAATCACCAACTCATATTTCTTCGACTTTTCGATCACCGATCCCGCGAACAGACTCATAGAAACCGGTGACACGGCTCACTTCCTCGTAACAGCTGATGTTAAACTGAACGATGGCGGAAGATCCGGCAAATTCAATATGGTAATCGAAGACAGCGGAGCATTCACCTTTAAGGATGCAGCCGGAGATGTCAATGCAAAAGGCTCAAAAGTCAACTTTGCATCCTACAGATTCGAACCAACCGACGGTTTCGTTTTCACCAAAGGTGACAGCGATCCGAAAGTTCCCTCATACAAAGAGTTCAACGGCAATCACGAAATCCTTCAGGTCAGAACAAAATCAATCGGTTCCGACGATGCTATCAGCTCGATCAAGGTAAAAATTCCGTCGAACTACGCGAAATTCGGTGAAGGAATCAAATCAATATCCCTTATCGCAGATAACGACAAAAACGGCATTGAATCGGCAGGCGACGCACTCATAAAGAAGGTTGCCGAGTTCGAAAACGCAACAACTGTCACGATTGACGGACTCAAAGACGTTCTCAAATATGCTGCCGGTGAAGAAAAATACCTTATCTTCAAAGTCGAGTTCAAAATGTCGAAAGGCGAAAAGGCTAAAATCCAGATTCCGTCAAACGGCGTAAAAATTTCCAGCGGCAAAGAAATCGTTGAGCTTCCCGTAACCTCGAAAGAGTTCGCTTACGAATGCAACGAAAACGATTCCGCATCCTGCGGCAGCGGTGACGATGACGGCAGCGGCTGCGCTGTTTCGGCACTTCCGGAAACCTCGTCTAACAGCATGATTTACGTTGTTCTCGCGGCTGTAGCTTCAATGCTTGCCCTTGCAGCGGCAAAACTTTTCGCTTCAAAGAAATAGTTTCCATCGATTTTTAATCCTGAGCATCATCTAAATATAAAAAATTCTTGCCTTTATCAGTATAGAAACCATAATTTACAGTTGATTTTTGTATGAAGGTGCTGTTTTGGATTTTTACGGCTGCTGCACAGCTTTTTCACTTTTAACCGACGAAAACGTGAGAGCGGATGTTCTCATCTCGTCGATGCTCGGAATTTCAAGAGCCGCAGCGCAGAGAAACATCCGCTGCGAAAACCTATCCGTCAACGGAAAAATCGTCACAAAATGCAGTTTTTCCAAATTTTCGAAAGGAGATCTCATCGAATTCGAGGCTGAAGAACCGGAACAGGTTTCCGCGGAACCTGAAAACATCCCGCTCGACATAGTTTTCGAAAACAGCGACTTCCTAATTGTCAACAAACCGGCGGGACTTCTGGTTCATCCTGGGAACGGCCATCCTAAAGGCACTCTGCTTAACGGTCTGGTCAATTATCTGAACCTGCATGAAAAATCCAGAAACAACCCGGATTTCAGAGCGGGGCTTGTCCACAGGATAGACAAGGACACTTCAGGACTTCTCGTCGTCGCAAAAAACGAAAAAACTCTGACGGAACTTCAGGAAAAGTTCTCGCGTCACGATATAAACCGCGAGTATTTCTGCTTCGTATGGGGAAAACTGAAGGAAAAAACGGGAACAGTTTCGACTTTTCACGGCAGGGATCCCAGAAACCGTCTGCGCTTCTCTCCCGATGTCAGAAACGGAAGAAAAGCCGTGACGCACTACGAAGTCGTTGACGAGTTCAAGTATGCTTCATTTTTACGAATAACGCTCGAAACAGGACGCACACACCAGATAAGAATGCACATGAACTGTCTCGGACACCCGATTCTGAACGACGAGCTCTACGGCGGAATGCAGAAAACACCGGACGCAGCGCTCAACAAACTACTTTCGACTTCAGGAAGACAGCTTCTGCACGCAGGGACTCTCGGTTTCAGCCTGTCCGGCGAAGATTTTCTCTTTCACTCGCCGCTTCCGGACGATATGAAGACTATCAGGCAGTATTTTGAAAGAATTTCAGGAGGATAAAATGGCAACAAAAACAGCTCTGGTACTGGAAACAAATCCGGTAATCACCGAAAGGTATCTCAACTACACCCACGATTCGTCGTGGAGAATAATGCTGAAAGACACTCTCAACGGCTTTCTCGAAAAACTTCAGCACGAAAAATTCAACCTCATAGTGGCTGAGGAATCGATTGTGCCGCAGGGGATAATAGCAATGCTGAAATCGACCGGCACGCCGCTGCTGCTTGCGACAAACACAAAAAATCCGCAGATTCAGACTCTGCCGAGGAACTTCAACCGGACCGAACTTCTCACGGTTTTCGACCGGCTTGTTCCCGATTCGGCTGTAAAAAATGATCTTCCGGACAGCAGCGAAGGCGAAGACAACACGGTGACAGAGCTTCTGGGAGGGCTTGAGGACGAAGAGGAACCGTTTGAGCTTTCTTCAGACGCAGTTATAGCTGAACCTAAAGCTCCGCAGAACGAAGAAGCGGACATCGATGATCTTTTCAGCGACAATTCCGCTGAAACAGACCTTTTCGGAGATTTTCCGAACGAGGAAAACGGGCTTTCCGGCAGCGGAAACGATGCAGAAATACAGCCTCAGCCGCAGGAAACACCGGCTCCGGAAACAGCTCAGGAACCGGCTGCTGAACCGGAAAAACCGGAACCTGAAACCATGGAAAACAAAGAAACCGTTTTCCAGGCACCGCCCTCATTCGAAGATTTCAACGAAAACATGAGCGGAATAGATGATTTTGTAAGTTTGCTTTCACTTGAAAGAAACAACGAAAAAGAAGAAGAGGAAGAAAGCAGACCTTTCGTAACACCGGCTCCGGCGGAAGAACCGACGTATGACAAACCGCAGGCTCAGGCAGCGATTCCGGATGAATCGGCGGTAAAAGCCGCTGTTTTCGAGTGGATGGAAAAAAATGCGAGGAGTATTATAAAAGAGACTGTACTTGAGCAGCTCGCCTCGCTTTCAGGGAAAAACAATGACTAAAAGAGTCGTCTCGCTCGATGTCGGAATGAAGTTCGTCGGGGTCGCGGCAACCGATCCTACATGGAACTTTCCCGTAGTTATCGGTACTTTGAAAAGAAAAGACTCGATAAACGACGATCTTGAAAGACTGAAAAACATGCTCGATTTCGATATCGCGGCATTTGCAGTCGGCCATCCTCTCCGCGCGAACGGTGAAGAGAGCAGTTTCATGCCGGTTGTACGCGGTTTTGAGCGGAGACTGAAGGAAATTTACGAAAACATCCCCTTTTTCGGCGTGGATGAGTTCCATTCGTCTGAAGAGGCGCTTGAAATAAAAAAAGTCAATGCGAAGAACTACCGCGCAAAGAAACAGTCGGGCGTTATAGACTCGGCGGCTGCCGCAGTAATCCTCGGAAGATTCATGGAAACTGCCGATTTTAAAAAACTGAAGGAAATTTTTATGGAGATCTAGATGGAAAAACTTACTGGAAAAGCGAAAAAATATCTCAGAGGGCTTGCTCACGCGCTCAGTCCGGTCGTAATAATCGGCAGAAACGGATGCACGGAACAGGTCATATCACAGATTGACGAGGCACTGACTGCGCACGAGCTCATAAAAATCAAATTCATCGACTACATTGACGAGAAAAAAGAGATAGCTGCAAAAATAGAGGAAGAGCTTCACTGCGAGTGCTGCGGTTCGATAGGACACACTTTCACTTTTTTCAGACAAAATGAAGATCCGACAAAAAGAAAGATAGAGTTTTAATGATTTTCCGCCGGTTTAAATATTGATCAAGTATCGGTTTTTATTATTACTTTTTTCAATTTTACTGTTTTTTCCGATTTACGGGGCTGATATTGTATCCGAAGTTGTCTGGGAGAGCCCGCTGCCGAAATCAGACTTTTCGCGCTGGATAAAAATCAAGAAAAACGAGCCTTTGTCGATCAAAAAAGTCAGACGGACAGTAAAACTGCTATACGCTTCGAAAAAGTTCGAGCAGATAATCGTGACTTCCGAAAAATCGGGAAAGGACAAAGTCAGAATAAAAATCACCGGCATTCCTCAGCTCATCATTGAAAACATAAAAATCAGGGGCAACTATCACCTGACCGACAGAGAGCTCAAACTCGCATCGGGAATCGGGCTCAACTCGTTATACTACGAAGACAACATCGCGAAAATACGGGAAGAAATCATCTACTACTACCGCGAAAACGGCTATTTTTCAGCCCGTGTAAGCATCGCGACCGAAAAAATCTCGCCGACAGCGATTAAAATGACAATCGACATAAAAGAGGGACCTCAGGAAAAAATCAAGCACTTCAAACTTAACGGAGAGTTCAACAGAACTGAGTTCAAAAAGCTGAAATTCGACCTTGAATCCTCTTTCAAAGGACAGCCTTACACCGACAAAAACATAACTGAAATCGAGTATTTCATCATTGACAGATACAAAAATGAAGGCTATCTGAACATTGCTGTGACATCGGACAAGCGCCCAAACGGCGTTCTTGCGCTCACTGTCAAAAAAGGGAGCCACTTTTCAATAAATATCGAAGGGGCTTACTGGTTTTCGCCGGACACAATCGCAAAGGTAGTAAAAGATGTTCCGAACTACCACTTCGACACAGTAAAAGTGCAGAAAAAACTCGAAATACTCTATCAGGCCTACGCATTCCACGATGCCGAAATCAAAGTGGAAATTCTGGAAAAATCAGTGATGAACGAGGCAGAAAGCACTATCAGCGTCAAAATCAAGGAGAACGAAAGACGCTTCATCAACGGAATCGTCCTTAACGGCACGAGCAACGAGAGAAACCGGAAAATCGTGACCGCAAGGCTCACCGACTTCATAGCCGACAGGATCGAAGAGGAAAATTTTCCAAGAATCATGATCAACAGAACCCACACCGGCGGCGGCTACACTGACACCGACGGCTCCCGAGAAAGAACACTGAAGGACAGCAGAAAAGACAAAATCGGCAAACCGGACTCCCCCAACGCCGTCCCCAAGGCATACCTCGAAGAAATCAGGGAAATGACCGAAAAAATCTACCAGAACGGAGGTTATGCCGATGTCGATGTTTCGGATGTTTCTATAACTGAAAGCGACGGAAAACTTACTCTCGACATAAACATAGCCGAAAAAACGCAGTATTTTCTTTCTGGAGTCGAGGCTTTCACCGGCGACGAAAAGCTTGACAAGGCCATAAAAAAGAAAATCAAGCTGCCGAAACCGGTTCCTTTCAACGAAAGAATTGTTCAGGCCTACCAGAAGAGAATAACTGACTTCCTTAACAACGAAGGCTACATTTTTCACCTCATAACTCATGAAAAAGTGACAAAAGCGGACAAAGTTTTCATCACTTTCAATGTCGAATACCTTTTCAAAGTCAAAGTCACAGAGGTCGTAATCGCCGGCAATTACCTGACATCGCCGTGGGTCGTAAGACATATTCTGAGAATCGACCCGGGAGATGTCCTTGAAGGCGACTCGTTCCAGTACAGCCGCAGGAATATGCTTCAAACCGGCATTTTCCAGTCTGTCGACATCGACTTCATCGACCCCGAGTTCCCGAACGAAGAAAAGGATCTTGTAGTCACTGTGAGCGAGGCGGAACGATTTAAAATCACGCCCGGCGTCGGAGTAAGCACGGATGAAGGTGTGAGAGCTCTCGGCATATTCGAGTGGAAAAACATGGGAAAATCGGGCATCTCGTCAAAAATCAGCATCAAAGTTTCAAGAAAAATCGAACTTTTTATGAACGACCGCTTCAAAAAATACTACTCTGAAGACTTCACAGACTGGCAGAAGACTGAAAGAAAGATAACCCTGACATTCCTTTTTCAGGACACATACATTCCGAAAGTCCCTCTTTCCTCGCAGATCGACGCTTTCCATGTCCATGATATCAGAAGCAACGGCGGTCTTCCCTACATGATTGACAAAAACGGTTTATATTTCAGTATTTTCCGGCGTTTCAGCAACCGTTACTACATCTCGACCGGTTTCGAGCTCGCCTACAGATACGAAAAAGACTATGAAGTCGCTGAAGGAGGCGATGTCAGCTATGAAATCCTGCAGAGACTCGTGATTTCGCCTGAAATCAGAGGATATATCGACTTCCGCGATTCGATTTTCTTCCCGACAAAAGGGTGGAAACTTTCGCTGAGATATCAGAACACCTCATCTGTAGCCGGTGACACGAACCAGTATTCGCTCTTTGAAGGCGGACTTGCGATATATATCCCGCTCCATTACAGAACCAACTTCGCAGGCGATATCTTATCGACAGACAGGCTGATCTACCACGCGTACCTCTCTTCGGCCTATCTCCTTCCCCACTCCGGCGAACTTTCTTCCGATGATGTCCTGAAACTCGGCGGAAACTCGACAATGCGCGGATTTTACACGAACGAGCTCCTTCCAATCGACCAGAAAGGGGAAATGGCTGAAGGCAAATTTTATATGTTTATGCGTAACGAGCTTCGGGTCAAAATAGTTACGGACCTTTATTTCGTCGGGTTCTGCGACATCGGCAACCTCTGGGAAGAAGCCTCTCACGTCGGTGAAGGAGAGCTTTTCCGCTATGCTTCCGGCGGAGGTCTGCTCTACGCATCGCCTATCGGCTCAATAACGGCTCAGGCAGGATTTAATTTAAAACCACATGAAGGAGAAAACACATGGACAATTCATGTATTCCTTTCAACCATGTAAAAGCGCTTACAGCGCTGATATTATCGGCTCTCATGTCAATCTTCATTTCCTGCGGCGGCAGCGAGTCTCAGGGTAACTACTGCCGCGGAGTAATACTTTCGGTAAACGGACGCGCCGAGGATGATCTCTACATCAAAAGTTCGTTCAACAACTGGTCGCTCTCGACCCCGATGACCTACAAGGACGGAGTCTGGAGCACTGAACTTTTTCTCGCTCCCGGGAACTACCCGTACAGTTTTTTCTCGGCAAAAAACTCGAAATCGTTCCTCGATCCCGCAAATCCGCTCACGATGTTCGACAAAGACATCCGGTACAGCAAACTCGAGGTGAAAGACTGCCGCTATCCGAAAATAGAACTTGCCGGAAGGCCTGAAATTTCCGGAAAAAACATAAAGTTCCAGATCCGGTTCACTGCCGGAATTTCAGGCAAAGACCCCGATTTCAAAAAATCGGAGATTCTGCTCGGAAGAGACGGGGCCGATTATTCGTTTGATAAGAAAACAGGAATGATTTCTATAGATTACGAAGCAAAAGAAAGCGGAAAGTTCACATGGTTCTTCAAAATTTTCGATACCGACGGTTTTGCCTCGGAAGTTCTCACGGTGCCGGTATGGATCGAGAAAACGCCGTTTGAATGGCAGGATTCCTTCATGTACCAGCTTATGACAGACCGCTTCAAAAACGGCGACGAAAGCAACGACAATCCGTTTTCAGACATCGACGAAAAAGCGAACTGGCAGGGGGGCGATTTTCAGGGGATCATCGACAAAATCGACGACAACTACTTTTCCGGCATGGGTGTAAACGTCCTGTGGATCAGCTCTCCCATAGCAAATACAGAAAATCCCGGCAAGGGAATGGGCGGAGACAGCCGTTACTACGCGGCTTACCACTCATACTGGCCTATTGCGACGGGCTGGACGAACGAACTTCACATTCCTGGACTCGATTCGCCAATTGAAAAGCACTTCGGAAGCGAGGAAAAGCTGCACGAGCTCATTCAGAAAGCGCATAAAAAGGGAATAAGAGTAATGTTTGACTTCGTGCCAAATCACGTCCACACCGATTCATATCTCTGGAAAACATACAAAAACCGCGGCTGGTTCAATATGGCAAAAGATGGTCTTCCGGCAAATTCGAACGGCGGCTATTCATGCGGCTGGGAAAGACCGATCGACTGCTGGTTCACCGATTATCTCGCCGACATAAACTACCGCAGCGACGAGGCGATGGAAGCGGTCATCAATCACTTGATCTGGCTCATTCAGGAATTCGACATCGACGGCCTGCGTCTTGACGCGATACGGCTCATGGAACTCGACTTTACAACAACTCTGAAAACTGCGATCCAGCGCAGGGTCACAACGACTGGAATCCTTTTCTACATGATCGGCGAGACTTTCACAGGAGATATGGGCTGGGACGAGATCGGCTACTACCTTGGCGAAAACAAGCTCGACGGTCAGTTCGACTTCCCGCTTTACCACCACATCGTGCGGACATTCCTCCTGCAGAGCGAGGATTTTGAGACTTTCTCTAAATTCCTCAAAACCAACGACTACCGCTATCAGAACGACTTTTACAAAGGCTCGATCATGGGCAATTTCATCGGAAATCACGATGTTGCGAGGGCTCTGAGCCTTGCGAACAAGGATTTTGACGGTGTTTCGTCGCAGGGAGGCGCAGAAGCTGACCAGAAAGTGTGGGAAAACTCTCCGGAGCTGCCTGAAGAGGAGCTTCCGTTCAAAAAAATGCGCAACGCTTTGACGTTCATGTTCACCCACCCCGGGATCCCGATAATCTATCAGGGCGACGAATTCGGAATGCCGGGCGCGAACGATCCCGACAACAGAAGAATGGCTCTTTTCGGCGACGATCTGAGCGAAAACCAGAAGGAAAACCTTTCGCACACTCAAATTCTCGGTAACTTCCGCAAAAACCATCCGGCACTCATGCACGGAATGAGGAAAAACCTCGCTGTTTCGGAAAATATCTACGCTTTCGCAATGGTTCAGGGAGATGACACTGTAATCGCCGTCTTCAACAACGGAGAAGACGAGGAGAAAATCACCCTCGACTTGTCGGCACTGAAACTGAGCGGCAAGCTTGAAACGCTCTTTTCCGGCGAGGAAATAGAAGCGAAAAACAAAATCGAGATCACGCTCGAACCATTCGGCGCAGAAATAATCTACAACTAAGGAGGAAACATGGATTTCATCGAACTCGCGAAAAAACGCTACTCTGTCAGGAGTTATTCGGACAAAAAAGTGGAAAAGGAGATCCTCGACAAAATTCTTGAAGCAGGAAACATCGCTCCGACCGCGAAAAACCAGCAGCCGCAGAGGATTTACGTCATTGAGGACGCAGCCCTGCTCGCAAAACTCGACACTCTGACTCCGTGCCGCTACAACGCGCCGACAGTTCTCATTTTCACCTACAATACTGATGAAGATTGGAAAAACCCGAATGAAGAAGGGATCCACGCCGGGATCGAGGATGTCAGCATCGTCGCGACCCACATCATGCTTCAGGCGGCTGAACTCGGGCTCGGCACGACCTGGTGCAACATGTTCGGAAACACTGCGCTCGAAAAGGCGTTCGACCTCCCGGCAAACGAAAGATCAGTCCTTTTCATGGATCTCGGCTACGCGGCTGCGGATGCGGAACCATCGCCCAGACACACCGAAAAGAAACCGCTGGAAGCGACAGTAAAGTATCTGTAACAGGAGGCATAAATGAAAAGATCATCAATTATCGCAATTTTTGCCCTTTTGTTCTCGCTTCTTCTCTCCTCATGCGGGAAACAGCCGCCGACCCCCGCAACTGAAGCGCAGAAAATGATCGAAATGAAGCAGGAAGCTGAAAAGAAACTCAACGACGCCGTCAAAACAGTCGAAGAAAAGGAAAAGAAAGCCCTGGAAGATCTGTAACGGGAAGATAACGTAACTTGTAGCTCATTTAGTTGACCCTATGCGTGCTCGGACAGCATCAAAAACTTCATCATGGGAAAGACGTTCCGGGCTCTCTTCAGCCTGAATATCCGCAGCGTCAAGTTTTGCCTCGATATTTTCGGTAAGGCTTTCATACATATCAAGGCTCATCACCACCATAGAACCGTAACCGTTTTTTGTCAGGAAAACCGGCTCTTTCTTTGAAAAAACCAAACTCTCTATGTCAGAGAATTTGTTGCGTAGATCTGAGACTGGGCGAATTTGCATAATTTCCTCCTAAAAAATGCAAAAAGTTATCAGTATTTTATCAGAATTTTATCAAAATTCAAGTTCCAGATATATGTCTGTGCAAAGTTTGCGCTTCAAGCGCACAGTTTGAAGTGAGCTTATTTAAAAGCCGCCGCGCGGCGCACCTTCCCGCCCCGCCGTCAGCGACAATAACCGCAGGGGAATTTTGATACTTATAGTCTGTCGACTTTTTGCAACTTCAGAATTGATTTCCGCGTAAAAAAAAATATGTTTTCAGGTTTTTGTTTGAAAGGAGTAAAAAATGCAAGATCTGCAAACCTTTAAAGATTGGATGATTTTATCAGCTCTAAAAAGTGATTCTACCGCTCAGCATTATAAAAGCGGATTAAATGCTTGCTCAAAAGATTTTATTGTTTGGAAATTAACCGAAAAGCCTTTAACCGAAATGACTTTAAGTGAACTCGATATTGCTATACAAAAAGCGTTTTTAAGCAGTCTATTTGTGGAAAAAAATAGCCGTGGCAACAATATGTACAGCAATTCTTTAAAGCAATATCGTAAT
The DNA here is from genome assembly GCA_905233945.1 of uncultured bacterium. GTDB lineage: Bacteria > UBP6 > UBA1177 > UBA1177 > UBA1177 > UBA1177. The sequence goes on along the minus strand of CAJOFY010000006.1, from coordinate 2,209 downwards.
TTCCTTGCTGCTAATGATGCGCTTTTACTCGACACCTCATACGAACAGTTTATAGAGACTCCTAAAACAATTACCGAAACAGAACGTAAAGCCATTATCAGTGCAAGAATTGGACAAGGTATTTTTCGTGAAAAATTGATCGAAAAATATGACGGTCGCTGCATTGTAACAGGCGTTAATGATAGAAGAATACTTCTTGCCAGCCATATAAAACCGTGGGCTGTCAGCACTAATGAGCAGCGTTTAAGTTCAGAAAACGGATTTCTTCTTTCACCGCTTTACGACAAACTGTTTGATGTCGGACTGATAACTTTCAGCGATGAAGGAAGAATTGTTTGTTCCAAAGAATTTGAAAACCAAAACATAGATTTGTTAAAGATAGATCAAAACAAAAAATTCGATTTAAAAATCTCTGCAGATTTACTCTCGAACCTAAAATATCATCAAGATGTCATTTTTCTTGGTAGAGCTTAATTACAAAGCGGCTGGAATGTGATCGTTGTCTGGGAATGCGAGCTGAAATCATCCTCTTTCGAAGAAACGATGGCGAAAATCGCCTCACGGATCGGCAAAAACCCGCAAAAACCTTTCGAATACCCCGACCTTGACAGCGGTTTCGCCGCCGCAGCGGAACCGGAAGTCTCCTACTCCCCAAAATAATTTCCATTTCCGTTTAAAGTTATAAGATATTTCTACCGCTTCTTGTCTCCCCTGAGGCAGGGGAGGTGTCACGCAGTGACGGAGAGGTCAGAGATGTTTCGCTTCGCTCAACATGACGACTCCCCTCGCCACACTGGAGAGGGGAATCCAAAGAGGTGAGGTCTGAGCCGCCATCATAATTTTTTCATCAAGCTCTCGGTATCGATTTCCATTTTATTGAAAGCGAACCACTTTTTGCCCAAATCTTTGAGCGATGCCCCGATGTGATAAACCGTCTCATCAATGCATAGAAAGCGGTCGTGAGAATTTGTGAAAACTTGTAATTTTATTGGAGAATATTGGGAATTGTGCTTCTCAATATCAAGCTGCAGCTGCGGTGAAACGCTTTTGGTCAGAATGCTGACATCAACACCGTCACTATGTTTGTCGAGCATTTTAAGAACGCTGTCATCGATGTAATTATCGAACAATATTATCTGTTTTTTCGCACTGCGGATCAGGTCGCACACAAATGTATAGGCATCGAAAATCTGACCGTTGAAGAAAATTCCTTCTGCCGGCGGCAACGAGGTGCGGACAAAAAATCTATTTTCTCTTCCGTCTTGCTTACACGGTTTTCAAGGCGTTCAATCCTTTGGTTTATGGAATAACCTTTAAGAAGATAGTCCTTCAAAACGCTGGTTGCCCACTTTCTAAACTCTACGCCCCGATTTGATTTGACGCGGTAACCGACGGAAATAATGACATCAAGATTGTAATATTCCGTCAAGTGTGTCTGTGTTTTACCTTGAATTGCTCCGTGCTGAGTGGTAGTCGCAAATTTTGCGACCACCACTTGTCCTTTCAATTCTTCATGTCGTGCATTAGCGATATGTTTTCCTATTGTTTTGATGTCACGGTCAAACAACTCTGCCATTTGAATACGGCTGAGCCAAACGGTTTCGTCTGCCATTCTGACTTCCAAATGAACAGCATCATTCGGCTGATACAAAACTATTTCATTTTCTTTAAAATCAAATTGATTAGTTGTGTTGTTTTGCATATCATTATCCAATTGAACAGTTTTTGCAAATTAAGAATATTGATTTTCTAATATATATCAACAAAAAATTTCATCATTAAGAAAATGCATCGTTAAAATAATTTCCATTTCCGTTCAAGGTCAGAGATGTTTCGCTTCGCTCAACATGACGACTCCCCTCGCCACACTGGAGAGGGGAATTCAAAGAGGTGAGGTCAAAGTTTCGCAGCAAACGCATTCAAGAAAAATAAAAAATAAATTAGAAAAATTTTTCATTTTATCTTGACATTTTTATTTTCATCTCTATACTTCTTGGTCGGAAGGTCTCCATTAACCTGCGGATTTCCGCAAAGAGATGAAGATTAACGAGGGCTGCTTTCGGGCAGCCTATTTTTTTTGAGGAAAACTGTGTTCTCTCTGAAAAATAATCTGAAATTCATTTCTATAGATCAGAAATATTTGAAATATCTTCACGATTTCTGCAAGGAAGTATACTGGCAGCCTGTCGGTTATGAAACAAAACCTTAT